>DBGCOP010000022.1:0-95291 GCA_048360435.1 Candidatus Limenecus sp. | reverse complement strand
TGTTTAGGGTTTTTACAAATAACTGTGATTCTGCCTCTTCTTCTGATGAATTTGCAGTCTTTGCACATTTTTTTAACTGATGCTCTTACTTTCATTTTGTTTTCCTTATCTAGTGTTTTATTGTTTTTGCCGCGTATGTCCCGAGAGGCGGGAGCATATTTTATTTAAGTCTGTAAGTGATTCTTCCTCTGGTCAAATCATACGGTGTCATTTCGACCTTTACTTTGTCACCGGGAAGAATTTTGATGAAATTCTTTCTTATTTTTCCTGATATATGAGCAAGAATTTCGTGTCCGTTTTCGAGTTCAACTCTGAACATTGCATTCGGTAGTGATTCTAAAATCTTGCCTTCAAATTCTATTACGTCTTTTGCCATTTTACCTTCTTTTCAAGTATAATTAACGGGCATAATACGCCCTTGTATACTCATCTTACATGCTAAAATTTCACAAGCAAGCTTTTTTCATTGATTTTATTAAACTTTCACCGATTTTATGAAAGCGAGCCATTGTTTGTTTATTTAATATAGTGACTTATTTAACAAAAACGCACTTGTTCAACAAACACGTTTCACAAGCGTTTCGGGTTTTTGTATTAAGTTTTATTAATTTTCTAATTATTTTATTTTTCAAAAAACAAATACTGTTTACGCGCTTTTTCAACACATTGGTTAACATTTGTTTACAAACAAAAAATCAAAAAGGCAATTTTCAGTTTCAAAAATACTTTATATAAGAGTAAGGGAAATCAAAAATTTAAAGGAAGAAAAAACAAAACTAACAAAGCTTTAAGTTTTAAACTTACAAACTAAAACAAGACTAATAAGTTTTATCCATATACTCTCTCTCTCTTAATATCCTCGTGTTTATTTAATGCTTGCAACGATTTTGTAAGCATTTTTTTTTGCCTTGTCTTCTTTTCTCAGCGAGCTATGGTTGTTATATGATATGATATAATTTATTTATGGCAGCAGAAAGAAACTACTATCGCATATTAGAAATCTCAACACAGGCATCTGATGAGCAAATAAAACTTGCCTACCGCCGACTTGTCAAACGCTGGCATCCGGATTTGAACAATAATTCTTCAGAAAGCCAGCAAAGACTCAAAGAAATTAATGAAGCTTATGAAATTTTGTCTGACCCGACAGCAAGAACAATCTACAATCAAACAATTGCCGCAGACACAATACTGCACTCTAACCGTACACAAACTAAAAGTGCTTCGGAACTAAACAGAGAAAAAGAAGAAAAAGAACGCAGAGACAGAGTGCATTCCGTTTATGAAAAGCGTTCAAAAGAGGCAAAAGTTTATTACACGGAATTTGAAAGAATACTTGAGCAATACAAAAATGACCGCTGTGATTCGAGTTTTTCAGACAAGCTGAACATAATGTTTTCAGACATGAAAAGCCAGCCGGCTATGATGCGTGCTTATGCAGCACCAATGATATTCTTCGCAGCAGTTTTCTGGCACGGATGCGACCTTGTCGCAAGAGGAATAAACGGAATCATTGCTTTATTCTCATCATAAAATTTTCATAGCAAATTTTTATATTTTTCGTTTTGTATAAAATATGTTTTCAATTGACGATTTTAACAGTTTAATACAGCATACCCCCCTGAAAAAGACAATAACAAAGCCGCTGAAAGCTTCTAACCCGATTTGCGGAAGCAAAAATGCGCTAACAAAAGATTTATTTGAAAAGACTACGAAAATAAAAGAATTTATAATAAGCCATATTTGTCCTCATTCCGGCACAAAACAATCGCTGAAGGTCGTACAAAACTCTTCTGACAAAGGCATTTTATACAAAAAAGTTTTAAATAAAGAAACAGGAAGAATTGAAAAAATACCGTTTGAAGCAGACATTGCAAAATCAAAAGACAAATGGACAGTCACATATCATTTTCTTGAGCCGAAAACAAAAGAAGAAATCGGTTTTGTGAGCATTGATGACTGGAAGCTGGCAAAACACAATCCCATTTATGACTTTTTAATTGAAAACAGCAGGCTGATTGATGACTTTCCGGAGTTGGAGATATTCGGGGACAGAGTTTCAATTAATTATTTGCAAAACAACAATGAACAGCTTTACTCGGGAATAGGAAACCTCGCAGACCAAATTGCAATCGAATATTGCCTGAAAGAGGGAATAACGCCGAACATCGTATCCGCTGCCGACTTAAACTCCCATGCGGCACACTACAAAAGAGGGCGAAAATTTTTCAAAATTGACAAAAGCGACAAAGATATTGACTATTATGAATTCAAAAAAACATACGGTACAGATGACCCGAACAAAATAATTGAAGAAAGAATTAAAGAAACGCCACAAGGTCAAAAAGTTGACACATCAGACCTTTGCGGAATTTATATGTATATGCCTCAAGATGTTGTCAAAATGTACCTTAGAAGGATTAAAGAACACCCTGTGCTGCATTAATTATTTATTAAAAAAGAAATTGTACAAAACTAATACACCCGTAATCAGCCCGGCAAAATAGGCTATTATGCCCCATGCTTCTTCAGTGGTGAATTGTGTGTTTTTAACGGCTTGCGGCTTTACGGGCGCAGATAATAAAGAACTAATCCACATTCCAATAGGGTATATCGCACATACAAATGCGGCTAACCAGACAGCGAGTATAAGAGGAACAAACAAAATCCCTAAAAGAAATAGTTTCCCGGCAAAAGCAAAAAGAATTATTCCTGCATATACGAATGCAAAAGTCATATATCCGCATTTTGAAAATTTCTTTATCTTAGAGTTCTCGCATTTTTGTGCAGGTTCTTGAGAAAAAAGAGTCGGCGGTTCGTTTCGTACTGTCTTAGTCTCATAGTTAGAGTTTGAGTTAGTGCCAGAGACAACGCTTTTTATCAAAAGATAAACTCCGACTAAAAAAACAACAGGCAGCCCTATCATAAACCCGTAGACACCTGTGACAAAAATATCATTAGATGTCGAGTAATCGCGAACAACACAAAATAGACAAATAATTCCTGCAAGAGAAAAAACAGTTTTTTCAATTAAATTAAATTTCATTGTGTTATTGTATCATATAACACAAAAAAATCCTCCCTGTTTTTTTAGAATCAAGAGGGAGGATTTTTGGTTTTTATTACTCTTTTAAGAAGCTTTCATAGTTTCTGGCGAGCAGTTGAGTCTTAATCTGGTTGATAAAGTCAAGAGCAACACCAACCATGATGATTAAAGATGTAGCACCGATACCCTGAAGAGTAGTAATGTTCGTGATATATGAAGCACCTGAAGGAATCAAGGCTATAATACCGAGACTCAAAGCACCCAGAAGCGTAATTCTTGAAAGAATTTTGTCCAAAGCTTCCGCAGTGGGTTTTCCGGGTTTTATGCCGGGGATAGATGAACCGTATTTTTTCAGATTGTTAGCAATTTCTTTTGGCTGCATATTAGGCATAATAGAAGCATAAAAGAAAGTTAAGAAAACAATCAATAAGAAATACAGCACATAGTGCACCCAGCCTGAAGGGCTCAAAGTTGTTGACAGCCAGGTAATGGCATCTTTCAAAGCACCTGCGGGGAGATTTGTTTGTCCGATTAAGCTGATTATCGTAGTCGGGAACAAAAGAATTGCGATAGCGAAGATGATAGGCATAACACCGCCCGGATTCATCTTAAACGGAATATAAGTATTCACACCGCCATAAATTTTGTTGCCCACCTGACGTTTAGGGTTCACAATAAGAACTTTTCTTACGGCTTCTTGCATAACAACAATCAGAACCATAGTGGCAAAGAATATAGCGAGAAGCGTAATCAGTCCCAGCTGCAACGAAGAATCATTGGCAACCAGTTGTCCTGTTTTTTCGCAGTAATAAGGTATTCTGGAAATGATACCGACAAAAATCAACAACGAACCGCCGTTTCCGATTCCTTTTTCTGTCATCAATTCAGCAAGCCACATTACAAATACGGAACCTGCTGTCAAAATAACAGCCGAACCGATAAAAAACATTATGTGGTTTACACCGGGCAGAATTGCAGCCGGTGCCTGATGTAAAAGATACAGAAGGAATATGCTTGCCTGAAAGAAGGAAATAAACACAGTGAAATATCTTGTATACTGTGAAATTTTTCTTCTTCCGGCTTCACCTTCTTCTTTTTGAAGCTGTTCAAGATGGGGAACGATTACGGTCAAAAGCTGCATGATAATTGAGGCCGTAATGTAAGGTCCGATACCTAAAGCGAGTATAGATACATTAGCAAGCGCACCGCCTGAAAACAAATCGATAAAACCGATAATGTTGTTGCCTTGTGCTATTCTTGAAAAAACATCGTTGTTAATTCCGAAAAGCGGAAGAGCTACGCCCAATCTAAAAATCGCAATCATTGCGAAAGTAAAAATAAGTTTGGCTTTCAACCCCGAAGCCTGAAACATTGATACCACATCGTCCATTGACGGCGGTTTCATTCTTGCATTTTGCATTATATTTTCTCCAATATGTTTTAAAAACCGACTCCCTTTTTTCAAGGAGCCGGTTAATTTGAATCGGTTATACTAATTCAGCTTTTCCGCCTGCTTTTTCGATTTTTTCTTTAGCAGAAGCGGTAAAATGTCTTGCTTTGATAGTAACTGCTTTTGAGATTTCACCGTTTCCGAGAACTCTCAAAGCTTCTGAAGACGGATGAGCTTTTCCGTTTTCAATCAAATACGCCAAATCAATTTCTTTTGCATCAAGTTTTTCGATGTCTTTAACATTGATTTCGGCATAGTTCAATGCCGCAAAGTTTGTGAAACCTTTTAATTTCGGCATCTGTCTGTAAGAAGGCATCTGTCCGCCTTCGAAACCTCTTTTTGAGCTGTTGCCTGAGCGTTGGCCTTCACCGTTGTGACCGCGGCAAGAAGTTTTTCCGTGTCCTGATGATCTGCCTCTGCCGACTCTTTTTGATTTGTGAGTAGAACCTTCAGCAGGTCTCAAATCTTCCAATGTAATTTTATCTGCCATTTTTATTTCCTTTTCTAAATTTCTTATCTAATCTGGTGTCGTCTATTGGTTTACAACTTCCACTAAGTGAGGAACTTTGTTAACCATACCCATGATAGTAGCTGAGTTATAGTGTTCCACTACATCGTTTGTTTTTTTCAAACCAAGAGCTTTTACAACTTTGATTTGGTCTTTTGTAGAACCGATTAAGCTTCTTTTGAGTTTAATCGAAACTTTTTCTAATTTATCCTTAGCCATTGTTATTATTTCCTTTATTGATTGTGTAACTAGTTTAACATTTCTTTGAGGCTCAAGCCGCGTTTTTTAGCAACATCGCCGAAAGTTCTGAGTTCTTTCAAAGCTTCCAAAGTAGCGTTTGCAGCGTTCAAAGGTGATTTTGAACCCAATGATTTGCTCAAAATGTTTTCGATTCCGGCAAGCTCAAGCACTGCACGTACAGCACCGCCTGCAATAACACCGGTACCTTGTGAAGCAGGTCTCAACATAACAGAACCTGCGCCTGAACGTCCGACAATCGGGTGAGGAATAGTTGTTTTGAAGATAGGTACTGAAATAAGATTTTTTCTGCCTTCAGCAATAGCTTTTTGAATAGCAATGATAACTTCTGAAGCTTTAGCACAGCCAACGCCTACCTGACCTTTGCCGTTGCCTACGATAACGATAGCTCTGAAGCTGAGTTTTTTACCGCCTTTAACAACTTTTGTTACACGTCTTATTTGAACAACTCTTTCTTTCCATTCGGATTGAGGAGCGTTTTCTACTGTTTCAATTTTTCTTTTACCTTTACCTTTAGCATCTCTGCCTTTGCCTCTGCCTTTAGCAGGTTTTTCTTCAGCAGGAGTTTCTGCCGCTTCTGATGATTCCGGTGCTTCAACAGTTTCTGTAACTTCAACTGTTTCAACTTCTTGAATTTCTTTTTCTTCCACTGTATTACCTTTCCTTAGTGTAATTAAAATACATTTGTAAACTATTTATAACAATTTAACAACAAAAGTGAGACTGAAAAATATCAGCCGGGTGTATATTAAATTGTCGGGTAACTTTTCTGACTATTTAATCATACATGCAAAATATTTCTGCGCAAGAGCAGTGTTTAAAATTTTTACATTAACGAAGAACAGGGTTTCTTGAAATCTCAAAAAGATGCTGTTCTATAACATTTTTGGGCATATACATATAAAGATTGCCCAGGTTTCTTGTGTAAACTTTTTCACCGCACTTCGTGTTCAATATGCGAGAGGCAACTGTTTTATTTGCATCAAAAGAAGAAGATTTTTGTTCGGGAAAGAATCTGTATCCCCTTTGGAAGTGTGCGCTGTGCGCATTTTCAGAAGCAGTAAGCGTAACCTGAGGTTTGAGTTTATTTCTCAAGCAATATTCAAGAGCAAGGCGGTCAGCCAGAGAACCTGCGCCGGAGTAGAGTTCTTCCATATTATTTTTCACATAATCTATCGACACCCTGTCGCCAATTACGCCCTGTTCTATATAATCTTTTATCAGTCCTTCATCAAACATACCCATTTTATACGGAACAGAGTCCTTGACTTTTCTCCAATCGGAGATTGCAACATAGCCGATTTCTTTGTTTGTCACCGGTTCAAGAAAATAATAAAAAGTACGGTAATTATCCTGAGATGTTGCAAGATTAATATAAATCGGAATTTTTTCAATTTTTCCTTTTGTATTTTTGACCCGCTTAAACATCACAGCAGAAGCATCTTCAATCATAACAACTCTCGCATCCTCAAACCTGTGTGTTTCACCGTTGAAGTGTCTTATTGTTCTCACAATTTGATTGACAGCTTTATTTGCCTTTGCTGCGGCAGAGGCTGCCGGATTCTTTACGGCTATTTCATGTCTTAGAGATTGTACTATTTTATTAATGCCCATGGCTGTATCCCAAAAAAAACAATTACCTATATATCAAAACAGGAGTATAATAAAAATTGTCAAAAAAATTGTATTATATGATTATTGTAAAGTTTGGATTATAATTATAATATTGATTTTGCCACCCATTGTATTTTTTTAACGAAAGGCGCCAAGAATGAAAAAAAGAATTCTGCCCGTAATTGCACTCCTCTTTATTATGAACCTGAATGCCAATGCACAGGAAAACACCTTTGATATAGCATACTCACAGTCAGGTTCGGCTTATTATTCTAACGGAATGCAATATTTAAAAACAAATCAATACACAAATGCAATCACAGAGTTTCGAAAAGCTCTCAGAGAAAACCCTCAGGATAAATCATCGAGGATTCAGCTTGTAAATTCTTATATCTCAAGAGCAATGTATTACAATAACAAAGCCACAGACTACAACAAAGCGGCAAATGATTTGCGCTCCGCAATCTTTTATATGAAATATTACGAATGTGCCCCTGTGGATGCTCAATACTTGACAAACCTGAACACAATGGAAGAAAATCTCAGCAATATTCTTTATGCAATGCAGGCGGATGTAACACCGAAAGGTCATTTCACAATGGGCAAATCATTGAGGGCACAGGGTGAATTCGCCGCAGCAGCCGTGGAGTTTCATAAGTCTCAAACAGACCCGGCTTACAGATATCAATCGCTTGTGTCACTCGGGGATATTTATTACATTCTGAATTTGAATGACCAGGCTGCTTCATACCTTGAACAGGCAATAAACATTGATTCAAAAGATGCTCAGACTCATCTGAAACTTGCCAGAGTATATGAAAGACTGGGGCTTCTTGACAAAGCTGCACAGGAATATACTTATGCGTTATCAAAATCCGGAGAAAACCAGGATATTCTGCTTTCTCTTGAAAATATATGGAGACAAAAAGTTGCGCAATCACCAAATGATGCAGAGGCTCACTCTAATTTAGGTGCAATTCTTCAAAAAAAAGGCGAAATGGATGCTGCACTTGCAGAATATGAAAAAGCTGAGCAGATTAATCCTTCCAGTATAACAACAAGGCTCAACATCGGAACCATGTATCAGGCAAAAAAGGAATATGAAACAGCTATTGAAGCATATGACACAATCATAGATTTCAACCCGAACTATATGGCTGCTTATCTTTACAAAGCACAGTGTTACAGAGATATGGGCAACAAAGAAGCTGCAATCCAAAACTACAAACTTGCGCTAAACCTTGAGCCTTCAAACCAGCAGATTAAAAACGAACTTTTCGAAGTAATGGAAACAAACATGACTCAGGACGAAAAGCTCAATTATATTTACCAGGAAGTTCAAAAAACACCCACAAACCCGGATTTGCTTTACAGATATGCTTATGAACTTCACAAAGCCAACAGGCTGCCTGATGCAATTATGTATTACAACAGAGCACTGACTCTTGACCCTAAAAATCAAGATACATATATCAATCTGGCTCAAGCTTACAAACAACAGGGCAATTATGACAAAGCAAGAACAGTTCTCACGGATGCAAAAGGAATGTTCCCTGAAAATACACTCATAAAAAAACAGCTTGCAGCAATTGATTCTGAAACATCTTCTTTGATATACGCTGATGCTTCAGAGCTTTTCAGGCAGCAAAAATATCAGGAGGCAATCAACCTTTATAACAAAATCATGCCGGCAACAGCAGAATCTCTTGTTGGAATCGGGGCATGTTATCAGGCACTGGGAAATAATAAACAGGCTGCCGAATATTACAAAAAGTCCTTTGCAATAGACCCGAAAAATGCAGACACAGCCTATTATCTGGCACTTGCATATTCAAACTCGGAACTCTTTTCTCAAGCGAAAACATACGCCCAGAAAGCACTGGCACTCAACCCTTCTCACAAAGATGCAAAAGAGCTTTTGACTTATGTCATTGAACAGGAAAATACAGAACAAATGGATAAAGCGATTGCATGCTATGACCAGAAACAGTATGCTCAGGCACTCGCAATTTTGAATCAGGTGATAACAAGAGACCCGAAAGATTCAAACGCTTACTATTACAGAGCAATGGTTTATGATGCACAGAAAAAATATGCACTCGCAATCAATGATTACAAAAAAGCACTCCGGTTCAATCCTGAAATGATAATTGCAAATTATTCGATAGCAATTGATTATGATTATCTTGCACAATATTCAAATGCTTTGATGTATCATAAAAAATACCTCGCCGCAACACAAAAAGCCGGTGAAACAAATGACTTCACAAGATATTCCGCAAAGAGAGTACAGGATTTAAAAAACTATGAGCCAAAACCTCAAACAAAAAAGTAAAATACAAATAGGAAACGTAAAAATTGACAGCTGCTGTGCACTCGCGCCTATGGCAGGCATAACCGATGTCGTTCTCAGAGGGCTTGTCAGGCGATTTTCAAAAACTTGTCTTTTGACAACGGAAATGATAAGCTCGGAGTCTTTGATGCAAAATATTGACCACTCAAAGATTCTTGCTTTTAAAGAAAATGAACATCCTCTTGCATACCAGATTTCGGGTCACAAGCCCCACATGATGGCAAAAGCAGCACAAATACTTGCACAAAGAGGCGGTGCTGACATAATAGATATAAACATGGGATGCCCTGTTAAAAAAGTCGTCACAGGCGGTGACGGTTCCGCCTTAATGAGAACACCTCAGCTGGCTTCTGACATTGTCAAAGCGGTCAAAGATGCGGTTGACCTTCCTGTTACGGTAAAATTCAGGCTGGGTTACACAGCAGAAGAAAAAAATTTTCTTGAATTCGCAAAGCTTATGGAAGAATCAGGAGCGGACGCAATGACAATCCACTGCCGTACTCGTTCACAGATGTATTCGGGACAGGCTGATTGGAAAGCTGTCAGCAATGTAAAAAAAGAAATAAAAGTTCCGCTTTTTGTTAACGGTGACATCACAGACCCGCTGAGCGCCAAACAGGCTCTTGAAGAGTCAAACGCTGACGGGGTTGCAATCGCAAGAGGCGTGCTCGGGAATCCTGATTTGATTAACAGAATTGACCACTATATTAACACAGGAGAACTGCTGCCGGAGTTATCGTTTGACGCAAAAATTGAATTGATCAAAGACCACCTTGATGATGAAGTAAGACTCAGAGGTGAAAAAACAGCAATTCAGTTCGTAAGGAAGTTTTACCCCTACTACATCAAAGGAACAAAAGGTGCTTCTCATTTCAGAGGCAGGCTGGTTACAGAAACACGTTATGTAAAAATAATGATTCTTTTGAATACAATAGCGGAGCTTGCCAGAGAATATGGCTAAATTTTTCACCTACATCATTCTCACAGTTGATAACATGTTGTATTGCGGATACACAGACGACATTGAAAAAAGATTTGAAAAACACAAATCAGGCACCGCAGCAAAGTTTACACGTGCTCACAAGCCTTTAAAAATCGTTTATACTAAACAATTTGAAACTAAATCAGAAGCAATGAAAGAGGAATATCGTATCAAACATCTGACAAGAAAGCAGAAAGAAGAGCTTATTTTTATAAATAACGGCAGCCTTTAGGCAAAAATTTGAACACGCTTCTGAGATATTCTCTGCAAATATTATAAACCTCTGCTGCCTCACAACCTGCTTGTCTTGCATTTTGTTCAAGATAATTATCTCTGTATTTTTTAATATAATCGCTCTGTTCTTTTGAAGGATAATTTTCACTGGCAATCAGATATTTATAAGCCTCTTCTCTTTCTTTTATATCAGTAATTTTTCCGAATTTTTTAAGACAGTCTTTTTCATATTTGTTCCTGCCTTTTCCGAGTCTGCCGATTTGCGCGTATTGATAAGCGTGTTCAACCTCATGTGCAGCTGTCACAACAGGCTGCCTTGTTTCATTTACCCCTCTCCAGCAAATTTCCGGTACATATGCCGAGAAATGAGCGAGGGCATCATGACTAACGTTGGATTCATTTGTATACACAGCTATTCCAAGATTATCAAGATGTTTTTCTCTCAAAAAATGTCTGGTCAAAGCCTCTTGTTTTTCCGAACCGTTTAAGAATCGATAGGGAAGAAATTCATCAAATTCAGGGATTTTTACATTCGGTGTATGTTGATATCCAGTGATTTTAGGCATTCCCTTTACCATAACAATCTCCAGCCCCATCACCTTTTTGGCAGATTTTGGCTCATAGCCCTTGTTTTTCGGATATTCCGTCATAACACAGCTACGTCTGGAGTCATCGAACAAGTCATGGATAGTTTTGTTTGTATGCAGTTTCGTTACACGTTCCGTTTTATTCGGGCCTTCATAAAAGTTATATGCAAATTGTTCTTCGAATGAGCTTATTTTCCATTTACCCAGGTAGGAATATTTATCTTTTACATATTCTTTTGTTGTTATTCTTCTTGCATCCGCTTCTAACACAGACATATTTTTATATCCGGCAAACTCATAGGAATGCTCGTATAATCTGATTTTGTTATTGATGTCGGAGCCTGAAATTGCTCTTTTTATAAGTTTTTTATCTTTGTCATAAAAACTTGTTATATTTCTGAAAAAGGTGCTGTCGCTCTTTTTACCCACTTTTACTTCCGTAAAAAAAGAAGCCTCTTGAGGAACTGCCCAAATTTCTGAAGAATTATACCGTTTAATCAATCGTTTCCCGGTTTTTTGCAGCAGCTTAAAATCTGTTTTCGCACTGCTGCTGCGAAGGAAAGAAAGACTAAGAACCTTATTCAGCATCATCACGCCTTTTCAGTGTTCTCTTTTTGTTTAAAAGACATTTTCGACTGGAGATTTTTCATGTTTTCCAAGCTCGGTTCAAGAAATTTTTTGATTATATATTTATGAACAAAATGGTCAATAGGAACTGCGAGAAGCCCCAGAGCAATGAAACCGCCGGTAGTTTTCAAAAGACCCATTTTGAGTTTTCGAGACTGGATATATTTATTTATTATCTCATTAGACATTGAAGCTTTTTTAGCAATATTTTCGATAAGTTCTTTGTTTTTTGAATCCTGCATCAGCTTTTTCAAAAGTTTTGCTGAAACTTCTTTTCCCTTGTCGCTTGCAGCAACAAGGTTTATTTTCGCCTCAATCGTTGGATGTTCAGAACTGATAAGGCTTTTCAGATTTTCATATTTTGATTCGCCTGACGAGAGAATTTTTTCTATTATAAAATTCGGACGGGTTTGAAGAAGTTGATGATAATTTTTGTCCGCATTCTTTTCAGCCTTTATGAACGCCTGAACAAATTTTTTACTTCCTGTTTTTTTGATGTCATCAAGTGTGCCTGTTTCAATCAGTGTTTGTTTTTCAAATATTTCAAAGACCTTGTTTTTGAGATATTTGGTAACATCATCGCTGTTTGCATTGACAGTAGCATCATAGCCTGATGAATGTCCGAAAAATTTGATAATTTTTCTAAAAACACTTTCATGTTTAAGCTTTTCTTTTGTATCTTGAAGCTGATTTCCGAAGGTTCTGTCGTTTATTCTTTCCCAAACCCACTCCTTGCCTGTTTTAAAGACACCATTTCTGTCAACTCTGTCTCCTTTAGTAAATTTTCCTTTAGAGAAATCTTTTTCAAGTTTGGCAAGAAGTTCTTCTTTTACGGTAGCATTAAGGTTTGAACCGTCAAATTTTGCGAACTGCCCGGCAATGCCCTGCCCCATTTTTACGGCTGCCGTCGGAAGAATTACACTTGCAAGAGCCTGAAACACAGCCTGTTCCACGCCTTTTGTGGCTGATTCTTTTGAATAGTTTCCATCTCTGCCTCTTTTATATTTGTCATAAATATCAGCACCGAGATACATCAAAGCAGGCACCCACAAAGCGGTCTCTGCGATTCTTCCCCAGCCGGGCATAGCTGAAACAGCTGCACCAACTTCGTTTGAATAGCCGAAAGCTCTTAACGGATATTTCGCAAGAGGATCATCAGGAGCCTGAATAATCTCCTGCAATTCTTCCTTCTGTGTTTTTTGCTTGATAGGTGTAAGTTTCACCTTCGGCATGATATGAACAAATGTCGGGTTAGTGTTAATCTGATTCAATATATTTTCCTGTCAATCCCTAATTCCGGCCCTATTAACATTCAGGGGGAACTATATAATAGTGTAAACTTCACAATATGTAAATATCTCCTGAATATATATTTTTGCGTTTTGACAGAAAATTTTTATAAAATTTTATAAAAAATTTACATTTAAAACTTCAATTCTTTAACTTCCGCATTAAAATTCACATCTATATAATTAAAAATCTTTTGAGGAATGGTTGATGAAAAATAGTAATTATTATCACCCGGTGTGAGTTTCAAATAAGTATAATTCTTATCTTTTCCAAGCACATCCAGAAGAAATTCCTTTCCGTCCGCTTTAAAGAGAA
Organism: Candidatus Limenecus sp.; assembly: GCA_048360435.1. GTDB lineage: Bacteria > Cyanobacteriota > Vampirovibrionia > Gastranaerophilales > Gastranaerophilaceae > Limenecus. Next base: position 82,027 of record DBGCOP010000022.1, on the reverse strand, counting down.
TATATCCGTTTCTTGATTGCATCTCAAGAATCTCAAACCTGTTTGCATTCACAGAAGATAACGCAAGAAAGAACAATTTTTTAGATGGAAGTTTATATAGTCTTATGCAGTTCTTATAGCTTGTATACTCAAGTGTCGTACGTGCAGCGGTCTGAGCATATGAACTTTCAAGCTGATCTAAAGCAAACACATTCAATCCCGTAAAGAAAAAAAACACTGTCAAAATTGTTAAAGAAAGTTTTTTCATTCTTCCTCCTCCATCCATGATGAACCGCAGGCAAAATCGACAACAAGAGGTACTCTCAGCGGCTGTCCCAACTCCATAGCCTCTTTCAAAAGTTTTTTCACAACCTCAAGTTCGTCTTTGAAGGCTTGAAGAATTAATTCGTCATGAACCTGCATTATCATTGTGGATTTAAGGTTGTTTTGTTCAAGTTTTTTTGAAAGTTCAATCATCGCCATTTTTATCAAATCAGCGGCAGCCCCCTGAAGAGGGCTGTTTATCGCAGCTCTTTGGGCAAACTCTTTTATGTTGTGGTTTGAGCTTGTTAACTCATCTAAAAGATACCTTTTTCTTCCATACATTGTTCGGGCATATCCAAAGCGGTATGCATCCTGAACAGCATTGTCCATATATTCTTTAACCTTAGGGTAAGTAAGGAAATATTTGTCTATAAAAAGCTGAGCCTCTTCACTTGAAATTCCTAAAGATGAAGCCAGCCCCCAGCGTGTCTGACCGTACACAATGCCAAAGTTTACAGCTTTTGCTCTGCTTCTCATTTCTTTTGTCACTTCGTTCATCGGCACCTCAAATACCTTTGAGGCAGTTTCTGTATGGATGTCCTCGCCTGAATTAAAGGCGTTAATGAGATTTTCATCACCCGAAACATGGGCGAGAAGTCTCAGCTCAATCTGTGAATAGTCAGCAGACAAAAGCACCTGAGAGTTTTTATCCTCCGGAACAAAGGCTTTTCTTATGCGGTTTCCGAGTTTTGTGCGCACAGGAATGTTTTGAAGGTTAGGGTTAGACGAAGACAAACGTCCTGTGACCGTAGCAGTCTGGTTATAGCTTGTATGAAGTTTCCTGTCAATCGGGCTGATAAGATCGGGAAGTGCATCAACATAGGTCGATTTCATTTTTGAATAGTGTCTGTATTCAAGAAGATACTTTGCTATTTCATATTGACCTGCAAGCTCCTCAAGAACCTTTGCATCTGTTGAAGGCTTCTTCGCACCCCGTTTTTTGCCTTTGGGCTGAATCTGAAGTTTGTCATACAAAATTTCTCCCACCTGTTTCGGAGAATTGAGGTTGAATTTTTCACCGGCAAGAATATAGACATTTTCTTCTATCTGAGAGATATTTTCATCAAGCTCTACTGCCAGTCCGCTCAGATAGTCCGTATCCAAAGAAACGCCGTTTGCCTCCATTTGAGCAAGAACAATTGCCGTGGGAACCTCAATATCATAAAGGAGCTTCAAGGAATCTTCATCGAGTTTTTCCAACCAGTATTTTGTAAGCTCCAGTGTAACAAAAGCATCGTCACACGCATAGTCAGAAGCCTCTTCAATCGGCACATCATCCATTGTAATCTGGTTTTTGCCTTTGCCTATCAGCTCATCAATTTCTGTCATAAAATAATCAAGATTTTCAGCCGCCTGAACCTTAAGCCCGTGTTTTCTTGACGGATCATTCACATAACTGGCGAGCATTGTATCAAAGATTATCCCCTCAAAACCCACATTGTATTTGCGAAGAGCATTGATTTCATATTTACAGTTCTGAAAGGTTTTGAAAATTCTTCCGTCCTCAAACACAGGTTTCAGCTTTTCTAAAACGCAGTTCATTTCAAGCTGATCGCCTACTTTATGAAAAACAGGGATATAAAAAGACCTTGTCTGCCCCTCTTTACCCGTGAGCACGACTTTTCCGTCTTTTGCCGTAATTTCCGGATTAAAAGCAACTGAGATTCCGACAAGGTCAGCCTCCAAAGCATTGACAGAAGTCGTTTCAGTGTCAACAGAAATCAAAGTTTGCTTTTTCAATTCCGACAGAAGTTCTTCAAAATCCTCCTCATTTGTTATACATTTTGCCTCATTATGAATTTTACAGACAGGTTTTTCTTCTTCCGATGAGGTTAATTCAGGCATTTGAGCAAACAACCCCAGCTGTCCAGAAGCAGGCTCTTGAGTTTTTGTCGCTGCTGTTGTGTCCGGTGTTTCCTTGTTGATTTCAGCCTTGGTACCGTCTTTCAGGCTCACAAAATCTATGAGTTTTTGATCCAGCATTTGTTGTTTTTTTTGTTCTGCCGAGTCAACGGACAAAACCTCTCTTGAAGCGATTGAGCAGACAGTAAAAGGTCTTAGAATTTCAGGAAGGTTCTTCAAAAAGCTAAAGAACTGCACCCTTTTTAAAAAAGCAGAAACCTCATCCACATCAGGCATATCGAGTTTTGTTTTTTCAAAGTCAAAATCAATGTCGACATCACATTTTATTGTTGCGAGAAAATAGCTCAATTTTGCCATTTCCACGCCGTTTTTTAATTTTTCTTTAAGTGATTTTCCGTCCACATCATCAATATGCGAAAGCACATTATCCAGCGTTTGAAATCTATCCAGAAGTTTTACAGCTGTTTTTTCACCTATACCGCGAATTCCGGGAATGTTGTCCGACGTATCACCTCTCAAGGCTTTATAATCTATAACCTGATCAGGATAAACGCCCAGTTTGTTATAAACCCTTGCCCAGTCATAGTCTATGAGTTCGCCCTTCGAAGGAATCAAAACACTCACACTGCCTTCCCTGTCAATCAGCTGGAAAGCATCCTGGTCTCCGGTGAGGATAATAGTTTTGTGACCGAGAGCAGAAGCTTTTTTTGCGATAGTTCCGATTACGTCATCAGCCTCAAAGCCTTCCTTTGTATAAATCGGGATGTTGAAAGCATTAAGCCCTTCCATAATAAGCCCCATTTGGCTTCTCATGTTGTCAGGCATAGACTCCCTGTTTGCTTTGTACTCCTCGTATTTTTCCACACGGAAGGTCTGATGTCCCACATCAAACGCAACACAGATACAATCGGGGTTTATTCTCGGGTTTTTCAAGAGATCAAATATTGCTTTAAAAAAGCCAAACACAGCCCATGTCGGTTCTTTTTCGGAAGTTTTCATGCCTGTACGCTCCAGTGCAAAATAGCTTCGAAAAGCCAGTGCATGACCGTCTATCAAAATTAGTGTCTTTTTATCATCCATTAAATACCACCCCGATTTTCTCCTGCCGTGTAATTTTTCTATATTAAATATTAGCACATACAAAGTATTTCGTGCATAGTTTGAAGCAAAAAGGCTTCTTTTGATTTCAGGCATATTTATGCAAAGATATATAATAGTTTAGAAAATACGGAAGCCGAAAATGATTACAACAAACAAACTGACAGTCCGCTTTGGAAGCCAGACTTTATTTGAAAACATAAACATAAAATTTTTGCCCGGACACTGCTACGGCGTAATAGGCGCAAACGGAGCGGGGAAATCAACACTTTTGAGAGTGATTTCAGGCGACATTGAACCCACCTCGGGTGAAGTCCATATCCCCAAAGGATTGAGAATTGCCGTTTTGAAACAGGATCACTTTGCCTATGACAGCTTTACTGTAATAGACACGGTAATTATGGGCCACAAAAGACTCTATGACGTAATGAAAGAGAAGGAAGCCCTGTATGCAAAACCGGATTTTAACGATGAAGACGGAATGAAAGTTTCAGAGCTTGAAACAGAATTCGCCGAACTCGACGGCTGGCAGGCTGAGTCGATGGCTGCTACGCTTTTGAGCGATTTGGGAATCGAAGACGAAAAACACTACCAGCTCATGAGCGAACTTTCAGGAAGTGAAAAGGTCAGAGTTCTTCTTGCTCAGGCTCTTTTCGGAAACCCCGACATACTGCTTCTTGACGAGCCGACAAACCACCTTGACATCTCAACTATCAAGTGGCTTGAAGAATTTTTGATTAATTTTCAGAACCTTGTCATTGTGGTTTCTCACGACAGAAACTTTTTGGACAATGTATGCACTCACATTGCCGACATAGATTACAAAAACATTCAGCTCTACACAGGAAACTACTCCTTCTGGGCACAGGCAAGCCAGCTGATTCAAAAGCAAAAAGAAGAACAAAACAAAAAGACAGAAGAAAAGATTGAAGAGCTGAAATCATTCATTGCAAGATTCAGTGCAAACGCATCAAAAGCAGCACAGGCAACTTCAAGAAAGAACATGCTCGACAAACTTACCCTTGAAGACATAAAGCCCTCTTCAAGAAAATTCCCGAGAATCAGATTCAATTATCAAAAAATGCCCGGCAAAGATGTTCTCCACGTGGAAAAACTCAACAAAACCATTGACGGAGAACTTCTTATCAAGAATTTTTCAATGGATGTATACAAAGGCGACAAAATAGCTTTCATAAGCAAAGACCCGCTTGTTGTCACAACTCTTTTCCAAATTCTTGCAGGCGAGCTTGAGCCGGATTCCGGAAAAGTTGAATGGGGTGTCACAGCTACTCGTTCATACTTCCCCAAAGACAACAATGCATATTTTGACACAAACATCAGCCTGATAGACTGGCTAAGACAGTACTCAGAAGAACAGCACATAAGCTTCATCAGAGGTTATCTGGGCAGAATGCTCTTCACCGGCGAAGAATCAGAAAAAAGCGCAAACGTGCTCTCAGGTGGTGAAAAAGTCCGCTGTATGCTGGCAAAGATGATGATTGCAGAATCAAACGTACTCATCTTTGACGAGCCGACAAACCATCTTGACCTTGAAGCAATCACAGCTTTGAACAACTCATTAATTGATTTCAACGGAACAGTTCTTTTCACGTCTCAAGATCACCAGTTTATTCAAACCGTGGCTGACAGAATCATCGAAATCTCGCCAAACGGCTGGATAGAGTCTCATTACAAATATGAAGAATATATGATGAACCCTGAAATGAAAAAGAAACGTGAAACACTGTACAAATCAGCAGTCAAAAAATAGCAAAAAGCCCGTTCCGGATAGAATCAAGGAACGGGTCTTTTTTATTTTATACTTTTTTATAAACGATTAAACTCTATTTTCCGCCTTTGTAAGCATCAACAATAGAGTAGATTTTTGTGCCTAATGCACCGAGACCGGCAACAACAGCACTGCCGAGAGCAACATAAGAACCTATTTTGTTTTTTGCCGCCATAGCAACCATTGTAAGAGCACCGCTGACAACTTCAAGTCCCAGTTCTGCTCCGAGCATTTTCACACCTGTTTTTGTTCTCCCGTCACACATTTGTCCCAGACCTGTGATAAATGTAGAAGCAATAGCTTTACCTGCACCGCCTTCATTTTTTACTTTCGGTTTATCACCAAAGTTTACCTGCTTTTTAGGACCGCAAGACTCACAGTTTGTTGTCATACTTACCGCTTGGATAGACATAATAAAAACCCCCTCACTTTTTGTACCTTACAACGGCAACAAAACATGTAAACTCCAAGTTTTGTCATAAATCTCATCATCATTAATATTTTGTTACAAAAGAGCTTCTGAAAAAGGCAATTTTGAAGAGCAGATTGTTTTTATATAAATATAAGGGAAATTATGTATAATTTTGGAGACAGGAAACAGGGAAATGGGAGAACACGCATTCTTATCCAATGTTTCACAGCCGATTAGCGCTGTAAGCAGCATTAACAATTCAAGAGAACAAAAACTCGCAAGAGCCGCTCAATGGCAGCAGAGTTTTACGCAGGGCATATATGAATCTGTTGAAGCTTATCATGAGCGAATGAAGCAGTTCCAAGAAGAACGGCTCAAACGGCTTGATGCTGAAAACACAAAGACTGCCGAGAAAAAATATAACGACATAATGAACAAATATCTGACACAATCGACGGATGTTTCAGCTATGGAGAAAGGTTTGGGCGATTTACAGTCTTTGTTCAGGTTTGCGCAATTCAACAAGATTAACAAATCATTTGATGACAATTTATATCTTGCCAAAAAGCAGCAAAATGTCCTTTCAAACAGGCTTTACAAAATTAAAAACGGGCAGGAAGAAGACTCAGGCAGAACCTCAAACCCCATGTTGTACAGCGGAGATTTTCAAGAAGAAGGCAAGCGTGACTTTTTGAGCTAGAGCGTTCCGTAAAGGTCATATTCATCACATCCGCAGATTTTGACAGTCTCAATGTCACCCGGCACAAGCACTTCGTCTGTGTCTATGTATACAAGTCCGTCAACCTCGGGAGCATCTCTGTATCCTCTGGCTACAACAACACCTTCGTCCGTTACGGATTCGATTATGCAGGGTATTTCTTTTCCGACAAAAGATTCATTAATCTCTTTTGAAATTTTTTGCTGGAGTTTCATGAGTTTATTTCTGCGCTGTTTTTTTATTCGAGCAGGAATTTGTTCAGGCAGAGAATAAGCATAAGTGTTTTTTTCTCTTGAAAATTCAAAAGCACCCATTTTGTCAAACTTTGCTTCTTTAACAAACTCATACAAATCCTCAAACATCTCTTCCGTTTCACCCGGGTATCCCACGATAAAAGTTGTCCTCACTGCGATTTTTGGGATGCGTTCTCTCAGTTTTTTCACAAATGCGCGATAGTCCATAACAGGACGTCTCATTACCTTTAACATTTCAGGGTGTGAATGCTGCAAAGGAATATCCACGTATTTTACAACTTTTTCACATTGAGCAAAAGCATCAATCAACTCATCATCAAACATAGAAGGATAAGTGTACATAACCCTTATCCAGTTAATTGATTCTATCTTGTTCAACTCTCTTAAAAGTTTTGCAAGTGAAGGTTTTTTATAAAGGTCAACGCCGTATCCTGTTGTATCCTGTGCAATCAAGACTATCTCTGACACACCTTTTTCGCCAAGAATTTTTGCTTCTTCCACAATTTTTTCAATCGGCCTTGAGCGGTAAGGACCTCTAAGCTGAGGGATTACACAATAGCCGCATTTATAATTGCAGCCTTCGGCAATCTTAATATAAGAGCTTGAACCGACTGTAATCTGTTGTCGCTGTGCTTTTTCAGGGTAAATATAGACAGGGTTTTCATCTATTTTACAGAAATATTCAGGCTCATCTTTTGCCGCTTCTTTCACTGCATCAACAATTCTTTCAAGCTCTGATGTTCCAAGCATTGCAACCGCCTCGGGGACGGCTTTTTTAAGTTCGTCTTTATGTTTTTGGGGCAGACAGCCTGTTATGATAAGTTTTTTTCCGGCTTCTGCAACATCAAGAATAGAACGCACAGACTCTTTTTCCGCATCATGTATAAAAGAGCAGGTGTTCACAATCACAATATCCGCATCTTCATCATTCAAAGTAATTGAAAAGCCTTCTGATGCAAGCATTCCGAGCATCAGTTCGGAATCTACAAGATTCTTCGCACATCCGTGGTTTATTAAAGCTATTTTTATATTCTTTTTCATACTTTTTCCTTATAACCGATGAGTTCCTGTAAGGTAATAATTACTTTCTCCTTCCGACTCACTCCGTTTCACTCGTGTCGCAGTCAGTCGAAAATAATTATTACCTTACCACAAACTGAAGCAAATAAGCTGTTTTTTACACAAACCTTGAATATTCTACAAGTTTAGACACATCGCGTTTCCATTCGTTTTCCCATTTCGAGATTATGACATCAGCCGGTGTCAGACCCTGTGACACAAGCTCCATTAACGGTTCAAGATACACTTCTTCGCCGTTTTTTGCGGACTTTAAGCTGTTATATGAAATCGAGACAATCTCTTTCACAAGATCCTTTAAAGAATATTTTTTAATCCTTATATCCAGTCCCGTTTTTGGCGTTTTCTGCCTCAAATATTCAAACTCAAAATAAGACAAATCCCCCAGAACCTCATTCACCGCATCAATTGCCGAATCATTATATATTATACCCTTCCAAAATGCAGGTACGGAAGGAATCAACGGGCTGCGCTGATTGTCGTGGTTTCTTATTTCAATATAATTTTTCAGCCTGACATCAGGGAAATAAAGGCTCAGATGAAGTTCCCAATCGGATTTTTCGGCACAATAGCCCTGCCAGCCTTCTTTAAGGAATTTGCGAAAAGTCAGATTCTCTGTTTTTATTGCTGTTTTTACTCCATTTACAAGCCTTTCGATAAATATCATCGGAACGTCAAGAAGGATTTGAGCATAATCATCAAAAGAGAATTCGCCTTTAAAGACTTTCGAGCTGACAAGTCCGCATCTGTCGTTGTCCGTATCAAGCCAGCTTGAAGCACGATAAGATTTATACTTTGTTAGTCTGCCGTTTCGAACAGGCGAGTTGGCAAAAGCAGCACTCATAAGAGGAGAAAGTTTCAGAGCTGTTTGGAATTTTTTCATTGCATCAGACTCGCTTGTATAGTCAAAGCTTGCCTGAATCCCCGAAGTTTCTCTCATCATCACAAGCGGTTTCTTTGCAACAGTCGGAAGGTATTTTGTCATATATTCATAGCGTTTTTTCGGAATAATACGCATATTTTTGTAAGTCGAAACAGGTTGTATTCCGTACCCGAGCCAATAGATTCCAAGCTGTTGTGCTATTTCGTTTGAGGATTTGTTATAAACATCAAGAATCCTTTTAATGTCACTGATTTTTTCAATCGGAGCAAGGCTTATCTCTGTTTGCGACCCGGGTTCAAGAGAGATTGTACCCTTTTCACAGGATAGCCCGAGGATTGCGCCGTTTTCATAAACACCGCTCCACTTGCCAAGAGAGAGCGAATTTTTATATCTGCACAAAAACGCTGCCACATCAGCATAAAGAGCCGCCTTGAAGGTGTTTTTGCAAACAGGGAGTTTTTCAAACTCCACGCCGATTTTTTTCACTTCACTTTCGGTCTTGCAGCCGGAATAAAAAACGTCAGTGAGTTCGTCTTTTGTTATCAAATTTTCTTCGTTTGTTATAAGGTGTTTTAGCATAAAGATGCGGGTATTTTTCCTTGTTTATATTCAATGAGGTTAATCAGTTTTTCCATTAAGACATCCTGAAAACGTTCGCCGTTGTGCGCATTGATTTCACGGATAAAATAGCACGGACTTGTTACGTTGATTTCCATAATCTTTCCGTCAGCAACATCAAGACCGACCATATAAAGTTCAACAATGTTCAAGCGTTTTGCAACAGCCTGCGCCATTTCCTTTTCCTGTTGTGTAAGTTTTGCGGTTTCAAAATACTTATCCGAATGAACAGAAAATTTGAAGTCATCTTTCCCGGGGAGTTTTCTGATGCACTCATCAAACACGTGCTCTCCGAGAATAAGGATTCGTTTATCACCGTGCAGTGCACCTTCGAGATATTTTTGCACCATTACCATTGTTTTTCCGTTGTTTGTGAGGTTTTTTATAATAGCATTTATATTGCGCTCCTCTTTATCGAGATAATACACGCCTCCGCCAAAGCACTGGTTAAGCGGTTTTATGATAGCTTTTTCGTGTTCTCTGACAAAGTTTTTTATCTCTTGCGCATTTGCGCTCACGATATTCTCCGGCGCATATTGAGGAAAGTAGTTTAAGTGAAATTTTTCGTTGAAGTTTTTAATTGAAATTGGATTATTTATCAAAACAGTTTTTTCATGGTCAACATAATCAAAGACACTGCAAGCATTGATGTAGTCTATGTCAACAGGCGGGTCAGGTCTGAAGAAAACAACGTCAAAATCTTCAATCAGATATTTTTTTTGTTCGTCTTTTTTATAAAAAATATTTCCGTCTTTGAGATATGCTTCGCTGCAAAGGGTTTTTGCCTGATTGCTTTCTGTCATCAAACCGCTTTTAACAGTAATAAAGACTTCCCATTCTCTTTCGAGAAATTCTTTTATGAGCCAGAAGTTCGTAACAAGATCGTTGAATTCGAAATATTTTAGCTCTAAGTAGTCAATTACAAATAATATACTGTTTTTCATATTAAACCTCGTCCTGTGATAATGATAACAACTAAACTAAAAATTACAATGATATGATATGATTAATTCGAAGAGCTATGAAAAATTACGGAGGTCTAAATATGAAAATTTTACATGCAATGATAAGAGTAAAAGACATTGAAAAATCAATGAGGTTTTATTGTGAGCTTCTCGGGCTGAAAAAAACACGTGAAATCAAAGGTGAAGATTACATTCTCCATTTTCTGGGCGACGGCAAAGGAAGTTTTGAAATCGAGCTGACAGAGAACTTTGAAACTCCGCAAAACGGATACGAAAACGGCAACGCATTCGGTCATTTCGCTTTTGAAACAAAAGACATGGACGAATTCGACAAAAAACTCAAAGCTTTTGGCGGTGAATATCTTTATGAGCCTTATATTATGGAAGAAGCAAACTCAAAAATCGCCTTCATAAAAGACCCTGACGGCAATGAAATCGAGATTATTCAGCCTGTTTAAGCCAAATAAGGAGTTTATTGTGTGTACTTTAGAGTGACTTAAAACTCAGCCCCTTGCGGGAGAGTTTTTCGAAACGAAAAAGTATACAAAATAAACTCCGGTTTTGAAACTAAAAAAGAAAAGACCGTGCAAGAAACGCTGCGGTCTTTTTTTTTGATTTGGAATCCTCCAAATCTCCTCCCAATAATTTTTTATTATATTTTCAAAACTTTTATATAAAATTTAATAATTCAAAACGAGTGTCATGTGTTTCAAATACAATTAATATTAAATCATCCAAAACTCTGTTTGTGAAGGGTTTTTGAAGGCATGATACGTAAACTTTTTGTTACAATCATGAACACGCCCGTCCTGACATGGTTTCACATGTATTCATTTATTTAATATTTGTTAACATTAGCGATTGAAACCAATCGGTCGTCTTTGGGCTTTTGGGACATATTTGTCCTCTTTGATTTTTCTGCCCTGATTTTCGTCAATAGCTTTTTCAAAATCCCTGAGCATAATTTCTCTTCGGCCGTCCTTTCTTGCAAGATAAGCAGCTTTGTCAGCCAGCACACAGAGATCATCGTTTGAAAATCCTTCTGTTTTTTGTGCAATTTTCTTCATAGCAGCAGAGTTATACAAGAGTTTTTGTGCTTTTGTTCTCGGTTCAAGAGCTTTTGCCAGAACAGATTCACGAGCCTTTTCATCAGGGAATCCGATGTATATTTGTTCATCAAATCTGCGTTTTATAGCATCATCAACTATATCAAACTTATTCGTAGCAGCAATAACAATGATATTACGGCCTCTGGCATTCGATATTAAATCAAGCAGTGTGCCAATCTGTTTGAGGTCTTCTCCGCCTGATTTTGAATCTCTTCCCTTTGTGAGTCCGTCAATTTCATCAATGAACATAATAACGGGTTTTCCGACTTCTTTCGCCTTGTTTTCGGCTTCATTAAAAGCTTTTTCGTAATTTTGGGAGGTTTTGTTTATATATTCGGAACCTGCTTTGCCTATTTTAAGGTAATACATAGGAAGCCCTGATTCTTGTGCAAGAGCTTCTGTTATAAAAGTTTTTCCGCATCCCGGAGGACCATAGAACAAGACGGCTCTGGGGTATTTTTTTCCGTACTCCTTCAAGTCAAGAGCGGCTTTTTCAGGATATAATAGAGGAAAGATAATTTTGTCCTGTAAAATCTCTTTCAGTTCACTCATTCCGCCTATGCTTTCAAAGCCTTTTGGCGAGCCGTCTTTGGGCACAAAAGGCACGATAATGTCAGGCAGTGTGTTTGTCTTTTTCGGAGCAGGAGGAGCAGGCTCAGACTGTTTTGACATGATATTAAGCATTGCCTTCATACTCATAGCTATGCTCTCAAGAGGATCCGGTTTTTCCATTTCTTCGGGTATTGAAGAGCTGACAACCTCGCCCATTGCCTTCATATCTTCAATTCGTGAGTTTTGATTAGAAAAAATAAACTCATCAGAAAGCATTTCTGCCAGAGCAACTCTCCAAAAACCTGTAATCCCATCCGATTCAAAAGAGGTTTTGGCGGCTTCAGTGTTATAATGTTTTGTTTCTCTTTTCAGATAGCTCAGCTCCGGATAGACTTCCTCAACAAGCTTTACAAGGCTGAATTTTGAAGAAATAAGAGAATCGACTATATTTTTCAAATTTACGCTCTTGTTTTTACTTTTCTCCATGGAAATGATATAGTCCTCCGTTGAGTTACAGAAGGTTCTAAGGTTTTTGATAATTTGAGCGGAATCAGAGCTGTCATTTTGAAGCTTTTTTGTGAGTTCTTTATCCAGTGATTTGTTATAGCCGAAGCTTTCTTTATGCGTTGAAAAAGATGAAAACTGAATTATACGCAAGGTTCTCTCTCCTTTTTTCCGGTTCTTGTTTTTTTATAAAAGATAAAATCAAAAAATTTTGTCAGCTTGTAAAAAAAATGTTACAAAAAAAAGAGACAGTAAATCTGTCTCGTATATTGTTGAGTATCGTCTATATTAATCTCTCTCTAATGGCTTAAAAAGCCCGGCATTAACCTTAAATATTCGCCATTTGGGCTTTTCTTAAATTGTCTTTCAAACCTTTGGCCAGGTCTGCTCTGCCGTTTTTCTCATAAATTTTTGTTATGGACTCAAGAAACTTCATGCTGTCAAGGTCGGATTCCTGAAGTCTTTGAGAAGCTTTGCTGTTGTGCTGCAAAGGTGTATGAGAAGCAGCAGGCTGAATCGGATTGTTCATTAAAGAAGCACTTCTTTGCGGAGCTTTTTTCAAAGGAGCTGATTGAGGGCTCAAAGGTACGCCAGAGACAGGTTTTCTTTTCACGGGAGCCGCTGTATTTTGAGATAGTCTTTGTGAAAGAGGTCTTCTCGGAATTCCGGAAACTCCGTTAGAAGCAATATTTGATGTCATATAAGGGTTTCTCTGGCTGTTTTGATAAGCCTTCATTCCGTAACCCTGTCTGAGTGAATTATTATTTGTATTCATTTGTGCAGCCATACGAGTGTTCAAGTTCATCTCTCTGTCGAGATTGCTTCTGTTCTGTGCTGCGGACAGACCAACACCCGACATTCTTTTTCTTGCGTTATCTGCCGATTTTTTGCGCGGTCTTAAAGCAAATGCTGCTGCTATGGCTATAATTCCGACAGCGGTAATCGGGTTCACTCCTGAAGATTCAGCTTTTTTCAAAGCTCTTTTTGTATATTTTTTAACGCTCACAAGCATACTTCTTGTGATATGCATTTTTGTCAAAACCTCATTCAATTCCGGATTTGAAGTCTGAGAATCTTCTGATTCAACAGCAAAAGACTCCGGATTGTAAACCGGTGTATAGCTTGAAACAGGGCCGCTGAGCTGAATTGATTGTGTCTCGTTCACAGAAGGAACCGAAGAAGTTTTTACTGTTTCGAAATATACTTTGCTTGAAGCGATGTCTTTACCTTTAAAAACTATTTTTATATCATTTTTTGATGTAGGAGCAACAGTAACGTTATCAATGTTGGCCACATCGTTATAAACAGTGTTCAAAGAAGGTGAAACGTCAACATTTTTCAATTCAATAGACATTTTGTCTTCCGAGTTAATAACTTTTTTCATATGTGCAGCTTCATCTGTTTTCAAAACAATTCCATAGCCGCTTTGACCGTTTGCATTATTTTCGGCATTAATCTGAATTTCGGAAAGTGTATTTGCCATTGCACAGCTGACTGAAAGTGCAAGCGCAAAACCTGTTGTCAAAATTTTCGTACTTAAACCAGCGATACTTCTCATAACTTCTTACCAATACTCCCCACGAGTTACTCAACTTACTTAGAAAATTTATTTCGTAGTTAAATCATATAAGTTTGGCATGTTAAAAACATCAATCACAGGGTTTAAGGTTTTTGAATTTTATATTGACCAGGTGGTCAATATTTGTTCTTTGTTTGTCTCTTTGATAATATTATGACTATGAACAAAGCAATCAGAAGAATGGAAAAATCGGACGTCAACGAAGTTGTAGAACTTGAGGCTCTGTCATACGGCAAACACCACTGGTCAAAAGAGTCTTTTTACAACGAGCTTGAGAACAATCTCGCACACTATTATTGTGTTGTTGACGAGAACAAAAAAATCCTCGGCTATGCAGGATGCTGGCATATTTTTGAAGAAGCTCACATCACGACTCTTTCCGTTCATCCTGAAGCAAGAAGACAGGGTGTTGCACAATCTTTGCTCTTTGCGATAATTGATGACTGTTACAAAGCAAAGATAAAATATATAACGCTCGAAGTCAGAGAAAGCAATGTTGCTGCCATTTCGCTTTACGAAAAAAACGGATTCAAATCTATCGGAACAAGAAAAGGCTATTATCAGGACAACAACGAAAACGCACTGATTATGTTTACGGAAAACATCTGGTATGATAAGTTCAAATTGAGATATAATGAATTGCGCAAAGAAAAATCCGAAGCAGGACAAAACACGTGAACACAAAACGGCTTAAAGAAGAACTTGATGCGTTCAACGCAGAGAATAAAAAACTGAAAATCACAATGGGTACGCTTGTGGTTATGGGCTGGTGCGTGTTTTTGATAATCATAGCAACCTTTACACAGCTTGATTTTTCGCACTATGTGCTTGGTTCTTTGAATCCTTATGACCCCTCTTTTTTGAAACTCAAGCACTGTTCATACATTCCGCAGATTCCCGTAATATTTTTTATTGCTGCTTTGATAGGAAAAAGATTCGGCATAACAGCTGTCACAATTTACATTACGCTCGGCTTGACACTGTTTCCGATTTTTGCGCTGGGCGGAGGACCTAGCTACATTTTTCAGTATAACTTCGGCTACATCCTCGCATACATTCCGGCTGTTTTCATTGTAGCTTTCACGCTAAAAGACAAATTCAACTACGGAACTATTGCAAAAGCAGCTATTCTCGGGCTTTTGACAATACACATAATCGGGATATTCTATCTTATTTTAATGGCAATAATTCATCAAGACCCGTTCTCTCACGTTGTCAGCTGGATAGCAATGCAAAGCGGAACAAAAATGATTTACGACTTTGTGTTCGGCTACTTTGCGATTCTTTTATCAAAACCCGTAAAACAGATTTTATGGCTTTCTATGGGCTAAAAATTTTTGAATTTTCAAATCCCGTATGATTGTCTCAAGCATTCTTTCTCTCTGCTGTACAGAGGCGAAAGTGTTTTTTTCTACACTTGCTTTGATTGCATCAACTTCATCTTTGTCAAGCTCAATCTCATCAGGGTCAAACCCGCTCAAGTCAGGCTTATTAGGGTCGGCAGTCTCTTGCTGTTCATCTTGAAAAGACGGTGTTTCCCATATTTTGTGGGAAAAGTTTATGTCCTCAATCAAAATCCCCAAAGGCTCAGCGTAAGTTTTCATCTTTTTCAAAAGTTCACGCTTAAACATAGTCAGCTCGCTTGTCACAAAAGAGTTTGCACACGCAACAACCAGCACATTGTTTCTTGTGATTCCCTGAGCTTTTGAAACGTTTTCGAATTTTTTGCCTGCTGCTTTTGCCCAGAATTTAAACAGAGTACTTTTTTTCAAGCCCTCTTTGATGTTTGAGTTTTGCAAAAAAGAGTCAAGAGCACTTGAGAGGCTGTTCATTTCACAATAATTAATTTCCTTTTGCCTTTTCATGTTTATTTTCTCTGCGCTCCTCAATCACTTTAGCAGCACGTTCAAAATCATTTACCGTATCTATATCAAGGCAGAACCCTTTTGTATACACCTCGGGTTTTTTGCCGATAAAGTCTTTAACCTCTTTCATCACATCGGTTTTTATAATGTAAGTTGCACCTGTTTCGCAAAACATAGGATAATGTTTGTCGGAATCCTGACGTCTGGGGCGATGTCTGTAATCATACAGGCATTCATATTCGCTTGAATCAGCGTCAGTTCTGTAACATTCGGGAACTTTGCGCCACAGTGCGTGGGTAAGCCCTGCCGGTTTTACTGCAAAAACAGAATCACAGCCGTTTTTTTCATTCTCAAAGAAGATATCAAATGCTTCATCAAGCTCCTTGTCATCTCTCATCGGGCAGGTAGCCTGCAACAGCACAACAACATCAGGCTTGTAACCCTCTTTTTTCTCAAGTTCTTCAACAACGTGAAGCAGCACAGGAGCAGTCTTTGTTTCATCACGAGCCAATTCTTCGGGGCGGTCAAGAACCTCGCACCCGAGCGAAAGCACGACATCTTTTATTCTCTTATCCTCTGTGGACACCACCGTGCGTGTAACATATTTCGAATTCTTAGCCGCATCAATTGTATAAGCAACAAGCGGCCTTCCTGCAAGCGGCTTTATGTTCTTCAGCGGAATCCCTTTTGAACCGCCCCGAACAGGAATTATAGCTAAAATTTCCATATTAATCTAAAATTTCTTCAAGGATTTTTGCGTTGCTCAGAGCTTTTTGGGGGCTGGGCAGTTTTGTACGTTTGATATAGCTTCTCAAAGCTTCACGAACAAGTTCGCTTCTTGTCCTTTGTTCATTATCAGCAACCTGGTCGATTTTATTTAAAAATTCATCGGGCATTGATACTAAAATTCTTGCCATTTTTTCTCCTTTGATGATTCTTCACATTCACTGTTTGTTACAACTTTTGACAACTGTATAAGACATTATACATCAAAAAGTTATATTTTCTATATCACAATGGCTAAAGTTTATAATTACTTTACATAACAATATAGAATTTCCTTAACTTCACATTTATATAAAAACAAGTTGTCTAAAAAAATTGCCTGTAATCAATTATTTTTCAATAGCTTTCATTTCAAGAGCAACAGTTCTTTTCATTGCGCCGAATTCTTTGGCAAACTGAGGATATTTAGACCAGAAAGCAGCAAACCTGTCTTGAGAGTTTGTCGTTTTTGAAAACTCACGAAGTGCCTCTTGCACGTGGGGCAATCTTTTCCAGGCTTCCTGTGCAATAAGTCCGTTGAGTTTCCTGACTGACTGCATTGATGAAACAGCCCTGTTGTGGGCAATCACTGCATCTCTGTGCGCTGAATTATAAGCCTTCACTTTTGAAGAAATAACTCTGTTGCCTTCTTCATCCGAAGCTTTCAAAAGCATCTGATAGTTTTTGCCCAAATCAGGCATTCGTATTTTATCCAAAACCCAACCCAGAGCACTTCTGTCCTTCAACCCGAGTTCAAGAGCAATGTCATTCAATGTCCTCATTTTGCCCCACCGTTCTTTAAGCACATAAAGTGACAAATCCTTAAGCTGCACGTGCTCTTCAATTTTTCTTGTGTTTTTAGAACCTTTTGAAATTACAACATTCGCCTGCAATACTTCTTTAAATTCGGGGAATCTGTTCTGCGCTTCACCCAGAGTTTTACACGAAAGCAAAGGTGCATAAGTCGATTCGTGCAATTCTTTAAGAGTAGGCATATTTTTTATTTTATTTTTTTTAGATACCCAAATTGAGGCTTTTCTTCTGATTCGCTCAGGCAGGAGTCTTTCTCTGTTTTTAAGGATATATTCAAGTGTAATATCTTTTGCTGAGCCGAAAGAGCTGTGTGCCGAATGGTTTTGAATATGATATGAGTAATTGTTTTCATTTATTTTCATATCAGCATTAAGTTTGTAAAAAAAATTTTTTGCTATTAACTTATAAGTTTAAAGACAGTTTATAAACCTTGTTCTTATTAATCTTAAAAAGCGAAGAAAGTATACGGGAAATATCCTTATCAGAGAAATTGAGAGCCTTTAGTTCTCTGATTTTTTCTGTCAGCTCTGCCTCGTTTTGCGCTTCTTGGGGCTGCGCATACAAAACAAAGACAATCTCGCCTTTTAATACATTTTCTTTGTAATACTCAATTATCTCGCTTACGCTTCCGTATTTCACCTCTTCAAACAACTTTGTGAGCTCTCTGCCCACAGCAACAACCGCTTCCTCACCTCTGAATTCTTTAATATTCTCAAGGGTTTCAAGCAATCTGTTGGCTGATTCGTAAAAGAC
Organism: Candidatus Limenecus sp.; assembly: GCA_048360435.1. GTDB lineage: Bacteria > Cyanobacteriota > Vampirovibrionia > Gastranaerophilales > Gastranaerophilaceae > Limenecus. The sequence continues at coordinate 64,107 of DBGCOP010000022.1, read as the reverse complement.
AGTATCAAGATTTTTAAACCTTTCAAAAACCTGTTTTTGAGCAAGCGAAGTTCTCGGCAAAAAACCGCCAAAAGCAAATTCTTCCGTATGTCTCGGTATCATTGACAAAAACGTTACAACAGCACTTGCACCGGGAATCGAAGTAATCTTCACCCCGTGTTTAAAAAGCTCTTCAACAAGCACTCTGCCGGGGTCAGAAATACAAGGGGTTCCGGCATCTGAAATCAGAGCAATTTTCCTGCCTTCCTCAATCATTCTCAAAAACTCTGCCGTACGCTGTTTTTCATTGAATTTATGATAAGACACAAGTTTGTTTGCGATGTCAAAAGAATCGAGCAGATTTGCACTCGTTCGACAATCTTCGCACGCAATCACGTCCGCCTGCTTCAAAGTTTCAACCGCTCTTTGTGAAAAATCACCCTTGTTACCTATGGGTGTCGCAACAATATATAACCCCGGTTCGTTCATAAGTCACCCGTCCAATCCGGCTAATCCGGCTAATCCAAAAGCAGCCCGAGTCTTTTATGAATTTTTACTTTAGGCGGATTGCCGAAAGTATTCAGCATTTTATAAAGACCTGTCTGTTCAAAAATTCTTGAAATGTTCGGCTGCATATTTTCCACTCTGATTTTAACCTCGTTAAACACAGCAGCCTTTTGAATATCAAGAAGTTTTTCAATATCCTCGAGTCTAATCTCTGTAACATTAGAAAAATCAAGTTCCAGCTCGTTTTCAGAGTCACATAAAAATTCAAGTTCAAAATTATTTTTATTCAAAATTTTATTAATATATATTTTTTGCATTAATATGACACCCGAATTCATTTCACCTTCGGGTTCTCCTCCCAACATTCTTAGTATAACAGAAGAAGAGACCATGCCAATTTTTTAATATAATTTTACAAAACTCGTTTAAAGCTATTTTATCGCGATATATTTCATATCTATTTTATCAATTTTTTTATCTATTTTATCCTTAACACTATCCCCGACAGCCTTGCCTGCATATCCGCCGCCCACAAGAGAAGCAAACAAAAGCGGATATTTATAAATCCCCTTTGCATTTTTAACAAACGACGAAACCAGAGAATAAAAGAATGTCGGAATCAATGTATAAGCTATCAAAGTATAAGTAGTTTTTTTGAATTTGTTGTGATAGCCCTTTGTATCAGCGACAGCAAACCCTGAAATTGCCATCATAGGAACATCAAAGACTCTCATCTCAGGCATTCCCAGAACAGTAGTAGTCAGGTGTTTCACGGTTTTTACTGTATCAGAACTCAAGTCGAAGTTTTTAAAAACAACAGAATTCTGAAAATATCCCTGAGTCTTTGTCCCGTTTTCGTTATCATTGTCTGAATTCTTCGACTTTGGAGGGTTGAAATAAGGTTTTGAGAGAACAAACTTTTTCATCACAGCAGCAGAATATATTGCCCCCACAAATCCTGCAAATGTATTCAAACATCCGCTTATACAGTCCTTTGTAATCTCCTCTGCCGTTTTAAGCGAAGCAATGAGAGCTTTTTTTGTTTCTTCAAGAGTTTTTTGCATTTTTACAGAAGGTTTCATACTATTTTTAGACAAAGCTGCCATTTTGAAGCCATGAACCATCTTTGACAAGAGTTTCGCTCCCGTATCAACAACTTTTGTTTTGCATATCCGATTAGACAATGGTCTCATCGCCACATAAGCAAGCGTTGTTCCCCCTATGACAGCAGCATCATACGCCAGAACCTTTTTCTTTTCATGCGGCTGCGCTTTTCTATAATCTTTTATGGCTTTATACGAGCCTATTCCAAGAAAAGCAGCCACACCCGCAGTTTTCGGGTCTGTTATAAATTTTACTGCTGTATTTAAATTTAATTTCATTTTGAATTTTAAATTTTCAATTTCTGTCTGCCGGCATTTTATAATAAACCACTGAATGAATTTTGTTGCTCCTCCGCCAAGGGTATATTAAGAAGATTTTACAAGAAATGAGTGACGATGTTTTAACTTTGAATTATTTGCAGTTCGGCAAATTTTCAGGCTTCGCATAAGCTCAGCCGAAAAAGAAGCACCTACGCTTCGCTTCGGAGACAAGTTCACTAGGCTCGCTTTGCTGCGCCTGTTCATTTTGTCAAAAAAAAAGCTCTAATTTTGAATTAGAGCAATACTTTTAATAGGAAGGGAAGGTTAGGAAGTTAGGTAGGTTAGTGTTTAGTGTGAAAGTCTCATCTTATTTTTTGTTTATTGTGTTTATTTAATGTTTGTTTGATTTTGTTTCATTTGTCTTACATATATATAAAGTATATACAAAATCCAAAATTGCAGACATGAGTATATACTGTTACATTTCTTTACAAATAAAAAGCCCTTCCAAAAGAAGGGCATAAAAGATTAAGTATGAAATCTGTTTACTTTATCACGGTTGTAAACACATAAACAATATACGCCAGATAAAAAACTCCGCAAGTTATCAGTATATGAGGGCTGAAAGCCTTGTCTCTATATAAATTAATAAACAATATCAGTGTGGACAAATAGACAAGTACTATATTGATTAAAGACTCCATTCCAAAAACCCATGGGGTCAAAAGAATTCCGATAGCCGTCGGAATACAGCTTTGAAAAACCATTGCACCCGTGATATTTCCAAGAGCCAGTGTATCTTTGCTCTGGCTGACCCACAGCACGCTGTTGAACTTTTCAGGCAGTTCCGTTGCAATCGGTGCCAGAATCAGGCTTAAAACAAGAGGATTCAAACTGAAAAGCTTTGCAAAGAACTGAATTTGTCCCACAAACATATGTGCAAATCCGATTAAAGCGGCTATTGAAACAAAAACCTGAAGCCACACAAGTGGTTTGTTATACTTTTTGAAAATCCTCTCAAACAAAAGCTCATCCACTTCAGTCCCCTCGCCGCATTGAGAATGAGAACAGTTCAAAGTTCTAAAAACATAAACTCCGTAATATACAACAAGACCTGCCGCACAGATATATTTCAAGAAAGGAATATGAATAAACCCTGCCGCAATCGCAAGAGTGTAGCTAAAGAAGAAAAATTTCAAGTCACGGAACATAACAACATAATTCGCATTCATTTTATGTTCTCTTTTTTTCATCTTCCAGAAAATCAACACAGCAACACCTGTCACAAACATTGCCAGTGTCGAGAGCAAAAACGGTGCGCCCAGAATTGCACCGATTCCGATTTCCTTGCCTGCATGCACGTCAGCATGAGTCAAATACGCCCCGAGAATTGCCACAAGAGGCACTATTGTCTCAGGCAAAGCCGTTCCCACTGCCGCAAGGATACTGCCAACCGCACCCTCATTAAGGTTATAAAGTTTGCCCAGATGTTCCACCGCATTCGTAAAAACTACGCAGCATCCGACTATCAGGCACAAATTCAAGAGTGTCAAAACTCCGTGTAAAATAGCTTCCATATTCACCTTTTTCTTTACAAATGTGTTTTAGATTATTTTATACTATAATAATCTTATGGGATACAAATCATTTAAAGACACGATAGAAAAAGCTGGAAGTATAATTATTTTTTCTCACGTAAATCCTGACGGAGACACGCTGGGAACAATGAGCGCACTTCATCTGATTTTAAAAAATAATTTCAACAAAGATTCAGTTATGGTAACTTCCGGCAAAATTCCCGACATATACAAGTTTTTGCCGTGTACTCAACAGATAAAATCAGCACAGGAGCTTGACACAACAAAAATTTATGACCTTGCAATTGCAGTAGATATTGCAGCAAAAGACAGAATGACAGATGCACTGGTTCTTTTTGAAAACGCAAAAGTCACAATGAACATAGACCATCACAAAACAAACAACAACTATGCCGATATAAATTTTGTCAGAGCGGATGCAGCTTGTGCAGGCGAGGTTTTGTTTGACATTTCACAAAGTCTGAACTTAAAAATCGACAAACTCACAGCAGAAGCTCTTTACACATCAATTCTTACGGACACGGGCGGATTCAGATTTGAAAACACAACAGCTGTTACACTTCAAAAAGCAGCAAAATTGATAGAATACGGCGCAGAGCCCGCTTTGATTTCAAGATACTGTTATGAATCAAAGCCGAAACCAATGGTGCTTTTACAGGCAAACAGTCTTATAAACGCAAAATTTATTGAAGACAACAAAATAGCCTATGTATTGATTACAAACAAAGATTTGGAAAAATTTAACGCACAAAACGACCACACTGAAGGAATTGTCGAAGCACTCAGACAAATCAACACAACAGAGGTTTCGTTTGTCTTAAAAGAAGTGGATGAAAACACAACAAAAGCCAGCCTGAGAAGCAAGAACACAGATGTCAGCCTTGTGGCTTCGGCTTTTGGCGGCGGCGGGCACACATTCGCAGCAGGATGTACAATCCGAAAGCCTTTAAACATTGCCTGTGACAAGATGATTGAAGAGATAAAAAAACATTTATGTTAGACGGAATAAAAAGATATTTTTGCAATCTTATTAACAGAATCATCATTGACGATTTCCTCGGAATGGCCGCAGAAATGGGATTCTGGTTTGCTATCGGAATTTTTCCGTTTATGCTGTTTATGATGTCATTTTTTACTCTTCTCGGCAAAAAATCTCTTTTTATGCCGATTATACATTTTCTTGAAACCGTTGCCCCAACTGACTCCGTAAACCTTATAAAAGAAGTTTTAAACGAAGTTATGATATTTCAACACGGAGGAATCGTAGCCATTTTCGGTTTTATTGTAACCGTATTTTTATCTTCAAACGCAATTTTTGTAATCATAAAAGGGATGAACAGAGCTCTCGGAATAGACGAGCACAGAAATCTCATCACGACAAGAACTATCTCGATTCTTATGGTTTTTGTGAACATATTTGTTATGTTCATCACAATCAACCTGATTATCTTTGGAAAAATCATCCTTCAGGTTGTGCTGAACTTTGTAAACCTTTCTTCTCTGTTCATCAACGCACTTTTGATAAGCAGGTGGTTCGTTTCATTTATTGCACTTTATGTAATGGCATATTTGAACTATTATCTTCTTCCGGCATCAGAAGGTCCTGACAGAATAAAAAGCAAAGCTGCACTGCCCGGAACGTTGTTTTTCTGTTTCTGCTGGATGTTCGGCTCGTGGTGTTTTTCTATCTACATCAACAACCTTCACACCTACAACCGTGTTTACGGTTCAATCGGTGCTTTCGTAATGCTTATGGTATGGCTTTATTACACCTCGCTTATCATCCTTGTCGGAGGTGAAATCAACTCTCAGGCTTACAGAAAACTTACGGAAAAAGAAAGTGCATAAAACAATTTTTATTTCCTGTTTTTAATAAACTCGGGAATCTGGCACGCTTCAACGGTTCCGACAACAATTTCCCACTCGGGCATAGCTTCTTGAAGCTCGTCTTTCATGTGAGACAACAGACCGGGGATTATGATTGCTCTTGTATCAACTTTATTCATAAGGTCGAAATTCTTAACGGATTTTGCGACCATATCAGACGTAAACTTGTCAGCCGACCACGCTGTCAAAACACTCATTCCGTCAGCAGGTGTCACAACGAGATATGAGCCGAAAGGAAGAGATTCAAGCTCGCCGGCAACCGCAAAATACGTCAACGCAAAGTTGGTCGTCAAAAACACGGGAGAATCTTTCGACGGTTCGTTGAATTCATAAACTTTAGCCTCCACCTGCAAAGGTTTTTGAGGGTTTGTATAAATATTCTGGCGCAGTGTAAAAATTGTAGCCAAAAGTGCTTCATTAAACTCTTTCAAAACAATTATATTCGCATACCTGCAAATCAAAAATGAAGCAGCTGCACAGGTTTCAAAAACATTCAAAGAATCGGGCAGTTTAACCATAACAGGCCATGTAAAAGGTTCGTATCGTTTTAAAATAGCTGCACGCCTGATGAATGTAAGCTCATTCATAATCTGAGCGATTGTTTTTTTACCAAACTCAAGGCTCAAAATCTTTTCTTTTTGTGGAGATTTTAAAGAAAGCTCTTCAAGCTGTTCAAAATTCTCAGCGCAAATCAGTCTTTCGTCATCCTCTTTAATAATAGGAATTTCGAGACTTTCCAGATTTTTTTCCTGTTTTTCTGACGGTTTGCCTTTCAAATAAAGCGCATCAACCCTGAATTTTTCTCCGATTCGTTCTATTTCAAAATTTTTTATTTTTTCTAATTTATCAAAGAAGTCCTTTGCATCACAATCAAGTTCAAGCGCAATTACCGTCTTGTTAACAAAAGTTTTGTCATGGCGGAACATAACTGTTTCTCCGCCTGTTTTAACCCCGAAGCCGAGATCAATTTCGTGCTGTTGAATTTTTGATGCTTCACAGAATTTTTCTTTGAGTTCGTCAGGAATATAAGGGCATTTTTCAATATCAGCCTGTTTTTTGGCGAGTTTAAGCGCAAATGCCATACAGGTCGGACATCCGCACTGTTTGCAGTTTGTTCCTTCTGCTTTTTTTGCGGCAGGAAGAAATTTAAAAATCTGTAAACCCGTTAATTCCATTATTCCTGCCCTTCAAACATATTTTTCAAAACTTCAACACTTTTGGGATTCCACAAAACAACAATGTCAGCACCTGCGCTAATCATTGCACAAGCACCCGAAATTTCCCACATAACAGAACGCTCTTCAAATTTGCCCCACACAGGCGAAAAAGTGTCAGACTTTGCTTCTTTGGCTCTGTATGATTCCTCTCCTATAAAAGCAATAATCGGCATATTGAGCATTTTGTCACCTTCAAACGCTGCCTGTCTGATTCTTTCGATTATACTGTATCCGTAATCAAGTCCGTAACCCAGGCCTCCCATATCAGGATCAATCAAAATCCTGTCAGGGCTCAAGCCCCTGTCTGTTGTAAGGATATTCAGCTCTTTTGCGAGGTTTATATCAATAGGGGTTCTCAAAACAAGCAGGTGATTATGTTTTACAACATAGGGGACAATATCCTCATAAGTTTGTTCATCCGCAAAAGCAATGATTGCTTCAGAAGGAGCACATTCACACAAGACAGGTATCAATTTTCTGTCAATTTCATTGTTGTTTGCCCCTCTTAGAATCAGCGGTTTCTTTGACAAAAACTCTTTTTCTGACAGCAAAAAATCTTTAGCCTTTTCTATCTGCTGCTCGGAATTTTCTTCCGAAATATCAAACTTAATCGAAATAATGTCAGCACTGTTCTCTTTTTCAAGAGATTGTTTCAACTCTTTTGAAGAAAATAAAAACTCAAGAGCAAGAAGCGGTTTTTTGAGGTTTGCTCCCGTATTATCTTCATCCGCAAAAGGAGAAGAAACAGCACCGCCGATTTTCAACCCTCTAAAATTTGTCTGTCTGATTTTTTCATTGCATAAAAAAGATAGGTCTAATTTATTCATAGACCTATCTTAAAAACTATATATTCCCTTGTCAAATAATATAATTAACCGAGAATCATGCTTGCGTGTACAACATTGTCAGCCTGTACTTTGTGAACAGCATCACCAATAGGCATTCTGTTTGTGAATGCTTTAGCCTGTGCCTGTTCATACTGTTGTGCAGCAAACTGTTTGTTCAATTCATTCAATTTTTCTGTCAATTTATTGTTGTTTTCGTATGAAAATTTTCCTTTTGCAGCTTCAAAAGCTGTTCCTACGGGATCTTTTTTTGTAGCTTCGATTAAAGCTTTTCTCTCTTGTCTTGCAGCAGTTCTGAGTTTTGGTGAAATTGATGAGATGAAAGTTTTTGCTGCTAATCTGTTGATAGTCATTTTTTCTCCTTTTTCTTTAAAAATTGCTAAAAAGCGTTGTGTATTGAGAGTAAAAGTGCCAAAATAATATATTTTGACACTTTTTATTGTAAACTTTACAATTATTAATATTGATAGCCCGAACGGGTTATTTAATCAAAGACTCACCCGTCATTTCAGCAGGCTGTTTGATTCCGAGCAGCTGCAAAATAGTCGGAGCCACATCGCACAATGCACCGGTGTCTTTGAGTTCATAAGCGTTGTTTCCGTTAATCAAAAGGAACGGAACAGGATTTGTTGTGTGAGCGGTAAACGGAGCGTGAGTTTTTTCATCCTCCATTTTTTCAGCGTTGCCATGATCTGCCGTAAGCAGCATAATCACGCCGTTTTCTTTTGCTGTCTGAGCAATTTTTCCCACACACTCGTCAACAGTTTCACAGGCTTTTACAGCTGCTTCAAACACACCTGTATGCCCAACCATGTCAGGGTTTGCAAAATTGACAAGGATAAATCCGTATTCAGGGTCTTTGAGTGCGTTGATAACATTTTCACAAACCTGAGGTGCGCTCATTTCAGGCTGCAAGTCATAAGTCGCAACCTTAGGAGAAGCAACGAGTGCACGGGTTTCGAGTTTGCCTGATTTTTCTTCGCCGCCGTTGAAGAAGAAAGTGATATGCGCATATTTTTCTGTTTCAGCAGTTCTGAACTGTTTCACGCCGTTTTCGTCAAGCACATCGCCCAGAATGTTTGTGAGTTTTTCAGGCGGAAATGCAATCGGTAACGGGAATGTTTCGTCATATTGGGTGAAACACACATAAAACAGGTTGTTTCTTCTTGCTTTTCTTTCAAAGCCGTCAAAGTTTTCAAAAGTCATTGCTCTTGTGATTTCTCTGGCTCTGTCCGGTCTGTAATTGAAGAAAATAACAGCATCGTTGTCTTTTATTCTTGAGTCAGGGTCAGCATTTGTGATTGTTGGTTCAACAAATTCGTCTGTCACATCTTTGTCATAGGAAGCTTTGATTGCTTCAGCTGAGTTTTCTGCTTTTTCGCCTTCGCCGAAAAGAAGCGCATTGTAAGCTTTTTCAACTCTTTCCCAGCGGTTGTCTCTGTCCATTGCCCAGTATCTTCCGGATATTGTAGCAATTTGAGGCAAGCCATACTTTTTGAGCTCTTCTTCAAGTTCAGCGAGGAAGTTGACTGCGCTCTTCGGAGGAGTGTCTCTTCCGTCTAAGAAAGCGTGAACGTATACTTTCTTAAGTCCTTTTTCTGCTGCCATTTTCACAAGTGCTTTTACGTGGTCAAAAGAACTGTGCACCCCGCCTGTTGACACAAGCCCGTAAAGATGTAATGAAGAATCGTTTTTCTTAACGTGTTCAATTGCCTCATTCAAGGCTTTGTTCTCAAAAAATGAGCCTTCTCTGATAGCTTTGTTGATTCTTGTCAAATCCTGATAAACAATTCTTCCTGCACCGAGGTTGAGGTGGCCTACTTCGCTGTTGCCCATTTGTCCGTCAGGCAGACCTACATATTCGCCGGAGGCATTGATTGTGGTAAATTTTTCTTCCTGTTTTAGTCTGTCAAAGTTGGGGGTTTTTGCCGCACAAACAGCATTTTTTGTGCAGTCCTTGTTCAATCCCCAGCCGTCCATGATACAGAGTATAACTCTTTTTTTGTCTGTCATAATTATTTTCCTTTATCTAAACGTTAATTAATTGTTCGGTTAATTATATTATCTTTGCTAAATAAAATTTTAGTAGCAATTTTTTTTATTTACATGTTTTTATCTCTGTGTGAAGTTAATTTATGAAGGAAGTCTAAATGGAAGTTCAAAGTATTCAACAGGGAAATTATCAACCTTCAAAGAAAAACACAATTACCTCCGGAATCATCGGAGCAACCGTTGCTGCCGCACCGTCAGCTTATGTTTTTTACGATGCAGTTTCAAAACCTGTTGAAAGCAAACTTAAACAGGTGGGAGAATCAATGAAAATTCTTATGCCCGAAGTAGACACCTTAGAAAACATTAAAAGATATGCGTCAAATGCCCTGAAAGACACAGGTCTTGCCGATAAAGGCGTAAAAATAAAATATGTAAACTCCTCAAATGTAAACGAAGTGACACAGGAGATTACGCAATTCACAAAAAAACAGCCTTTCGGTGTAAGAATTGCCCAAAAGTTCGGAAAAATGTTTGAATACGGAGGAAATGCAGCCTTCGTAAACAAAAACAACACAGCTTATATCGGAGAAAAGGGCGCATATTCGTCAGTTTTCCACGAACTCGGACACGCACTGAATCACAATTCGTCAAAACTGATGAAATTTATGCAGCAGGCAAGAACACTCACTCCATATAATGTTCCTGTTGTTGGTTTGGGACTGTTTGCAGCAAGTTTATTCCATACAGTCAAGCCCGAATCAAAAGACCACCCGAAATCAGGCTGGGAAAAGACAAAAGATTTTGTCAAAAACAATGCTGGAAAAATAACCTTTGCAACCTTTTTGCCAACCTTGATTGAAGAAGCAGCAGCCTCTGTAAAAGGCATAAAAATGGCAAAAAAATATCTGAAACCGGAACAGCTTAAACAGCTTGCAAAGAACTACACAGGTGCATACAGCACTTATGCAATTACAGCCGTAGCTTTAAGCGCAGCTGTCGGATTGGGAAACATGATTGCAAACAGGGTTCAAAAATCTGAAAAACAGGTTTAAAAAAAGCTCGGGGCAGATTAGTTTGACATTGTCAAAAGATTTTTTATAATTGTGTCAACGACAGCAAAACTTTTATTTACATCTTTAAGAGCGGAAAAGAAGCACTCTGAATTTGCGGATTCCACGTTTTGGAAGGAATTGAAAGATTTGTAGACATTTTGGCGAGCTTCGAGGTAGAGTTTTTCAATTTCTTTTTTGTCCAAAATTTCTTTTGGCATAATTCCTCCTTTTTATGAAACTTTTTTCTTAAACATGAAGTCTACTTCTTATATAAGAATTAAACTTCATTTTTTATATTTAGTCAAGACATTAACATATAGTTATGAGAGACAAAAGAATCGACAAATTAGCGGCAAACATTAGAGCAGAGCGCAACAGAAAGAAAATTTCACAAGAAAATATTTCTGCCGCTATTGGCTTGTCTGCTCGTTCGCTCAGCTCGATTGAAAACGGCTGGCAAACTCCTTCCATTTTTGTAGTCCACGACATTGCCAGAGCACTCGACATTGATATCAACGTCCTTTTGAAAGATATAGACTAAAAGTGCAGAGTTTTACAAAATCGCTTTTTCCTATATACTTTACTTATGACAAGCAGAAATATTAAAAACGTAAGAAACTTTTGTATAATTGCCCACATTGACCACGGAAAGTCCACTCTGGCTGACCGTTTGCTTGAATACACGGGAACTGTTGCACAACGAGATATGCAAAACCAGCTCCTCGATTCAATGGACATTGAGCGTGAAAGAGGAATCACAATCAAGCTCAACGCAGCACGTATGAAATATACAGCAAAAGACGGCCAGGAATATGAACTGAATCTGATTGATACCCCCGGTCACGTTGATTTTTCTTACGAAGTTTCACGTTCGCTAGCTGCGTGCGAAGGTGCTCTTTTGATAGTGGACTCAACTCAGGGTGTTGAAGCACAGACCCTTGCGAACGCATATCTTGCTATTGAACAGGACCTTGAAATAATCCCCGTTATCAACAAAATTGATCTGCCGTCTGCGGATGTGGACAGAGTAAAAGAAGAGATTGAAGAAATTCTCGGAATCGATTCGGAACACGCAATCCCGGCCAGTGCCAAAGCAGGAATCGGAATAGAAGACATTCTTGAAGCAATAGTTAAGTTTGTTCCGCCGCCTGAGGACACATCAGACAAGCCTTTAAGAGCTCTCGTTTTTGACAGTGCTTATGACCCGTATCTTGGCACACTTTGCTTTTTCAAAGTTGTAGACGGAAATATCAAAGTCGGCGACAGCATAAAGTTTATGGCATCAGGAAACAAATACGAAGTGGTTGAGCTGGGATACCTCAACCCGAACAGAGTTCCTGTAAAAGAGCTGAGAACAGGTGATGTAGGGTATATGGCGTGTTCGATTAAAGAGCTTACGCGTTTTGTCGGAGACACGGTCACGCACACAGAAAAACCCGCAGCCGAGCCGCTTCCGGGTTACAAAGAAGCACTTCCGGTTGTTTTTTCAGGTCTTTATCCCGTGGACAACGAAGACTATCAAGACCTCAAAGAGTCGCTTGAAAAGCTCAAGCTCAACGATTCTTCAATCACATTTGAGCCTGAAACATCCTCCGCTCTCGGATTCGGTTTCAGATGCGGTTTTTTGGGGATGCTTCACATGGAGATTGCTCAAGAAAGGCTTGAGAGGGAATATGACCTTTCGCTTGTTACGACAGCACCTTCCGTAATTTATCACGTTTACAAAACAGACGGAACAATGGAGGCTGTGGACAACCCTGCAAATCTGCCAGACCCTCAGTATCGTGAATATATTGAAGAGCCTTATGTCAAAGTTAACATAATTGCACCAAACGACTATGTCGGAACGCTCATGGATCTTTGCCAGTCAAAAAGGGGAAATTTTATAAACATGCACTACATTGACAAAGTGCGTGTGGATTTGGAATATGAAATGCCGTTGAGCGAAGTTATTGTTGATTTTTACGACCAGCTCAAGTCAAGAACAAAAGGTTACGCAAGTATGGACTATGAGTTCAAAGAATACAAACGCTCCGACCTTGTGAAGCTTGATATCATGCTCGCAGGCGAGGTCGTCGATGCGCTGAGCGCAATTGTTCACAAGGACAATGCCTTTTATGTAGGTCAAAAACTCACAGCAAAGCTGAAAGACATCATTCCCCGACAGATGTTTGAAGTTCCGATTCAGGCTGCCGTAGGCGGAAGAATCATTGCCAGAACAAACATCAAGGCTCTTCGAAAAAGCGTTCTTGACAAATGTTACGGCGGTGACATTTCCCGTAAGAGAAAGCTTTTGGAAAAACAGAAAAAAGGTAAGAAACGTATGAAAGCCGTCGGACGTGTTGAAGTTCCGCAAGAAGCTTTCATGGCTGTTTTGAGTCTGAGCGAAGAATAGGCTTTATGGATTTCAAGTCCTAACTATATACATTAATTCAAAATCAGGCTATACTAATATTGAGGTTTATACCTCTCTCGGTAAGTTGTATAAATCAGTAATTCAACAGTATTCAGCTAAGCCGGGGAGTAATGCAATTTAATTTCAAAATTTTTGCATGAAGCAGCAGTGTAACTATGTCTTTTTTTCAATAGTTACTTATTTTTTGTTCTTCATGAAATACAAACATATTCTCACCAATTGATTTTTCAATTGGTGTTATTGACGTAAAAATTAAGGAGAAAAATGTTGATTTTACGCTGTCACAGCCCACCAATATAAAAATGAATATAGTATTATGAAACATAATTCATACAACAATCCGATATAAAAGAAAAACAAAGCAATAAATGATAATGCTTTTTTATAAATATTCTTATGTTGTGAAACGTTTTTTTTGTAATTTATTTTCTTTCTGTAAAAGAATTCGGCAATAGCAATTATTATCAATAAATATGCAGTAAACAAAAAAATTGTATAAATATCACATATATTTTCAAGTGTTAAATATATTTTTGTTTGCAATAAATCATTGAGAATATAATAAAATGCCTCCTGAATAATTAAATTGCAAAAAGAAAATACTATGTTCAGATATGCAAAGAAACATAAAAATTTTAATGATATTAAATCTTTTAATCTCATTACATAAAATTACTACAAAAATGAAAGGATATAAAAATGTCTAATAAAAAAAACAATATGTCTAATAATTACAGTTCTGAAATCTATGCAAAAACTAAAAAATATCAAAAAATATATGGATTTGAGATAGGAAAAGGAAAACACGATGCTTGGAATAACGAAGCGGATGCATTTAAACATACATTTGCAGCAGCAGATACCGCATTAAAGTCTAATGCGGGCATAAGCAAATTGTTAGGCGATAAACATGAATCTGATGGCAGAAATAAAATGGGGCAATCTTCAGGTGAAGAAAACATGGATAAATGGAATAATGCAGAAGGAAGAAAAATTGCCCAGAAAATTGCCAAAGACATAGGCAGTATTGCTGCTGTTAAATCAAAAGCCTGGAGAGGTGAACTCGATGATATTATAGCAAAAGAAGTAATGCAAAAAATGAAAAAAGGAGAACTGGTTACACACCCAAATGATTCCAGAAAATATAAAGATACTAAATCTGCCAGTCAAAAGCTTTCAGATGACATAAAAAACAGATATCACCAAATGCAAGAAGAAAGAAAAAGAAAATATCCTATTTTTAAAAACAATAACTCTTCTTCAAAGAGTTCATCAAAAAACGGCTCCGGCAGGTGGGTTACAATAAACGGCAATCATGTTTATATAGACTAATTTTTACTCTTTATAAACAAAAACTGACTGCACCAATTGATTTTTCAATTGGTGTTATTGACGTACAAAATTAAGGAGAAAAATGTTGATTTTACACTGTCACAGCCCACCAATATAAAAATGAATACAGTATTATGAAAAATAGTTCACCTCGCAAGAAGCTTTCATGGCTGTTTTGAGTCTGAGTGAAGAATAATTTTATATTTTTAAATTTTGTTAAAATTATAAGCACCACCGCCTTAAAACAAGCAATAATATTTCTTCACCATTTTTATACCTTTGTGAAAGAAAGGCAATTTATGATTCATTTTCAACCGACAAGCCCCATTTCAAAATCTCAAAACTCCACCTCGCTTCCAATGAAGAAAAAGGCGCAAAATACGCCTGCATTCAAACAGTCAAAAGAAGAAAAAAGTCCGAATTATATCAAAGAAGCCGCTCTTTTAATAGGGGTTGGGGCTGTTCTGGTTTATGGAATAAAGAACAAAAATTACCTTAAAAATCAGGGAAAAATCCTTCTTAAAAATATAAAGGATTTTTTCAGGTGCAAGCCTCAGAAAAATGGAGCCGTACCACCGAGAATTTACAAACTCGGTAACGAACGAGAACTGCTGACAAAAAGTTTTGAAAATTATTTCAAAACTTTGAAAAATGGCGAAGAAATTAATCCAAAAGAGTTAGACAAAATTTTGACAAATCTTGTCGGAAAAAACAATGTCCGAGAACAGATATTTTTTCCTGATTTCATAAAAGGAGTGACAGCCGGAAGAAAAAAAACATACCATTTAAGAAACGGAAGAGTGATAACTCTTGAAACACACACAAGCCGAAGAGGAGTTGTTACAAGAGTTTATGACTCAAAATTCAAAGGCAGTTTCGTTGATAAATTTGACAGAAGTTACCTTTGTCCGGACGGAACATTCAAAGAAAATTCTTATTTCTCAGGCGATGCACATATGTTTTCAGGGCAGTGCGGATTGAATTGGATAAATCAGGCAGCATAGTCCTCTCATCGGATGAAATTTAGCACGAATCTTGAAAAACAGCTGGATTTTTCATTGTTTTTTATATAAAATTTTAGTCATAATATTAATATCACCCCAAATATCCAAAAACCCCATATATATATTAAGAGGAATGAGATGGTTAACATTTTAATTTATTTACTGGTAATTCTTGCACTTTACGCTGTAATTTTCTGTGTATATTACGCAATATGTGTTTTTTCAGCATCAAGAGCAAAAAAATTCCTTCAAAAACAAAAATACCATGCGGCAGCACGCCCGAACAATATGATTGTTATAATCTATGCAAGAAACAACGAAGCCACGATTGTTCCGCTTCTTGAAGCTTTGAACAAACAGAATTATCCGAAAGAAAACTTTCAAACACATATAATTCTCGACCATTGCACAGACAACTCGTCGAATATTCTCGAATTCATCGGCGGAGCAAAAATCTGGAGAGTTGGTGAAAATGCGCCTGTTGGAAAAGACGAGGCAGTTTCTTGGATTCTTGAGGGGCTTTTGTCCTATCAGAACGTCGATGCTTTTGTTTTTCTGAATGCAGACCGTTACATTGATGAAAACTTTCTTGCTTCTATCAACGCAAACCTCTATGGCGAAGACGTTTTGATTGGTTCAACAGATTATATCGTAAGGTCAAAAACGCTCTTGAACAAAATAAAGACCTCTTATCACTCTTACATTAACAGGGTTTTCGACTGCGGACGCTCGCTTATGGGCCTCGCTTCGGTTGTTGATTCCGATATGTTCATAATCAGAAAAGAAGTACTCGACAAAATTCAGTGTGTTGATTTTAAAGACATAAACAGCGAGCTGAAATATACCACTCTTCTTGTAAGAAACGGATTCATTCCAAAGTTCTGTCCTTTAATAAAAACTTTTACATCAATCGAAAACTACAAAGACAGAAAGCCTTCGGTTTCATTCAAGCTCAACCTTGTATGGCACTGTTTGTCTCTTCTGTTCAAATCCAACCCGAAATTTGGTGAATTTTTGATGAACATACTGGCTCCGAACTTCTGGATGTTTGTTTTGATTTATCTTGGAGTGTTCACATTCAGCTACAACTATTATTTTGCAATCCACTACGGAGTAATTGCATTTTGCGGAGTGCTTGCGGTTTGTGCGTTCATAGCTTCTTTATACACATCAAAACTAGGAAGCCAAAACCTGCCTTATTTAATGCTTTACCCGTTATATTCATTTTTGAAAATATTCTTCCACGTGCCTGTAATCGGGACTGTTATTGACAAGCTCACAAACAAAAAGGACGACGTGGACAGAGAGTCTACGACCGTGGATGTTTTTGTTACCGACGGAAAAAACAATCTGGGCTGCAAGCTCGATTTAATTTCCGAAAGCGGACTTGTGAAAGCGGTGTTCAGATTTAAGAAGAAAAAATATTCTTCTTCTTCGCAAATTCGTATGGTAGATGCAATAAAAGAAGTCTCTGACAAGCTCAACGAGCACGGTTTCAGAATAAAAATCTGTCAGTCCTGCGGTTATTTCAACCTGAAAATGGACGGCTCGACCAATATGGTCAAAGGCTATTGCAACAGAGTGATTCTCCAGAAGGAATCAGACGTGCCTTTGGACACTGTTTTGTGGAACTCATGCCCGTATTTTGTACCGCAAGAGGTTAACAAAATCATTGACATTAACAACTTTAGAGACTAATTTCAGGAACTTGCTATGGAAAATCACGACAAATACTGGCTGGCGTTTGCCTCGATTGAAAAAATCGGCAGTGTATTCATAAAAACGCTGATTGACAGCTTTGGAAGTGCAAAATCGGCTTGGTGCGCCGGAGCTGACGACCTTTACAAAACAACAAACCTCACAAAACGCCAGATTACGGATTTTTTAAGCGCACGTGACAAGACAGACCCTGACAGATGTCTTGAATATATTGAAGAAAAAGGCGTAAAATACATAAATTTCACGGACGAAGCTTACCCGGCACTTCTCAAGGAAATCCCGAATCCGCCTATGACATTGTTTTACAAGGGAGATTTAAGCAGATGCAATTTCGGGCGCA
This sequence comes from Candidatus Limenecus sp., assembly GCA_048360435.1. GTDB lineage: Bacteria > Cyanobacteriota > Vampirovibrionia > Gastranaerophilales > Gastranaerophilaceae > Limenecus. The sequence goes on along the minus strand of DBGCOP010000022.1, from coordinate 46,855 downwards.
CGCTTTCTGTCGTAGGTTCCAGAAAAGCCAGCGAAAGCGCAAAAAATGTACTTTCAAAAATCATCTCTGAATTTAAGGGAACTGACATCTGTATAGTTTCAGGGCTGGCTCTCGGCATAGACACCTGTGCTCACAAATCTGCAATCAAAAACAACCTCTCAACAATCGGGGTTATTGCAAGCGGTTTTGATTATGTATATCCGAGTGCCAACAAAGACCTTTACAAAAAAATCGAAGACGAACAAGGCATAATTTTCAGCGAATATTATCCCTCGTTTGCGCCCATTCAGTGGAGGTTTCCGCACAGAAACAGAATCGTCACGGGCTTGAGCAAGGGGACTCTTGTCGCCGAAGCCGCACTCAAAAGCGGGGCCATAATCAGCGCAAACCTTTGTCTTGAACAAAACAGAGAGCTTATGTGCATGCCGGGGCTTTTGACAAACCCCAACACGGAAGGGATTTACAAGCTTATAAAAAACGGAGCCGCTGTTGTGACCTGTGCTCAAGATATTTTAGATGCGCTTGACTGGCAGATTGAGAGAAAAAAACAGCCCAAAACCTCTTCCCACGCAAAAGAAGCCTCACTCTCGCCAAAGGAACAGGAAATTTTTTCAATCATAGCAAAAGACGGCTCGACAACTGACGAGATTTGCGCAAAAACAGGCATTGATTTTGGAGAGCTTATGGTAATTTTAACAAAGCTTGAGCTTGAGGGAGTGATTGCCCAAAGTGACGGAGAACGCTATATTTCGACGTAATGTTAAGCAATCTTCACAAAACCCTGTTATAATATATATATAATTAAACTTCAAAAAAATAGAGCCGATATTTATAATGTGGTTTTTATTTTGTGTTTATAGTGTGTGCAGGAGTTAATAAATATGAAAAATTTTGAAAAAATCTTCACAAAAAGTTCAGACAAGGTTAACTCAATTATGCAAAAGGAGATTTTTGAACAGCCGGCTGTTGTAAAAAATCTTTTGAGCAAATACACAACAGAAGACAACAAAATCCACCTCAATCTGCCTTTGAACATAGACAACATTGTGATTGTGGCGAGCGGTTCTTCATACAACTGTGCAGCAATAGCCGCACCTTTGTTTATTGAATATGCACAAATACCCTGTGAATACGAATATTCTTCAGAATTTATTCTTCAAAAAAAACATTTTGTGACAAAAAACTCGCTCTACATTTTCGTTTCACAATCAGGTGAAACCTCTGACACAATAAATGCGCTTAAACAAATAAAAAAAGAAGGTGTAAAAACGCTTTGTATCACAAATGCACAAAACTCAACAATGTGGCAGCTTTGTGATTACAAAATTCTTTCCGATGCGGGAAAAGAAGAAAGCATAGCCTCAACAAAAGCACTCACCGCCCAGATTCTTTGTTGTATGTTGATTTTGCTTGAGACTATGGCACAGAAAGGAGAAGACATCTCGGGTTATTTGAACACAATGCGCCGTCTGCCCTCATATCTTGAGCGAATAAAAAGCGATTTGGACAAGATAAAAACAGCTGCTCATCTGATTTCAAAATACAAAAACATTTCCATTCTCGGAAACAAAAACTATTATCCTGTTGCAAAAGAAGGGGCATTGAAAATAAAAGAGACCTGTTACCTGAACGTAATGGCATATCCGTTTGGCGAATTCATGCACGGGCACGTGGCTGTTTTAAACCAGAAGTCTATTGTGATTGCGATTATCGACGAAGAAAACGCAGAATTTGCAGTGCGCAATCTCAAAAAAATAAAAAACGATTACAACCCGAAAATAATCTGCATAACCTCTGTTCAAGACGTAAACGCAGGGGATTTGAATATTTACATAAAAACAAAACGTAAGATGAAAGCGATTTTCGGTTCACTGATTACGCTCCAGTTGATTGCCTGTGAGCTGGCTAACATTTTGAAAAAAAATCCGGACAGACCAAAGGGTTTGAAAAAGGTGGTTATTGACTAGCCCAGAAGTTCCCTTACTGTTTTCAAAAATTCCACAATCTGAATCGGTTTGGCGATGTAGCCCGTACATCCGAGTTCGAGTGCTTTTTGGATTTCATTATCCATTGCACAGGCTGAAACAACCACAACGGGCGTATCTTTTTTGTAAAGCTGCAAAAAGTCATATCCCGAAACAACGGGCATCTGTATATCAAGAAGAATCAGGTCAAACTCCTGTTCATTGGCAATGTCCAGCCCTTGCTGACCGTCTTTCGCCGTAACAACTTCATAGTTTTGAGAAGTGAGAATGTCTCTCATCAGTTTCATGTTCATTTCGTTGTCTTCAATTACAAGGATTCTGTTCATAACTAAGATTCCTTTTTCTTTTTTGCTTTTAAAGGCAGCTTCACATAGAAAGTAGTGCCTTTATCCACAACACTTTCAAAAGAAATCTTTCCGCCGTGGAGTTCAACAAGCTCTTTTGTAATTGTAAGACCCAGCCCTGTTGAGCTTTCTTTTTTTGAATAAACGTTGTTCAGCTGGACAAATTTTCCGAAGATTTTTCCCTGATATTTTTTGTCTATGCCGATTCCGTTGTCTTTTACAAAAATCGTTACGCTGCTTTTGTTGAAGGTATAACCGATTTCGATTCTGCCTTCTTCTTTTGTGAATTTGATTGCGTTGCTCAAAAGGTTATAGAGAATCTGTTGAATTTTTTGATAGTCAGCTTCAATTTCAAGAAAATCTTTTGTAACTTTTTCAAGCTTTATGTGCTTTTTGTTTGCAAGCGGTCTGACAATGTTTGTGACTTCATTGAGCGAAGTCTGGAGGTTAAACTTTGACAGAGCAAGCTTCACTGCTTTGGCTTCGATTTTTGAAATTTCAAGAATCTCATTAATCATCCCGAGAAGATGAAGCCCTGAAACATGGATGTCAGAGACATATTCCTCCTGCTTTTCATTCAATTCACCAAAAATTTTCATTGAAAGGGCTTCCGAAAAACCGATTATTGCGTTCAACGGAGTACGAAGCTCGTGTGAAATGTTCGCAAGAAACTCGTTTTTGAGTTTGTCTGCTTCGAGAATTTTTTCATTTTGTTTTTTAATGGTCGCATAAGCAAGAGTCTTGTCCACAAGGCTGTCTTGCAAAGCTCTGAGCTGGAGTTTGAACACGCTTGTCAATTCGGAATCTTTTATTGTATAAGAAACAATCGAGGCAAAAGCGTTCGCAAGACTCAAATCATCTTCAGTGAATGGTTTTTTCGCACTTCTTGAAAGCAAAACAAACCCAAAAACGGTCTCTCTGATAAAAAGTTTTGCAATAAGGTAGTTTGAATCCGTTGCATTAAACTGTGCAGCTTTGAACACAGGGCTTTTCTCATCAAACACAAGCCCTTTAGAGTCATAGAGTTTTGATTTTATAATCTCGGGGAAATTTATGAGCGTAACCTGTTGCGGAATCGGAGCAAGTTTGTTTTTTGCTTTTTCTGATACCTTTCTGTGCTGGATATTTGCGCTTCCCGAATTCAAATAACACACATACGCAAACTCGTAATCTATCGTTTTTTTCAGCTCATTAAGAATTTTCTCAAAATTTTTTGGCAAATCATCATCCGATGACAAAAGCCCGGGTATTCTCCCCAGAATGTTTTTATACTTATTTTCCATAATTATTAATTATATGATGATTTAGGATTTTGGGCAATTTTTTTACTTGCAAAAAATCATTCTTGGTGTTAATTTTAATCGTACACTAGACTTTTAAATTTTTAATTCTTATTTAAGGCATTAATAACATGATAAAACACATCCCCGCAATTCAAATGCTGAGAAAAATTCCCGTCAAAAAAACCGCAAGAAAATGCTTCGTAGGCATTGAACTTGCCGGTATAGCAGGCACAGGATTCGTTGTTTCTGACGGAAGAATTGCATACGAGAACATAACAAAAGCCCTGCCTATAAAGCACAAAGCAGGTGCATCAAAAACATTGAGCTTTGAAGCGGCACAAAAAAAGCTTGCCGAAACAAACAGAATAATGCTCGTCAAAAAAGCTGAAGAGAATTATCTCAAGCGCAAAAAAGCAATAATCGCAATGATTATGAAAGAAGACAAAAATCTGGCTCTGGGTGCTGACACAGCAAAAATAGCCGAAAATATCGTAAAAGTCGCACAAGAATACGGCGCAGACCCCATACACATCGCCTGTATTGCGAAAAAAGAAACTCACTTTACGGAAAACATTAACAAAGGTGCGGCAAAAGGTATGATGCAGGTCACTCCGATTGTCTCAAAAGACATGTTTCAAAGACCGAACATCTATCACGAAAAACTCTCTGATATAACATCAAAATACAAAAACTCTAATGAACTCTACAAAGATTTACAGAAAAAACCGCTTTTGAACCTAAGAGTCGGCACTCTGCTTTATCTTTCTCACCTGAAAAACTCTCAGGGCAACATCAGACAGGCACTTATGAAATATAACGGTTCAAAAAGAAAAGCTGCTTACGCTGAAACGGTTTTAAAAGACATAAGAAAATACGAAAACCGCTTTTCTTATTAGCCAATCCAAAACGGAGAAACAGACTCCGTATCCGTTACAATTTCCGCCTTATCTGTCGGAAGATAAAAAGGAACAAAAATTTCTATACGTTTCATATGTGTATCATAAGGAAATTTCCTGTCTCCCACAACAAGAACCCTGTGTCTCTGGTTAATCTGCATTGCATGAAACATATTTTCTTGTTTTATGAGTGAAAGTTTTGGAACATCCGCTTTTATCACCACAACAGGAAAACCGTTTTTGCACACAAGTCTCGGAACTGAAGCCGCTATGTCATAATCCGAAGAAACAGACAAAAACTCACTGCCCTGTGACGGTTTTGATATTTTTTTCATTATCCGGTAGAAAATCATATCATCATCCGTTCTGTCAACATCGAGATAATACCTTATTGCATCAATTGCGCTGCCTTTATCTTTAAAAACAGAAGCATAATTTCCGTCTTTTTTCAGTTTTTGAATCAATTCTTCGGGATTTTTTGCATACAATCCTCTGTAAACAGTTTCAGTGCCAAGGTAGTCAGAAAATCTTCTTCTCAATTCAACAGGAGTCATATCCTTTGTATCAATTGCCTTGTCTTCAACAAAACGACCAAGTTCGCCTAATCTGGCCGCAACACCGGGGTCTGCCAGCAAAACTTTATGTTTTTTATCAATCGGCAAGGAGTCAAAAAGTTCATCAAGATTGTCTTTTGCATCTCCATATATTTTTTCCAAAAGAAAATCCAGCTTTTCATCATTCTGTGAAACAAACTCATAAAATTTCGGATTTTCAAACGGTGCAAGATTTTTCTCGCTCATATCAGAATAAATATCCTGTGCGCATTTTTCTGAAGAAGGAAAATTGTTGAGTTTTTGCTGTGCCTGAATTCTCTCTGATTTCTTTACAAAAAAAGTGAAAGGTTCCTCGCTCAGTCTGTTTTTCATTTTCTCAAGAACCTTTTCATCAAAAACAGCAAGGTTGTTTCCTTTTAAATTCTTAGAAAAAGCCTCCATAAATCTGTGAAACAAAAGTTCGTGTTTTCGTTCGTCAATCTCACTGCCGTTCATCAAAACATCTTTACGAAAATATCTGAGAACCTGTCTCAATTCATTGCTGTTTTGTGCAAGCGCAATTTTTTCAGGCAGAATTTTTTGTTTTTTCATATGTTCAACAAAAGATTCGGGAGTATATTTGACCTTTTCATCGTCAGAAAGCATAGAAAAGGCATTTCTAAAACCGGAAGCAACCGCTTTTGTCAGAGCTTTCTCGTCTATCGGTATAGGAGGGCAAGAGTTTAGCTCATGCCTTATCATTCTTATAAAAGAGTTATTTATGAATCTTGATTCCGTGAGAGGAATATCAAAAATCAAAAACTGTGTATTGATTTTTTTTATATCAGAATTTTTGTTCTGTTCATAAAAGTTATCCAAAAAATCCTCAAATGCTTTTATATCTTCATTTTTTTGCTGTGCTTTGAAATTGAACGCAAGATAATAATTCGTCGGATAAGCAGCTTTCACAGGTGTTTGATGACTTTTTGACAACACAGGCACAGAGGATGCACAGTGGAGGGAGGGATTTTTTTTATTATTAAATATGAAATTTTTTGTGCTGTTTATAATGACAGGTTGTGTTATCATTTTCTCTTTTCTCTCTTTTATTTTTTCAATCATATATATTAAGTTTAAACAAAAAGCATTTTGCTATTTGAATTGTTAAAATTCTTAAAACTGCTGTCAAATTTTTTCTTTCACTGTTTTTCATACATTTATGATTACACTGAGCAAAACAGCAGCGCAAAAACAAGCAGCCTCTCTCATAAAAAAAGCTGTCTCACCGGTAATAATTAATCCGTCTTCAATTCGATATGCTCCCGAATTGCGCCAATCACCCGAATTTTTGCTATTTAAAAAGCTCTGTCAAAATATCAAAAAAGCCATCCTGAACCCGATAAATGAGCGGGAACAAAAACTTTTGAAAAAGAATGTAAACGAATTCGCAAATGACAATTTTGAAGGGCTGGAGTTGACAAAGGATTTTGACAAACGAACACTAAGCCTGCTCATCTCCGCACTGAAAAGCGACAACGACCTCACGCCCTTTCTTATGACAGCAACAGGTCACAAACCCACACTTTTAAACGGAGGCGAGGCAGCCATTTATCTGGAAAAAATCAAAACAAACGGATTCGACACCATTGTTCGAAAAGTCAATGGACACAAAAATATCATGCTGCTCAACCGAAAAGAGGCAAAAAACACAATCGAAAACCACAGAGAATTTTTTGCAAAACGGTTGAATCTTTCTTCTGATGCAACAGTAGAAGAGATTTACAGTTCATTGACAGAAAGCCTAAACCCCTTGCAGCATAAGCACTCACACGATTTGACAGGAATACTTCTCGGGTATCCGAAACAAAACAGCATAATTTTCAACCTCGAAAACATGAGCCAAAATGCGCCCTATGACAGAAAAACTCCAACTATATTGAAAAAAGAACTAAAAAAAGCACTTTACAGTGAAGAAAGCCCTTACAAAAATTTTGATGAACAATTTTTTAAGGAAACAGAAGAATTCATTGATTCCATAACCGCTGTAAAACATTCTAAATATAAGCTTTTTGACGGTGTGATGAATGACGGATACATTTTTATTAATTTCAAGGACGAGCCTTTTGAACTCAAAAAAATTCTCTGCCGTTACAGAAGTTTTCTCAAAAATCTTATGCAAAGAAATGAACAAAACAGAATAAACAAAAACCTGAAAGAGCTTGGCAGTCTCGACGGTACAACGGGTGATTTTGCTATGATGAAGGAGTTCTTTTCAAGGTTTGCACAATAAAAAGCCTTCCTTGAATGAAGGAAGGCTTTTTAAGATTTAAGAATCCGCTGTCTTGGATTACTGACGTTCGGCAAAAACGTGGTTTTGCCTCACATGGGTGCTCTCTTCGATACGCACCCGTCAGAATCCGCTAGTCATCAGCGTGGCCGGCTGTGCCCAAAACGTCTCTCATTTTGTGCATAACCATTTCTTTTACAGCTGTTCTGCCCGGTCCCATGTATTCTCTCGGGTCGAATTTTTCAGGATGTTCGATGAAGAACTCTCTGATAGTAGAAGTCATAGCCAATCTCAAGTCTGTATCAATATTGATTTTAGCTACGCCGTGTTTAGAAGCATAGTTGAGCATATCTTCAGGTACGCCTTGTGCGTTAGGAAGGTTTCCGCCGTATTTGTTGCATTTTTCAACAAGTTCTTGAGGAACTGAAGAAGAACCGTGCAATACAATCGGATAATCGCCGAAACCTGCTTCTTTCAAAGCATCTTTGATTTCTTTAAGTCTGTCGAAGTCTAATTTAGCTTCGCCTGAGAATTTGTAAGCACCGTGAGATGTACCGATAGCGATAGCAAGTGAGTCACAGCCTGTTTGTTTTACAAATTCAACAGCTTCTTTAACGTTAGTATATTTAGCATCTTTTGCATCAACGTTTACATCATCTTCAACACCTGCAAGTTTACCCAATTCAGCTTCTACTGAAACGCCTCTTTCATGAGCGTATTCAACAACTTTTTTAGTAACTGCAACGTTTTCTTCAAATGAGAATCTGCTTCCGTCAATCATAACTGATGAGAAACCGCCGTCGATACAAGCTTTACAAATTTCAAAATCTGCACCGTGGTCAAGGTGTAATGCAATAGGTACAGTAGTTGTAGCAAGAGCTGCTTCAACAAGTTTCACAAGATAAGTTTGGTTAGCATATTTTCTTGCACCTGCTGAAACCTGCAAAATGATAGGTGAGCGTGTTTCTTCAGCTGCTTCTGCAATAGCCTGCAAAATTTCCATGTTGTTAACGTTGTAAGCACCGATAGCATATCCGCCTGCGAGTGCTTTTTTGAACATTTCGTTTGTTCCAACTAATTTTCTTTCTGCCATGAGTTTTTCTCCTCTTTTGTACTCGTGCATAGTCACAATCAAAATACCGCAAAAAAACTTCATTATCAAGCAGTTAAAAGAAAACCACTATTAAGTTTTGTAAAGCAAATTTCAAAAGAAAAAGCAATTTTTTAACAACATAATTGTTTATATAAACATAGGTAGTGTAAAGTTAAAAATTTTCGTGTAAGTAAATAAAAGGAAGTAGGTTAAAAATGGCAAATTTCGCAACAACAATTTTCCCGGGTAGTATCACAACAGCTCTTCTCGACCCTAACAAAGGTTCTATCAACAACAAATTTAACTGTGCGGGTGAGCATTTCAAAAACAACGCGGTTTCTTATCTTCAAGCAGGTCTTGTCGGAGGAAGCGCAGCAGGTGTAACTTATGCAGCTTACAAAAGTCCGAAAACAGCTCAAGTTATTACAAAAGGGCTCAAAGGTGTTCAAAAATTTTTGAGTACAAAAAAACCCACAGCTAAACTTGCAGGATTTATTACAAAAGCTCTTTCCAAATTCTCTACAACAGGCAAAATCGGTGTAATAGCAGCAGCTCTTGCTCTTCCTGTTCTGGCATACATCGACCATAAACATACTTACAAAGCAGGGCAAATCGACCAGAAATACACTGATAAAGCACAGGTTGCTTCTCAACTCGACAACTTTATCACATTAAACAAAATGTCATAACTCCAAAACCTATAAAAAAAAGAATGCCGGTTGATTTCAGCCGGCACTTCTTTTATTTCAAAGCCTGTTTTGCTTTTTTCCACAGGTCATCATACTCTTCAAACGAATATTGTTCAAGCGGTTTTTCGCCCTGTTCTTTTGCCAGTTCTTCCATTTTTCTAAACCGAGCCATGAACTTTCGATTCGCCTTCAAAAGTGCCTGTTCCGCATCAATTTTGTTCCACCGTGCAAGATTCACAACAGCAAAAAGCATATCTCCGAGTTCTTCTTCTGCGTTTTCTTTATCGCCTTTTTTCAAAGCCTCTTTGAACTCGCTGATTTCAGATTCAAAACATTCCCACAAAGATTCTTCACTCGGCCATTCAAAACCGACCGACACAGCTTTCTTGCTGATTTTTTGAGCACTCATCAAAGCTGCCTGTGAGCGAGAAACTCCGTCCATTACGGATTTTCTGTGTTTTTTCTCCTCTTTTTTAAGTTTTTCCCAGTTGTCAAGAATATCCTGAGTTGAAGAAACCTTTGTGTCTCCAAATACATGCGGATGTCTGTGTACAAGTTTGTCGGCGATTCCCTGTGCTACGTCTTCTATTGTGAACTCATTTTCTTCTTTTGCGATTTGAGAATGAAGCACAACCTGAAGAAGCACGTCTCCCAGTTCCTCTTTCAAATGTTCACAGTCGCCGTCTTCGATAGCATCAACAGCCTCATAGGCTTCTTCAATCATATTCTTTTTCAAAGAGTAATGAGTCTGTTCTCTGTCCCAGGCACAGCCGTTTTCGCTTCGCAGGGTTTCTAAAATATCAATCAGTCTTTCAAGATTAGGATAGTTCATTCTAACGCACCATCTGGTCAACCGTCATAATCAAAATTCCCTGTCCGCCAAGAGCCTTCAAGTGTTCCACACTGTCAAAAACCCTATCCGCATCCACAACAACATGGATTACAACGTTTTTGTCATCACCCATCATTGTCATAACAGTCGGAGCAGTAAAGCCGGGCAAAAACTCTCTGATTTCATCAAGTTTGTCTTTTGGCACATTCGCCATCAAATATTTTTTCTCTCTTGCTTCAAGCACTGAGCGAAGCGCAGTTAAAAGCGTATCTGTCTTTTTTCTTAAATCCGGAGTAAGCCCCTTTCTTGCAACAACAATTGCACAGGAATCGAGAATTTTATCGATAATTTTAAGTTTGTTGGACTTCAAAGTCGAACCCGAAGAAGTAATATCAACAACTACATCAGAGAGCCCGAGTCTCGGAGTAATTTCCGTAGCACCTGTGACCTCGATTATTTTGGGTTTTTTGCCTGCTTTTTCGAGATATTCTTTTGCAATATTGGGAAAAGATGTTGCAACGTTGATTTGTTCAGGCAAATCAGCAGTACAGTCATACGGGTCTTCTTCTTTTACGGCAACAACCATTTCACAGCCGCCAAAGTCCAGGTCCATAATCTTTTCAACATCAGCTTTGAGTTCCGTAACAATATCAAAGCCTGTAAAGCCTATATCAGCAACACCTGCTTCGAGGAATCTGGGGATGTCCGCTGTTCTGACAAAGATAATCTTGTGTTTTTTATCCTTTGTTGAGACCTGAAGTGTTCTTTCATCTTTTGACGGAAAGTTCAAGCCTGCACTTGTCAGGAGGTTGTAAATTTTTTCTGACATTCTTCCCTTGTTCGGAATTGCTATTTTTAAAACATTTTCTTCGTTCATATTTATGATCCTGAAACTATAATCGTAAAATCGCTGTGTACGCAGTACATACGCACCGGGTCATAGACAAACTGTGAGCCTTTTACCTCAGGCACCTGTTTTTTGAGCCAGCTGATGAAATCGCTTGTCACAGCAGCATTGTGACCAATGATTTGAGAATGAGGAAGATGTGCTCTTCCGATGCAGTTAACTTCGTAACCTGAAGCAGTAAGGGCATCTTTGATTCTCATTGCTTCTTCTTCTTTATCAAACGCATACATAATGCCTGCAACAAGTTTTTTGTCAGAAGGTGCCGGTTTGTCTCTGTAAACCATTCTGTCTATGACCTCCTGAGTTTTTTCAGGGTCAAGAATCCAATAGCTTATATAGCCTTTTTTTGAAGGTGAACCCGGCAAAGTAGCAAACTCAACATCGTTCATATCAATGTTTCTCAGCGCAGCCGCAATGTGAGACATTTCATAAAGCGACAGGTTTGTTTTCACGTATGTTGAAGCGATGTTCAAAACCTCGGGAATTTTTGGTATTGCAGAAGGTGACTGAAGTTTTTCAAGCACTGCTTTGACAAACCACTGTTGTCTTGAGGTTCTGCCAATATCGCCCAGCCCGTCTTTTCTGAATCTCAAATAGCCTTCCACCTGATCGCCGTTTAGGACATGGAGACCTTTTGAAAGGTTGATGTGGAGTTTTCCTGCGTTGTCGTTATAGTACATATCTTTTTCAATGTACACAGGCACGCCGCCTAAAGCATCCACGAGTTTTTTCACCCCGTCATTGTTGACGAGAACATACTTATTAATTTTTATTCCAAGAGTGTCTTCTACTGTTTTTATTGTCAAATCAATTCCGCCCAGAGCGTGGGCAGCGTTAATTTTTTGCACTCCGTAATCGCCTGCGAGATAGACTTTGCTGTCTCTCGGGATTGAAATTGCATTAATCGAATGAGCAGCAGGGTCAAGGTTCACAAGAATCATTGTGTCAGAGCGTGTGCCCTTGAATTTGTCGGCAGCATCTCCGTTTGAATCAACACCGACAATCAATATATTCTGACGCTGTTGAAGAATTGGGAGGCTGAATCCCTTTTGTTCTCTAGGGTTTAAGTCTTTCACAAAGCTCATAAGCATTTTCGAATATTTATTCTCCTTGCCGGCAAGTCCGATATAGGCAAATGCAGCAGCTGCGAGCACAATTATGGTCAAAAGAAGGCTCATTATGAGTTTTCCGAATCCGCCTTTTGACTGTGAATGTTTATGTTTATATAAATAAGCATTATACTGTTCGTCTTTATCTTTTAATTCATTCATCTCTAATCTATCCTGTCTCGATTTTTAATAAATATATTACTTCAAAAAAATTTTTTTTAATACAACGTTTACTTTAAATATTTCATTTTTTAAGTATAATTTTCTGTATGAATAATGCGCAGATACGTAAAAATTTAAGAAATGCCAAAAGAATCGTTTTCAAGTTCGGAACGAACGTTTTGAGAAACGATTTCAAAGAAATTTCGCTGTCTCGAATTTACACATTCATTGAAGACATTGCACAGCTTAAAAAACAGGGCAAAGAGCCTATCATTGTAACCTCGGGTGCAGTCGGACTCGGAGCAAAAAGGCTCGGTGTAAACCCATCCGAGAGTATGTCCATAAAACAGGCGTGTGCTGCCGTGGGTCAATCAAGGCTAATGTCTATTTACGAGGACGGTTTTGACAAGTACGAAATTATTACCTCTCAGATTCTTTTGACAGAAGAAGATTTTACGCACCGCAGAAAGTATTTGAGCCTTCATGATGCACTCAACACTCTGATTGAACTCGGAACAATCCCCGTAATCAACCAGAACGACACTGTTTCAACAGCCGAGCTTGATTTTTATCAGGATGCCTTTCAGGTCAGTTTTTCTGACAACGACAAGCTTTCTGCGCTTGTTGCAAGCGAGCTGGATGCTGATTTGCTTGTTGTTCTGTCAGACATCGACGGGCTTTATAATGACAACCCGAAGATTAACCCCGAAGCTAAAAAAATCGATGTTGTTGAAAAATTAACAGAGGAATTTGAAAGCTTTACAAAAAATGCCCTAAGCCCCGAAGCCGGCGGCAGAGGAGGAATGAAGACAAAACTGGAAGCTATGAAAGTAGTAACCCGCTCAGGTGCTATGGCTGTTATTGCCAACGGAAAAACTCCTCACATTATTCAACGGCTTTTTGACGAAAAAGAAGAAGAAAATCTCGGAACTATATTTTTACCGACAGAAAATCTTGCAAACAAAAAACGCTGGATTGCCTACGCAACAAATATTCAGGCACGAATAACCGTAAACGAGGGTGCAAAAAAAGCACTTGCTCAAGAGAACAAAAGTCTTTTGCCTATCGGAGTGCTTTCAATTGAAGGCGACTGTCAAAAAGGAGACATAGTCAGCATTCTCGATGACAGGGGCAATGAATTTGCCAGAGGTATGGTGAATTACAATTGTTCCGACTGCAAAAAAATTCTCGGAAAACACTCGGATGACATTCTAAAAATCCTCGGCTACAAAAACTACGATGCAATAATAACAAGAGACAACATTGCTCTTTTATAAACTACTCATTCAGTTTATTAAGCTCAATCTGGTTGAATTTTACAGTTTTGATTTTACTTTTTTGTATGATTTCAGGCTGAAATTCTTTGAAAATCTTTATCCAGCCGATTCTGTCTCTTGAAAGATCCTGATGTCCGTCAGAATAATATGATTTAACCTTTCGGACAAAAATTTTCGGATGAGTTTTTGACATTTCACATTGAACTTTATCAAAGTTTTGTCTCGCTGTTATCAAAAGAAAATCAAAATTTTCTGTTTTTGTTTCAATATAGTCATAGAGCCTTTTTATTTTTTCTATACGGGTTTGAACATCACAGTCAAGATTCAGCATATTGTAGGCAAAGAGTTTTTTATCTTTTGAAGCCATATATTTTTTTGTTTTTTCATACAGATATTTTGTACGCGACATAAGCTCTTCAAAGTCTTCTTCGAGCATTTGTTTGTCTAAAGAGCCGTCTGATTTCAGAAAATCATTATAAAATCTTTTGCTGTGAAAACTCATTCCTGTTACATCACAAGCCCACATTCCTCCGCCGTGGGGAATAAACTTTTTGTTACCGCTAAAAAGGAGCTCGGGATGTTCAAACACTTTTATCTGCACATCGGGGTCAACCGCCCAGACCCAGTTCCAGAAAGTTGAATCGTCAAATTTAAAATAATAAAAAAAACGTGTTGAAAAAGCACAGCTCATTCCAAAGGGAATAATCAGTTTATATTTTTTCAAATTTCTTTCAGGCAGAAAGGTCTTATACAATCTGTATTTCAGATTGTATAGTTTCTTAAGAAACTTGGTCTTTGAGGTAAACTTTTTGGAAAAGGTAATTTTAATATTCCCTATTTTATAAACCCTGTGATGAGGCTTGTTTTCTTTTTCAAACAGCATTGCTTCTCCTTAATGAATATTATATACAAAAATGGATTGATTAATAGCCAAAATTGTGAGATACTGCGCTTAAATATATACAACAAAAGGGATGAATAATGGTCACAACTCTTGAAACAACGGCACAAAACGCCAAACTGGCATCATATACACTCGCATCTTTAGATACAACAACGAAAAACAATGCACTCGAAGCGATTGCAAAAAAGCTGGAAGAAAATAAGCTTCTTATTTTGCAGGAGAATGCAAAAGACCTCGAAGCCGCGAAGACGCTCGTTGAAAGCGGAGAAATTACAAAAAGCACATTTAACCGTCTCAAGCTTGACGAAAACAAGATGAGAGATATGATTCAGGGAATCAGAGATGTAAAAAGGCTCGAAGACCCTGTGAACAAAAAGCTCTGGGCAATGGGAATAGACACGGGGCTTGACCTTTACCGTGTCAGCTGTCCGATTGGCTTAATCGGAGTGATTTTTGAAGCAAGACCGGATGTAATCCCCCAAATTTGCTCTCTTGCAATAAAAAGTGCAAATGCAGTGCTCTTAAAAGGCGGAAAAGAAGCTCAAAATACAAACATTATTCTGACAAAATTAATCAAAGAGGCACTTTCAGCGATTCCTCAATTCCCTGAAAACACGATAAACCTTTTGTTCACAAGAAACGATGTTTCAGAAATGCTTACGCTGGACAAATATATCGACCTCATTATCCCGAGAGGAGGCAATTCGCTCGTTTCTTACGTAAAAAACAACACTAAAATCCCAGTAATGGGTCACGCAGACGGAATCTGCCACATTTACATCGATGAACACGCCGATGTAAAAAAAGCAACAGATATATGTATTGACGCAAAAACCCAGTATCCGAGTGCTTGCAATGCGGTTGAGACAATTCTAATTCATGAAAGTCTGCTTGAAAACTACCTTCCCCAGCTTGTTATAGAATTCGAAAAAGCAGGTGTAACAGTCAAGGGCGACGAAAAATGCAAGGAGTATGTTCCGCATCTTGAGCTTGCTTCAAAAGAAGACTGGGCAACGGAATACGGAGATTTAACAGTTTCGATAAAAGCGGTAAAAGACCTGTTTGATGCTGTTGCTCACATAAATGTCTACGGCTCGGGTCACACAGACTGTATAATTTCAGAGGACAAACAGAGCATCGAAGTGTTTATGAATCTTGTGGATTCTGCCGGAGTCTTTGCCAACGCATCAACAAGATTCGCAGACGGCTTCCGTTACGGACTTGGAGCTGAAGTAGGAATCTCAACGGCAAAAACCCACGCGAGAGGACCTGTCGGGCTGGAAGGGCTGACTATTTACAAGTACAAGCTTTACGGAAAAGGTCAGACAGTCGCTCCTTACGCCGACGGCAAAAAGACTTTTATTCATCAGAGAATAATCTAATGGCACAAAGTGCATACATTCACATACCGTTTTGCAAAAGCAAGTGTAAATACTGCTCGTTTGTCTCCTACACAGGCGAAAATGAAGATGCAAAAAAACGTTATGTTGACACACTCCTCAAAGAAATCGGCTGTTATTACAAAGGTGAACCGCTAAAAACACTCTATCTCGGAGGCGGAACGCCTTCTCTTCTTGAAACTTCTGACATAGCAAGGATTACAGCCTGTTTCAATTTTCTGCCGGAAGCTGAAATCACAATGGAGATAAACCCCGAAACAGTTGACACGGACTATCTTAAAAGATTAAAAGACACAGGCATAAACAGAATCTCTGTCGGGATTCAAAGTTTCAACAACGACATTCTCAAAAAAATCGGAAGAATACACACCGCGCAAAAAGCACTCCAAACCCTTATCGGGGTAAAAAAAGCCGGTTTTAAAAACATCAGTGCGGATTTTATATACGGGCTGCCTGACCAGACTCTTGACGACTTCATAAACGACTTGAACACAATTACACAACTAGGCGTAAAACACGTATCTCTTTACGGATTAAAAATTGAAGAAGGCTGTACATTTTTTGCCCAACCGCCCCAAAAGCTTCCCGATGACGACCTTCAAGCCGACATGTACCTTGCCGCAATCGAAACTCTTGAAAGCGAAGGTTTATTACATTATGAAATCAGCAATTTTGCGCTTCCTTCTTTTGAATCAAGGCACAATTTAAACTACTGGGAAGACGGGGAATATTACGGTTTTGGCGCAGCAGCACACGGATACATAGGTGGTGTGAGGTATTCCAACTTTACGACACTGAAAGAATATGAAAAAAGCTATGAAAGCAAAGAGTTTTTGCAAGCATTAAGCAAAAAGGAACGCCTCGAGGAAACAATCTTTCTCGGGTTTCGAAAAGGGCAGGGTATCATCACAGAAAAAATAAATTCAGCGTTTAACATTGACTTTGAAAAAGAATATGCAAAGCCGCTGAAAAAATATCTTCAAAGCGGTCATATCCTCAAGACAGACAAAGGCTACCGCCTTTCAAATCAGGGCTTTTTGCTCTCTAACATTATTCTTTCCGAGTTTATTTAAGATTGTTAACATTTATTGATATTTTTACAAAAAACATTAAAGTTTAAAAACAAAATGCCGACCATGAACATGTGAACAGGAAAAGTAGTCTATAAAGGGAAAATAACATGTCTGCAAATTTCTTCTCAAACAAAGATCCTCAATTGCCGAATTTGAATCTTAATGACAGTCCGAAAATCAAAAAAGGACTGCCCAGACTTCACAGCCTGAACAAAATGCAGCTTCAAGGAGACAACATCCTTTTTGACATAGAAGGCAAAGATTACAACCTGGACGATATTGCAGAAAAATTAGGAAGAATCTACGGATAATAAATAAAAGAAAACCTCTTGTTAAGCAACAAGAGGTTTTTCTGTATCAGTTGAAATTTTTTCTTTAACCGGTGTATCGATTTTTGTTTCTGCTTTTAGTTTTTCAAGTTTTTCTGTTTCCTGTTTCAAAAGAGTTTGAACATCGGTTTGAGGTTTTTTATCAGATTTCTCACCCACTTTGCCATATAATTTGTCGCTCAGTTTATATCCGATATTGCTTGAAAGTATAGAACCGCCAACAAACAAAATACCTTCCAGAACCCCGAGAGCAACTCTGAGATATTTATTCGGAACTTTTGCTCTGAGTTTAGACATTGTATTGGATTTGAAAAATTCCTTCATCAAATATTCACCGCCGAACATAGCAGACATTCCAAAGATTTCATGTCTCAAAGCTGTTTTTTTGTCATCAGAAGTCAAAACTCTGTATCCTGCCGCTCCGACAAGAAGAGGGTTCACGTGTCGGCTTGCCCAATCTGCACCCTTGCCGGCAATTTCAATAGCTTTACATTTCTGAGAAGCCTTGCCCATAGCGTTTATTGCAGCCTGAGCACCTTTACCCAGTGAATTGTCAAGCTGAGCAGCAGTTTTAAAAGCGTTTGTAAATTGACCGACATCAGCTGCTAATCTGCCTTTGTCAGCGGTATTAACAACCTTATCAGCATTTCTTACACCAAAAATTGTTGATCGTACCAGATAATCGTACATAAAATACCTTTACACTTTTACACTTCCTTATATATATAAAAACAATTGGGAAAAGAGGATTGCCTGTGATTTTAAAATTGTTTACAATCGTAATATGTTTAAAGAACTGATAATTAAGCTCATAAATATTTATCAAAAAATATCATCGCTAAAACCGCCTGTGTGCAGGTTTTACCCGACCTGTTCGGAATATATGAAGCAGGCTGTCAAAAAATACGGAGTTTTCAAAGGCGGCTGGCTGGGAATCAAAAGAATCTGCCGCTGTCACCCGCTCAACCCCGGCGGATATGACCCGGTGCCATAGAAAAGGATTATTATTAGTCAACAGATAAACAGGAAACAACTTTATTTATCAGCTTAAGTTCTTGTATATCACACTCTTTAAGTTGTTTGACAATATTTTCAAACAAAAATTTTTCTTCCTCAGAGCCGGTTATGTTTTTTAATGAAAATAATCTTGTTGGATTAATTTCTAACGCCTCACATAAATATTGCAATGTTTCAGCTTTTACAAAATACTTCCCAGCCTCTGTTTGTCTCAATGTTGAAGGCTGAACACCAACCATTTCAGCTAGTTTTTCTTGTGTAATACCTTTGCATACTCTTGCAATTTTAATATTACGACCCAATATCTCTTTTATGTTTATTTTATGTTCTTCTGTCATTATTTAAGAATAATAACTTTCCTAATGCATTTCTACGATGTAATACCACCTAAACAGGTGGTATATTCTTTTTATGAGCAAAATTCATACTAACTCACTTTTAGAAATACTTATAAATGCAGAGGAGATTCTTTCCGAGCTGGACAAGCATTTTGAGCTACACAACATAAAAACAAAAGACGGAATCAGTCTCAATCAGTTTTTTAGAATAAAGAGCAACAATATAATCATCAATACAAAAAAGGTAATTCAAACAGCTTGCACTCAAAATGATGCTCTTTACACACTCTATGAAAACAACAGGAAACAATTAAGCACAGCCTGTCTTTATCTTAAGAAAAAATCTAATGACAAAGGTCGTGCATAAAGCGGAAAATATCCGAAAACTCTGCCCCATTCATATAACCCTTTGATATGGTAATATTTTTCGAGTCCGTTTCTGAACCAAAACGTAAATGAAATTTTTCACTTTTTATATTGAACATATCCGCGATATAAGCTTTGGACTTAATTTTGTCTATAAAAATTGTAGTCCCGAGGTACAAGGAATTTTCTGTCTCATTTTTCCCGAAGAACGGTTCCTTTAGATAAAAGAGTCTCAAAACATTTTCATCAGCCAAAACTGAGGTAAGAGATAAGCCTAGCATCATAGAGCTTGTGATTCTCACATTTATATCTCTATAAGCTTTTACCAGTTTAAAAGTTTCTCCTTCGAACTCGTCAAGAGGTACGAAAGAATGTTTGCT
This sequence comes from Candidatus Limenecus sp., assembly GCA_048360435.1. Classification (GTDB taxonomy): domain Bacteria; phylum Cyanobacteriota; class Vampirovibrionia; order Gastranaerophilales; family Gastranaerophilaceae; genus Limenecus. Next base: position 27,651 of record DBGCOP010000022.1, on the reverse strand, counting down.
TAAGTTGTTAATTTTTAACCTCTTTTTTTATGCCACAAGAATTATATTAAACGATTAATATAATTTTAGTCAATATTGACTATTTACAAATTAGTCAAATTTACTCTTATACACAATTTAACAATAACCTACACTTTATTTATGGATATCGAAGAAGTATTAAGAAAAAATATAAAAATTTACAGAAAATCACTCGGACTCTCACAAGACAGGCTTGCTGAGCTTATGGAATTATCCTCCGGTGAAGTCATTTCTAAGTTTGAGCTTGGAAAAAGAAAACCAACGGTAAAAAACATTGAACAGTTAAAAAATATTTTCAACATAACATACGAAGATTTGCTAGGAACAAAATCACAGACAAAAGACAACAATAATTTAAAGAAACTCTTGACCGAAATTAGTGATTATTCTGATGAAGATTTCAAGCTTTTGTTTGAATGGGTTAAATTGTATAAAAAGACAAGAAAATAAACGGTTTTATAAAAAGGCGGTGAAATTTTCACCGCCTTTTTTCTCTCAGACATCAATCGAGAAACACGTGGTTGCCATTTATTGTCACCCACCTGCCCAAGCCGCTGTTCCCTTTATTTCCCGAAGTTTTATTCGGTTTTGAACTGCGAAAAATTTGATTTAGTTTTCTATTTGATTTTTCTTTGAGAGCTCTATATTTTGCTCTGATTTCTTCATCAAACTTCTGTTTAGGAGATTTGTACTTTCTCGGGTCCGACGGATGAGTAATAAGTTCACCTTTTCTCATTCTCTGCACTACTTTTTCTGCAATAATGTCGTCTATTTGTTCTTTTGAATATGAACTTTCTTTGCCCTTAATTTCGCTCTTTATTTCTTTAGCTATTTTCCGACCTATTTCGTTATTCCATAAGTCCATATTTTCTTCTCTCGGGTCTTGCCCATTTCTTCTTCCATCCATTTCGTGTTTATTGCCTAAAGCATGACTGACATTTTCACCATATCTCATAGACAATATTGCTTGCATAAAAGTGTGTTTGAATGCATCTGCTTCATTGTTCCATGTAGCTTTTTTCGGATCTGAATCTGTTTTAAAATTGTATTTTTTTTGATATTTCATAGTTTTATTGAACATTTCTCTGCCAAATTCTTTTTCTGGACTATATTTATCCCATAATTCTTCAATTTTTTTGTTAAGTGTCATAAAATTCTCCTTAGTTGTTTTATAATATCAGTATGAAAATCCTATTAAATCTAAAAAAATATATTTCTTTAAATTTAATCTCTTTATTAGGTCATTTGGGGGTTATTGTTTTAATTTATTTTGTTTTTATTAACCCTGTTATTACACACTTTTTCATAAAATTCCCTTATATTACGCTAAACGGGGCTTGTGCATATTTTGCTATTTCAGTGCTGTTATTTTTTGTATTGGTCATAGCCTTTCTTATTGAATTTTTTATTTTCAAAACAGATAAATTTCAAAACAAAAAGCCTGCTTATCTTAAATATTCTTCAATAATTCCTATGTGGTTTTTTGTAACCGGCTTAATAATAGCAGTATCAGCAGTATTATTTTATTTTTACATGTGGTGGGTTATAACATCTTAGAAACATATATTATCATTTTTTATTAGGCAGTTTTATTTCCTTTCTTTTTCATTAAGCGGCAAACGTTTCTCAAGCATCACGAACATAATCAGAACCTGTCTGAAAATGTTTTTTCAACTTGTAATTGAACAAAGATTACCTGAACCTTTGCAGATAGCCGCCCGGACTATAAATATTAAATGTGAACTGTACCTGACAGTCGCGCCTTACTTCGAACATGATACCTGACCATATCTTTTCAGGGTCTTTTCGACTTTTTAATTATAAACTATATTTCCAAAGATTTAAAGTTTTTCACGAACAACCCGCTATTTTATCTCATCAGAATTTGTGCTAAAATTTCCTCAAGAGTTTATATAAAAAAGGGGAAGACAATGTTTTCATTCTTAAAAAATCTTGGTGGGAAAAAATCTGAAAAACTTGATAAGCAGCTAAATTCCGAGTTCAAAAAGCTGAAAGAGCTTTACGGATATGCTGAGCTGAGCGAAGACCGAAAAGAATACCTGAAAAGCCTGATTGAAGAAAACGGATACCTCCCCTACCCTTATGTAAAGGCACTTGAGGAACTCAGCCCTGCGGAAATTTTGTACGGGCTCGAGATAAAATTCGCCTTGAATAACGTGTTCAAAAGCGAAACTTCAGAATTTAACTTTGAGAACGAAATGCTTTCACCGGCACAAAGAGCCGGCTATAAGTCAGGCGACTGGATAAAAAAAGAACAGCATAATATTAAACTAATCAACCTTGCAGGACTTGGTGACGGAAACAAAACACAAGAAACGGGAAAGCTCATCGACTGGCTCAGACAGGTTTTAATTCTTCCCTCAGGAAGAGTTCAAGACGGTGTTCTCGGAACAACAATCTACCTGATTCCGTTCCACCCCAGAGAATTCGGCTGTGCATATCTGCCTGTGAGCAGCGAAGTAAGCCCTCATCTCGAGGACAAAACAATAACCTCAAAACTCGGACTCGACACAAAAGCACAGGTTCAATTGTTCGTAAAACTTGCACAGCTTGCCGGCCACTGCGTGATTTATGACATTCTGCCCCAGACAGGAAGATTTTCAAAAATGGTGCTGGCTAACCCGAATGCTGCCCGCTGGTATGACGTGAACGAACTTATTGAAAAAATTGAACTCGCTGCTGATGAAGCAGCACAAAAGCTGAAATCTGACGGAGAAATCGACCCTGAGGACATTGACATTGTCCGCGACATTTATAAAGCAACCCTAAAAAAAGGTTCAAGCGACCTTTCCGAACATTTTCAAACCATATTCAACGAGCTTGAAGATATTATTGCACCGAAGAAAAAAGAGTTTTCTGACGAAATGATGAAAAAAGCTTCGCAGATTAAAATTCAAAAAAGAGCAGCTGAAATTGTCGCAGAAATAAACGAACTCAAACCGGGCAAAAAACACAGCGAAGATGACATCACAAAGCAGGGTGAAACAATCCAAAAACTGATTTCAGAAGGTTTGTGGCCGGCACCGGGCGGTGCGTGGTGTTCGGCAGGAACTCCCGTTTTTGACAGAATGTCTGAAACAGGCGACTATCCGATGTTTAAACATTTTGACTTCAAATGTGAAGATGTTACACATTTTGCAAACCTCGACTGTCAGACTCCTTACTACTTTGTTTATCTTGAATCAGGCGAATATAACAAACCAGTAATCGACTTATACATCGAATATTTGAAAAAACTTCAAAGTGATTACAACTTCGACGGATTCAGAGTTGACCACATTGACCACATTGTTGATGAAGTTTCAGAACAAGACGGCGTGCCTATCAGCTATCGTGCCCCCAGATTCGTTCTTTCAAGGGCAAACAAAGAGTTGAAAGAAAAAGTTCCGCATTTTGCCACACTCGCTGAATATATGCTATGGGATAAGTTTTACAAAGAATATCACGAAGATATGCACTTTGACATTCTCTGGGGCAACGACATAATTTCGCAGTTCTCAAAAAATCCCGAAGAGATTATGAACAACAACCACGACCTTGCGGAATATAACGTAAAAAATCCAAATGCACAAGACGGAGCACTGTCTATCCTCAAAAGCTACAACAATCAAGACGGTGAATTCCGTGCAATCGACCAGTACCCCGGTCAGCTCGGCGAAAGAGGAGCTATGTTCAAGTGGTTCAAATACAAGTTTCTGCCAGGCGGAAAAAACGCAACCCGTCCTATAATGTTTATTGACGGTGACGAATCCTTCACAAAAACAGGAATCGAAAGCGTTATAGGTGCTGAGGTTTCTATGCCCAGAGAAAAGAATTACAAATTCTTTGACAAATTCAACGCAATCAACAAATTTGCCCTTGAAAACGAACTCACAAGAGAAGGCGAAGCCCAGATTATCACTCAGGACAATGATGGTTTCGTAAGCTGGATGATTTCAAAAGACCCGTTGAAAGAGTCTCTTCTTGTAGTCGCTAACTATCAGGCTCCAACAGAAAAAGTCTCTGAAACAAACGCAGACGGATTCACAAACAGTTTCATCAAAGAAGGCTCAACCGTTTACGACAAGACCGTTCAAATGCCCTGTGATTATATGATTGTCGGGGAGTTTGTATACGATGATGCGAAAGCAAAATTCAAAGAGGTCAAGTTCGAAAAGCCTGAAACAGAACTTCATTTCGGAGACATCAAACCTTCAGAATTCAAGATTTACAAAATAGTAAAGTAGAATGTAAATTTTAGCTACTTTCTAAGCTCGTGAAAATTTTCCTGTGCATACTGGTACAGGTCAAAAAGAGCTGTCTCAACTTTTTTGCGGTAAAATTCAATGTCCTCTTTTGAACAATCAGCAGGAACATAAATCGGCTCACCATACACAGCAATGGTTTTCACCCCGAGCAGAGGAAAACGGAATTCGTCCCAGGTATCAAACTTCAAAAGCCATTTTGAAGGAGAATACCACGTCATAGGCACAATAGGCACCTGTGAAAGTTTGGCAATATTTATTACACCGTCTTTAACTTTCCCTTTAGGGCCTCTCGGACCATCCACAGTTACAGCAGCACTTTCGCCCTGTTCGAGTTTTTCAAGCATTGCTAAAGTAGCTCCTGCTCCTGATTTTTTGTGAGAGCCTCTGACTGTTTTTATGCCCATGTGCTCTGTTGCCGCCGCAATGATATCACCGTCGTTTGACTTTGAAATCATAACGTTCAGTGTTCCTCTGTCTTCGTTTGCATAAAGTGCACACTGATGAGCATGCCACAGCGCAAAAATAGCAGGTTTGACCTTTGGATAGTTTATATTTTTGCAGTCGTAAAAAAGACTCTCAAAAGCATAAAAATGCTTTGTTAAGAAGGAAAGTACAGATACGACTTTTCTCTTGTCAAATTCGAACATAAGTTTTAATTTACAACAAAAAAACTTTTTGTTCAATATTTGAGCCAAACACCCCTCAGGCTCTTCTCATAAGGTCAGAAAGCTTAACTTCTTTGCTCACTTTTTTTCTTGCTTTTGGAATTACAGGCTTTCTTGCACGTTTGAAGCTCGTAAGCCCGACCAGTTTTTTGTCTTCTTTTTTCAAAAGAAGAAGTTCCTTCATAAAATCTACAATTTCTCTCACGGTTTTGTCCCTTTCTCAATCTCTGTGTCATTTTATTCTTCATACAGCCTTTTTTTAAGCCCCGATTATGGTATATTACTGTTTATGACAGAAGAGATTAAAATAATAAATGATATAGAAAAAGCGTGTGAATTTTGTGAAAGAGAGTTCACTCACGAGGAGCTTTTTGAGATTCTAAGAGGCGAAGATGATGTAAAAAAGCAGATTTGCATACTGAAAATCAAGGAGCTGAAAACTCCTGAAGAAGCTCAGCTGCTTGTGTTTCATCTGACAGAGCACCACGGCATCGTTAGGGAATCAACAGCACAAAAATTGAACGAAATTATACTAAACGGAAAATATAATAAACTTTTTCAAAACAAATATGCTATGGATTCTTTTTTGAAGGGTATAAACGACATAAACCCCAACATCTGCCGTACGCTGATAGAAGCAATTCCCAAACTGATTGAAGGTTCTGATTACAGAGAATATTTCTTTGAAAAGCTATACAACAGGATAGAAGAAGTTTTTGAAGAGCTGGAACGTTTGAAAAGAAGCAACCGCTACACAAAAAAGCTTTTTAACCTTTACTGGTGTCTTGAGATGCTGGCGTATGGCAACGCACCTTTTGACAACAGGCTTTTTTCGATTCTGAAACGCACATGTAAATTTCGTGATTACACAATCAGAGAAAAAAGCGCGATGATTCTTGCTAACCATTCAAAAAGGGAAAGCTCTCCCCTTGAAAAAGAGTGGGAAGAGCTTAAAGAGTCATTGAAAGATGACCCGAACTTTTATGTACGACACTATGTGTCTAAGTTTTAACACTCAGGACACTTCGTGACACGGCGTGCCTGTTAATATCCGCCGTCAGTTATACAATAGTGGCCGTCCTCGAGGTCATATTTGTCATGCACACGGCAAACGTTGCACAAACAGCCCTTGTCCTCGTCTATACATCTGCTTTTTGTATAAGCACAAAAGAGATTTTCCAGCCCCTCAACGTTTTCAAGCCCCTTCATCATATCAACAAGGTTGTGAGGCATTTCTTTTATTTTGCAAGAGGTTGTATAAGAAGGGCATTTCAAACAATTGCACTGTTCTAAATTTTCTTTTGTTCTCTCCACCTGTGTCATTTTTTTCTCCTTATCTTGGTTTCTTTTTTCCGTCCATCATGTCTTCAACTTCGTGTGCCCCTTCGCCGTAATATTTTGCTTCCTCAGGGTCCAGCGTAATCAAAAGCTTGAACAGTTCGCCTGCGTGTTCTCTTTCTTCATTGACAATATCCGTCAAAACCGTGTGCACAAGCTCGTTGTCCGTTGATTCTTTTATTTGTTCATAAAGCTGAATAGCTTCGTATTCCGCTGCAATATTAAATCTTATCCCCCTGATAAGCTCTTCTTTGGTCAATTTTCTGTCGCAATGTTTGACATTGCAGGAATTTTCAAAATGCGGCATAATCAGTCTCCATAATTGTGTATGCAGACATATACTAACCTCAAATTCCGCAAATTGAATCAGACACGGGAGCTAGGTTATAAGAACAGGTTATTCATCTAATTTTGAGGCTGTTCAGCTTGAGCATCACTCTGAGCATTTTCCTGAGGCTGAGTGTCGGCAGCCTGACCTGTGGCTGAGCCGTCCTCTTGAGCAGCATTCGGATCTACAACAGCCACACCCATAGCCTCTAAAGCTTGTCTGGCTTTAGGAGCAAGTGCTGTGTCGGGGAAATTCTCAAGTATTGTTTTATAACAATCAATTGCTTCTTGTTTATATTCTCTGGCTTTGTAAAGATTTGCAGCTTTATAATACAACGGCGCAAGAGAAACATCGGGCGCAACGAGCATCTGGTTGTCGAGTTTGATTTTTATCTCAATCATGCTCGAATTGTCCTGAGGTGAGAACAAAGAATTTGCATAAACTTTTCTTGTGAGTTTATCAATTGTTTCAGCCATGTTAACCATTTCTTCCTGAGAAATTGCACCTGCTGATTTTTTAGAACGTTTAGCCGCCATAGAATCCTTTGACGCCATTGAAAAAATAATCAATCCCACAAGCAATAAAACTAAAGTTTTTTTCATTTTTTTTAAACTCTCCGCCCTCAGGCTATAAAAATATACTCCTGCTAATATAATATTCTATAATAAAAAAAATTACAGACACTCATCCGTTTGATGTAAAATATTTTTTATGAAAAATGATTTAAGAAAAAAAATCCTTTCTATGTTCATTCTCGGATATGAGGAAGAAAACCCGCCCGAAGAATTTTTGAAGCTTGTACAAGACGGACTGGGCGGAGTGATTTTTTTCACAAGAAATATAAAAACAAAAGAGCAGTTCAAAGCTGCGGTTAAAACGCTCAAAAGCTATGAACAAAAAGACAAGCCGCTGATTTTGAGCATCGACCAGGAAGGCGGAAGAGTAGAGCGCACACTGAACATTTACAACGGTTCAAAATACCTGAGTGCGAAAGATTCTGCGAAAAAAGGAATCGAGTTTGTAAAATCACAAACACGAGAGATTGCCCGTGAGTTGAGAGATTTTGGCTTAAACATGAATTTTGCGCCTGTTTTGGATGTGAACACAAACCCCGAAAACCCGATTATAGCCGGGCGTGCGTATTCTTCAAACGCACAGGAGGTCATAAAATTCGGCTCTGCGGCAGCGCAAACCTATCTTGAAAACGGGATTATTCCCGTGGGCAAACATTTTCCGGGTCACGGAGACACATCAATTGATTCACACAAGGCTATGCCCGTAGTCGATTTGAGTCTTGAAGAGCTTGAAAATATACACATAAAACCGTTTGCCGCTCTGATAAAAAAAGGGCTTGTGCCGGCAATAATGGCAGCGCACATTCATTTTACGGCTTTTGAAAAAGAAGCTTTACCCTCTTCGATTTCAAAAAATGTAATCACAAAATATCTTCGAAACAAGCTGGGGTTTGAAGGGGTTGTGATTTCAGATGACATGGTTATGGGCGGAATAAAAGGTTTTTCATCTTTTGAGGCGTGCACGCTCGGAATCGAAGCCGGAATAAACATGTTTATTTTCCGAAATGCCGATTCTCAAACGCTTTCTCTTATTGACAAACTCGTTGAAGAAGCTGAAAAAGGAAACATCGACATCTCGAAAATCGATACTTCGATTGAGAAAATAAAACAGACATTAAGGGCGGCAATTTATAAACAAAGATTAACAAATGTTTAGATTACTCAAGCGAAACACTTGATAAGAAATTATGTTTTTATTAAGATTTATTTATTGTCATTAAAATGTCCGAAAATTTCGTAATCAACAGCAAAAATTGGACGAAATATGAAGGACACGTTTAAAAAGTGAGTCTTAGAGCTTCGAAAGCTCGAAGCGAAAAGACTAAACCAGATTAGGCTTAGATTAAATATAAGGAATAAAAAAATGAATCCGATAGTTGAAGCATTAGGAAAAAAACATGTTGAAAACAGCAGTTTGCCTGAATTGAACCCCGGCGATACTGTTAAAGTTTTCGTTCGAATTATCGAAGGCAACAAAGAAAGAACTCAGGCTTTCGAAGGTATCATCATTAAAAAGAGAGGTTCAGGCGTAGGCAAAACTATCACTGTGAGAAAAACTTTCCAGGGTGTTGGTGTTGAAAGAGTATTCCCTGTTTACTCTCCGAGACTTGAAAAAATTCAAGTAGTCAGAAGAGGGGACGTCAGAAGAGCTAAATTATACTACCTCAGAGAACGTTCAGGTAAAGCTACAAGAATTAAAGAAAAAATCGAAAAAAGATAATCTTTTTTTCAAACAAAAAATCACAAAGCGGCAAACATTAAACATTTGCCGCTTTATTTATAATTATACAAGGACAATTTATGGCACATATCCACTGGTACCCGGGACACATCGCAAAAGCAGAAAAAAAGCTCAAAGAACTCATCAACCTTGTTGATGTTGTGATTGAAGTTCTTGATGCAAGAATCCCCGACAGCTCGGTTTATCCCGATATAAAAAAACTGCTGGGCGAAAAACCCAGACTGATAGTTTTGAACAAATCAGACCTTGCAGACGAAACAACTCTAAAAGAGTGGACAAAATATTACGAAGAAAAAACAGGCTTCCCTGTGATAGCCTCATGTGCTTCAAAAAACAATGACATTTCCCTGATAGAAAAAAAGGTTGTTGAACTGGCAAAACCCAGAATCGACAAACTCGTGGCAAAAGGACTGCTCCCGAGACCCGCACGTGTCGTGGTAGTGGGGATGCCGAACGTGGGCAAGTCGAGTATAATCAACAAGCTCATAAGAAAAGGTAAAGCCAAAGTGGGCGCAAAAGCCGGTGTAACAAGACAGCAGCAGTGGGTCAGAGTAAACCCGAAAATTGACCTTCTTGACACACCCGGGATTATCCCTTTAAAGCAGGAAGACCAGATTAAAGCAGGCAAGCTCGCCATGGTAAACTCTGTAAGCGAAAATGCTTACGAAAATGAGGAAGTTGCACAAGAGCTTCTTGAAATTCTTGCTCTCAAATATCCCGAAAAAGTCAAAGAATATTACAACCTCACGGACGAAATTTCGCTTTCGCAGGTTGCAAAAAGCAGAAACTGGATTGTAAAAAATTCCGAACCTGATATAATAAGAGCGTCAGTAATGGTCTTGACGGATTTTCGTTCGGGAAGAATAGGAAGATTTACTCTGGATGATTTCGAAAACAAAGAAAACCAAAACACCAAAGCCGAGCATAATTAAAGAACTTTTTGCGTTTGACAAAGAGTCACTTCAAGGTGATGATTTCATAATCGGCACGGACGAAGCAGGACGAGGACCCGGTGCAGGCCCTGTTTTTGCGGCAGCTGTGTGTTTTAAATATTTTGACGAACAGCTTTTCAGGCTGCTTGCAGATTTAAACGATTCAAAAAAATTAACCGAAAAGCAGAGAAACGAGCTTTTTGAGGTAATAATTCAATGTGCTGTCTGTTCGATTCAAGCAGGCAGTGTCGAAGATATTGAGAAAAAAAATATCCTGAATACTTCTTTAGACTGCATGAAACAGGCTTGTCTGGATGTTCGAAAACATCTTATCGGAAACAGCTGTAAAGTGCTTGTAGACGGAAACAAGCTCATAAAAAATTTCAGCATAAAACAGGAATGCGTCATAAAAGGCGACTCTAAGTCAGCAGCAATTGCAGCAGCAAGCATTCTCGCGAAAGTTACGCGTGACAAGTTTATGGAAGCACTTTCAAAAGATTATCCGCAATACGGCTGGGACAAGAACAAAGGCTATCTCACCGCACAGCACGTTGAGGCGATAAAGAAATTCGGCCCGACAAAATGGCACAGGGCAAAATTTTTAAGAAATATATTATAGTCCTGTTTCTGTTTTTATATTAAAATTTAGACATACACAACTAAAAGAAAAAGGAATGATTAGTATGTCAGAAACACAACATAAACCCCTCACAGGGACCGAAATCAGAGAAGCTTTTTTGAAGTTTTTCGCTGAAAAACATCAATCAACAATAGTAAAAAGCTCATCACTCATCCCCGACAACCCGACTGTACTTTTAACCACAGCCGGTATGCTTCAGTTTGTGCCTTACTTTTTGGGTTACGAAGAATGCCCCTATGACCCCAAAAGAATCACAACCTGTCAAAAATGCGCCCGTGCAGGCGGAAAAGATTCTGACATCGAAAACGTGGGCAGAACCCCCAGACACCATACCTTCTTTGAAATGCTGGGCAATTTCTCCTTCGGCGACTATTATAAAAAAGAAGTTATACCCTGGGCTTGGGATTTTGTGACAAACTATCTTCACCTTGACCCCAACAGACTCTACATCACAATTTACACAGACGACGACGAGGCTTTTGACATCTGGCACAACGATGTGGGAATCCCTGCTGAAAGAATTTTCAGAAAAGGCAAAAAAGACAACTTCTGGGGTCCTGTGTCTGACGTAGGCTCATGCGGACCGTGTTCTGAAATCCACTATGACCTCGGCGAAGATATGAAATGCTGCGACGACTGTTCTGTTGCAACATGCGAATGCGACCGCTGGGTTGAAATCTGGAACCTCGTTTTCACAGAACTTTTCAAAGACAAAGAAGGAAACTATACTCCGCTTGAAAAGAAAAACGTGGACACCGGTATGGGGCTTGAAAGAATCGCAATGGTTGTTCAGGGAAAAACCTCAACCTTTGAAACAGACCTTTTGACGCCTATCTTAGACAAAGTTTGTGAAATGACGGGCAAAAAATACAAACAGGATGACAAAACAGACATCTCTTTAAGAATCATCACAGACCACGCAAGATGTGTTTCGTTTATGATTTCTGACGGAATTGTTCCCGGAAACGAAGGCAGAAACTACGTTCTTCGTATGATTATGAGACGTGCACTTCGTCACGGAAAAATGCTCGGGCTTGAGCTTCCTTTCCTTTACAACATTGTTGATACTGTTGTGGATAACTACAAATCAGCATATCCGGAGCTTGACGAAAACAGAGAAAAAATCAAAGACATCATCAAAAAAGAAGAAGAAAAATTCAAACAGACTTTAGACAGAGGACAAAAACTTCTCGATGACCTGCTTTGTGACGGTTCAAAAGAAATCTCGGGCGAAAATGCTTTCAAACTATACGACACATACGGATTTCCGCTTGAGCTGACTGTTGAAATTGCACAGGAAAAGGGAATCAAGGTGGACGAAGAAGGATTCAAAGCCTGCATGAAAGAACAAAAAGAACGCGCCAAAGCCGCTGCGCAAAAGATTATCCTGACAGACGACCTTATTTACATAGACATTGAAAAAGAAAAAGGCGAAACTGTTTTCACCGGATACGAAAAAACCTGCGGCGAAGCAAAAATCGCTGCACTGGTTAAAGATGCACAAAGAATCAGCTCCGCAGACGAAGGCGAGACCGTGGACATAATCCTTGATAAAACACCATTTTATGCGGAATGCGGCGGTCAGGTCGGCGACACGGGTGTAATTGAGGGTAAAAACTTCAAAGCAGAAGTCTTAAACACTTTCAAAGTTGACAATCTTTACGCTCACCGTGTTGAAATCAAAGAAGGCACGGTTGAAGAAGGTGCAGATGTTTGCGCTCAAATTGATGAAGCAAGAAGAAAACAGGTCACTTCCCACCACAGCGCAACCCACCTTTTGCAAGCAGCTTTGATAAAAGTTCTCGGCAGCGGTGTAAAACAGGCAGGTTCGCAGGTTGAACCGGACAAAGCCCGTTTTGATTTCTCGTTTGACAGGGCAATGACTCCTTCTGAAATTGAACAGGTCGAAGAAATTTTAAACAGCTGGATTTCAAAAGGCTATGAACAACACACAGATGTTATGGATGCTGAAGAAGCCAAAAAATGCGGCGCAATGGCACTTTTTGGCGAAAAATACGGTGACAAAGTCCGTGTTGTAGGAATCAAAGACGAAAACGGAAACTTCATTTCCCGTGAGCTTTGCGGAGGAACACACATCAAAAACACAGCTGAAATCAGGCTGGCTAAAGTGGTTCAAGAATCAGCAATCTCAGCAGGTTCAAGACGTATTGAGATTGTTGTTTGCGATGCTGCTTACAATTTCCTCAATTCAAGAGCAAAAGAAGCCGAAAAACTCGCTCACCTGTTTAAGTCTCAGGTATCTGAAATCGGCGAGCGTGTAGACAAGCTCATTGAAACGAACAAAACTCTCACAAAACGCACTGTTGAGCTTCAAAAAGAGATTGCGAACGCAAAATTCTCAACATTTTTGAGCAAAACTCAAGACATCAACGGCGGAAAGCTCTTCATTTCAAAAATCGAAGATTTTGAACCTGCAATGGTTAAAGAGTTTGTTGAAAAGCTCTCTGACAAATTGGGCAACAGCGTTATTGTTGTAGGCTCGGTGAAAAAAGACGGCGGAGTCTTTATCATGGTTAAGGTTTCAGACAATTTTGTCCAAAAGGGAATCAACGCAGGCAAAATTGTCGGTGAAATTGCCTCGGCAACTGAGGGCAAAGGCGGCGGACGACCAAACTTTGCTCAGGGTGCAGGCACAAACGCAGCCAATCTCGACAAAGTGCTTGCAATTGTTGAAAAAGAAATCAAAATGATATAAACATAAAATAAATGGCGGAATCTTAATGGTTCCGCCCATTTTATTTTTATATATTTATGTAAAAAATTTACCTAAAATGCTCCTAAAAACGGCAAAAACATTTCTTCACCGGTCTTAAAAAAGAGTAACCTCAATGGAGCATGGCATGCCGCTTTCAAACCTTTCAAACATTACCCCGCAATATATAAAAACCGACCACGGCTGGGCAACAACCGAGCCCATTTTGCCAAACCCCGAAAAACCGAAAAGCAAAGCTCCAAAAATTGTGGGAGCAATCGTCTCGGCAGGTGCAGCTGCTGCTGTTTTTGCTTATGCGGTTTACGGAATAAAAAAACTGACACTGCCTGAAGAGGTCAAAAACAAAAAGAAACTTGAAAAGCTTGTAAACACATTTAAACAGACTCTCGAAGAGCTAAAAATCAGCACAGAAAAATTTGAAACCTACGCAAACGAAACCGCCTTTGAAGCAGAAGAAAAACTGCTTTTACGGCAGAATAAAATAAATAAGATAAAAAGTCTGCTGGAAAACCCGAAAGCTAAAGACAAAAAGAAAAAACTTATTAATCTTAAAAAAGATATTGAAAAAGAATTAGCAGATACACAAAATTATCCGACACATAAAATTGAAACTTTTTACGAAACCACTATTTCAACCTTATCAACACCAAAATCCAGCATTACACAAAGAAAACAAAATATTGCAGATGAAATGAATAATGTTCTTGGCAAAAAAAATGCCAAAAACCATGTCTACGATGACTTCTTCAACAATCTGGACAAAATAGAATCAGAACAAGAGCCCTCCATTTTTGAGATATCAGCAGATGTACTGGAAAAAATTGAAGGTCTCAAGAAAAGAGATGTCAGCACAATCAAACAGGCAGACTTTGAAAGCCGCCAGGAATTGTACAGGTTGATACAAGAGATTATGGATTACGTGTCAAAAGCTGATTAAAACGGAAGTTTGCCCTTTGAGCCAAAGCCTTTCGGGAGTTTGGGCATTTTCATTTTTCCTGATTTAATTTTGTCAGATACCTGAGTGAAGCCCTTCATCATTTTTCTCATTTGTTCAAACTGTGTGATGAACCGGTTAATCTCTTGAAGCTCCATTCCGCAGCCTTTTGCAATACGTTTTTTTCGGCTTGTGTTGATAATCGAAGGATTGTCACGCTCTTCGGGCGTCATGCTTTGAATGAAAGCCTCAATTCTTTTGAGCTGTTTTTCACCTTCGTGCGCAATCATCTGTCTGTCGTCTTTTTTCAGCCCGGGAATCGGAAGCATACCGAGAATCTGGTCAATTGAGCCGAGATTTTTCATGGTTTTTTGCATATTTAAAAAGTCGTTAAAAGAAAATTCGGCTTTTCTCATTTTCTTTTCGAGTTCTTGCGCCTGTTTTGCGTCAAAATTCTGCTGTGCTTTTTCAACAAGAGAGACAATGTCGCCCATACCGAGGATTCTTGTCGCCATACGGTCGGGGAAGAAGTCCTGTAAAGCATCGAGCTTTTCGCCCACGCCTGTCAGTTTAATCGGTTTTTGCGTGCAGTAAACAACGCTCAAAGCAGCACCGCCTCTGGAATCGCCGTCAAGTTTTGTCAGAACCATGCCTGTTATTTCAAGCTGTGCATTGAAGTTTTCCGCAACGTTCACAGCCTCCTGACCTGTCATAGCATCGATAACAAGGAGTTTTTCCTGCGGCTGCAAAAGTCTGTCAAGAATCAGCAGCTCAGCCATCATCTGTGTATCAATCTGCAATCTTCCGGCAGTATCAAGGATAACCACGTTGAAGCCGTTGTCTTTTGCATATTGCAAAGCCTTCTGGGCAATGTCTCTGACATCGGTTGAGCCTTCGATTGTGAAGACTTCTGTATTCGTTTGTTCGCCGAGCGTTTTCAATTGTGCAATGGCAGCCGGTCTGTAAACGTCACATGCAACAAGCAGAGGGTTTTTACCTTCTTTTTTCAATTTCACTGCAAGTTTCGCACTCGAAGTAGTTTTACCCGAGCCTTGCAGCCCGAGCATCATTATAATAGAAGGATGTCCGTTCAGATTCAAAGGTTCATTATGACCGCCAAGCAGTTTTACAAGCTCATCGTTTACTATTTTTATGAGCTGCTGTGCAGGGTCAACGCCTTGGACGACTTTTTCGCCTTCGGCACGTTCTCTGATTGATGCAACAAAAGCTTTCACCACTCTGAGGTTTACGTCGGCTTCAAGAAGTGCACGTCTGATTTCTCTGAGCGCATCCGACATGTTTTCTTCTGTCAATTTGTCTGTGCCTGAAGTTTTTCTGATTATTTCCTGTAATTTATCTGATAAAGAATCGAACATTCCTATTTTCCCCTGTTGTCACAGGTTTATTATAGCAAAAACATGTTCCCTTGCCACTAATGCGTAATCACAACCCCCTGAACCTCTTTTGACACGCCGAGAGATTTTGACAGGCTCTGCATAAGCTCTGCTGCCGTGTTCGCCGTATAAAACTTACCCGTTGTCACAAGAGCTGTACATTTCAACTGATTGTTCGCCTCCTGGTCGTAAATATTAAAAGCAATGACGTCGATTATTATATCCTGTCTGGTTTGTGTAAGCTCCATAACATAGTCACACGGGCTTTCGTCACAGTTCTCTCCCCCGTCAGAAAGAAGGATGATGCGCTTTTTACCGCCGACTCCCGCAAAATCACAGTTCACAGCCTGTTTCAAAGAGTATGTAATCGGTGTCCAGCCTGTTGGTTTCAGAGCAAAAAGCGCACTTTGAATTGCAGGGGCACTGCCTTTTGTCATAGGAACAATCAAAGAGCTGGCTTTACACGCAGCGTTTGGCATAAAGCCTCCGCCTTTATGGCCGTAGACCCTTAGTCCCACACGTTTGTTTTTCGGAATTTTAGGCAAAAGCTCCTGCATTGTATCCAAAACCATATTAATCTTTTTTGTACCGTGAAGTTTTTCTGTCATACTGTTTGAAAAGTCAACAATGAACAGCACAAACTCCTCACCGTCATTTTGTACTTGAGCCTGATATGTTTTTTGTGTTTTTGAAAACGCAGGGTCAGCAAAAAGTGTATGGTTTACAAGTAAAGAAAAAATGATTAGAATATAAGAAATGTGTCTAATATATTTTGTGTGATTGTTCATTTATAAGGGTCCTTATATGGAATTTTTTGACGTAATTAATACAAGAAAAACTATCAGAAAATACAAGGAAGAGATACCCCCTCTGTCGGATATAAAAAAAATAGCCGACGCAGGCAGGCTCGCTCCAAGTGCGACAAACAACCAGAACTGGAGATTCATTGCTGTTTTTAACAAGGAAATAAAAAAACAGATGACAGAAGCTGTACATGAGCGTTTTGATGAAGTTCAATCCCTCATAAAAAACGAAACAGACCTTCAAAAAATGAGCGGGTACAGATATTATTCAATGTTTTTTAAAGATGCGCCTGTTGTCATGGTAATTGTTGAAAAAGCAAGAAAGTCAACAATAATGAGCCTTTTAGAAAAAAACGGGGTAACGGGAAAAGAGCTAAAAAAATACAACAACCGTTCCTCAATCCTTTCAATGGGAGCAGCAATCGAGAACATGTCACTTGCCGCCCATGCACTGGGTTACGGTTCTTGCTGGATGTGTGCGCCGATTATTGCAAAAGAAGAGTTCAAAAAAATCTTCAACCTTGATGAAACAGACAAAGTCGTCTCTCTTCTCGCAATAGGCTATCCGCAGGAAAAAACTCCGCCTCCTCCGCCAAAAAAACCGCTGGATGATATTTTCGAAGCAGTATTTTAAACAATAAAAAAGAGGGGATTAACCCTCTTTTTTATACTAAACCCAACATTTTTTTGTACCAGCTGAAAGTTTCAAGTTCCAGACCGTTGAATGTTGTTTTCAAGCATTGTCTTTTCAAATACTTTTCAAATTCATCGTTGAATTTTGATTTGAGTTCCTTAGTTTTGTTTGATGCAGTTTTAGTAGACATAGCGCCTCCTTTTTAAAAGTAAAAATTTATATGAAATCAAACCCTGACCTTATTGTGATAATTATATCACACTATTCACAAGTTCGCTACTACAAATACTATAATTGTAAAACATGTAAAGGTAAATTTTTGCTACTTTTTCGCAAAATCGTTACTTTTCAGCTTCACATTTCTTCACGTGTATGATATACACGCAATCCGGGCTAATTCTCGCTCAGATATTTCACGCTGCGTGCAATCTTTCCGGCAGGATGCAGTTTGTCGCCGGCTGTCAAATATCCGTATTTCTCACGGACTCTATGGATAAGTTTCTGTTTTTGAGGGTCAGGGTCAAAAAACAGTTTTGCGTATACGCTGACTCCGTCGTTTATTATCGGAGCATCGGAGTTTTCAAACAGGTTCCCGTACCTCTTTAGAAAAGCACGGTGTGAAACCGCATTCATCCCCAGACAGTCTAACTCCTCCTGTACAGAACTTTCGCCGTCGTTGTCATACGCATGAGAACATTCATGCAGAATAGCTTCTGCTATTGCAATTATCACAGGAAAATCCATACATTTTTTGTAACGGTTGTTTATTACGATTATGTTTGTTGAAAACTCATACTGGGCATGGATGTTTTTGTCAGCAGGTTTGTCAAAAATGATTCTGACATTTTTGTCCTTAATAAAATCCACTGCTTCTTTTCCGTTTTTGAAAGGCACTCTGATTTCGTTTGAAGCAAGATAATTTATGTCTTCTTCCGAAAAGCTGATATTAGCCAATGCCTCAAGCGAGGCTTTGAGGGTTTTGTCTGTAAGCCACGGAAAGTCTTTTGTAAAATCTATGCTTGTGCTTTGAGCAGTCTGAGTCTGAACGGGAGGAGCAGACATGCCGTTTTTTTTCCATTTATAATTCGGAAACGAAGCCGCTATGTTTGAAAAAACAGGTGATATCGGGGACATTTTATTTTAGTTCTCATAAGAAATTGTGTAATTCGGGCTGACAGCGAGCCATCTGAAAGTTTCCTGCGTTTCATTTTCAGGAAGTTCAGTGACAAAGGTTCCACCGTAACGTCCTCTTGAAAAGCTTACATATCCCTCTTTTGCAAGGTTTTGGAGTGCTTTTCTCACCGTATTGCTCGACACGTCGAATTCTTTTGAAAGAGCGTCCATTGACGGGATTTTATCTCCAACTTCAAAGTTGTCTCGGATATAATTTTTGATTGTGTTCTCGATTTTTTGATAGCTGTAAAATGCGGCATCTTCGGCTTTCGCAAAGATTGATGCTGCTTTAATAGAGGATTCACAGATAGAAACTTCATTCACAGGCTGGAGCAAATTGTCATCAGGGATTTTTATAATCGTTGTGCCGTATCTGCCTCTTCTTGCCAGCAAAATTCCCTCTTCAATCAGTGCTCTCATTGCATCATGCACTGTTTTTACGCTCACTTTAAGAATTTCTGACAGCTCAAAATGCGCCGGCAGTTTGTCGCCAACTTGATAATTGGCTTTTATATATTCTTTCAGGTCTTTTTCTACCTTTTCAACAAGGGTTTTGCTGCTCAGGGTTTCTGTTTTAAAAATCTCTTTTTCCTCTTCGCTGAATTCGGGTTCTTTTTTCAGAATCCAGTTTGCTTCGTTTGAACGAAATGCTTTTGCTTCAATCAGACCTGTGGAGCACAAAAAGTCCAGCGCGAGTCTTGTTGTGTTTGTGGAGTTTCCGATGATTGATGAAAGTGCTCTTGCCGAAGGAAGAGGCTCACCGGGTTTGATTCCGTTGTCGGCTATATATTTTTTGATAAGAGTGATGACTTTTTCACGTTTTGATGAAGCTTTTCTAAAAATCTGATTCTTTGCTTTCAAAGGGTTTTCAGCGTGTCCGCTTCTTATGACTGTGCCGATTCTCTGTTTTGATTCAAGAAGTCCCGTATCCTCGACGAACCTGATTGCATTTTGAACCGTGCCGACGCTCACGCCAAGATAATATGCAAGGTCAGCCTTTTTGGGCAAGAGGGTGTTTTCCTTAAGCTGTCCTTTTTTAAAGCCTGAACAAATCCAGTCTGTGAGCCATTTTTTTATGACAGAATCCTTTGATTCAAAAGAGTTTTTGAAGTTTGGTATTTCTTTTGGCAGCTGGCTTATTTCAATTCTTTTTAATTCATTCTTTTCAACTTTTTCAAATGTTTTGTTATCCTTCACCGTCCGAGACCTCCACAGTTTTCACTTAATATTTTATAACACTAAAAAAACAAAATGTTTTTTTTTGTCAGTTTGTAAACAGAAACTTAACAATTGTTACTTAAAATTAAAAAAACAGGCAATTTTAGGAAAGAAAATGTTTTTTCATGTGTATTGAGGAATTATATTACATTTTAAGAGGAGCAGACTATGCCAAACACAGTAACCATTCAATCAGGACAAACACTTTCTGAAATCGCAGTAAAATACGGCGTTTCCGTTGAAGATTTGAAAAAAGCGAACGGAATCACAAACGCGGATGACATAAAAGCAGGGCAAAAAATCAACATCCCCATTGCTTCAAACAAACCCCAGGGGGTCGGAGACAAAATCGACAAAGAGCCGAAAGCTCCAAACTCTGTAATTGCACAATATCATTATTCTAAAGAAGATGTCGCTGAAAACACAGCATATTCCAACGAAAAAATCAAAAAAACATACGAAACAAACGCAAAAGAGAAAAAAGCAACAGCCACGCTCTCTGCTGACCCATATTCAGGACATGTAATGATTCAGCCGAAACGAAAAGTCACGGCAGAAGAGCTGAAAAAGATGTACAACATCCCTGACGGAATCTTGAACAAATACAACCCCATAGATTACACCTGGGGCGAGCTTCCTGACGGACACCATTACAAAGATTACGGAAACCCGACTTTCAACAAAGGAGACAAAGTCATTGTTCCGGCTTCGAACTTTGAATATGGCGGATTTTTCCCTGAAGCATGGCATGCGATAAAAAGTCTTTTCTAAAATTATAATGCTATAATTAAAATATGCTAAGTTTCATAAAATCGCTCTGGTGGGAGTTCTTATCCTATTTTGTACCCGAAAAAACGGAATATGAAATCACCGGAGAGTGCAAAAAATGCGGGAAATGCTGCAACTACATGTACAGTTTTGACACTTACACTGAAAAAGAGTTCAAAATCATGCAGTTTCTCTACCCTGCATACAAGCGGTTTTATATCAAAGGAAAGGACGAATTCGGCAACTTTATTTTTGCCTGCAAATATGTCACAAAAGAAGGGCTTTGTTCTGTTTATGACAAAAGACTCGCCATGTGCAAAAAATATCCCATGCCGAAAATCCCCTACCCTGCCGAGCTTCACGAAGGGTGCGGATTCACCGTGCACAAGAAAAAGTTCTCGGATTATTTGAAAAAAGAGTGAATTTTTCTCGAACACTTTTGAGTTAAAATAATTCTATGATAGACACAGTAATTTTTGACCTTGACGGAACACTTCTTTATACGCTCGAAGATTTAACAGAAAGCACAAACCGTGCTCTTGAACACTTTGGCAGTGAAAAAAGAAGCCTCAAAGAGGTTCGCTCTTTTGTCGGAAACGGAGTGAAAAAACTCATTGAACGTTCACTTAAAGACGGTCAAAAAAATCCCCGTTTCCAAGAGTGCCTGGCATACTTTAAAGAAGATTACGCAAAAAACATGTATAACAAAACAAAGCCCTACGAAGGCATCCCAGAGCTTTTAAATACACTCGAAGCCTCGGGAATAAAAACCGCAGTTGTTTCAAACAAGTTCGACCTTGCAGTAAAAGAGCTGTGTAAAAAATATTTCCCGAACAATTTTCAATGTGTTATAGGCGAATCTGAAAAAGTAAAGAAGAAACCCGCACCTGACAGCGTTCTTAGTGTCATGACACAGCTGAACGCAGCACCTGAGAGAACTGTCTATGTCGGCGACTCTGAAGTAGACATACAAACCGCACAAAATGCCGGGATTCCCTGCATTAGCGTAAGCTGGGGCTACAAAGACACGGAATTTTTAAAAGAAAACGGAGCGCAGGTCATTGTTTCTACGCCCCGGGGGTTTATCGAGGAGTTGACAAGCCTCAATTCAAGGCTCATCACAGGTTAGTTCTCTAAATCTATTGCTCTCAAAAACAGCTCCTTTCTGTTTTCGACTTTATAAAATTTATAAATATATTTCAGTTTTTTCTTAACCGTATTCGGGCTGTAACCGAGATTTTCTGCAATCTCTGTATTGGTTTTGCCTTCAAACACAAATTTGATAAGTTTTTGTTGTTCATCTGTCAGCATTATTTTTTTCTTCCATTATTTTTTTTAGTAAATTCTCCTTGCTCCTGAAAAATTCCGCAGGCGGCGGAACACCCTCCTCATGCTTGATTTGCTCGAGGTAATCAGTCGTCTTTTTAACAGAACTCACAGCAGAAGTGTTCTTTTTTTGAGAGGTTGTGAGTTTTTGTTTCAAATATTTTTGAAGCCTCAAGAAATGCAAGTCAGGACACTCAAGCTCGTATGGTTTCTCTTTCTTAAGTGCGATGTTCTCTGACAGTTCATCAACAATTGTGTGAAAAAGGCTGTCGTCAGCACATTGAACAGAAAGAGAAGAAAAATTTGAAGGAGAAAGAAAGACATTTTTCAAAACTCCATAAAAATTTTCATCACTTTCTTTCTTTTTTTTATTTTCTTTATTTTCATTTTCTTTCTTTTCTTTCTTTTTTTTATTTATAGCATTGCGCTCGCAATCCGTTTGCAATGCGTCCGCATCAGGTTCTTTTATACTCCTATCGCTGCCTTGAGCCTTCCATCTTCTCATTGCGGACTCTCTGGCTTTTTGGCTTTTTTCTTTTTGAAGTTTTAAATTTTGTGCAACCCTTTTTGATGAAATTGTATTTTTTCTGACAGTAAAAAGATTGAAATCATAAATCACAGACTCCAGTTTCTCCTTTTCTACGCCCATGTCAGAAGCCAGAAGGTCAATTTCACTAATATCTATTTTGTTCGAATTGTAGTGCAAAAACTCCGCAAGTGCCCAGAAGATTCCATAGCCCTCCATTTTGTGTTTGTTCATAAGTCGTTTTATTTTTAAATTTTCACGAGCAAATATGTCATGAGAAAAATACGGTTTCATTTTTTGTCCTTATCTGTGGCAGAATCTGTGTCGAAATCCTCCAGACCTTGAAAAATAAGGCTTTTGCAATAATTACCGCTTTGACATTTTTTTCGTTTTTCTTCTTCATCAAAACGAATTTTGCAGTATGAACAGATTTCATTCTCCACAAGACCTCCTATCGCCCTGTCTAACATCCCCAAAAGACGTGAATTTTCGGGGGTTTTTGTGTAAAGTAAAAATTTTTTCATAATTTTTAAATAAATTTGTTGAAAGAAAAATTCTTTCATGTTAAATTAATAGAGAAGTATATATTTTTGCCTGATCTCGGGGGTCAGGCCATTTTTTTAACTATTTTATGTAATGTTCTCCCATTTTTGATAGCTGTTTTGTCAGGCCATTTTCTAATTATTTAATTATTTCATCCTTTCATTACTTTACATTATGTTTACAATTGGTTTACATTTTGTAAACTAAAAATATTTTTATGTTACAATGTAAAGACAATCTACTTTACACAGTATAGAATTTTGCTTTGCATTTGTCAAGCTAGTTTACAAAAATACAAAAGGTGCTTGGATGAAACTTTACAAGTTTATAGAAGAAATTACAGGTCAATTAAAGAGAAAAGTCAGCTACACGGACATTGCCGCAGCACTTGACGTAAGCAGGCAATATGCAAACCAAATTAAAAACAAAGAGCTCACCGAAGAACAACTCAAAAAGCTCAATGAACACTTCAACTGCCATTTTAATCTTGACCTTGCAAATGCAAAGCGGCAAAACGTTCCTGCTGTTACTGATGACTGCATAAGTATACCCGTTCTGGGCGGAGTTGCTGCAAGCATGGGCTATGGTGTCACGGTTTACAACGAAGAACAAACCGCAAGCTATTCTATCAGCAAGAAGCTCGCACACGATCTTGAAATCAACCCAAGACGAACAGAAATGATTTTTGCACAAGGCGACAGCATGCTGCCGACAATCGAAGGCGGTGACAGTCTTTTAATCGACCATTCCAGAAGAGAAATCTACGACGGGAAAATCTATTGTGTCAGAATCGAAGGACAGCTCTATGCAAAAAGGCTTCAAAAAATTCCTCCAAACACAATCAGAGTTGTTTCGGACAATGACAAATACAGAAGTTTCGAAATTGACCTGTCTCAGGAAATCAACTTTGATTTTGCCGTAATAGGTGAAGTCCGCTGGTGGGGCAGAGTTGCACGCTGATGTTTTTTAGCTCATGACATTTTTGAAACAAAACTCTCAAACAGAGATTTTGTTGTTTTATAGACGGCATTTTCAAGTTTCAGGCGATTTTCTTCTTCTTTTGTGATTGACGGATTTTTCAGTTCAGACTCGTTTTTTGAGATTTTTTGTTCAAGATGCGAAATATACTCCTTCATTTTTGTTTGTGAATTTTCACCAAGAAGCCCGCTCAAGGAGTTTTTCATTGCTTCATCCAGCGATTCGCTGTCTTTTACTTCTGAAAATTCCGAAGGCCGGGTGCTTACATTTGCAAGCATTTGTTTGAGCATTGCAGAAATTTCGTTTGTTGAAATGCCGGCTTTTTCACACTGTCTAAAGACAGGTACAAGAGCCTCAAGAGTATAAACGACGTCAACCAGTGCTTTGATTTTTGCTTCACCTTCCTGCTGACAAGCACTAATTTTTGATTCAAGTTCTTTGAGTCTGCTTTGTTTTTCGCTGTCACTCAGGTACGGATTGTTGAGAATCGCTTCATATTTAGCAGAATAGCTTTGAATTTTCAATGTTACTGCACTCATGATTCCGCTCGCTTTTGAAAACGCGCTCATTGCCTGAGCACTCAGAGCAAAGACTTTGCGTTTTGACAGAGATTCAGCAGCATCCGCTATTTGAGCGGTCAGCTCCATCATACCCGTATTATCTCCAAGATATTCAGCCTGTTGTGAGGTTGAAGATGAATTTAATTCTATATTCACTGTTGAGGCTTCGACTTCTGTTTCAGTTGTTTTTTGCACTGACTGTAAGTTTTTTATCGCAGCCGCTTCCGCTTTTTTTTCAATTTTCATACGCACTTTATCCCTGTTTTTGTAACTATTTAAGGCAGAGGAAGGTGTCCCGAATACATCAGGATATTCCAGCCTTTGTAATACTTAACCTGTGTAGCAGAACCTGTTGGTATGAACACACGGTTCTGGTTTTCCACCGGAATTTCAAGAGCGTTTCTTATAGCCGCTCTGATAAAGTTCGAGTGGGTGACGACAATTATTCTTTTTGTAAGGTTTTTTTCTATGATATCATTCATTGTATTTTCAACACGTTCATCGAATTCGAGAAGAGTTTCACCGCCTTCGGGAGCATAGCTCGAGGTGAGTTCATGATATTTTTTCAACATTTCGGGGTAACGTTCTTCGACCTCGTCATAGCTGAGACCTTTCCAGATTCCAAACTCCTGATTGCGAAGTTCCGGAAGAATTTCAAAATCTTTTTGATAGGCTTTTGAGATATACTGTGCGGTCTGCACACAGCTGAGTGCAGCACCCGTATAGATATTGTCCACCTGAGGCGAACGTCTGACAATCCACTGAGCTATTCTTTCGGCTTCTTCCTGACCGATTTCATTCAACGGGGGGTGGGTTTCCTTGTCACAGATACGGTTCTCTTCCGTATAGATTGTTGCGCCGTGGGCGATGAATGTTATTTTGCATTTGCGTTTAAAAAGCATTAGTTCTCTCCGATTTTATATGTATTTTATAAATCGGCTTATTTCGCAAAAACTTTAATAAAAAAAGACCGGAGTTTTTAAACGCCGGTCATTAATTTATTATTTTTCAACTACTCGAGAATCATTCCGTTTGTAAGGTCGATTCTGACAGGTTTGTTAAGTTTCAGGTTAAGAATATCGCCTTGTTTAATCTGAATTTTGTGTCCTTTAAAGATTTTCAGATAAAGGGTTTTCCAGAAACCTTCCGGTCTGTAACCGCCAACAGCCGTACCGCAGAAAGCTGCTGTCTGATTTTTGTCGGTTGTAATTGTATAAGTATCCATGTCAACTTTGCCGTTTCTGATGAAGAGTCTGCCCACTTTGACATCGGTGATTTTTCCGTTCAGCGGGTCATTTTCAACAAGGAGAAGGTATCTTTCTTTTGTAATGATATTTTTCGGCAATTTTGAAAGGAACTCGTCACCGACTTTTGATTTTTTGCAGGTGATTGATTTGTTCAAAACCATTACAGGAATAACTGTTCCGGCAGGAATAGTCGCAACATATCCTTCAAGGTCAGCGTTGACAACGATTCCGTCTGCTGTTCTCGGACTCATTGCTTCTCTTAGTTTTGCATTCGGGTTGAGTTTAGCCTGTTCAAGCATTTTGCAAAGAAAAGCCGCAAGTTCTGCTCTTGTTGCAGGTCTGTTGGCATTGATTAAGCCTTCTTCTCCCGGAGCTTTCACTACCATTCCGAGGATTTCAGCCTTGCCTGCCGCAATGATAAGCCAGTCAGGAATTTCTTTATAATCAGAATAGCTGTTTTCAAGAATTTCAACAGCTTTTGCGTTAGAAATAGTTTCTGTTGTCAAAGCGTTTGTGATTGTAGAAATTGCATGTCCACGAGAAACCGTTCCGTAAGGATCAAAACTTCCGTTCGGATTTCCTTTCAAAAGGTCAAACATAACCGCTCTTTGAACCATTCCATAGAACCAGTCTTTTTCTTTCACATCAGAGAATTTTGCAGGTTGTTTGATTTCAGCGTTTTGTTGATTAAACGCTTTAACCACCATTGTTGCAAATTCTGCTCTTGTAACGTTTGCGTCCGGTCTGTATGCTCCGTCCGGATATCCGACAACAACGTTAAAATTTGTCAAAATCTGGATTTGCTTATAAGCCCAGTGATCTTTTGGAAGGTCTGTGTATTCTTTAGCCGAAGCAGACAAAGCACAAGTACAGCTGATGCCTGCGAGGACAACGAGCATAAGTGCTTTTGTTAACATTTTTTTCATAACCGTCTCCTGTTTAATAAACTAACACTATCAATCACTTGATTTTAGCAGTGAAATGAACAATATTCAAGAAAAAGTAAAATATCTTTACGTCACCAAGCAAAACAACCCTCATGTGACTTGTCAAACAAAGTTTATTTTTATATAATATAGTCTCAGTGTTAGGAGGCTTATATGACTATTAATCTATGGCAGCTCTGGTGCATTATCGGTGTAATGCTTGTTATATTTATGGCTTCAATAATAACTTTGCTCCTAATTAAAAGAAAAAAAGCTGAAGAAGAAGAACTCAAAGCAAAATATACAAATCAGGAAGCCACAGCACTTACAAGAGTCACCCTGACAGAAGGCAGAGTTTCTGTTTCAGGCAAAGAATGGGAAGCCAGGGCTTGTTATGCGGATGAAGATATCCCCGAAGGACGTGTGGTTCAAATCAAAAGAATCGAAGGCAAGATTATGTACGTCGACAACTTTATTGACGACACAGGGCTGGAATACACACTTCATGACGGAGATTTATATTCCGGCGCAGAAAATCTCATTACGCCAAGAGGGGATCTAAAATAAATGAACCTTAGCTTTTTCTTCCCCGTTGTTTTTGTTAAAAAAGACGAAGAAGCCGTTGTCGAGAGATTTGGAGAATTTCACAGGCTGCTCGGACCCGGGGTTCATTTTTTGATTCCGTTCTTTGAAAAACTCCACGGCATAGACAGCCCTGAGCATAAGAATTTTCACGGACCTCAAAAACTTATCAACAACGGAAAAATCCCCGTCTGTGAACAAAAACTCCTGCTGCCCAAAGACGACAGGGTGTTTTACACAAAAAGCAAAAACACACTCAAAGTCAAAGCAGAAACAGTTTACAGAATAACAGATCCCTACAAGGCTGTCTATGAAGTTGCCTATCTTTTTGATGCAATCAATCAGCTTGTCTGCGGGATTTTGCAAAAAAGAATCCTCGAAACAGAACTCGACGAGAATTCCTCCCCCGAGCAAGAAACAGAAATGCTAAAAACCATTCTTGAGCAGGCTGTTGAAACCTGTGACAACTATACCGTAAACTGGGGTGTGAGGATTATTAGTATAAAAGTTATTCAGGTCGTTGACCCCAAAGGCATCAGACACAATTTTTAATCAAAACAAAAAAAAACGGCGGCTTGTTAATACGGTAAAAAATTTACTGCATATTTTCAGGGCGCCTTTTTGTGTAATCAAATAAATAAGTCAAGTTTGGGTGTGCGATTGTTTTAGTTAAAGCTTTTTTGTATTAAGAAAATACTTTGAAAGTTCTTTCAATGTTCTTGTCCATAACTTTCTTCACTGAATCAATCTCAGTGTCACAAGCTTTCTGCTGTGTTTCAACCTGGCTCAAGTCCATT
>DBGCOP010000021.1:0-1013 GCA_048360435.1 Candidatus Limenecus sp. | reverse complement strand
TATGTTGGAACGACTGTCGCTAAAATAATGAAAGAAGAAAATTTATGTTTGGAAGAATATTTAGAAAAATATAAATAAAAACAAAAGAAAATCCTAACTTTTTTTATAGTAGGATTGTTATATTATTTAGAAAACAGAGGGAGGCAAATTTGCGAATGGAATACAAAACTAATTCTTTGTTAGTACATCTAGCAAGAGCAGGAGATGAAGATGCGTGTGAAAAACTGGTCAAAAAATATTACTCAAGTATATATCAATATTGTTTGCTACATATCTATGATCCCTATGAGGCTGAGGATTTGACACAAGAAGTATTTACATGTTTCTTTTCCAATTTATATAGATATAAAGAATATGGAAAAGTTAAGAATTATCTTTATACAATTGCCGGAAATACCGTTAAAAATTATTACAAAAAGAAAAAAGATATTCCATCAGAGGAACTGCTAAAATCAGAGGACTGTAGTAAAAATCATGTAGAAGAGCTAGGAGTCCGATTAACTATTGAACAGGCAGTGAGAAAGTTACCGGAAGAAATTAGAGAAACGGCAGTTTTATATTTTTTTCAGGAATTGAAGCAAAGAGAAATTGCAGAATTACTTCATATCAAACTTTCTCTTGTAAAATATCGAATCGGAAGAGCAAAAGAACTTTTAATGAAAGAGTTGGAGGTGAAAAAAGATGAAGAATTATAAGCAACAAATAAAGGAATATAAAGAGGAGATTGAAGAAAAGTATGTAAGGGCTGAAGCAGAGAACAAAACAGTAAAAGCATGTCAGAATATTTTGTCAGAGTCGGTTTTATCGAAACAATCGCATAGAACATCTTATTTTGAATTTTTGTATGAGCAGACAAAATTCATAAAAAAAAGATGGTGGATTTTACAAGGTTGTATTCTTATGTGTCTATGGATATGGTTGAGTAATTATACGTCAGACATAAAAGATATGATGAGGATTATGGGAATATCTGCCACAATATTTGTGGTTCTGATTGTCCCGGAAATTTGGAA
>DBGCOP010000020.1:0-108447 GCA_048360435.1 Candidatus Limenecus sp. | reverse complement strand
GCTGCTGCGTTTACTTCGCTTCCTGTTCCTGCTGATGTTGTAATACAAATATTCGGGGCCGCAGGATTCTGTGGGATTTTTTTACCGCCCTGTTTGCTTAAGCTATAATCCCAGAGATCTCCGTCATTTGTCATCATAAGTGCAATACATTTGCCGCAATCCATAACAGAGCCTCCACCAAGAGATATGACAAAATCACAGCAGTTTTCTTTTGCCAGTTTGGCTCCATCCATAACATTTTGTGCGGTAGGGTTTTGGCGTACTTTATCAAATAATACATATTCTATTTCTGCTTTTTCAAGCTGTTCTTCAAGCCTTTGAAGGTATCCGTATTTTTTAATGGAGTGACCGCTTGAAATCGAAATTAGAGCTTTTTTGCCGGGGAATTTTTCTTTGTGCAGATTATTTAGTTGTCCTGCTCCAAATAGAATTCTTGTCGGGATGTCGTAAATAAAATTGTACATAGATGAATTCTCCTTTTTGTAATTCTGCTATTCTTGTCTTTTGATATTTATTATGTTAAATTTTTATGGTAATTTATTCAAGTACGGATAAAAAGGTAACTTACTTGCAGAAAGAAGCGTATTATGAATTCAGAAGAAAAAGATTGTTTAAAAGAAGTTGAAAGCTTTGATAAAACAGGATTTAATTACACACTGTCTTTAATTAGCGGGAAGTACAAACTTACGGTTTTATATGCGATATACAGACATAAAGTTATCCGCTTCAACAGCTTGCAGAGATATTTAAATATGGTTTCTCATAAAACTTTGAGTGTTGTTTTAAAGGAACTTGAAAAAGATGAGCTGATTATAAGAAAAGAATTCTCGCAAATTCCTCCTAAAGTCGAATATTCTCTTTCAGAAACAGGAGAATCTTTTATTCCGATATTGCATGAATTATGCCAATGGGGATTAAAACATAGAATTTAGTATAAAAGTTCTTGCTTTAAGAAGATTTTTAAACGAAAAACATATATATGGTTTGATAAAATTTTTAATGAACATCTTTTTATGGGTTAAAAAATTTTTCCGACTTCAAAAATGAAATTTCTAACTTAGAAATAAAAAAATAACGTTGCCCGAAATACTCAAACGGGTTGGGAAAATAGCACTATTTATCTAAGCGACAGCAGTATCATTATAAACAGAAAAAGCCCTCTTTCGAGAGCTTTAATTTGGTTGAGGGACTCTGCCGAGAAAAACGATTCAGTATCATTTTTCGAGAGGGGATGAGAACCTGTTCAAATCCTTTTTTACATAACAAAAAACTCTCCGAAGAGAGTTTTTTATTTGGCTGTCGCTTATTGATATGTTTAGAAATTATTTGTTGGAGAAAGTGGCGTGATGTTGAGAGGGGTTGACGTCATTTTGAAAGTTCGCATTGCACATAGGCGCAAGAATGGAAAAATTAAGTTTTTGGTTTTAGTATATGTTTTTTTTAAGTTTTGTATAATAAATAAATGAATACAGATTTATACAAAAATAAAGATATAAAAAAATTGTTGCTTCTTTTTACAGAAGGATTGGTTTATCAAAGTTATTTAGAAGGTTCTATTAACAAAGATTTAAACATAAACACCCTTGATATAGTATTTAAAAATGCACACGATAAATATTTAATTAAAGGTTGTCCTATTCTTTTTATAGAAACATATTTAGATTCAATTAAAGAAGAGGCAGAATCATTATATAATAAGCAAAAATATGAATTAGCCATTGGATTATATGGTATTTGGCTTGAACATTGGATAAACGATTTAATCAAAACTAAATGTATTATAAAAAAATTATCTCTTAAAGAAGCTGAAGATATTATTAAAAATACAAATAATTATTCTAAATATACTTGGCTATTATCTTTGTTAGATTTGCCGCCTATTTCAAAAAAATATTTAATAATAATTAATCAATTAATAGAAAAAAGGAATACATTTATTCATTATAAATATAAAGGAGTTGAAGAAGATAATCTTTATAAATGTAATGAAGAATATAAATCATTGTGTCTAAAAATGCCGAGTTTAATAAAATATTTGAAATATTACTTTAGTAAAAATATAATTAGCTTAAAATCAATCAAAAAAATCACCAAACAACATCCATACATTAAACAATTATTAATAGATAAAAACTAATACAATATTAAAAAATCATCTTAAATTAATTCATAGTTGTATACCCTATCTTTTTAAGACAATTAAGAGACTTAAGAACAGGTTTTATTTTAACCTAGCTAAAACCTCACATTTTAAGTATAATAATCAAATGAATTACACAAACAGAATAACTGATATAGACACATTGAAAGCTGAACTGGATAAGTTTAGACCCTTTGATGAGAACACTGTTAAGCAGTTGAAAGAATATTATCGAATTTCTTTGACTTACACATCGAATGCACTTGAGGGCAACACCTTAACCGAAACTGAAACAAAGGTTATTATTGAAGACGGATTGACTATTGGCGGACATCCGATTAAAGAAATTCAAGAAACAATAGGACACTCAAAAGCCTATGACCTTCTGTATAATCTGATTAAAACGGCAGAAATCACGGAAGAAAACATTCTAGAACTTCATCGATTGTTTTATGAACAAATTGACCCTGAAAACGCAGGCAGATATAGAGATAAGAAAGTTATCATCACAGGCACTGAATACATACCGCCTGAGCCTGATGCACTTTCTAAATTGATGAAAGATTTTTGTGCACTGATACCTGAACAAAAAGCAAAACTTCACCCTGTCGAGTTTGCAGCTTGGTTGCATATGAATTTTGTTAACATTCACCCGTTCACAGACGGCAACGGAAGAACAGCACGACTCTTAACAAATTTGGCATTATTACAAGCAGGATATTCTGTAATCATAATTCCCCCTGTCGTGCGTGCGGATTACATATATTCAATTCGTGAGTCGCAAACCAACGGCAAGCAAGAAATGTTTTTAAACTTCCTCTCTGAAATGGTGTTAGAATCAATGAAAGACTATTTGAGAATTGTCAAAAGATTAGCTTAATTTATTGATAACTGTACCCCTATCGTTCTAAGGTCAACAACAGACGATTTAACATGATTTATGATTTTGAACACACAAACTATGCCAAAAAAAATTTCATTCATGTTAAAAAGCCTCACGCATGCCTGAAATTTAATCTTAAAAATTCACCAAACAAAACCTGTTGATATTTTGCTAAAAATTTGTGAGAGAGTAAACGTATAAGTGCAAAGGCTCAAAATCCCCCCATTGCGTCCGTTTCCTGTTCTTAAACTCCTTTTGTGTAAGAAAAAGAGCCTTAAAAAAACATAACCTGTAAATCTTTATTGCACAAGGGCTAACAATTTCATTCCCCTATATGAATAGGGGAGAGAAAACAAATAAAACAATCAAGATCTATTTCTGTAACCATATACAATTAACTTTAAACAGAGAAGCAATAAAGTAATGAGTCAGTAAACAATATTTAATATACTGTATTTATAAACTATAATCAGTATTCATTAACTTACTGTATAACAGTAATTACTTGTTTTTTAATATTAGATTGCTAACTTAGGATACCAGAGGAATTAAAATAATTCATTTTGGAGTTTATATTTGGATTCAACACATGGAGCAATAGCAACTTATGGTTGTTTTCAAGTGTTGTTAGAATGCAGGAAAATATAAACAAGATTTTAATTTGAGATAGTTTTTATTTTTGAGTGTGTAAACCTTTTTAAGAATCTGTTTGCTATGCAAAAAAATACACAAAAAAGAGTTTCAAAAATGAAAACAAAAAACAATTTGTGGCATAAAACATGCCTGATAGAAAATTGTGAGGTTGTAGGTTTTAACAAGCTTTATGACCTCACACCTGACCAATACGGGAAAAAGAATTATTGCTTGTCCGTTTTAATTAACCGTTCACAGGCAAACATGTTATCTGAAATTAGAGAGGAAGAAATAAAAGCACAAAAGATATTTGGATGTGAACTTCGTACCTTTAAACGGATTACAAACGAAACAGACAGACGTTTATGTCCGCCTGACAAAATGGTTTTAAACCTGTCGACTGACTCAAAAAATGGAATGCATCAAATCGGGATATTTGATGAAGACAATAAAGCTTTCGTAGAACCGTTTAAAACAATTCAAGAAGGAACTCTCATAAGCATACATTTTGATTTATCAATGTATAAAACAAATTCAGTAGGAGTAAGTTTAAGACTAAACAGCATTAAGGTCAACAAATCAGATTTGGAAATCAGGAATAGAGTTAATAATGTTTCACCATTTTCAAATCAAATGAAATCATTAAAAAATAACAATAACTGTTTTGATGAATAGGAAGACGAGGAGGAAGAAATATAGTCAACAAAAAACACACTTAAAATGCTATCTCAAAAATTATTAGTTTTATTCAAAAAATCTTTCCGATTTAGCATCCAATTCAAAAGCAATCTTTAACAACATTTTTAAACTTACATCTTCTTTTCTGTTTTCAACTCTATTAATAAATTCTCTTGAACAATTAATCAATTCAGCAAGAGACTCTTGAGAAAGATTTTTGTCTTCTCTAAACTTTTTGATGTTCTTGCTTATGGTTATAAGTTCATTTTCGAGATATTTATCAAAACCGTCTTACATAATTTAATCTTATCTGTATAATTAAATTTATACTGTAAAGTAACACATCACTATACACGGGTGGGTATATGCAAAAAGCTATTATTTATTTAACTTCCAATCTAACAAATAAGCCAAAAGACTTGTTATATTTTCATTTCAAATTTCATCCACTTGTAAGAACAGCTTTTAGAAATCTTTTGAAAATGGCTAAAGTTTATATTGAAAAGAAAAGTAAAGAAAAAATTTATTTAACTTCATTTCGCAGGCTCACATCCTATCTTAAAAAACACAAAGAGATAGAACACGTCATTTTAAATGATGATGAAATAATTATTCAAAACAAAGAAGATTTTACTGCATTGTTGGAATTAGAGCGCACTGTTTACCTTGTCGGAACAAAAATTACAAGAGTTATAACTGTTGGTGAGAAGGAAAAAGATTTATCTCACAAACAACTAAAAGGTATTTAAAATGACAAACAATATTATCGTAAAAGACACGCTTGAAGCGTGGCAGCCACACTACAAAAAAACTTTGACAGATAATGACGGCAAAGAAATTCAAACCAATTTACTAAACTTCGCAACATGCCTGCAATCGTGGAAAAGCAATAAAAAGAGGGCAATCGTTTTATGAAGAAAAAATGTGTTATCTACGCTCGTGTATCGAGCAGGGAACAAAAAGAACACGGCTACTCAACAGAAGCACAGATTGCACTGTTAAAAAACTATGCTCACAAGAATGGTTTTGAGATTGTGGAAATATTTGAGGATGTCGAAACCGCTAAAAAAGCAGGCAGAAAGAATTTTAGCAGTATGCTAAAGTATTTGAAAAAATATAAAAGCGTTAATATCCTGCTTGTTGAAAAAACTGACCGCCTGTATCGCAATTTTAGAGATTACGTAACTATCGATGAATTCAAAGATTTGGAGGTTCACCTTGTAAAAGAGAATACAATTTTAAGCGAAAGTTCACGCTCACACGAGAAATTCGTACACGGCATTAAGGTTTTAATGGCAAAAAACTACATCGACAACCTGTCGGAAGAAGTCAAAAAAGGTATGCACCAAAAGGCTTTACAAGGAGAATTCCCTGCTAAACCGCCTTACGGCTACTATCGGGAGAACAACAAGACAATCAAAATCGACACAAAACCGCACCGCTTGTAATGCGTGCCTACAATCTCTACGCAGAGGGCAATTTGTCTTTACAGGGCTTGTGTGAAAAACTGCACGATGAGGGCTTTATTTACTCTGACAGCAGACCTAAAGTTTATCCGAGCGTACTGGAAAAAATCCTCAAAAGCCCTTTTTACATAGGCAATTTTGTTTTCAAAGGACAGCATTACACAGGCACACACGAGCCTTTGATTGATGTTGAAACATTCAACAAGGTTCAAAAAGCATTTAAAAAAGACAGCAAGCCTGATATGTACAGACAACACCAATTTTTGTTTTCAGGCATGTTTACCTCTGCCTGCTGCGGTTCAACGATTACTGGTGAGATAAAAAAAGGAAAATACATTTATTACCACTGTGGAAACAAAAGCCGAAACTGCACGAATAAAAGCGTTTACGTTAAAGAAGCTGAACTTATGGAACAACTGGATGAAATTGTGCACAAAATCACAATCACACCAATTCATAAACAGGCAATTATTAAAGCCCTCAAAGAAAGCCATATTGAGGAGCAACGCTATCATAAAGAACAAATTAAGACTCTCCAAACCACCTGCGAAAAACTCAAAAACAGAATATCCGCACTTTACACAGACAAACTGGATGGACTGATTGACAGCGACCTTTACAAAATCAAAAATGAAGAATGGACAATGGAACACGCAAGGCTCAAATCCGTCATAGAATCACATGAAAACGCTAACAATTCGTATATGAACGAGGGAATTCGTATTTTAGAACTGGCTCAAAACCTTTATTCACAATATTTGTGCCAAAATGATGAAGAAAAAGTTAAATTAGTAAAAATTGTATCTTCGAACTTTGTACTTAACGGGCCAAAGATAAGCTATGAATACAAAAAACCCTTCGACATATTAGCCAAAGGATTGTCTTATCAAATAAAGCTGGGGCGGAAGGATTCGAACCTCCGGAATGGCTGGACCAAAACCAGCTGCCTTACCACTTGGCGACGCCCCATTGCATCTGCCTATCATGTTTGTATTATATATAGTATCGGGCACATGATGTCATGTCAAGAAAATTTATCCGGATTTTTTGAAAGAGAAAATCTGAAACCGGCTCTTTGGAGCTATTTATTGTTAAATATGTAAAAATTAGCTCTAATTAGTGATTTTTTTTGTTAAAAAAATTGTTTATATAAAAGTAGAAATATTAAAGGAGATATAAAGTTATGGATACGTCAATCAATGCTATCAATTCGGTATCAAATTCTTCCGCAAATACACAAAAAACGCAGGATAAAAATAACGAAAAAATTAAAGAGCTTGCTCAAAAATATGATTTTGACCATTTTGATATAGACAATGACGGAAAAATTTCAGGAACAGAACTAACAGAACTGAAAAGAGTTTTCAACTCTGTTTCATTTGATACCGACGATGAAGAGGCAATTGATGAATCTGCTTTTAACTCTGCTTTGTCTGAATATAAAGAATAGGTTAAAAATCGAAATATTATGCAAAAAAGCTTCGAATTTAATTCGGGGCTTTTTATTTGAACAAACCGAGCTGATGTCCGAGAAATTGCTTTTTGTAAATTTCATAATCAAAACACCCTATGTCATTTACGGCAACCGGATTGTTTGCAAGGTTGTGAATTCTTCCCTGACCGACTGTACATTTTTTTATATATTTGCAAAAACTGCAAATTTTCCATTTTTCATCTGCTTTTTTCATTCTTGCCATAAAAGAATTTTACAACATAATGAAAAAAATGTTAAAATATCTCAAAAGTGTTATGGAGGAGATTTTGTATGGGCTTAAATATTGAATATGCAATAAAATATATGTTTCAAGATTCACAATGGAAGAAGAAATTTCTTGTTGGTGCATTGTTTTCGATAGGAATGACGATTATTAACCTGACAGGTCAAATTAACAATTTTATCAGCGATTTGTCTGCACAGCAAATCAAGACTTATGTAAAGCCATATATGCATTTGCTTCCTGAAATAATAGCTGTCACGGCTCTTATTTTTTTGACGGCACTCGTTTTGAATGTTTTTACTTCCGGATATTTTGCCAAAAATATAAATTTGAGAATTTTTAAGCCGGAGTCAAATCTTTTGGAGTGGAACAATTTTTCTGATATGTTTTTTGTCGGATTAAAAGCTACTTTGGCTGTGATTATATATTTTATTATTTTTGCAATTATGATTGTTATACCTCTTATATTATTCCTTGCTTTTTCTGCTTTTGCAGGTGCCGGAGGCAAGCTTTATATGGTTTCGGCTTTTATAATCTATATTACTTTTATAATGGCAGTTTCTCTGGTTTTTATTTTTTACCTTGGGGCTGCAACACTGGCATTTTCTACTGATTTGCAGCTTGCATCTTACTTTAATTTTGGACTGATTAATAAATTTATTACAAAGAACTTTTTTGAGTTTTTTGTTTATATGCTGATAATTTTTGCAGTCTCATTCCTTGTTAATATAATAAACTCAGTGTTAATGATAACAATCGTGGGTATAGCTTTGATGCCGGCACTTTATTTTTATCAGTTTCTTGTACAAAATGACCTTGCTGCACAGTTTGTGAGAAATACGCTTGAACTTTCTGATGAGAAACAATAGAAATATAATAGAATAAAAAAGAGGCACATTTGCTTTTTGCATTTGTGCCTCTTTTAATTTGTTGTTTCTTCTTATACAGAAGTCAGAGCCTGTTCTCTTTCGAGTTTGAGTGTTTGTGTTGTGATGTCACAAACAGAGCTTGGACCCCAATATTGGATTGAACCGGGGAAGATATATTCATCATTCAAAGCCCAGTTTTCTCTGTTAGCTTCGAGTTTTTTGAATACAGGACCATCAAGTCTTACAAGGGCTTTTTGAATAACAGGCTTCATATGACCGTGACGTCTTTCCATGTTCATCATCATTGTAAGAGGTACACCGCCTGCAACCCATTCAGCAGAAGGTGCAGTGAGGTTTCTTACTGATGAAAGATAACCGGTTAAACCTGATTGGATAAGAGCATAAGCGTTGAAACCGAGTGCATAGCAGTAGTTTGCATCAAAGTTAGAAGGGAATGCACATCTGCCTTCGTATCCGAAGAAGTGGCACTGGTCAGAGAATTTACCTAAAAATTCGCCCTGTGCTTTCATTTCGTCTAATTTTACTTTAATCATTTCGATTAAGAGTTTTTCTGTTTCAATTTTAGAAACCTGAACGTTTCCGTGAGGATCTCTGTCCATAAGAAGCTGAGCTTTGATAAGAACAGGAAGTGACTCAAATACGGCTGCATTTTCTTTTTCCAATCTGCTTTCGATAAAATCGAATTTGTCAGCAGGTGAGTTGAGGCTGTTATATGAAGCATCCTGTTCCAGTGTTGACATTACATCGTTAAGGTTTGCAATCATTGTTTTCATTTCGGGAATGAATTCGATTAAACCTTCCGGAATCAAAGCAACACCAAAGTTTTTGCCTGCTTTTGAACGTTTAACAATGATGTCTGTCATGTAATCAACAATTTGTTTTAATGACATTCTTTTTTCTTCAACTTCTTCAGAAATCAAAGTAATATTTGGCTGGGTTTGCAAAGCGACTTCAAGAGCTACGTGAGTAGCACTTCTTCCCATAACTTTAACAAAGTGCCAGTATTTTTTTGCTGAATTTACGTCTCTTTGAATGTTTCCGACTAGTTCAGCGTATGTTTTTGTAGCTGTGTCAAAACCGAAAGAGATTTCGATTTGTTCGTTTTTCAAGTCACCGTCGATAGTTTTCGGACAGCCGATAACCTGAATGCCTGCATTTTTTGCAACAAACCACTCAGCGAGCATAGCTGCATTTGTGTTTGAATCATCACCGCCAATGATTACAATGCCTGAAATATTAAGCTTTTTACAATTTGCAAGAGCTTTTTCAAACTGTTCTTCTGTTTCGAGTTTTGTTCTTCCTGAACCGATGATGTCGAAACCGCCGGTGTTTCTGTATGAATCAATCAATTCATCGGAAAATTCAATGTATTCTCCGTCAATGATACCTGAAGGACCGCCCAAGAAACCATAAAGTTTGCTTTGCGGGTTTGCCTGTTTCAAAGCATCATATAAACCGGCAACAACGTTGTGTCCTCCGGGTGCTTGACCGCCTGAAAGGATTACACCTACATTTTTTGCATCAAAGCTTTTTTCTTCACCTGATTTGAATGTAATTGTGCATTTTCCGTATGTGTTTTCGAACAATTTTTTGATTTGTTCCTGATCTTTAACACATTCTGTTTTGTCACCTTCAATTACTTCAACTTTTTTAATGCCTGCTGCCAGTGTAGAGGGCAGAACCGGTTTGAAGTTAAGTCTTTCCTGTTGTAATGGTGAAAGTTCTGTCATAATTTTAAAACCTCATGTTTAGTACCAAACTACAAGTAAAATTTTAGCATGAAAAACTTTGTGTTAAAATCAGAATATGGAAAACACAGCTGAAAAAAATAATTTGAAAATAAGAGAAATACAGGAGCAGCGTGAGCTTGAGCTTCTCAGCCCTTATGCGGCAAAAAGTATTGAAACAAAAGGTCGTGCAAAAGATGAAGAACCCTGCCCTTTGAGAACTGAATATCAAAGAGACAGAGACAGAATCATTCATTCAAAAGCTTTTCGAAGACTTAAACATAAAACACAGGTGTTTTTTTCACCTACTGATGACCATTTCAGAACACGTATGACTCATACACTTGAGGTTTCTCAAATAGCCAGAACAATTGCACGTTCTTTAAATTTAAATGAGGATCTTGCTGAAGCGATTTCTCTCGGACATGATTTGGGGCATACTCCTTTCGGCCACAGCGGTGAAGATGTTTTGAATGAAATTATGGATTATGGTTTCAAACATGCACAGCACAGTGTTCGTGTTGCTACGATTATTGAAGATTTGAACCTTACAAAAGAGACTCTTGACGGAATTTTGAACCATTCCGGTTCTTTGAGAAAAGAAAGTCCTGCTTATACATTAGAAGGAAAAATAGTAAAGCTTTCAGATAAGATTGCCTACATAAACCATGATATTGATGATGCAATAAGAGCAAGAATTATCAAAGAATCTGATTTGCCTCAGGATTGCATAAGCTATTTTTCTCTGGATAGAAGTGAACGTATAACTAAAATGGTCATGGATATTGTCCAAAACAGTTTTGGAAAAGACAAAATTTGCATGTCTGAAGAAGCTTTTTATCACATAGACAAGCTTCGTACATGGATGTTCAGAAATGTTTATACAAATGAAGTTGCTAAAAAAGAAGAAAGCAAAGTTAAAGGTATAATTTACGGGTTGTTCAATCATTATGAAGCTATTCTCAAACAGCGTTTCCCGAATCAAAATGAAGAAGAAATAAAAAGAACTGTTTGTGATTATATTGCAGGAATGACAGACAGATATGCGATTCAAAAATATAAAGAAATTTATATCCCTCAATCCTTCCAGAATGGCTCAAACGATGAATTTTTGTTCACTCTGGCAAAAATTAACAATCTAAGTGTTCAGCTTACTGTTTTGTAATAACAATCTTACCTGTTTGTGTGTCTAAAAACGACGGAACCCCTATGGGTATAGTTTGTTTGTCTTTTTCATGACCGAATTTTATACCTGAAATAATCGGGATTTTTAGTCCTTCTGATAGTTCGTTTAAAAAATTTGTGAAATAGATTTCATTGTCCAGTCCTGAAAAGTCACCGAGAACTATACCTGTGAGGTTTTGTTTGAACTTTTGTATGTTTAGAAGCTGGGTAAACATTTTGTCTATTTTGTATACAGGCTCATTTATATCTTCTGTTATGAAAATAAATTTTTCATCGGGAATAAACTCCAGTCCGCAAAGAGATTGGATTGTTGAGAGATTTCCTCCCCAAAGAATACCCGATGATATGCCGCTGTGGTAGACTTTTGGTGCATCAATCTCTATTTCTTTTTTGTCATTTTCAAGAATATCAAAGAACGAATTTTTTGTATATTCGCTGATTCCGCAGCCAAAATCAGAGAATGCCATTGCGCCTGAATATGTAACAAGTCCTGTTTGTTTGTATATCATCAAAGATAATGCTGTTATGTCAGAGTATCCGACAAATATTTTCGGGTTTGATTGTATTGATTTGTAATCAAGCTTGTTCAGGATTCTTATTGCCCCGTAACCGCCTCTTGCTGCTACAATCGCTTTGATTTCAGGGTCTTTGAAAGAGTCGTTCAGCGCAGCTGCTCTTTCTTCATCTGTGCCTGACAGATAGTCTTTACGCTTTTTTGCGGTTTCTGAGATTTTTACCTTGAAGCCTGCCTGTTCGAACTCTTCTTTTGCTTTTTCAAGCTTTGAAAAGTCTTTTATATCTCCGCTTGTGGCGA
The DNA here is from genome assembly GCA_048360435.1 of Candidatus Limenecus sp. Classification (GTDB taxonomy): domain Bacteria; phylum Cyanobacteriota; class Vampirovibrionia; order Gastranaerophilales; family Gastranaerophilaceae; genus Limenecus. Next base: position 96,313 of record DBGCOP010000020.1, on the reverse strand, counting down.
CAAATCCTACTGTGTCTCCTTTTTTTAGTTTTTCAGGTTTGATTATCATTTTCTTTTTATTCTCATTTCCCGTATAATTATAGTATAGGATTTGAGTTGGAGCAAAATTTTGACAGAAAGATATTTACCTTTATACAGAAAATACCGTCCGCAAACTTTTAAAGACTTAATCGGACAGGAGAATATAGTTAAGGCGTTGAGCAATGCAATTAACCTGAATAAGATTTCTCATGCATATCTGTTGTGCGGTCCGAGAGGTACGGGTAAAACCACCACAGCACGAATTATCGCTAAATCATTAAACTGTGCAAAAGGTCCGACACTTGAACCTTGCGGCGAATGTCCGAGTTGTCTTGATATTTCAAACTCTACACCGATTGACGTTATTGAAATCGATGCTGCATCAAACAGAAAAGTTGAAGATGCAAGAAATATTCTGGAAAAGATTCAGTTTGTGCCTGTAAACGGCAGATTCAAAATCTATATCATAGACGAAGTTCACATGCTTACGACAGAAGCGTTTAATACACTTTTGAAAACACTCGAAGAACCACCTGAAAACGTGATTTTTATTCTTGCAACAACCGAACCTCATAAGGTTCTGGATACTATTATTTCAAGATGCCAGCGTTTTGATTTTCGAAGAATAACAACTGAGGATATTGTCTCAAGGCTTAAATATATCTCTCAGCAGGAAAAAATTAATATCTCCGAGGATGCGCTTTATACAATAGCAAGAAGCTCTCAAGGCGGAATGAGAGACTCTCTGGCCCTTCTTGACCAGATAAGTGTTCTTGATGCTGGCAAAGAAATCTCCTCTCAGGATGTTAATGAAATGCTCGGAAGACTTTCTTTTGAAGTTCTTTTTGAATTGAGCAGTGCTGTTTTAAATTCCGAAACACAAAATGCGCTTGTATTGCTTGATAAAATCTATAACAAAGGAAATGAGCCTTTTCAGATTGTCTCGAATCTTATTCAATATTTCAGAAATATGCTTATTGTTAAAAATTGTTCTGACAGAAAAATTGCAATTGAGCTGACACAGCTTGCCGAGGCAAATATCTTAGAGCTTCGTAAACAGTCTGAAACAGTTGAGGCTGAACAGATTCTGTATATTATAGAAAGGCTGTCCTTTTATTCAAAAGAAATAAAAGAAACAACAAACAGATATCTCTGGCTTGAGTTGTGTGTTATTGAACTTTCTTCGAATGTAAAATACTCCTCTTATGCTCAGCTGATAGACAGAATTGAAAAACTGGAGGGTGCTGTGTCGTCAGGAACACCGATTGCGATGTCGGGACTTCCGAAACCGGCTGCGGTGATAAAACCGCAGACCTCTATTCATTCACCTCTCCCTGCGCCTGTTTCAGAAGTAAAAGATAAGCCTGCTGAAACAGCACAAACAGTTGCTGCAATGGCAGCTAAGCCTGTTGTTGAAGAAAAAACTGAACAGCCTGCTCCATTGTCTGTTGAAGAGCCAAAGCCTGTTCAAAACAATGTTCCTTCTTCGGGAAGCGGAGATTTGATGACGGACTGGCAGGGAATTTTACAAAATATAGAAAGTGTTCCCTCCCGAATGTTTTTCTATAACCTTTCCCGTCCTGTTTCTTTGTCAGGCGAAGAAATTGTGATAACTTTTGCAAAAGATATATTTGTTAAACAGGCAAAGGAAGACACAAAAAACAAACCTTTGAAAAATGCCGCACTAAAATATTACGGTGTTTCGGATATAAATATTCAGGTTAAACTTGCAGATCCTTCACAGGTGGCAGATGTGCCTAAACCTTCTTTGGAAAAACTTGAAAGAAAACCTGCTCCGCCTGCTGCACCTCAATCATTGTCTAAAAACATCGAAAAAATGGAAGAGGAGGAGAATGCAGAGTTGTTGAAAGAGACTCTGGCTTCTTCAGATTCAGAAAAAAAAGATAAGGCTGATATAGAGGCTTCTCTTTCTGACCAGTCTAAAATGGTACTTGAACTGTTTAACGGAAAATATATAGAGTAACAAAAAAATCCGACACAAAAAAAGTGTCGGATTTTTTATTAATTCCATAAAATTATTCAGAAACTGTTTCTGTTTCGTCTTCTGTTTCTTCAACAACAGCACTTGTTCTGATTGAATCCAGTTTTGATTTTCCAAGGTTTTTGTCTTTGAATTTTTTAACCTGTCTTGCCAGTTTGTCGGCAACAAGGTCAATACTTGCATACATTGTTTCAGCTGTTTCAGTAACGTGAACAGCACCTGTTGTTAATTTGCAGGTAACTTCTGCTGTATGATTTTCAGCTACGCTGGGGTTTTTGATAACTGTCAAAACTACGTCGATACCTTCAATCTGGTCATAGTGGTTAGCTACTTTACCGATTTTTTCCTTGGCGTATGCTTTAATTGCGTCTGTGATTTCAATGTTTCTACCGTTTACATAAATGCGCATGTATAGCCTCCAATAATAATGATACTTACTAAGTATAACTCAACTCTTGTCGAGTTGCAATCGTTAGGTGAGTTTTGTATAATCTTTGTATTCAGACTTACGGGGTTTACATTATGAAAAAACTAATTATAAAATTATTCCTTTTATCTTCGTTTATTTTTTCGTCTGCACCTTCTTATGCTTATATGAATCAAGGTGCGTGGATTAATGATATGAAAAGCCTTTTTGCCAGAAATCAGGCTGTTATTCTTGCTATCAATATTCGTACTTTTAATGCAAATGACAAAGACAAAAATGATATTGTTGAAATAGAAAAAGGCGAAACACCCGGATATTTTACAAATGCAGTGAAAAGACTTGATGAACTCAAAAAAATGAACATCAACACGGTTCATCTTCTTCCGATTACGCCTGTCGGAAAAGTCAAAGCAACAGGTACAGCAGGTTCTTTGTATGCAATATCAAGTTTTTCAAAACTGAACCCTCAGCTTGATGATCCGTCAAATGATTTGACTGTATCTCAAGAAGCAAAAAAGTTTATTGATGAATGCCACAAAAGAAATATCAGAGTTATTGCGGATTTGCCGAGCTGCGGATCTTATGATTTATATCTTTCTAATCCGAATCTCTTTGCAAAAGGAAAAGACGGACAGCCCATTGTTCCTGCTGATTGGACAGATGTCAGATTGTTTAAGGTTCAGAATGAAGACGGTTCATTAAACGATGAGCTTTATCTTGAATATAAAAAATATATTGATATGATGCAAAGGCTGGGCGTTGACGGAATCAGAGCCGATGTTGCAACCTCTAAGCCTTTTGAATTCTGGCAAAAACTTATATCTTATGCAAAATCAAAAGACAAAGAATTTTTGTTTTTAGCAGAAGCTTCTGAAAGCTGGACAGAGCCGATAGCTCAAGATGCTCCGTTTACACCTTATTACAGACTGCTGGAAGCAGGTTTTGACGGTTGGTACGGAAGCTTTATGAATTTTAAAGATTGGAAGACTTCTGACAAATTCGAAAAAGAAATGGGGCTTGTAAACTCAATTAAAAAAGAATTTGAAGCAAAAAACCAGCCTAAAAATGTAATAGGAAGCTTCGCTACACATGATGAACTCTCTCCGATTATCACAGGCGGTATGCCTTTTAGCGAAATGATTATCTGGCTTCAGGCGACACTTCCTTTGAATTCATACTTTGTAGACGGATTCCAGACAGGTGATTCTTATCAATATCAATATGCCAACCAGAAGGCTGACAAAACCTATACTGATGACGATTACTATTATGTGCACAAAGGCAAATTTGATATATTTAACTACTCAAGAAAACCCGGACAAAAAAATCAAGAGCTAAGTGAGGATTTTGCTCTTGCCAACAAATTCAAACTCATGTCTTCAGAAATCTTGAGCAAAGGCGAAGTTAAATTTTTGAAGACAAATTGTGAGAATGTGTTTGCTTATATGATTCATTACAATGCATCTTCAATTTTGGTTATTTTGAACAAAGACCTTGTATATCAAAACAAAGCCGATGTGACCTTAAAAGGCTTTGCTCCTGATAAGTATATGGTTGTGCCATTTAAAATAAACTCTAACCCTGTGTTCAAAAACGGAAAAGTTTCAGTTGACCTTGGACCGGGAGAAATTACCGTTATATTGCTTAGCAAAAATGCCTCCGGTGTCAGCAAGAAGTAAGGTAATCAAAAATCTTTTTGTTATCAGCCCAGAGTTTTTCTTTGGGCTCTTCTTTTTTGTTTTCAGGAAGTTCAAGAGTAATTACGGGAATATTTTTTTCTATTCCGCAATATGTGCCAAAGCTTCCGGGGGTGGGATATCCGATGCTTTCTTCTATTTTGTAGCCATTTAGCTCAGAAATTTTTTGCGCAATCTCCTTTGCAGGGCCGTCATAGTTTACAACTCTGTATGGCTCATGAAGTGTCAAAATAACATCGGGTTTGTAGCGGTCAATGACATATATTAAAAATTGTGTCTCAATCTCACTTGCAGGGGTTTTGCCTCCGAAATAATCATTTTTCTCAGAATATTCCCAGTTTTTTGTCGGGAAATTTCTGTTTAGGTCCACTCCGTTTGAATTCGTCCTTTTGTTTTCGGCTTTTCCGTCAGGGTTCAAACAGGGAACAAAAAGCAGTCTGTTTTTTGTTTCATTTTTTTCTGAAAGGTATCTGTTGATGAGATATTCTCCGTCCGGTTCATCGCCATGGAATACGCCTATGATAAGGACTGTCTTTTCATATTCTTCCGGCTTTCGTTCAAGAAGCAGAATTTCTCTGCCTTTTTGGGTGTTTATTTTTAATAAAATATCAGCAAAAATCATTGGTTATCTTTCTTCTGCCTGCTTCCAGCTTTTGGCTGTTTTTTCAAGCTCTTTTTTTGTGTTTGTTTTATCAAGCATAATCTGTTGTACAGTGCTGCTTAACAGTGTAAGAATTTCTTTTTGGTTGTGCTTAAACTTTACTTGTGTTTGAAGGTTGTTCAGCTGTTGTGCGCTCAGGTATCTGGCTTTTGTAATTGTATCTGTATCGTCATATTTTGTGAAGTACGGGTCTTTTAAAGCTTCATTGTTAACAGGAAGTATTGTTGTCAGCTTAGCCAATTCCACTTGATTTTTTTTATTGGTTAAAAAAAGAGCGAATTTTAAGGCTTCCTTTTTATTCTTTGCTCTGGCAGGAATAATCAGGTTCATAATTGATACATCATACTTTCCTGTGTCCCCTGTAAGCTGGTTGGAAACGTCTGTCTTTTTATAAACATCAGGAGCATTTTCTTTTACTATATTTAAGAAATTTGCACCGGACTGTATGAAGGCAAGCTGACCTGACATATATTTTTCAAGTGCTTCTTGATGATTTTGAGTTATTGATTCTCTGGGAATCAAGTCCTTTTGATATAAGTCTTTGTATTCGTTAAAGATTTTTATACTTTTTTCTGAAGCCAGCTTTTCGGGTGTGTTTATGTCGTATTTGTTCAAAATTTTTAACAGCGTGTCGTTTTCAGTGACTGTCGGCATTGTCGCAAAGGCACCTGTTTTGGCTTTTATCTGTGCTGATAAAGCATTCATTTCATCATAAGTTTTCGGCACTGATTTTATGCCGGATTTTTTGAGAATCTCTTTGTTGTAGAAAGTTAATGAAGAGGTTGCATAAAACGGAACTGCATAGCATTTTGCGTTTCTTGTCAGGGTGTTCATTATTTCTTTGTTATAAACGGACAGTTTTTCACAGTCTATGTATGCAAGTGCCTGTTTTTGAGCAAGGACACTGGAAAAATCCGGAGTAAGATTAACAAGGTCGGGGGGTGTAGAGCTCAAAATTGAGGCGAGTGTTCTTTTTTCACCTTCTGAGTATGGAACATCAATCCATTTTATTTTTATGTTCGGGTTTTCTTTTTCAAACTCTGCAATCAGCGGATTCATATAAGAACCGAAAGTACCCATTTGTAAAGACCAGAAAACAACTTCTTTTGTTTTTGCGGCTGTTGGTTTTACCGTTGTTTTTTTGATTTTTTCGGCTATGGTCAGGTAAATTCCGCTCACGAGAATTAAGCAGACACAGACTATTGCGATAATTTTTTTCAATTCTTCCATTTCTTCATTATATAGAAGATTGTATCGAAATTCAATTATACTATGGAAAAAATACTTCCCAGAATCCCTATAACTATTGCTGCAACAATAAGAATCATCGGATTTTTTCTGAAAATGAAACCTGCTATGCAGAATAATATTAGAAGTACAAGTGATTTTGGGGATATAAAATCAAAGAATTTGTGGGTTTGTTTGAATTTTGAAAGGTGGAAAACCGTTGCATTCATAATTTTTAGTCCGGCATATGTAATCAATGCGACAGCCGCAGGTCTGAGCCCGTACATTACGTTGCAAATAAGTTCGTTTTCCGCATTTTTTTTGAGAAATTTTGATAATGCGCAAACAATTATAAATGACGGAACCATAAAGGCTGTTGTTGTCAGCAGAGAACCCCAAAAGCCGCCGACTTTTAAGCCTACGAATGTTGCCATGTTTATTCCGATAGGACCGGGGGTAAGGTTTGAGACTGCTATCATTTGGGTTATTTCTGATACATCAAACCACTTGTATTTATCCACAAGATAATACAAAAACGGAATGACTGTATATCCGCCGCCGATTGCCACAGCACCGATTTTCATATATTCAAAAGCAAGAAGAAGTATGCTATTCATTTTCTTGCTCCTCTGCTTCTTTTTTGCTCTGTTTTTTAGGGAAGGCAAAGTGTCTGAATAAACCCAATAAACCTGCTGAGATTACCACTATGAAAGGAGAAACATGAAAAACCGAAGCTGTTATTGCAGCAACAAAAATGAAGGTTGTGAATTTGTCATAAACCGAAAATTCCCAGAGTTCAAAAATTGTTAAAAGAATTAATATACAAACCGCTATGTCCAAAACTTCGAAGATATTCTGAATAACCGCATATTGAGTAACCGCGCTCAAAAAGGCGAATATAACAGCTATGGACAAAAATGCCGGCAGACAGACTCCGAAGACCGCTGCGAACGCTCCTGCAACTCCTCTGGCTTTATATCCGGTAAACATAGACACGTTGCCTGCAACGAGTCCGGGGAAGCACTGGCTTAGTGCATAGTAGTTTGTTATTTCTTCCATTGTACAGATTTTTTCTTTTTCAACCATTTCCTCTCTTAAAAAAGGCAAAATGGCATATCCTCCCCCGAAGAGAACCATTCCTATCTTAAAAAATATCCAGAATAATTTTAGTAAACTTATTTTTTGCATAATTTAAAGTGCATTGCTTAAAATTTGTGCGACTTCTTTTGAAGATTCATGTTGTGAAAGTATAGCTTTGACCTTTGATAAATCTTCAATCATATTTTGTTTGTATGTTTCATCATTAAGGATTTTCAAAAGAGCCTCTGATATAACTTTCGGATTTGAGTCAGCCTGAAGAAGTTCGGGCACAATGTCTTTGTCCATAATAATGTTAGGCAGACAGACTCTTTCTATACATCTTACGAGCCTGTAAACGAAATAGGCAATCCAGGGACCTTTGTAACTTATTATCATCGGAGTTGTGTAAAGAGCTGCTTCAAGAGCAACCGTGCCGGAAGCAAGCATAAGTGCATCTGAAACGCTTAAAAGTGCATAATTGTCATTTTTGATTACTTTGAGGTTTGTTTTGTCGAGATATTTCTTGAAAATATCATCTTTTAGGCTGTCAGCCTGTGCAATTACAAATTGAACATCTTCTCTTTTTTCTGAAATAAGCTTTGCTGATTCAAGAAAGGTTTTCATAAGATTTTGAAGCTCAAACACACGGCTGCCGGGAAAAATTGAAATAAGCTTTTTGTTTTTATCCAGTCCGTATTTTTCAAAAACCGAATCTCTCTGCGCTCTTTGAGGCATTTGTGAAATCAGCGGATGTCCGACAAACTGTGCATCTATTCCTGCTTTTTCATACATTTCTTTTTCAAAAGGAAATATTGTCATAACTTTAGCAATATTTTCTTTTACTGTCTTAATTCTCCATTTTCTGGATGCCCAAATTTGGGGGGGGATGTAATAGAACACTTTAATTCCTGCTTTTTTGAGGAATTTTGAAATATTCAGATTAAATCCGCCGTAGTCTATCAAAAGCACAAGGTCGGGCTTGTAATCATTTTTCAGATAATCAACAACTCTTTTTCCCAGAGTCAAATGGTCAAAGAGGATTTTCGGCGTTAAACCCATTGCTGACATATGAGCTTTAGAGTGGTCAACAAAAAGTTTTACACCCAATGCTTTTAGGTTTTCTCCTCCGATAGCTTGAATTTCAATATCATCACGGAGTTCACGCAGATTTTTCACGACTGCTGAAGCGTGTTTGTCGCCTGACAGTTCTCCTGTGATTATAAAAAGCTTCTTTTTTTCAGCCATAATTTATATCGCCATTACAATAATGCCTTTTTTATCGGCAAATTCAATAACTTTCTTTTGATCAACTATGATTGTTTCGTTAGCTTCGATAGCAAGGATTTTTGCACCGTGTCTGTCCATTGTTTTCAATGTGTTCAAGCCTATGGCCGGTATGTCAAAGCGTTTGTCCTGAGTAGGTTTGCTGACTTTTACGACAGTGATTCCTTTGCCGCCCAGTTTACAGCCTCTTTCGATACATTTGTCAGTACCTTCAATGGCTTCAACCGCCATAATCATTTTGTTTTTAATTACAACGGACTGTCCGACATCAAGCTTGCCCATTTCTTTTGCAAGCCAGTAACCGTATTCTACGTCGAGAACCTGCTCTTCATCAGGTTCATGTACGCCGAGAACACCCGGAGGTGCCATAAGATTTTTAATAAAAATAGTCTGATCAAGAACTCTGATTCCCATTTGTTCCAACTGGTCAACCAGAATAAGCATAACTGCGTCATCATTGAGTCTTTGTGCTTCTTTCATAAGACGTATAGCTTCCATGTCGAGCTTGGGACGTCTCAAAAGCAGACCTTTGTGCACTTTTCCTATGAATGTCAGCTGTGTGATTTTTTCATCGATGAGGGTTTGTTTGATTTTCATGACCTCACCGGGTCCAAAGTTATATACTTTTGAACAATATTTTTTGAGTCTGTTTCTGTTGTCCGAAGACAAAGAAATCGCTACTACATCAAAACCGTTTTTTTGTGCCGATTCTGCCATTGCAACCGGGAGTTCACCGTCTCCGGCAATCAGACACTGTTTGTTATCTAACACAATAGACAAAACATCTCTCCTGATAATTCTCTTCGTTCCTTAATAATACAATATCCAGTTATTTTTTCAAATATTTTAATAAATATAGTATAATTTTTTTATGGGATTGAGTGATTTAACAAAAAGCTATCTTAAAAATTTTCTTATATATCTTGAAGTGGAAAAAAACTTTTCAAAGCATACAATTCGTGCCTACAATTCTGATATTCTCGGCTTTTTGATATGGCTGAATGACGTTCGCCTTGAAGAAACGAACCACACAAAACTTAAGGAATACCTTGTTTTTATCCAGAAATTTAATTATTCAAAAACAACCCTTTCAAGAAAAATAGCTTCGATAAGGACATTTTACCGGTATTTGTACAGGGAAAGAATTATTGATTCTAATCCTGCAAATAGTGTTCATGCTCCAAAAAGAAATAAAAGCCTGCCCAAATTTCTCTCAAAAGAAGAAATTGAACAAATCTTGAATAATATAAAAATTGACACTCCGGCAGGATATCGAAACAGGGTTATTCTTGAACTTTTGTATGCTACGGGCATGCGTGTTTCAGAATTGAGCAATTTGAATTTTGGGGATTTGAGACTGGATGAAAATGAAATTACCGTTCTCGGGAAAGGAAATAAAGAGCGTATTGTGCTTGTTTCCACCAGAGCCAGAGATTTTTTGACTAAATATATCAACACGGTAAGATATATGGTGGTTGAAGACAATACTCCTCCAAATCAGGATGAAAACAGTCCTGTTTTTATAAACAAAACAGGATTTCGCCTTCAGCCTCAATCAATTAGGGCAGCATTGAATGATATTGTGAAAAAAATAGAATTGCCCAAAAAGGTGACACCGCACGTTTTCAGACACAGTTTTGCAACAAAGCTTCTTGAAAACGGTGCTGATTTAAGGGTTGTACAGGAGCTTTTAGGACATGCTTCCATATCAAATACACAGATTTATACACATGTCTCGACAGAACGACTGAAAGCGGTGTATGATAATACTCATCCGAGAGCCGGAGCATGAAGGAAAAGAGGATTTAAAAATGTTTGATGTTATAACAATCGGAAGTGCAACTATTGATTCGTTTGTTGAATCTGATTCGGCAAATGTTGTGTCTGTGAGCACAAGAGAACACAGCACAGACTTTATGTCTTATCCTTACGGAGCTAAAGTTGAAGTACAGAGTTATAAAACGGCTGTTGGCGGCGGCGGTTTGAATGCTGCTGCAAATTTTGCACATCTTGGTGTCAAAACAGCAGCTATATTTAAAATCGGCGAAGATTTTCAAGGTAAAAATATTCTTGCAAAAGTTGAAGAAGCCGGCGTGGATACTTCACTTGTTGTAAAAAGTTCAACGGAAAATTCCGGATCTTCAGTAATTTTGCTCAGCTTTGAAGGGAACAGAACGGTTCTGGCTTACAGAGGAGCAAACGGAACTATCAAAGAAAGCGAAATTGATTTTGAGGCAATAAAAAACGCAAAATGGCTTTATATTGCTCCATTAAACGGCCAATCCGGAGCTGTTTTGGACAAACTTGCCCATTTTGCCGAAGAACACAACACAAATGTTGCAATAAACCCGGGCAGCTCAAGCCTGAAAAGAGGTTTGAAATATTTTGAAAAGATTCTTGCTACTGCTGAAGTGGTTGTGATGAATAAAGAAGAGGCTTCTCTTGTTACAAAAATAGAGGTTCGTCCCGATACAAAATCAGAATGCTTTTCTTCAGAAACAATTCACCCTGATATAAAAACTATGCTTGATAAATTAAAATCAATGGATGCTAAAGTGGTTATTATTACGGACGGGAAAAACGGCGTGTATGCTTTTGACGGAAAACATTATTACAAATGTCCTGAATTTCCTGCAAAAGTTGTAAGCACCCTTGGTGCCGGAGATGCTTTGTCTTCAACTTTTACAGCAGCATTGGAATATACAAACTGGAACATTGAAAAATCTCTTATGCTTGCTTCAGTGAATGCTGCTTCTGTTGTTTCCAACTTTGGTGCACAAGAAGGTTTTCTTACTTTTGAAGAAATGGAAGAAAGCCTCAAGGCCGCTCCTGCTTTCAGAGTAGAGATTGTTTAATAATTAAAATTTCTCAAAACTAAAAACCGCTGCTTTTTTGTTTATCCTGAACATTTCTGATAACGGTTTTTACGTTGCCTTCGGCAAAGAAGTTTTTCGGATTCAAAAACATTTTGATTCTGTCTGCTTCGATTGACCTCATTTGTTCCACAATAGTAGAACGACCGATAAAGACAATTTCATTGGGTTTATTTGTTTCTTTGCTGGGGTATACGGTAGCTTTCGGACCTCTCGCATCATAGTCTTTGTATACAACGTGAACTTTGCCTGATGCCTGAATTATGTTTGTGGCTTTGTAATATTCCTGTCTGTCAGACCACACATTGATTTTTGTTCCGTCCATATCAACATCTGAGTGGGCGGAACCTAAAGCATAGGCTGTTTCTTTTACCGCATCATATATAAACTTGTTGGCAGTGATTACACTGTCTTTTTGTTTTAATTTTCCGTTTCCTGTTAAAGTGATTTTTTGAAGATCACCTGCTTTGTTTAGTTCAGCTACTGCTGAGTCAGAAAAAGTTTCTACATCTTTGTAATAGATAATTACACTGCCTTTTGCTGTCAAAATTTTTGTGTTCGTGTCATATTCCTGCTGATCTGCTGTAATGATAACTGTCGGCTTCTGGCTTCCTGTTTCTGTTACAGTAGTTTGAGTGTTTCCTTCAGCTTTAAGTCTTTTGTTTAACAATGACATTTTGAGGATATTGGATTTTATTTCGCTTGTTTTAGCCTGCTTCACCTGAACAACATAGGGCTGGTCATACATTACAGCTTCTGTAAGCTGTTTTGTTTTCGGGTCAATCATAACTTCTGCTCTTGGCGCAGTAGCTTTTATGTCATCCATTTTTACTTTAACATTGCCGTCAAATTTGGCTTTGTTTTCTTCCATTTTGAAGGTTTGTTTGTCAGATTCGATTGAAAGGTCGCTTGCAATTGCGAATCCTATTGTGCTAAGGCACACTGCTGATATTAATATCCAAATCTTAAAATTTTTCATTAAAATTCCCCTTACTGTAAAGTTCAGTTTTTGAACGACCCTTAATTCTTACATTTGTCATCTGGTTTCCGAGAACGGCTTCGTTGCTAAAGGTTCTGATTTCACCGTATCTCTGGATAACTACATTACCTTGAGCAATGATGTCTTTATCATTGCCCTGCCAAGTGAAACGGTCTGCTTTGACATTTGTTCCGTCTTTGTAAATTATAAAAGTATCTTCATACAATACAACTTTTTTTGTTGCTTCATCAAAAGTGCCTTTTGATGATTCCATACTAAGGACAACCTGATCTTTGTCATAGAAATTTCCTATTACATTATAAAGAATTGCTACTTTGTTCTGGTTGTCGTAGTATCCGGATTCTGCATAAAGTTCCCAGTATTTTTTATCTTCTTTGGTTTCTGTGATTATGAGATTTTCAATATTGAGCTGTTGTTTTTCTCCGGCATCTTTGAGAGCTTCTTTTTTGAAGTTCTTTGTGATTACGCCTGCTGCAATAAAAGCCCAGACGCAGCCGATAATCAGTACAGCTAATATTACTATATATGCAATCTTCCGCTTACTCATAGAAGTAGTTTAGCATGAATGAATAATAGAGAGTGTAACAAAATATTTCATTTAAAAAAATTTTTCAATTGAGGTGACAAATTTTTTTGTTTATGGCGTTATAAATAAACAGATATATCATCATAGTAGGAATTAAAAAATTGATAAGCTTTAAAGGTATTACCGAGAAAACAGATGTAAAAATAAATAAGCAGGCAAGTGGGACTGTTCCTTTTAAAATCCCAGGAAAAAACATACTTGAGAGAACTCCTGTTGCAGATACTGTTACTTTTTCAAAGGCAGCTTCTGTTAAAAAGACTGCTTCCAAAACAACTGATGTGGAGATTGCTAAGCTGAATTTTGTTAAAGAAAACAAAATTCTTACACCGGAAGTTCTTCATTACTTAGAACCTCAGAATATTAAAGGTAAAGTTTCTTTTACTCCTGCTCAGACAAAGATTATTGATGCTGCTGTTAAAAAGGTGAAATTCTTTAAGTGTCTGGCGGAAGAACTTGCTTGTGAAGCACAAAATCATGGAGATGATGTTTTGGCTCATTTTCAGGAGGTCTTTGGCGGTGATGAAGGTTTTGGACAATATATGGTTGTCAGAAAAAAAGATGCAAAATCAATATATGACAAACTGGCTAAAGAATTTAAAAACAACTATATAAAAAACGGAGTGCACGATATTTTTGCACAAAAATTGGTTCAGAAGAATTATCGCGTTCTTGATGATAATGAAAAAGAACTGATTAAATTGTATATAAATGAGGGCGAAGTACCTCTCGAGAAAAAGGATTATCAGACAATTCTTGATTCGTTTAATCCTGATGTGAAAAATTACCTTTCTAAGAAACATTTTAAGAAGAATTTTGAAAACTTGAGCAGATCTGAAAAAGCAGATGTCAAAGAAATGATGACGAAAAAACAAAATTCTGTCTCTAAAATAGAAAAAGAAGAAGCTGCAAACTGGATAAGAGATCTTGTCGGTGTAAGGTTAATTCTTCCCGAAGGTAACAGAGTCAATATGGGAAAAGTTGAAAGATATCTCGATAGAGCTCTCAAAAAGAATGCACTTCATCTGACAAGAATAAGTAATTATCGTTCAAATTCCGTTCTTCCATACTTGAATCAAAATACAGCAAGAAGATGGAAAGATACTATCCCGGGCGTGGAACTTGTTACATCGAGTGTCAAGAAAATGAACGGATATACCACCACACAGATGAACTTTGAACATACTGTTGCAGGAAGAGAAAATCCAATTCTTGTTGAATTTCAGATACGTTCAAAAGAAATGAATTATATTAATGATGTTGAACATTATATTTATGATGTGCTTGAAAATAAAGATATTACAAAAGGAATACCTGAACTTAAAGTGTTTTTTGAGTCATCAGGATTTGAAAAAGCAGTAAGAGAAGTTTTTGGAAAAGATCAGGCTTCCTCTTCGAAACTTCCTTCAAAAGAACAAAGATATATGGATTATGAACACGCAATGTTTGCATATATCAGAGATTCAGAGACTCCGACATATAAATTCGGAAAAATGTACAAACCCATTCTTGCTGATTTCGGTTTGGGTGAGTATGAAAGCGTTTTGAGTTTTGATGCACTCAATGCGATGAATGAAAAAGCTCAAATAATCAAGGAAAAGTACGGAAAAAATCTTAAATCAAAATAAAATTACTAATTAAAAATAAAGGAAAGAAGTATGAGTATACAAGCAATGAAACCTATGGCTGAAAATGCGGTAAGGGCCCTAAAAAACAGAAGCTCTGCTGCTGCTTCGGGCAACATAACAGAAGCTTTTAAACAGCTTTTTCAGGAGTTTAAAAAAGTTCCTGAGATAGGAAAATTTAAAGAAATAAAAGTCAAAGTCCATGAACCGCTTCAGAATTGTTCAATCAATGACTCGTTTCTTATTTTGAAGCCTCTTGCAGATAAAAATGATTTCAGAACAAGAGTCCTGTCGTATATGGCGGTATCTCCAGTTGATAATGCTGTTACAAGAGAAGTCGGATATATCAGCGGCAACAAGTTTGCTATGGATTCAGCCTTGAAAGACAGAGTCAGAATAAATGAGTTTAAAAGCTTTTTAAAAGATTCTGAAAGTTTCTTTGCCTCTTTACAAAGATAAAGACAAAGTCAAAGCACTCTTTTATGAAAACCGTAATCATCAGAAATTGTCCTGCCTATTGACAGGATTTTTTCTGTAATTGATCGTTTGTATTCTTCAGGGGTATTGTTGAGTCCTGCTTTTCCCGGATATATTTCATAATTCTTTTTGAACTCACCGTCTGTTACATTCGGCATAACAACATTTGCGCCGCTTCGAAGAGCAAGAATTCTTCCGTTTTCAACAAGTGTTTCCATTGCTGTTGTGGCAGGAATGTTTATGTCAGGAAGAAGAATTCTTGTGAGAGACATTACTTTCAGAGCTTTAATAAAACTTCCTCCCTGTTCTTTTGCCAGCGGAGTTTCCGGACACGGAATAAAAGGGCCAAGCCCTATCATGTCCGCATCAAGCTCTTTAAAAAACAGTATGTCCTGGGCAAGGTTTTCATCAGTTTGCGAGGGCAGACCCACAAGGCATCCCGTTCCTGTCTCGAATCCGAGCTCTTTCAGGTTTTTCAGGCATGAGACCCTGTTTTCATAAGACATCTTTGGATGCATTTTTTTATAAATCTCTTTGTTTGTTGTTTCTATTCTTAGGAGGTATCTGTCAGCACCTGCATCTTTGTAAGCTTTGTATTCTTCTTTTGTTTTTTCGCCTATGCTCAAGGTAAGTGCGAGGTTTAAAGCTTTTATTTCTTGTATTATTTCGCACATTTTTTCAGTATCAAAAAAGGAATCTTCTCCCGATTGAAGTACAACTGTTTTATAACCGTATTCCACGGCTTTTTTTGCGTAATGAATAACTTCTTTTTTTGTCATTCTGACTCTTTTGGCTTCAGTGTTGTTTTTTCTCAAACCGCAATAGAAACAGTTTTGTTTGCAGATGTTTGAGAACTCTATGAGCCCTCTTAGGTGGACTTCGTTTCCGACATATTTTTCTCTGACTTTATCCGCTGTTTGAAATAAAAATTCGTTGATTGAGTCATCTTTTAAAATGGACACAAGCTCATCTTTTTCAAGCAAGTGTGTGTTTTGTGCTTTAATAAGCAAATCTTTGTTATTCAATCCAGCCTCCGCCTATAAGGTGTCTGTCTTTTAAGTCATAAAATACGGCAGCCTGACCTTTTGTTATTGAAGCAATCGGTTCGTAAAAAACAATTTCTGCTGTGGGGTGTGTAATTTTTATGCGGGCTTTTTGAGAAGCCATATTGTATCTGATTTTTACCATTGCATCGAATTCTTTTTCATCAAACGGATACTGGAATTTTATGTCTTTTATTTTTAAGCTTTTTTGGAACAACTCTTCTTTTGTTCCAACGTAAACAATATTTTTTTGTGCATCAAGCCCCGTTACATATAAAGGCTTTTCATAGGCTATACCTATACCTTTTCTCTGGCCGATTGTATATTGATAAAAACCGTCGTGGGTTCCTATTTTTTCTCCTGTTTTTGTTAGAACAAAAAAACCTTTTTGTTGTCCCAGCTTTCCGGTAATATATTTTTTTGTTGTCATTGGCTTTGTGATAAAACAAATATCCTGACTTTCTTTTGAGGATTTTGAAGGCAGGTCGTTTTCAAGTGCGATTTGTCTAATATCATCTTTTGTATAGCCTGCTAGCGGAAACATTATTTTTTGAAGATGTTTCTGATTAAGCTCAAAAAGATAATACTGCTGGTCTTTTTTTTCGTCTTTTGCCGGGTAGAGCTTTTTTATTCCGTTGTCATCAACGATTTTTGCGTAATGCCCTGAGCAGACGTAATCACAGCCCAATTCATCAATTGCAAAGTCGAAGAGCCTGCCCCATTTTATTGTCCTGTTGCACAGAATACAAGGGTTGGGGGTTTCTCCTTTTTTGTATGATTCAACAAAGTAATCAATTACATCTTGTTTGAATTCCTTGCTTACGTCCATTACATAGTGTGGAATTCCTATTTTGTCAGCAACAGCTTTTGCGTTTTTTACTATTTGTTCAAATTTTTCATCATCAACCATTTTGCAGGTTATTGCAACAACTTCAAATCCCTGTTGTTTTAACAAAAATGCCGTGACACTGCTGTCCAGCCCTCCGCTTAAAGCTACCGCTGCTTTTCCTTTTTTATTATTCGACAAAATATCCTTCACCCTGTTCTGTCAGTGTATACTCCGTAACCTCGCTTGTGCCTGTTAAATCAGGTACAACTCTCACAAGTCCTTGATTTATCGCTTCTTGTATGTCTGCGTGGTCAATCGGTTTTCCTTCGATACCTATGTAAGGTATTAATTTAGCATTGAGCTGTTTGATTGAAAAACGCTCTTTGTGCTCTTTATTCAATATATATGATGCTGTGACAATCAAAAAATCCGTCTGGCTTTGAGGTGTGTATGTGTTGATGTAAGAGCTGAAGCTGTCAGGTTCTTCTGTTTTTTCAACAACTTCTGTTTTTGGATTTTTGATAGATTCTTCGAGTGCCTGTTCAAAATTGGCTTCAGGCATTTCTATTCCTTGAGATTCATTTGTAATTTCAAAATTTTCAACAATATTTTGAACTTGAGTTTCTCTCATCTCATTTATGCTCGAGATGTTCTTTACATCAATGAAACCGCTTCTTTCAGGCTTTTCTGTTTCTGTTTTTTCACTGTTTTCAGGTTCGCATGAGGATACAACCTCTGCTCCTTTTACGATACCGTTTATCCAGTCTGACAGTTTTTCTTCGAAGGCGACTTTGTCTGTGGTTGAACATTCAAATTCCAGATCGCCTTTTCTTATTTTAAAGTAATATTCGTGCATAATTTCCACCCCGGTGTCCTGAGTATATGTTACACAAATAATAAGCCCAAGGCAAAAGTTGAAGAACGGTTTTTTACAATACTTTATTTATCAAAATCAAAAAGTTCGGGCAATTTTATTTTTAACGCTCTTGATATCTCAAATCCAAATGTCTTGCGGCATTTGTTTCATCCACTCTTTTGACGGGTGCGTTGTGCGGTGCGCAAAGAACATTGTCAGGCGATTCTTCAACTTCTTTTGCTATTTTTATCATAATGTCAATGAAGTCGTCGAGTCTTTGCTTTGTTTCTGTTTCTGTCGGCTCAATCATCATTGCTTCTGAGACAATAAGTGGGAAGTAAACCGTAGGCGGATGATATTTGAAATCCATCAACCTTTTTGCTATTTCAAGGGTGTGAACACCTCCGGCTTTTTGTTTGTCTCCCGAAAGCACAAATTCGTGCATGCAGGTGTAATCATAAGGAAGCTCATAATAGGCTTTTAGTTTTTCTTTTATATAATTTGCATTCAAAACTGCATCCATAGAGGCTTCTTTAAGCTTTCTTCCTTTCATAAGAATGTAGGCATATGCTTTGACAAGCACTCCAAAGTTACCCTGAAATTCTTTAATCTTTCCGATTGTATTTTTCAAGTCATATTTTCTTGTGTATTTTTGTCCGTCAAAATCGATTACGGGAACGGGCAAAAATTCTTTGAGCTTTTCAACCACCCCAACAGGGCCGGCTCCCGGGCCTCCACCACCGTGAGGAGTTGAGAAAGTTTTGTGAAGATTCAAATGCACAATATCAAAACCCATTACCTTCGGTGTTGTAATCCCCATAACAGCATTCAAATTTGCTCCGTCATAATATAGGAGAGCTCCTTCTTCGTGGGCAAGTTTTGATATTTCTGAAATTTTTTCTTCAAAAAGCCCGAGCGTATTCGGGTTTGTCATCATAATAGCAGCAATTTCGCCTTTGTTTTCATTGAAAATTGATTTTAGGTCTTCAATATCAACCTGACCTTTTTCATTGCTTTTTACTTTAACGATGTCAAAACCGCACATACCTGCCGAGGCCGGGTTTGTTCCGTGTGCTGAATCAGGGATAATAACTTTTTTGCGTTTTGTGTCCTTGAGAGTTTTGAAATAGTGTTTTACTATCATCATTCCGCAAAGCTCACCGTGAGCACCGGCAGAGCCTTGAAGAGTTATTGCATCCATTCCCGTTATTTCTTTGAGTGCTTCTTGAAGCTTGTACATCAATTCTAAAGCGCCTTGAGCATCTTCATCTTCTTGAAGCGGATGAAGATTTGTGAATCCTTCTAAAGATGCCAGATATTCATTAACTTTGGGGTTATACTTCATTGTGCATGAACCCAACGGATAAAACCCTGATTCCACACAGAAATTTTTGTCAGAAAGCTCTTTAAAATGTCTCATTGCTTCGAGTTCCGTAACTTCGGGAAGAAGCGGTTCTTCTTTTCTCAAAAACTTCTCGTTAATAAAGTCAGGGTTTATTGTTTCATCTGTCAGACAAACTCCTGTCATTCCCTTTTGTGATTTTTCAAAAATTAATTTAGTCATGTTGTTAAAAGTCCCCAATTTCGTTATTATTATATTATATATTCAGGAGCTTGTTGTCAAAATCATGTCAAAACTTATTAATAAAATTATAGGATATATTCTCGAGCGAAGAAGAAGAAAGCTCTCTGAGACAATGGAAAAAATGAAGCCCAGAACTTATACACATTCTTCTTCGAAAATCCACGTAAACGCTACGGAAACCCTGACCTTGACGGTTGAGACGGAAAAAATTCTCGAAAGTATGGATGATGAGGTCAAGAATATTGTGAAATCTTATCTGACTGACCCTCAGGCTCTACTTGATTTTATTGAGAAGCATGGAACTCCTGTTTATAAGATTGCCAATGCAGACAAAATTCTCTCAAAAATAGGAGAAGAAGAGGGCTTTATTGTTCCTTTGAAAGGCTTAAAAGCTTTTTATTTGAATTTTTGGACAGCACTTCTTGCGCAAAAAAGGCTCAAGTTTTCATTTTCTTCAGAGGCAATGTTTGTTTTGAGAGATTTGGACATAAATATATATTATATGCTTCATCAATTTCATAAGTGGTACGGATTCAAAAAAAATCTTCCCGGCTATGATGAAAAAGCACAGTCTCTTTTTAAAGAGAATCTCGATGATATGCCCGACAATTCCGTAAAAGAAATGAGCATTGAAGAGATTGTTGCATTAAAAGAAGCAATTGCAAGGGATGCTCAGGCTGCGGAATTTGTTATTAAACTTGCAAAAGAGTCAAGCGGAGCAAAAAAAGCTCTTAATAAAATGAAAAATGACGGAAGTGCCGAAATATAAGGCTTTTGCCGTCGTTCTTTTAAGGTATTCCATTATTTTTATATAGATGTTATCATAAATAATAAATTTCTTTATTTTAAGAAATTGTTGTTTGGAATTTACTAATTAAAAATATATATTTTAGGAGCGTGGAATGAAGAAACTTTTTATGAAGAGAGTAATAGTAACCCTTTTGCTCGCTTCCTGGTGTATGCAGCCTGTGTTTGCCGCTGATCAGCTTATTATGACAAAGGATGAAACTCTGTCAAACGGCTTGTCTAATGTTACTGTTGACAACAACGGAACGGGCGGAGCAATTGTTAACAATGGCTTTAATCTGACAGTTAACGGCGGAAGCTTTGAAAATAATCTGCTCAAAAATGAAAACGGTGCTGCTTTTGGCGGTGCAATACATCAAAGCGGCGGAAGCCTTTCTTTGGACGGTGTTTCTTTTATTGATAATATTGTTAAAGCAACAGATCAAAAGTATGACGGATGGGACGGTACTGACTCTCCTTCCGGTGCTGCTATATTTATTACCGGAACAACTTCACAAAATATAATTACAAATTCCACATTCACAAATAATCAGGCTCTTAATATAAATGATAACGGACAGTCAAACGGCGGTGCAATTTTTGCACA
Source organism: Candidatus Limenecus sp. (assembly GCA_048360435.1). Lineage (GTDB taxonomy): Bacteria > Cyanobacteriota > Vampirovibrionia > Gastranaerophilales > Gastranaerophilaceae > Limenecus. Next base: position 75,650 of record DBGCOP010000020.1, on the reverse strand, counting down.
ATCAAACAATAATTTAACAATTACCGGCTCCACATTCACATCAAACTCTTCAAAAAACAGAGGCGGCGCTGTTTATAACGGCGACTCTAATATTAATATAGAAAATACACAATTCAGTAAAAATGAAAGTGCTTCAGGCGGTGCAATTTATATGCTTGAAGCCTCCAATGCTCCTCAAAAAACTGTTGTAACAACAGACAGCAAGACAACTTTCTCAGAAAATAAAGCTATTACAGGCAATGGAGGTGCGATTGTAAGTTATGACGGAGAGGTTAATGTCAATGGCTCCACATTTACCGGCAATCAAGCCGTGAATGGAAAAGGCGGTGCTATTGCTAACACAAACTGGCAGTCACAAGGCACTGTAAATATAAATGGCGGTTCTACTTTTACAGGAAACACTGCTGCTCAATCAGGCGGGGCTGTTTATAGCGAAGGCATTGTCAATGTTGATACTGAGTCTGGTGATGTTACTTTTTCGGAAAATACAGCTGACGGAAAAGCAAATGATATTGCTTTATCAGGTACAGCTGATAAAACATCTCAATTAAATATCACCGGCTCAAAAAATACCCTTTCAGTAAATGCTATTTCAGGAAATGAAAACAGTGCAATTCAAAAAAGCGGTTCTAACACTTTTGCTATAAATGGTGACAGCTCATCATTCAAAGGCAGCTTCTCACAATCAAGCGGAACAACAAATGTAAACACCGGTGCTAAATTCTTTGGAGGTTCAAACAATATCAATTCCGGAGAATTGAATGTTAACGGCGGTGAAATTGTTGCAGGAAGCTCTACTTCATTGGGTGATTCCGCTGAGATGAAGCTCGATAATAATGCTTCTGTAAGCGGAGCTGTTTCTATGGGTAATGGCTCAAAAATTACAATAAATTCTGATTCTGCTACTTCTGCAAATTCTACTGTTGCAATTACCGGAGCAATTACAGGAACATCAGGTGAAATTACCCTTGAGGGCGGAAATCTTGTGATTGATGGAAGTTCAAATAATCAAAGCGGATTCAGCGGTAATTTTACTCAAACTGCCGGAACAACAACTGTTTCAAACGGAGCAACTTTCTTTGCCGGTCAGAATGTTATTCAAGGCGGCGAGTTTATTTTTAATAACGGAAAACTGGCTAACGATGTAGAAATTAATGGTGATGCACTTTTGACAATTGTTGGAGACAAAACTTTCAACGGAAACGAAATGACTGTCGACGGTCAAAGCTATTCTTTTGTTCTTAAAGATGCTGACTTTACCGGTTCTGATACAAAAATAGATACAACAGCAGATAATCTTTCTGCTGATATTGAATTTTCAAATGGAGCAGGAATCGGTGCTTCTGCGGATATTACATTGACAAAATCTGCGGATTCAACAGGCAGACTGACTATGGCAGACGGAGCCGTGTCAGAAGGCGGAAGTGTTACACTTACAGAAGGAACAAGTTTTGACATTACAGCTTCTGACTTTGATTTGAACACAGATATTTCTTCTGCTTCAGGAATTGGCGAAGTTAATGTAAAAAATACTGTCCAAACTCTGGATATAAATTCAGATAACAGTGCTTTTAACGGAATTTATAATCAGGATGCCGGTACAGTAACCGTGAACAACGGTGCAAAATTCTTTAACGGTACAAATAATATTAAAGCAGGTTCAGTAATATTCAAAAACGGTTCTTTCCTGAACGGAAATAATATATTAACTAACACTGCTGCAATGGTTATAGAAGGCGGAGCTAATCTTTCAGCAGATTCTGTTGTTAATTTAAGCGGTACTGATTCTTCTTTAAGTTTTGCAAGCGGCGGAACTTATACACTTGATTCAAGCTCTTTGACCGTTACAGGTTCAGGAAATATTAATAATGAAGGCACTCTTAATATTAATAACGGAGCAAAAGTTTCAGGTTTCAACGGCAAGTTTACTCAAAATGCAGGCAATACTGTTGTCGATAATACAGAATTCTTCAAAGGTACAAATAATATAAATAAAGGTTCTGTTGAATTTAAAAACAATGCTGTTGTTTCAGGTCAAAATACTTTGAGCAATGATGCTTCATTTGTTGTAAATGGAGGATCTTCTTTTGCACAAGGGGCATCTGTTAACCTGAACAGTGCAGCTTCTCACCTTGATTTTAACAGTGCAGCTTCAACAGAAACAGCGTTGAGCATTGCTTTGCAGGGTGTTGAAGGTTCAACGGTTAACAAGGAAGGTGAAGGCAGTTTGAATATTACTGCTTCACAAAGCGGTTTTGGCGGAAAGTTTGTACAGAAAAACGGGATAACAAATGTTTCTTCTGATTTCTTTAATTCTGCTGAGATACAAAACGGTGTTTTGAATATTCTTGCAAATTCAAATATTTCGAATTCGGCAATTGCACTTGCTGCGGATGCTGATATGAATATTCTGGCTGACAGTGATATAAATAAAACAATTACAGGTAATGGTGACATATTTGTCGGTTCTGACTCAGTGTCTCCGACTGTTAATATTAATGCGGATCAAACGGCTTTCGTCGGTACTTATACACAAAATGCAGGAACCGTTAATGTATCAAACGGTTTCTTCTCTAAAACTAATAATATATTAGGCGGTATTTTGAATTTTAACAAAGCTGATTCTGTGTTAAAAGGTACAAACAAAATCGGCGGCGGTGCAAAAGATGCTAAAGTTACACTTTCAAACGGTGCACAGATAGATTCAAATGCTTCTGTTACTCTTGCTGAAAGAGGAACACTTGAGTTTGCTGATTCTGCTGCAAGAGAATTAAATACAGCTGTTCAAGGTACAGCCGGTACTGTTGCCAAAACAGGTACGGGTGATTTAATCGTAAAAGAAAATCAAGATTCTTTCACAGGGACATTTAATCAATCAAACGGCAACACAACTGTTGACGGTGCAAAATTCTTCGGCGGCAAAAATAATATTAATAAAGGTTCGTTAACTTTGAACAACGGTGCTTCTCTTGCTAACGGAAGCACAACAAACCTTGCCGGCGGAACATCAATGGATGTAAACAGCGGTTCTTCAATTGACGGCAACGTTGTTATGAACGCTCAGTCTTCTATTAACATTAATAAAGATGCTGCTTCTGATGTTACAATCAGCGGCAACATTTCATCAAACACAATCGCCAATGCTGCTGACCAACAAATCACCATTTCTAACGGATCTTTGACAATCAGCGGAGATCAAAGCGGTTATAAAGGTACGTTTAATCAAGAAGACGGAACAACCGTAACTGTTGTAGACGGAGGTGTGTTCTTCGGGGGAGACAACTTTGTCAAAGGCGGTATTTTCAACTTTAATCAAGGCGCAGAACTCTCCTCTGATGTTACTATTACAAATAAAAATACACAGTTAAATATTTTTGGTTCCGACAAAGTACTTGACGGAAATAAACTTGTCGTGAATGACGGCTGGGGATTTGTTTTAAAAGATGCTCTTTTCTCGGGTTCGGATGCTCTTGTTAAAGAAGGAACATTCTCTGACGGTCATATTACTTTTGAAAATCAAGGCGGTATTGCTCAGGATGCTGATATTACTCTCGGCAACGGCGGTACTTTTACAATGTCCGCAGGTTCTGTTGCAAACAGCGGCAGCTTGAAAATGGACAAGGGCTCAAATTTTGAAGTAGTTTCTGATTTGACTTTGAATACAAATATATCAAGTGTTAATAAAAATGACGGAACAGTTACGATAAAAAAAGCTGATGCTTCTTCAACTGCTCCTAATGTTATTGTTGTTTCTGATAACAGTGCATTCAAAGGCAGCTATAAACAACAGGACGGAAGTGAAGTTACAGTTACCGGTAAGTTCTTTAATGGTACAAACACTATCGATAACAGCAAACTGACTTTTGAAAACGGTTCTTCTTTGAACGGAAATAATATTTTCTCTAACGCTTCGGAGCTTGTTATCAATGGAGGTACGAATACGTCAAGTGATTCGAAGATTGTTTTGAACGATACCTCTTCAATGTCTTTGAATGGTGCAGACCTTACTTTAAACTCTCAAATCAGCGGCAGTGCAAAAATTAACAATAATTTAACAGGTACATTCACAGTTACAGGTGACAATTCTGCTTTCAGCGGAAATTATACTCAGACCTCTTCCATAACGGTTGTAGACGGAGGAATTTTCTTCGGCGGAACAAATACAATTAATGGCGGAAGTGTTGAATTTGTTAATAATGCAACACTTGCAGGTACAAATGAAATTGGCGATGCTGTGATGACAATAAACAATGGAACAAAATATCACGGCGGAACTTCTGTTAATCTGAATAATTCTAATGCAGAGTTGGTTTTGAATAACTCTGATACCTCAAATTCAATGAAAATTGACGGTTTGACCATAACAGGAACAGACGGTACGGTTAAAAAAACAGGCAAAGGAACTCTTGATGTTTCCACAAAACTCTCTGATTTAACAAATTCAATTGAAGAAGGCAGATTGAACATGATGACAGGTTCAACTCTTGCCGGTTCAAATATAATCAAAAACGGTGCAGAACTTGTTATAAATGACGGTGTAAACAAAGGCAGTTCTACTGTCACTTTAGAAGATGGTTCTGTGTTGACATTGAATCCTGCTGAAAGTAAACGAATCAATCTTTCTGATTATGCAATTTCCGCTTCGGGCACTAACACCCAAATTAATAAAAGCGGATTGGGTGAACTTATTGTTGATAAAACAAACTCTATTACAGGTAATGGAAATACCTATACGGGTAAATTTAACCAGACTGAAGGTATTACTACCGTCACCGGCAATTTCTTTGGAGGAGCAAATACTATTACAGGCGGTGTACTTAACTTTGAAGACGGTTCCACAATCTTAAATTCCTCTTCAATTGCTCTTGGCTCAAACGCTGTGATGAACTTCAACGGTTCGTCTGATCAGACTCTGGGTGTATCAATCAGCGGTGTGACAGACAATTTTGGTTCCATAAATAAAACAGGTACAGGCACTCTTAATATAAATGCCGATCAATCAGCTTTCAAAGGCAATTATGTACAGCAAAAAGGTACAACTGTTGTTGAAAACGGATCTTTGTTCGGCGGAGAAAATACAATCAAAGGCGGAACTGTTGAGATGAAAGACAATTCTTCTCTGGCAAGCGGTTCTTCTTTGAAACTGGAAAACGGAACAACGGTTAATATTGTTAACAGCGGTGCACAGCACAGCACAACTTCTACGGGTTCTGCCGGAATACCGAATAAAACAGGAAATGAAACAGTTCTTTCCGGTACTATTTCTTCTGTAATAGAACCGGGTAAGGAGGGAGAATATCAGTCTAATATAAATGTTTCAGGCGAAAATACATATCTTGTCATTGACGGTGACATGAGTAAATATACCGGAAATTATACACAATCTGACGGTGCAACAACAGAAGTAACCTCAAACGGTATATTCTTTGGCGGTTATAGTGATATAACTGACGGTCACTTTATTTTCAGAGACGGTGCACAGCTTGTTGAAGATGTTTATATATCAGGTGATAATGTTCACCTTGCTTTTGGTGACGGCTCCAAGGATTATAAAATCGAAGATGGAAATAAAGTATATTATTACGATTCTCTGGGCAACAGAAGCGAAAATGCTTTCATTTTAGAGACTGTTACGCTTACCGATTCTTTGTATACCGGCTCAGGTGACTTGACTGTCGGAAAACTTACTTTCGGTAAAAATGGCGGTTTTGCTTCTGATGCTGATTACACTTTGAAGAATTCTTCAAATCCTGATAAAACAACTACAATAATAATGAAAGACGGATCTGTTGCTCAGGACGGTTCTAAGCTTGCTATGGAAGACAACACTGTTTTGAATATTACAGCTTCTTATCTTGAAGAAGATGATAAATCAACAGGCAAAAACGGAACCTTCGGAATGGATATTTCTGGCAAAGGTTTTATTAATGTATATCAAGATAATGCAACTGATGCTCCAAAATTTACTATTATATCTGATAACAGCCTTTTTGAGGGACAATATCATCAACTTGAGGGTGAGATTACAGTTTCAGGAAAAGATTCTGATAATCTTGCACACTTCTTTGGCGGAACAAATTTAATTGACGGCGGTTCTGTGACTTTTGCAGCAAACTCTGTTGTTGAAGGTTACAACCAGATTAGTGGCGGCGGTGTCTTTAATCTGGCTGACGGTGCTGTTATCAATAAAGATGATGAAAATACCGCTATTGTAATGAATGGCGGAAACCTGAATATAACAAACAACACAGATGATGTTGACTTGAATATCTCTATCGGTGATACAGGTGCTCAAGGAAGCGTAATTGAAAAAACAGGTGCGGGAAAACTTGTTATATCTGCTGATCAACACGGTTATAAAGGTGAATATAAGCAGACCGGCGATGGAACAACTGTTATAAATGCAGGAAATACTTTCTTTGGCGGTAAAAATACAATTTCAGCAGGTATTGTTGATGCGACAGCAGGCGACTCAGTTGATAATGCTGCTATTTTAACAGGTGAAAACATAATAGACGGAAACGGTACAATAAAAATAGGCGATTTTACTAATACATCTAATTTGACTGACAATAAAATAACACTGAACTCTGATTCTGCTGTGTTGGAACTTCAATCCACTGAAAATAACAACAAGAATCTGGATGTAAGTTTTAATGTTACCGGCAACGGTGTTGTTCTTCATTCGGGAGAAGGCGCTTTGAATCTTTATAATGCAGGTGCAAGTGATTTGTTTGAAAACTTCACGGGTACTTTCAAACAGGAAAATGCTTCTCTTGGTGCTGATCAAAAACTCATAACAAATGTTTTTGGCAAGTTCTTTAAGAATAGTGAAATCAAAAACGGTACACTGAACTTAAAAAATGGTGCTGAACTTGTTGAAGGCGGAACAACAAAGATTGTTTCAGGTGCTAACCTGAATATCGGCACGATAAAAGATGATACAACTGTTGACCCTGTAAAATTTGATGACAATTCTGTTGTCAACATTAAAGGCAGCATTGAGGGAGACGGAAATGTTGATGTTTCTCAGGGAAAAACAACAATTGCCGGCTCAAGTGATAACAGTGCTTTTGTGGGAAATTATACACAAACAGGCGGTACTGTTACTGCTGAGGGTGGTTCTACATTCTTCGGCGGTACAAACCTTATTAATAAAGGCAAGCTTGTCTTCAAAAAACAAGCTAATCTTACAACAAATAAAAATGTAGAGCTAAAAGGTAAGACAGACTTTACCGGTAAAACAATAAACGATTCTGCCGTAGTTGATTTGGATGGTCGTACTGATGCCAAATTTGCAGGCGGAACACTTTATGTAGACAACAAAACGACAGAAGGCTTTGTGTTTACGGACGGTGTACTTGAAAATGCTACACTGACAGGAAGCCAGGAAATTGGCGACGGTGCTGTTGTTACTTTGAAAGGCGGTTCAGGTTTTGCTTCAGGTGCTGATGTTTCAATTAAAGACAGCTCTCAGGTTATCCTGGGCTCAGGCTCAATTGCCGCTCAAAACAGCACAATTGACATTGAAAACGGCTCAAAACTGACACTTGTGTCAAGTTCGCCTCTTGAATTTCATTCAATTGCATCAGGCAGCGGTGATATTACTGTTGAAAAAGACTTTAGAGAGACCTTTGCTCCTAATGTTAATATCTATGGCGACCAGTCAGGTTTTGCCGGTAAATATTATCAAGATGCAGGTTCTGTTACTGTGAAGTCTGGTTCTACTTTCTTTGGCGGTGACAATGAAATTACCGGTATTAAAATAGTAGATGATAGTGATCCGACAAAGGTTATCAAAGAAACTTCAGGTGATTTGCATCTTGAAAAGGGTTCATATCTGGGTTCGGATATTCATGTTACAAACTCTGACAAAACTGCCAATGCAGGGGTGTCTACTCCTCACGGACGTGTTTTTGTTGAAGACAAAATCTTCAATTCAAAAGGCGAAGAAATGACAGACATTTCAGAACTGATTAATGATAATGATTTGCATTACAACAATATACTGAATCCTGACGGCACGCTTGATACAGATTCATTGAAACAGATTCATATTGAAAACGGCGGTTTGATTCTTTCAAACGGAACAATTTTTGAAACTCCGGACGGTACGGCAGTGTTTGAAAGAAAAGACGGCGGAATCATTGATATCGGTTTCAGCAATAATACAGGCGTAAACGGTGATATTTTGCTTAAGAGAGACACGATGCTTTCTTATGGTGATAATGCTTATATCAAAGACGATTCTATTTTGACAATGGAAGATACTGCAATTTTGAATTTTATCAATGATAATGCGGTAATTAACTATAATCCTGTGATTAAAGGCGGAGGCTCTATCTACAAAGAAGGGCTTGCTGCAACTAATATTTCTTCTGCAATAGATATGATTGGTGAAGTTAATGTAAAAGAAGGTGCTTTGAACTTTACAACAAAAGACAAAGTTATCTTTGATTCGGGTACTGATCTCAGACAAACCGGAAATCTTACTGTCGGTTCCGGTTCATCGAACGCAATATTCACAAGCTCTGCTAAGAATACTGCTTTTGCCGGAGATGTTAAAGCTGATGCACAAGACGGAACACAGTCAGTGATTAATATTGCAGGCGATTTTGATGTTCTGGGTAATTTCATTGCCAACAATACAAGCATCTGGCTTCCGGGACATACTGAAATTGATGGTAACTTGGCTTTGTCCGGTGATTCTTCATTAAATCTGATAGGAAATGCTGCTAACAAAATTCTAGTTGGCGGTGACATGATTGTTGAAAATATGAAAGACGGCGTCTTGCCAATCAAATTTGATTATGACCCAAGAGCAAATGCAATGGATCAAATAATCATTGATGGTGATTATCAATCACAGCTTCCGGTTCTTATAGGCGGAATTAATTTCGTTACATCTCCGAGAGATTATCAATTCAATCTTGATGCGACAACTTTAATTCAAGCAAACGGCGGTGATACACCTACTTATACAGCAACTGATTTTTATACAAATGCTGCAATGGGCCGTTATCATATGTCAAATGGCGGAGGCGGACCTATCCTGACAGGTACGCTGGCATATCTGAACCCTCAACAATATAGAGGACAAGTTGCAACAATTGCTTCTTGGCAAAATCAGCTGGTTGTTAACAATATGTTGTTTGATCACATGGATATTTTAACAAGACAGCTTATGGAACAGGAAAAAACAGCAAACAAATATGCAGCTGCATATCCTCAATTTGCTCCATATCAATATGACCTCAAAGGAGGAAGCCTCTGGTATAAAGCTTACGGAAACTTTGAACGTCTTTCTATGACTAAAGGTTTGAGCGTTGGCAATAATGCCTACGGTTCATTAATCGGTGCAGACTTCCCGCTTATTAACCTCAAAAACGGATGGAAGCTTGTTCCGACAGCTTATATCGGATACAACGGTGCACATCAGACTTTTAACGGTGTCAGCATGTACCAGAATGGCGCACAAATCGGTATGATGGGTACAGCATATAAGGGCAACCTGATTACATCATTGCTTGCTTATGGCGGCGGATATGCCAATGATATGTCTGTCAGAGGCGAATTTGGCTCGGGCAGTGATACAACAGGCAACTGGTTTGCAGGTGTGGCTTCAAAAACCGCTTATAATATACACTTGCCGAAAGATTTTATCTTCCAGCCTACTATCCTTGCATCATATAATGCGTTTGGAAATCAAAACTGGGGTTCAAATTTCGGCGTATTGAGCATGAATTCCGGTATGCTTAACGGTATAAACATTGCTCCAGGCTTCAATCTCATCTGGAATAAGAAAACTTTCGATATCTATGCAACAGCTCAAATGGTTTACAATATCATGGGCGGTGTAGATGGAAGAGCTGGCAACATTGACCTTGGATATGTCAGAATGAGACATTCATACTTTGAATACGGTTTAGGTGTTTCTAAATCCTTCAAAGATCGTTTCAAAGGTTATCTCCAGTTCACTATCAGAAACGGCGGCAGAACAGGTATCGGATTCTCCGGCGGCCTTCAGTGGAAAATCGGAAAATAACTTTTAAAAAGATATGAAAAAGCTCCTTAACGTTAAGGAGCTTTTCTTTTATGCAAAAATTTTTTGACAACGTCTTTTGTCTAAAATACAATAAAAAAACTATGAAGATTTCTATTGATGACATAAAAAATGCAAAAAATCAGACTCTGAAAGTCCAGTTTGACAATGAAGTTAAAGGACTTTCCACAGAGGGAAACACATCTGCCGAACTTTTATTCAAGGCTTATGGTGCGCATATAAATGTTACAGGAAAAATTGTTGCAAATGTTAAGCTTCAATGCGACAGATGTTTAAAAAATTTTGTTCAAAAAATTGATGTCGATGTGGATGAGACATATATGCTCGGTTCTTTGAAATCCGCTATAAATGGGCATAGCGGACAGGAGATTGAGCTAAAAGACGGCGATTTTGTCACAGAACTAAACGGAGATGACGAGGTTGATGTTGATGATTTAATTTATCAATCTGTTACATTAAACCTTCCAAATCCGTGTGTTTGTGATATAAATTGTATAGGTGACCCGGCTATGGAAAAATATCTGAAAAAAGAAGTTGCCGATCCCAGGCTTGAGGTCTTTAAGAATATGAAGATAAAAGAAGAAGGAAAATAGAAATGGCAGTACCAAAGAAAAGAACAGGTGCATCAGCACAAGGACACAGAAGATCAAACTGGAAAGCAACAGTACCCGAAACTACTACTTGCCCGAATTGCGGCGAATTGGTTTTGACACACACTGTTTGCACAGCTTGCGGTCAATATAAAGGCAAAGTTGTTTCAAGAAAAGCAGAAGGTTTTGTTGAAGATGCTAAAGCAGAAGCTCCCAAAAAAGCAGCTAAAGCTAAAAAAGCTCCTGCTAAAAAAACTAAAAAAGCAGCTGAAGAGCCGTCAGTTGAAGAAACTAAGGTTGAAGAAACAGTTGAAGAAGTAAAAGCAGAAGAAACAACTGAAGAAGTAAAAGAAGAAAAATCTTCTGAAGAATAGTTATTAAAATGCGCCGATTCAATTCGGCGCATACAATTAACTCTCGGTTTGGTAATTAAATAAGTTTATAGGGAGAAGAGTTTTAGTATGACAAGGATAGCTATTGATGCAATGGGCGGCGACCACGCACCGAAAGAAATTGTTGCAGGGGCATTGTGGGCTGCTGATGAATATAGTGTTGCAATTGAACTTGTCGGTAAAGAAGATGAAATCAAGGCTGTTATTGATGATGTCAGACAAAACGGCATCAGAACCAACAACATCAATGCTCCCAAAGGAAGAATAAGAGTTGACGTTGACAAACTTGACATAAAAATTACTCCCGCAACAGAAGTTATTGAAATGGGTGAAGCTCCCGGTGCAGCAATTAGAAAGAAAAAAGATTCTTCAATTGTTCTTGCCGTGAAATCAGTAGCAACAGGAAGTTCACAGGCTGTTGTTGCGGCCGGCTCAACAGGTGCGGCAATGGCATCAAGCTTGTTTGGTTTAGGCAGATTGCCGGGAATTGAAAGACCGGCGATTGCGACAACACTTCCGACAATGAAGAAACCGGTTGTTTTGATTGATTCCGGAGCAAACAGCAACTGTACAGCCAGCATGCTTTATCAATTTGCAATTATGGGTTCTGCTTTTTCAAAAAATGTGCTCGGTGTGGAAAAACCGAGAATCGGTGTTTTGAATATCGGTGAAGAAGCGGGAAAAGGCAATGAACTTGCTCAGGCTGCCTACAAGCTGCTTGAAGAAAACAAAGACGGCTTGAACTTTGTCGGTAACGTTGAAGGTAAGGAAATTTTCCTCGGGGATTGTGACGTTGTTGTGTGTGACGGTTTTGTCGGCAACGTTGCTCTGAAAAGCATCGAGGGTGCTTCTTCTATGCTTTTCAAAATGATTATGCAGGAGTTTAAAAGAGATCCGATTTCCATGATTATCGGTCTTCTTGCGAAATCTGCAATGAAAAGAATTTTTAAAAGAATTAACTATGAAGAATTCGGCGGTGCTTTGCTTTTAGGTGTTAAAGGAATTACCGTTATCTCTCACGGCAGAAGCATGGCTTATGCCATAAAAAATGCCGTAAGAGTGGCAAAAGAAGCCGTTGAATCGGATGTTAACAAGAAAATATCAGAGTTTTACGAAGGATAGATGTATGTCATTAAATTTAATTCCTGTAATGATTGCAGGCGTGGGTTACGGTGTGCCGGATACTGTTATTACTAACGATGATTTAACAAAATTGGTTGATACCAGTGATGAGTGGATTACCTCAAGAACAGGTATTAAAGAAAGACGTGTTGTTTCAGGCGAAGAGAATGCTGTAACACTTGGTATCAAAGCTGCAAAAAATGCGCTTGAAAAAGCTAAAATGGATGCAAAAGACATTGATATGATTATTGCGGCGGCTTCTGTGCCTGCTCATCCTTATCCTTCAACTGCCTGTGAAATTCAAGCGGCAATAGGGGCTGATAATGCAGCTGCTTATGATATTACTGCTGCTTGTACAGGTATGATTTATGCAATGAATATTGCAAAGGCATTTATTTCATCAGGTATTTATAAAAATATTCTGCTGGTTGCAACAGATGCAAACTCAAAATTTATTGATTGGTATGACAGAACAAGCTGCGTGCTTTTCGGCGACGGCGCAGGTGCTATTGTTATGAAAGAATCTGTTGACGGTGTGGATGATATTATTGCAATGGATATGCACTCAAACGGCAAAGACGGCGACTTTATTAAAATGCCGATGAATGGAGAAAATTGTCCTTTGGTTGAACCTTGTCAGCCTCAAAAACAGAAAATTGTTATGCAGGGCAGAGAAGTTTACAAGTTTGTTGTTACAACAATGCCTGAATCTATCAGCAACTGCCTTGAAAAAGCAGGCTTGACTCCTGATGATGTTGACTATTTAATACCGCACCAGGCTAATTTTAGAATCATTGAGGCAATGGCTTCAAGATTGAATTACAGTGATGATAAAATCATCACAAACCTTCAAAAATACGGCAATACATCAGCTGCTTCTATTCCTTTGGCTATGGCAGAAGGAATTGAAGAAGGTAAGATCAAGCTTCCTTGCAAAGCTATCTTGAGCGGATTCGGTGCCGGTTTGACATGGGGTACTGTCATAGTAAGACTCAGAGAAGGTATTGCTTAATTAGTATTAGTTAAGGAGATATAATATGGGAAAAGTTGCATTCGTATTCCCCGGACAAGGCTCACAATCAGTCGGAATGGGTAAATCTTTGTACGAAACTTCAAAAAAAGCAAAAGAAATATTTGAAAAAGCTGACGAAGTTTTGGGAAGAAGTATTTCAAAAATGTGTTTTGAAGGTCCTGAAGAGGATTTGAAACAAACAATCAATACTCAGCCGGCTATTCTTGTGACATCAATTGCGGCTTTGGAAGCATTGAAGGAAAAAACGAATGTTAAACCTGATTATGTTGCAGGACATTCATTGGGAGAGTATGGTGCTTATTATGCAGCTGATGTGATTGACTTTGCAACTGCAATGAAATTGATAGATAAGCGTGCAACTGAAATGAATGCGGCAGCAGAAACTACAAAAGGTGCAATGACAGCTGTTATCGGAATGAGCAAAGAAGCTATTCTTGATACTATTGGAAAAATTGATGGAATGGTTTCAGTTGCAAACTACAATTCACCGGCGCAGATTGTAATAACAGGTGAAGCGGATGCTGTTGCAAAAGCTAATGACGCTTTGAAAGAAGCAGGTGCAAAAAGAGTTATTCCTCTTCCTGTTTCCGGTGGTTTTCATTCTATGTTAATGGAAGAAGCAAGTGTAAAATTCTCTGAAATTCTTGATGATTGCGATATAAAAGATGCACAGATTCCTGTGTTTACAAACGTTGATGCTGAGCCGACAACTTCAGCAATCAGATTTAAAGCCAAGATGACTGCACAGATTTATTCTTCTGTTATGTGGACTCAAACAATTGAAAAAATGGCTGCCGACGGAGTTGATACGGTTGTTGAAATCGGCCCGGGCAAGGTTCTTGCAGGATTAGTTAAAAAAATCAATCCGGCTTTGACTGTTTTGAACGTTTATGATGAAGAGTCTTTGAATGCAGCTGTGGAATCATTGAATTCGTAATTATTTAAATAAGGAGTAAAAAAATGTCAGAAAATAAAAAAGTTGCTTTGGTTACAGGTGCATCAAGAGGAATTGGTAAAGCATGCGCACTGGAATTAGCCAAAGCAGGATATGATGTAGCTGTTAGCTATGCAGGTAATGAAGAAGCAGCAAACAAAACCGTTGCAGAATTAAAAGACCTTGGCATTAACGCAAAGGCTTATAAATTTAACGTTGCTGACAAAGAAGCTTGTGCTAAAGCTGTTGAAGAAGTCCTGGCTGATTTTGGCAAACTGGATGTTCTTGTTAACAACGCGGGAATTACGCGTGACGGCTTGTTTATGCGTATGAGTGCAGAAAACTGGGAAGCTGTAATTAATACTAACCTTAACAGTGCATTTTACATGACAAGCCCGGTTATTAAAACAATGATGAAACAAAGATACGGATGTATTATTAATATGTCAAGCATAGTAGGTGTTATGGGCAATGCAGGCCAGGCAAACTATTCTGCTGCAAAAGCAGGTTTAATCGGTTTCACAAAATCTCTTGCTAAAGAATTGGGGTCAAGAAACATCAGAGTGAACGCAATTGCCCCCGGATTTATTCAAACAGATATGACAAAAGATTTGGATACTGAAAAAATTGCTGAACACATTCCAATGAAACGTCTCGGTCAGCCTGAGGATATTGCGAAAGCAGTAAGATTCCTTGCAGAAGACGGATTGTATATTACAGGTCAGGTAATCGGTGTTGACGGCGGGCTGGTAGTATAGTTCTGTAAAGTTATAGCTTTACAAAATTGCATATTTATATTGAAATAGTATAATTAGAATTGAAAAAGAAAATACGTAGTTAATTAAAAAGAGGTAAAAAAAACATGAGTACAGTTCTTGAGAGAGTTAAAAAAGTTGTAGTTGAACAATTAAGCGTTGACGAAAATTTAGTTACTCCTGAAGCAAGCTTCACAGCTGATTTGGGTGCTGATTCTTTGGATACAGTTGAATTGGTTATGGCTTTTGAAGAAGAATTCGGATGTGAAATTCCTGATGAAGAAGCTGAAAAAATCGCTACTGTTCAAGACGCAGTAAACTATATCGAATCACATTCATAAGATTCATAGTTATTAAAGACATTATTTGCGGGGAGCATAAAATTACTCCCCGTAATTTTTAGGAGGCACTGGGTCACAGACCTCCGGATCGAGAATAATGAGAAGGTTTAAAGATGAGTAAAAGAAGAGTTGTTGTTACAGGTTTAGGGATTGTTTCTCCGTTCGGCGTTGGAGTCGAAAAATTCTGGAACAGTCTGTTGGAAGGTAAAAGCGGTATTTCTACAATTGAAAATATCTCTTTAGAAGGTCACACTGTTCATATTGCAGGTGAAGTTAAAGATTTTAAACCTGAAGAATATCTTGATTCTAAAGATGCAAGAAGAATGGATAGATACACACAGTTTGCAATGGTTGCAGCTGATGAAGCAATTGCTGATTCAGGCATTATTGCCGGTGAAAATGTAGATCCGTACAGATATGGTGTGATAGTTGGTTCTGCTGCCGGCGGTTTTGATACTTTTGAAAAACAGCATGACATTATTACAGCAAAGGGACCTACAAAATGTTCTCCGTTCACTGTTCCTATGATTATTGCTGATATGGGTGCAGGAAGAATTTCTATTAAGCATGGTGCTAAAGGTGTAAACAAAGCTGTTGTTACTGCTTGTGCTACATCCGCTCACAGTGTGGGTGATGCCTTCCGTTCAATCCAGTGGGATGACGCAGACGTTATTGTGGCAGGTGGTGCTGAAGCTGTTATTACAAAATTGGGTATAGGTGCATTCACAAGCGCAAGAACATTGTCAAAACACAATGATGAACCGCAAAAAGCCTCAAGACCTTATGATAAAGACAGAGACGGCTTTATCATGTCAGAAGGTGCTGCTGTTCTCGTGCTTGAAGAACTTGAACATGCCAAAGCCAGAGGCGCAAAAATTTATGCTGAAATTGTCGGCTATGGTCAAACAGCTGATGCTTATGATATTGTTGCTCCGGCTGCTGACGGCTCGGGTGCTGCTATGGCAATGAAACTTGCTGTTAAAGATGCAGGCATTGAGCCAAAAGAAGTTGATTATGTAAACGCTCACGGTACAAGCACAGGCTTGGGTGATGTTGCAGAATCTCAGGCAATTGCCAGAGTCTTTGGAGATCTTTCAACTAATAAAAATTTGAAGGTCAGTTCAACAAAATCTATGCACGGTCATATGCTTGGTGCAACAGGTGCTGCTGAGTCTATCGTTTGTATAGAAGCTATCAACAATAGCATTATTCCTCCTACGATTAATCTTGATAATCAGGATGAAGCTGTTGCTGATTTGAACTATGTTCCTCACAAACCTCAAAAAGCTGATGTCAAATATGCTTTGACAAATTCTTTTGGTTTTGGCGGACATAATGCTTCAATTCTGTTTAAAAAATATGAAGCATAGAACATTGTTTCAATAAGCTAAAAAAAAGAGGCTTTTCAATTGAAAAGCCTCTTTTTTGTGTGGGGGTAAATTATTATATTATACCTTGAGCAATCATTGCTTTTGATATTTTGTCAAAAGCTGCTATGTTTGCACCTGCAACATAGTTTTTGCCCAGATTGTATTCTTGAGCAGCTTTTTGACATGCTTTGAATATATTTGTCATAATTCTGTCTAGTTTTTCATCAACTTCTTCAAATGTCCAGGAATATCTCATACTGTTTTGAGACATTTCAAGAGCAGAAGTGGCTACACCGCCTGCGTTGGCTGCTTTTGCCGGAGCAAGAAGAATGTCATTTTTCAGAAAGTATTCGATTGCTTCGAGGTTTGTTGGCATGTTTGCACCTTCTCCAATAGCTTTTACTCCATTTTTTACAAGCTCTTGAGCATCTTGAAGATTTATTTCATTTTGAGTTGCACACGGAAGCGCAATATCTGTTTTTATTTTCCAAATCGGTCGTTCATTGTTTAAATTTTCTGTATAGGTTGAACCTTTTACACGAGAGGCATATTCTTTGATTCTGCCTCTTTCAACTTCTTTGATTTGTTTTATTACATCAAGTTTTATGCCTTCAGGGTCATAAATACATCCGTTTGAATCACTCATTGCAACAACTTTTGCGCCATATTGCTGAGCTTTTTCACAGGCATAAATGGCAACGTTTCCCGAACCTGAGATTGTGACTGTTTTGTCTTTTAAATTGAGACCTTCATTTTTGAGCATTTCTCTCATGAAATAAATCAGCCCGTAGCCTGTGGCTTCTTTTCTTGCCAAAGAACCGCCGTATTCGAGTCCTTTGCCTGTCAAAACACCTGCTTCATATGCATTTTTTATTCTTTTATATTGTCCGAACATGAATCCGATTTCTCTGGCACCTACGCCTATATCGCCTGCCGGAACATCTATATCCTGACCTATGTGTCTGTAAAGTTCTGTCATAAAGCTCTGGCAAAAACGCATAATCTCATTGTCTGACTTGCCTTTCGGGTCAAAATCACTGCCGCCTTTTCCTCCGCCTATTGGCAGACCTGTTAGAGCATTTTTGAAAATTTGTTCAAAAGCAAGAAACTTCATTATACTCTGGTTTACACTGGGGTGAAATCTGAGTCCGCCTTTGTATGGACCGATTACACTGTTGAATTGAACTCTAAAACCCCTGTTAACATGAACCTGACCTTTGTCATCAACCCATGGTACTCTGAAGGAGACAAGTCTTTCGGGTTCTGTCAAACGCTCCAGAAGTGCTGATTGTTTAAACTCGGGATGTTTATCTATTACAGGTTTCAGTGTAGTAAGAACTTCGTTTGCTGCCTGTAAGAATTCAGGTTCATTATTTTTTTCTTTTAATTTGTCTAATACTTCTGTTAAATAGTCCATTCTTTAACCCCTAATTTTTCTATCTTATTTTCTTTTGGGGAAATTATACCACAAAAACAGCGCGGTGCTTAGGATGTAAATTTTTTTCGAAAAATATTTATCTTCTGTATGAATAAAACAATTTTTAAGCTAAAATCTTTTTGTATGGAAAACAAAGAATAGGGACTCTTTTTATGGGTATTGGTGAAAATTATAACGTAGCTATTATCGGTGCAGGACCGGCAGGTATTTTTGCTGCACTTGAGATTATGAAACTCAAACCTGACTGGAAGGTTGTAATAGTAGAAAAAGGTTTGAAAATAGAAGAAAGAAAATGTTTCCTTAGAGAAGGAATGAAAAAATGCCCGAATTGTAAAACCTGTGGACTGCTTTGCGGATGGGGCGGTGCAGGTGCTTTTTCTGACGGTAAATTGACTCTTACTCCTGATGTTGGCGGTCATCTGCTTGATTATATGGATAGAGACAGGGTTAATGAGCTCATAAAATATACAGATGATCTCTATCTTCATTTTGGTGCAACAGATGAAGTTTTTGGAACAAACAGAGATGATTTTGCTGACATTGAAAGACAGGCTACGCTTGCAGAGTTGAAGCTTGTACATTCTCCTGTAAGACATCTGGGAACAGAAAGAAGTCTCGGGGTTTTGAAAAATATGCAGGATTATCTTGGCGAAAGAGTTACTATTTTAAATAAAAAAACAGCAGCAAGTCTTATTGTTGAAAATGAACAGGTTAAAGGCTTTGTTACTTCTGATGGCGAAGAAATTCGCTCGGAATATTTGATTATTGCTCCCGGAAGAGAAGGTGCTGATTGGCTTACAAAAGAGTTTGCAAAAAATAAAATCGGAATGATTAATAATGCTGTGGATGTAGGGGTCAGAGTTGAACTTCCTGCTCCCGTATTCTCGCACATTACTGACAAATTGTATGAATCAAAACTTGTATATCATTCAAAAACTTTTGGCGATGAGGTTCGAACTTTCTGTATGAATCCGTATGGAGAAGTTGTTGCTGAAAATTACAGCGGCATTGCGACAGTTAATGGTCACAGCTATGCAGAAAAGCGTACTCAGAATACAAACTTTGCGCTTCTTGTAAGTGAAAAGTTCACAGAACCGTTTAAAGAGCCGATTGCTTACGGTCAGCACGTAGCAAGACTTGCAAATATGCTCTCAGGCGGTGTGCTTGTTCAAAGATTCGGTGATTTGCTCGACGGCAGACGTTCTACTCCTGAAAGAATTAAATCCAGCATAATTACGCCGACTCTTCAATGTGCTACACCGGGTGATTTGAGTCTCGTATTGCCATACAGACAGATGACAGCAATTATAGAAATGCTTCAGGCTTTGGATAAAATTGCTCCCGGTGTGGCATCAAGGTACACTCTTCTTTACGGTGTGGAAGTTAAGTTCTATTCAGGTCGTGTAAAACTGACTAATGAACTTGAAACCGAACAGGTAAAAAATCTGTTTACAATTGGTGACGGGGCCGGAGTAACCAGAGGTCTAATTCAAGCTTCTGCATCAGGTGTACACGCAGCAAGAGTCATTTGTAACAGATAATTAATATATAAGAAAAAATTTTTTTTCAGGGTTTTTATTTTGCGTAGATAAAAAGGTTGTCGAAATGGCGATTGAAACCAAAAACAAGATAAACCCAATATCTGCGTATTCTTCCGTAAGACCGTATACGCAGCCTTCTTCTGCTTCATTATCTAAGATGACACCTGTTGTTGCTTCAAAAAAAAGAGATTTATCTTTTTTGTGCACTCCTGAATTCAACAGAGCTGTTTCTGACAGATGTAGAGCTCTTTTTAATATGAATCTCAAAGAAAAATTCATCAGTCCTGGAATGTCTCTTTCTGATTTTCATAAACGAGTGGAGGGGATTTCAAAAATTTCTGCATATATAGCAAAAGATTCGGTTCTTTCGGGTTTGGGCGTTGAATATAATGACATTGTGGATGCTTTCAAGTTCTCTTCTAAACATAACCTTCCGATAGATTACAATTTTGATTCAAGAATAAATGCACTTGAGAATTTAAGTTCTATGGGAGCAAATCCTCAAAATGACAAAATATTTAAAAAAATTGGTCAGGAGCTGCTAAAAGATATAATTGTTTTTAATGAAGATAACGTGTCTGCTTTTGATGAGCTGTCTCTTGATAATATGAGAAAGCTGATGAAAAGCAGAACGCTTGCTCCTGTAAGAAAAAGGATGGACTCCGATCTTATTATTTCTTTTTTGAAGAATAAAGATAATGTTATGCTTGTAAAAGAGAACATTGAAAAACTTGAAGCAATTTTGAAAAATCCTGAATTCTCTTTTTTGAAAGACTGTCCTTCTGTTAAACCAGCTTTGCTTTTATATGGTGGTGATTTGAACAAATTTATGTCAAAGGTAAAAGAGATACATTCATCTCTTGGAAAGAATCAGAAGCTGCTTTTTTCACTGAATCCCGAGACAAATGTTGTTTTTATTAAGTCTCGAAACATTTATGGAAACGGGCTTGAAACAGCTGTTTCTCAACGTTATGACAAAGCTTTTAATCTTGTGGCAGAGGAAAGAAGCATATCAGGCCTCAATTCTTCGGGGAAAAGAACACTTAATACTTATATAATTGATAAAACAGGGAATACAGAATACAACATCAGACAAATTTATGACAAAATGCACAAAAGCTGGATTTTGACTGATTGGACAAAACGAATAAAAAATCAACAGGGAAAAGTTATTGAAACTGAAGTTTTGCAGCCTTCAAATGTTGCCGGTGTTTATAATATAAAAAAAACAGATGCAAACCGAAAAATTCAAACAGTTAGCAGTGCTACAAAAAATAAAAAGGGTACAATTATTGAAAAAAAATTGGTATCACCTTTGGGCGATAGGACTTTTTACAAATTTTTTAAATCATCGGACGGCAAGCGTGAGCAATTTTCTTATGTGATAAAAGATAAGAACGGAAAACTTCTTGCCAGCAAAGAAAGCTTTTTCTGTCGTCTGTCTTCGTCTCTCTCATTATCTGAGGTGGACGGAAGAAAATACAGAATTGAATATTTCAAAGATGAAATACATATATTTGATGAAAAAAGTTCTCAAAAAACGGTTTTAGACTTAAGAAAACTGCTGGCAAAAAGTCAAAAGTCTCATTTGAAGCTGCTTAAGAAGCTTTCTGCTCCAGAATTGATTGCTGTCAGCAAAAATGCAAAGTATTTAGACTCGATAAAGGAAAGAGATTCCTATTATCTTATGGGTGCGGATGAAATAGCATGTTCTGCCAACAGGTTTGTTTTTGAACATGAGCTTGGGCATGCCAAGGATTCTGCTGTTGAAGCTATTCAATCTGTTATAAATGATGGTAAAAAGTCTGTATTTGAAATGGAAAGAAAAATTACTTCAGACAGCAGGCTTCAAAAAATTTTTAAAGCTGAAAAAAATCGGTTTATCAAGGCGTATCCTTTAAAAATAAGGCATATTGCCGGGTATTTTGTTAATGAAAATATAAACAGACCTTTGTTAAAAGGGCTTTCTGAGGCGGTTGCTGAGATTAATGCTATTTTGAATGCTCCTTCTTCTCCTAAATGGATTATGGCAAGAGGGCACCTTCTTCAGGAGAACTTTCCCAGAACAATTGCTTATCTTTTGAAAAAATACAAATTATAAAAAGACATCGAACATTTTAAGTTCGATGTCTTTCCGGTTAAACATTTCAGATTAAGCTTCTTTTTGTTTGTTAATCATATCCTGAATTTTGCCCATGATATCATCACCTTTTTTTTGCATTTCAGATACGATATCTTCAGCTTTACCCTGGATTTCTTTTACTGTTTTTTCAGCTTTGTTTTTCAATTCTTCAGAATTCTTTGCTAACATTTCACGAGTTTCTTCACCTGATTGTGGAGCAAGTAAAAGACCCATTACAGCACCGACAACACCGCCTACTATAAAACCAGCTAAAAATTTTCCTGTTGACATAATTTTTCTCCTTTGACGTTTTGAATATTATTGCATTCTATTGATTATTTACATTAAATACCCGGATTGTCATCAAACTAATCAGTTATACGGGTGTATATTATACAATATTTACAAATTATAACATTAGTATAATAGATTATTTTCTTCTAAAAAGGTTGAATGCAGAAAAGAAACCTTTCATGAATCCGCCTTGTAAAAATTTGAACTTATCGGCAAACATAGAGAAAAAGCCCAGAACAGTAGCAAAGATTTTTTTCGCTGTTGTAATCTGGTTATTTGCATTTTGTGCAAAAGTGTTGACGTTAGTCATAGTTTCTTTTAGTTCACCAAGAATAGGTTCAATCTCTTTTTTTACAATCGATGTGGTTTCATCCAGGTTTTTTGTAAGCAGTGTTAACTCTATCAAGAATTTAATGCAATAAACAGTCAATGAAATAACTGCTGCAATACAAACCAGAACGAGTATTATAAGGCTTATTGTAAGTGTTGTAGACATATTGTTCTCCTAATTAGTTAAAGTCGTATGACTTATCTTCCATTTCTTTAGCTTTAGCCATTTGTTTGGCTTTTATATGTTCATTAATTTTGTTGTATTGTTTTTCGAGTTTATACTTCATCATATCCAGAGACTCAAGAGCCTGTTTTTTTGCTTCTTTGATTTCGGGTGCATGTTTTTGTGCAAAATCATTAACAAAATTTTTCACATCTTCTCTTGTATCCTGACCGGATTTTGGTGCGTATAAAATAGCGGCAACAACACCGCCGACTACTCCTGCCAAGAGTCCGAGACCAAAGCTTATTGAGTTATCATCTTTTGACATAATCTTCTCCTTGCTGTATCTAACCTATTGAAAATAGTATATCATTATTTGCTGATTTTTACACTACTAAAAGGGCTAAATAGAAAATAAAATAAATTACTTGAAAAAGAATTTTTATTTGATATATTTTTATTAAAACTATTTATGGCGGGTGTCGTCAAGTGGTTAAGACCTCGGATTGTGGTTCCGATATACATGGGTTCGAATCCCATCATCCGCCCCATTAAAAAATTACTCTCGCAAGAGAGTTTTTTTATGCGCATGATGAGGAAGAGAACCCATAGGTTCGATACAAAGCGAACCGCCGCAACGCAGAGAGGACGAGTGAGCCTGTATGCGAAGGCGAAGCCGAAGAAATCCCATCATCCGCCCCATTAAAAAATAGACTTTCTGCTGAGAGTCTATTTTATTGTTATTACTTTATTTTAACAATTCGTGCAACTTTTATATTTTTTATTGTATAAATATCACTAAACCCCTAATACTTGTGCTTTTGAAACTTTCGTTTCTTAATTACCAGTTAATAATTACAATAGTTATAAACTATTGTTCCACTGACAATTAATGGTAATAATATTACTTGGAATACCTACAAATTGAATGTCAAATTTAAGCGAGGGTTCTACAATGGTCGAAGCATTATGTATTCTAAAAGATAACGACCAACCATTGTTTAAAAACATTTCTACTGTATTAGTTGAATTAGGTTTTAGTCTAAGTGATATTATTTCATCTGGTAAATCTGCAATTGGTATAATAATCTTGGCTTTGGTATTTTTGCCATTTTTGTTTAATTCACCTCTTAGATTAAAAGCTTGAACTTCTGTAAGTTGTTTTCTATCAATAGATACTACTTTATAGAAATCATTTATACCGAGTAAATATGATATTAGACGTTGAGGTATTTGATTATCAATTTGATTGGCTCTTTCTATTTCTTCCATAAATGCATTCAACAATGGCAGATATACAGAACCTTCTTTATTATCCATATCATGCCATGCACACCTTGATTCTTTTAATTTACATAGATTTTCAAATACTGGCGAAATCTTTGACCAGTAACCTTCACAGCATGGTAATCCATACCACTTCTTACCAAAATCAATTTTAGCAGACAACCTTGAGTGCTTTGCTGCAAAATGATTATGCTTCAATGATAATCCAATACTCCAAGAAATATCGACTCTTTTTATAACAATATCTCTTATATCTCCTGCTTCTGCATCACTATCTTTGTTAATTGATAATTCAACAATATCAGACTCAGATTCATACTCTAGTATTAGAGGTTCAGCATTAAAAAGGACTTTTATAAATGCCTTTGAAGCTAGGACCAATTTTTCTTGTTGTTCATTGTTTATTGAGAGCCAAGCTCTTTTAGAAGCTTCAGTCGATTTTTCATTCAATATAACAGGTCTATATACAGAAATACTACTTTCTAATTCTTTAATACACGCATATTCAAAAGCTCTACCATTATCATTTGACCTATTACTCATTGGTGCTATTCTCCAATTGTTTCTTTATAGATAAAGCAACTTCATACGCAAGATTGACAGGTACAGCATTGCCAATCATTTTATAAGCATCATTTACATTATTGTAAACAAACTTGAAATCATCTGGAAAACCTTGCACTCTTGCTACTTCTCTTATTGTCATTCTTCGATAAAGAGCTTCTTTTTCTTTGACAAACCTACATACATTCGTTGCAACTTTTATCATTTTAGGGGCTTGTGGGTGCAATTGACATTGCCGTCCTGATGCTTGAACTGTAAAAGCTTGCTCATCCCATCCTTTAACCCTATTTCTACTCATGAAAATAGGACTATAAGCACCAGTGAAATACTCGTTATTATTAATTGCTTTAGAATTATGATAATTATTTGCTATGGATGGAACTGCTGTATCTTTTAAATCCCATATAACATCCCTTAATGTAATCTTCTTGTTATCACTCAATGTAGAACCTTTAGGAAACATAAATTTAATATTTAAATTCTTTCTAAAGCCAATATAGAATACTCTTTTTCTCTCTTGGGCAACTCCATAGTCTTTTGCATTAACTAAATTTACAGTAACATCGTAACCAGCATTATCAAACATTGAAATAATATTATTCACTGCTTCATTATGTCTATTAGCTAACATACCAGATACATTTTCCGCAAGGAAGAACTTTGGTTTAATTGCTTTCAAAATTCGTATGTATTCAAAGAACAACTTGCCTCTTTCATCATTAATTCCTCGTAAAGAACCAGCCTCACTCCAAGATTGACAAGGTGGACCACCTATAATTCCATCTATTTCACCCAATTCATCAAAAACTGCACAATCTATGTTACGAATATCTCCTTCTATGAGCTTTGTTTTAGGGTGATTTATTTTAAATGTTTCATAAATAGTTTTATCAAACTCATTTGCTATTGGAATTTCAAATCCAGCCATCTCAAAGCCTAAATCAAGACCTCCACATCCACTAAATAAACTTATAAGTTTTTTTTTCACTTCTATATCCTTACAATTTACGTAGAATTCCCTCACACCAATTTTATTATAGTATAAACAATATGAAAAGATAGTAACGTCATTATGCATAGCAAAGCATTTTATCTATTGGTAATTTTTTAAGTTCTCTAATAATTATTTTCGTTAATGGTTGTAACAAGAACACACTATCCGCCCCATTTAAAGAAATTGCACCTTCGGGTGCTTTTTTTAGGAATCTTTTTGAATGTTTAACATTCTATAACCTATACCTATATGCGTAATAATATAGTCGGAAGCATTAAGCTTTTTTCTCAAATTTGTTACAAAAACTCTGAGTGACAGCTGTGAATCACAACCGTTTTCGTCTTTCCAGATTTCTTGTTTTATGTGGTTATGAGTTAATACTTTGCCTATATTTTTGGCAAGAAGACATAGCAGCTTGTATTCTATTGCTGTTAAGTGAACTATGCTGTTGTCAACATAAACACAGCCTGTATCATAATCTATTTTCAAATTACCGTTTGTGAAAATATTGCTTTGTGGTTCAGCTTGTATACTCTGGAGTTTATGACGCATTGCAACACGTACACGGGCAAGAAGTTCTTCCGTATTGAACGGCTTTGTCAGGAAATCATCTGCTCCTGCATCCAGTGCGGTAATTTTATCCTGATTGTCTGTTCTGGCACTGACAATTATAATGGGTACAAGTGAAAATGAACGTATTTTCTTTATAACCTCGATGCCATCCATATCAGGTAATCCGAGATCAAGGATAACAACATCCGGATTGTGTGATGTTGTTTTTAAAATTCCGTCTTTTGCATTAGAGGAAATTAAATAATTATAGTCAAAAATTTCAAGGGTTGTTCCTATAAGATTCTGAATAGCTTTGTCATCTTCGATTACAAGAATTTTACCTTTATTCATTTTCTTTCTCCGTATCTGATTTTATATCAAATGAAAAAATTGTTCCGCAGGGAAGGTTGTCTGTTATGTTGAATTTGCCGTGGTGGGCTTCCACAACCGCCTTGCATAAGGCAAGTCCAAGCCCTAAACCTCTTCTTGAATCTGCAATTTTGTTGTTTACTGTATAAAACATTTCGAAAATCTTTGCTTTGTCTTCATCACTGATTCCCAAACCTTCATCAATAACAGATATTTCAATGTTATTGTCTGCGGCGCGTGCTTTTATGGTAATGTTTGTGCCTTCCGGTGAATATTTCATTGCATTATCAACAAGGTTGAATATAACCTGTGAAATCAAGCGGCTGTCCATATAAGCTGAGAGTGTTTCATTTTCAATATCTGTATGAATAAAAAATTTTTCTTTTTTTCTGCCTAAATGACTTATGGCATCTCTTATTACATCTGAAATATATTCGGATTCTTTGTTCAGTTTGATTTCATTTTTGTCAAATCTTGTTATTGCAAGCAAATTTTCAACAAGATTCAAAAGCCATATAGAATCATCATAAATGTCAGTATAAATATGCTGTTTTTTGTCTTCTGATAAAATGTTTGAGTTTTTCATAAGGATTTGTGCAAACCCTGAAATCCCTGTCAAGGGTGTTCTCAAATCATGAGAAATTGCTCTCAAAAGAGTTGAGCGTAATTCTTCCTGTTTGTTTTTTATTATTAATTCGTTTTTTGAGCGTAGAATATCTTCTTTTTCTTTTATAAGCTGAATTTCTCTAATCATTGCATCCTTTTGTTTTTGATTGACTATTGCTATGAAATATACAAAGCCAAAGAGAATTAAAAATATAATAGGATAACCGCTGAAATGCATTTTTAACGAAAAATGCGGCTCTGTTAAAAAATAGTCAAGAATTAATAATAAAACAATTGAAATGATAAGTCCTGTGTATGAAAACACTGAAAATTTGAATTTTTTGTTTTCTTCGTTTCCAAAATATATTTTTTGAGCTTTGTCAGGAATAATATAAACTTCAATCTCCGGAGAATATTTGATAATTTTATCCACAAAATTGGGCGGTGTAAAAAGTCTGTTAGATTTATATCCTGAGCGGCCGAGAATTATTTTTGTAACCTGACTTTTTTTTGCATATTCCGAAACCTGAAAAGCAATATCTTCGCCGTTTAGTGTCACAATTTTTGCACCTTTTGCTCTTGCAAATTCTGTATTTTTCTGTAATCTCAATTCATTGTCTTCGGACATTTTTCTCGCTGTATTAATGTATAATGCGGTAAATTCCGCATCAAAAACTTTAGCCATTCGAGATGCTGTGTCAATGACTTTTTTATTTGACGGTGATGAAGACAAACATACTAGAATATGGTCTTTACTTGCTTTTGGGCTGTCTAATTCTTTCATAATCAGATGATAGCATAAATTGATATAAAAATAGGATTAATGTTTTTTAATCGGCGTTAAGATAGCGTTAAGATTTTATTTTTGCACTTGAAAAGTGTAATAAACACATTTAATATGTCAGAACAAATACAGTTATCTGAAATTTTAAGGAGGATTCTTTCTTAAAAAGAAAGAAATACAAAATGTCAATTACAGTTAATAAAATAAATTCACTGAATATTAATAACAACAATAATCAAAAAAATAAAACATGCTTTTCAACAAAAGCTGCTGCAACAGCCGGAAGTTTGATAGGTTTGAGTGCTGCTGCTGTTTGTATCGGAAGAGCAAGAGGTCTTAAAGTTCCATCTTCTTTTAAGACAAAAGAATTTGTTGATATTTTCAAAAAGATGGAATTTGATGAAAAAGATGTTATTGCTCTTGCTTCATCCTCAATTGCGGGAGGTTTTGCCGGTGGTGTTTTGACAGATAGAAAGAATACAAAAGCTAAAGCAAAAGAAGGTATTGTTCAGCTTGTTGGCAATTATATTTTTCCCAGCCTTTTTGTCGGTTTGGGCATGAAATTGAATAAAATTCTTTTTTCAAAATATAAATTTCCTCCTGTGACAAAAGCAATCCAATTTGCGTTTGGTACAGCAGGTTTTATTTCAGGTGTTTTTGTCGGAAATAAGGCTTCTCAAGTTATAAATAAAAATATCTTTAAAGAAGATTCTTACAGAAAACTTAACTGGAGAGATTGGGCTGTTCAAGCGGACAACGTCTGTCTTGTTACTTCAATGGCAGCCCCCGGAACAACTGTTGCAAAAGCTGCTTCAAAAATTATTCCCTTCGCACATATAATTCCGGGTTATTGCGTTGGTACAAAAAATTAGATTAAAAAAATAAAGGTATGTTTTACGATAAAAATGAACTTAATCCATTTAAAGTAATAGTATTTGGTTTTTTAGGATATGCTCTTATCGGTTTAATACTGATTTCTTTGCCGTTTGCTCAAAAAACTCATGTAAGTGTTGTAGACAATTTGTTTAATATTGCTTCGGCACTTTCTACAACGGGGTTAACAACAGGTAATATTTCAGAAATTTATACAATCTGGGGACATATAATTTTGTTGGCTATGATACAGCTTGGTGCAATAGGTTATATGACTTTGACTTCGTTTTTTATTCTTTCAAGAAGCGATAGTATCTCCAGTCACAGGGTAAAAATATTGTCGGCAGAATTTCCTTTGCCGGAGAGTTTTGATGTAAAAAAGTTTGTTAAAAATATAGTCATATATACTTTTGGTGTTGAATTTATCGGAACATTACTTTTATACTGGCAGTTTTTGAAAAGCGGAGTAGAACAACCCTTCTGGCATGCTTTTTTCCATTCTGTATCTGCTTTTGCAACAGCAGGTTTCAGCCTTTTTCCCGATAGTCTGATGCAATTCAGGGGAAATATTGCTGTTAATCTTATTATTATATTTTTATGTTATGCAGGTGCTATCGGTTTTATTGTTTCTATGGATATTTATAGAAAATTGAGTGGAAAAAGTAAGGAAATAACTCTTACCTCTAAAATTATTGTGATAATAACAGCACTGGTGGCGATAATCGGAACTTTGATATATAGTTTTGCCGAACATTCAGGGCTGTTAACATCTTTTTTCCAGATTATGTCTGCATCAACAACAGCAGGATTTAATACAGTTGATCTTTCTCAATTGTCAAAGGCATCTTTATTCCTGATAATTCTGGCAATGATAATCGGTGCATCTCCTTCGGGTACAGGCGGTGGTATAAAAACAACTTCAGTTTCGGTTCTGCTCGGTATTATAGGCAGTGTAATAAATGGACATCCCGAAAAAATCACCTTCTTGAATAAACGTATTCCTGAAAACAGAGTTATGACAGCAGTGGCGACAGCAACAACTTATGTCATTATTTTATCGTTGTGTACGCTTTTGGTTTGTCTGTGTGATAATCATAACTTTTTGGAATTATACTTTGAAACCGCGTCTGCTCTTGGCACTGTCGGGTTGAGTATAGGGGTTACGCCTTCATTGTCTGATGCTGCTAAATTAATTTTGTCAACTGCAATGTTTTTAGGTCGACTAGGTCCTTTAACTCTTGGCATTGCATTTTTCAGAATCAAGAGAAACAATAGAATTGTTCAAAGCAAGTGTGATGTTGCTGTTTAGCAGTTGATTTAATATTTTGTCCCTATTGTTTTACAGACTTCAGGATTGTTGAAATATTTTAAAAATACGACCTCTTCATGTCCTCCTACAACAGGCATTGCACCTATGTTTGCAGAGTGTTTTGTGTCAGGGGTTATCATTGCGCTTAAGTATTCTTGAAGCTGCTTCGGTGAAAAAAGACAGGTTGTAACATTTTTACCTCTGAGCCATTCGTTTGTTTCTACATAGATACATCTTTCACTTCCGTCTTGCATGTATCCTTTGATTTCATAGGTACTGTTTGAGTTATAGCTCACATTATATTTCTTTTCTGTGTATGGTGTACATTGAGAAAAGTTTTTTTTGAATTCATCAGAATATTTTGAACCTGCTGCAATAGCAGGATAAACAAAGAATGAAATAATTATGATTGTAAAAAATATCTTTTTCATCACATCTATAATAACACATGATGTTTATATTTTACTTTTGAAATAAGCAATTAGGGCAAAGAGAAACAGAAAAACAGTGAAACCGATGAGAGTAAGACAACTGGCAAGAATACCATTGGCTATTTTATCCGAGCGGCTGAGAGCATCTTCTTCACTTTTTTTGAGATTCAGGTTGAATTTTTCAAGAGTTAAATCAGGCTCTGACTTTTTCTCTCTTTCATAGCGAAAAACATATCGTGTGAAAAGTTCTTGTTCTATCGTGACTACGCCTTTGAGTCTGACATATGCAAGCAGCATTTTTATCTCATAACTCATATCTTTTAAGATACAATTGTTTGAAAAAATCTTTTCATCTTGCTTTTTCAGAACATAATCATTGTCATCACATAAAAATTCAAAATAGCACCAAAAATCATCTTCAAAAAACCATTCTCTTTTTGTGTCAGGTTCGAAAATTACTTTCCTGCAAGCGATAGAATGACAGTTTGAACGGGAATTGAAGTATTCTTCTGTTATATCATTGTATTCCATTTGTTAATTTTATAACATTTTAAGATTAATTAAAACTGTAATTGTGGGTAATAATTTTTAATTGTGAAAAAAATCACATTTGTAAAATTAAGGAAATTCTAATATTTATATAAAGTATATATCCACGTAACATCGATGAACAGAGAATTTGAATTGTATCTGATTATTAATAATTGTAAAAATAACACTTGCAATTTTATTTTTTATAGGTTATATTAATAGTGAATTATTTCACGATAAAGGAGATATTACACTATGGCAACAAAAAAGCAAGCTGAAACTGAAAAGTTGGAAAAAGCTTTTAACAAATCAACTGAGGTTAAAACTCATGACGATTTGAAATTAATCATTGAAAGAGCAAAAAAAGCACAAAAAATTTATGCAACTTTCTCTCAAGAACAAGTTGACAAAATTTTTAAAGCAGCAGCTACTGCCGCTGACAAAATGAGAATCCCTCTCGCAAAAATGGCTGTTGAAGAATCAGGCATGGGCGTTATGGAAGATAAAATCATCAAAAATCACTTTGCTGCTGAATATATTTACAACAAATATAAAAATATGAAAACAGCCGGCGTTATTTTTGAAGATAAAGCTAACGGAATCAAAAAGGTAGCTGAACCTATCGGTGTTATTGCAGCCGTTATTCCTACAACTAACCCGACTTCTACTGCTATTTTTAAATCATTGATCGCATTGAAAACAAGAAATGCTCTTGTATTTTCACCTCACCCGAGAGCTAAAAAATGTACTATCGAAGCTGCAAGAATCGTTCTGGAAGCTGCTGTTAAAGCCGGAGCTCCGGACGGACTTATTGCTTGGATTGATGAACCTTCAGTTGAACTTTCAGGCGCATTGATGCACCACGAAGACATCGATATGATTCTTGCAACAGGCGGTCCGGGAATGGTTAAAGCTGCTTACTCTTCAGGCAAACCTGCTTTGGGTGTTGGTCCCGGTAACACTCCTGCCGTTATCGATGAAACAGCTGATATTAAAATGGCAGTTTCTTCAATCCTTATGTCAAAAACATTCGACAACGGTATGATTTGTGCTTCTGAACAATCAGTTGTTGTTGTAAAAGACGTATATGATGAAGTTAAAAAAGAATTTGTATTAAGAGGTGCTTATATCCTTTCTAAAGCAGAAAAAGAAAAAGTTGCCAAAACAATCATTAAAGACGGCAGATTGAATGCTGCTATTGTTGGTCAGCCTGCATACAAAATTGCTGAAATGGCGGGCGTAAGCGTTCCTGAAGATACAAAAGTTATCATCGGTGAAGTTACTGATATTTGCGAAGAAGAATCTTTCGCTCACGAAAAACTTTCTCCGGTATTGGCTATGTATAAAGCTAAAGATTTTGATGATGCAGTTCAACAGGCTTATGACCTTGTTGATTTTGGCGGAGCTGGTCACACATCTGTTCTTTATACAGATGAAAGAGATTCTGAAAGAATTGAAAAATTCGGTGTTAAACTTCACACTTGCAGAATTTTGATTAACTCACCTTCATCTCAAGGCGGTATCGGTGACTTGTTCAACTTCAGACTCAATCCGTCATTGACATTGGGCTGCGGTTCTTGGGGTGGTAACGCAGTTAGCGAAAACGTTGGTCCTCAACACTTATTGAACATCAAGACAGTTGCTGAAAGGAGAGAAAACATGCTTTGGTACAAAGTTCCTGCAAAAGTATACTTCAAAAGAGGAGCTTTGGATTTGGCTCTCAGAGAATTGCAAGGTAAAAAACGTGCGTTTATCGTTACTGACAGATTCCTGTTTAATAGCGGTATGACTAACGCAATTACTAACACACTTGATGAAATCGGTGTTGATTATCAAATCTTCTTTGATGTTAAACCGGATCCGACATTATCTACAATCAACGATGCAATGATGATGGTTAAAGCTTATGAACCGGATGTATTCATCGCATTGGGCGGCGGTTCTTCTATGGACGCAGCTAAAATCTTGTGGTTAATGTATGAACAGCCTGATACAGTGTTCGAAGACATTGCTATGAGATTTATGGATATCAGAAAGAGAATCTGCATGATTCCCGAACTCGGTAAAAAAGCTGAAATGGTTTGTGTACCGACAACATCAGGTACAGGTTCGGAAGTTACTCCGTTCGCTATCATCACTGATGATCAGACAGGTGTTAAATACGCAATCGCTGATTACGCATTGACTCCGAACGTAGCTATCATTGACCCGAACCTTGTTGACTCTATGCCTAAAGGCTTAACAGCTGTTTCTGGTTACGATGCTATCACTCACGCAATCGAAGCTTATGTTTCTGTTATGGCAACAAACTTCACAAACTCTAACTCTTTAGAAGCTTTGAAACTGTTGTTCAGATACTTGAAACGTTCTTATGACGGCGGTAAAAATGATCCTATCGCAAGAGAAAAAGTTCACTATGCTTCAACAATTGCAGGTATGGCATTTGCTAACGCATTCCTCGGTGTATGCCACTCTATGGCTCACAAGCTCGGTGCTATGTTCCACGTACCTCACGGTATGGCTAACGCATTGTTAATTAACCAGGTTATCAAGTTCAACGCAACAGACAAACCGGTTAAACAAACAGCATT
This sequence comes from Candidatus Limenecus sp., assembly GCA_048360435.1. Classification (GTDB taxonomy): domain Bacteria; phylum Cyanobacteriota; class Vampirovibrionia; order Gastranaerophilales; family Gastranaerophilaceae; genus Limenecus. Next base: position 42,271 of record DBGCOP010000020.1, on the reverse strand, counting down.
CCCTCAGTATAAATTCCCGAATGCTAAGGCTAAATACGGTCAAATTGCTGACGAATTAGGATTGGGCGGAAAAACTGACGATGAAAAAGTTGAATTGTTGCAACAAGCTTTAGTTCAAATGAAAAAAGACCTCGGCTTACCGATGTCTATCAAAGAATTCGGTATCGAAGAATCTGAATTCCTTGCTAAGCTTGATGAAATGGTTGAACTTGCATTCGACGACCAATGTACAGGTGCAAACCCGAGATATCCGTTGTTTGAAGAAATCAAACAAATGTATCTTGATGCATACTACGGAAGAATATAATTTATTGAGAGTAAGATCCTCAAAGAAAGACCCGACAGTGAAAACTGACGGGTCTTTTATTATAAGAATAATGCGTGGGCAAGTATTTCTCCAACCTGATGATTGTAATATCTGCCGTCATCTTTTGTGAATAATTCGTTCCAGTGGCTTTTAGGTGTTCCATCCATAGAATAAGAGGGATTACACATCATAAGGTGGTGGGTATTGGTGTCATATCTGAGAGGAAAGAGATCTTCCATTTGCATGAAGCTTGGGAGTTTGTCGCTTGCTTGTTCGAACCCGAAAAGAGCGTTCCTTATTCTGTTTAATCTTGTTTCATAAGGTGTTCCTCCTTCTGTGTTGTCGTTTGACACTTCTACGCCGGGGGCGTAATCTCTCGAGTATTTAAGCATGTTTGACCAGTGTTTGACATTGTCAAAATCGTCTACCGATACAAATGCAGTACCTGCATTCAGACCCATTTTTCTGTATCTTTCAAAATCATCGGAACTCTTTTCTCCGACAAAGCTCAGAGTTGTTTTTCCTGTGCGTTTTCTTATTTCATCAGTAATATACTGCATTTGTTCATACTCCGGCAATGCGCCGACACCTGTATAGTTTTGAAGGTCATATCCGCCAATATGTTTTGCAGAATCCACAAAAATAGCTTCGAAACCGGTGTTAATTATATTGACCATTTCTTGAATATAAAGCTCCACATGTTCCGGATTGTGCCAGCGAAAATTCTCGTCTTGTTGATACGGACGGGCAATTTTTAGCTGGTCTTCAGAAATAACAGTCCTGAACCCTGTTTTGAGTCCTCTGAAATGAGCCAGGTCGTTGAAAGCTTTGAATTGTTCTTCAGCGGAAAGTTTTTCAGCTATTTCATAGTTGATAATATTCTCACTGTAACCGCAATTTAGTTTTATTCCATATATGGAATTTTCTTCCCAGGGTGCTTTGTTATATCCGTCACCATATATATTAGGCCATATTTGAGAGAGGATTATGCAGTTTGCCCAGCTTTTTGCTGACGGAGGAATAGCAGGGAGCATTTTCATTGAGCTAAAAATTCCGTTCTTGCATCTGTTGCCTGTCATTTCGGCAATTGCACGATTGTTGATTTCTATATAGTTAGCCAAGCGCCCCCATTTATCCCCGTAGTCCGGTGATTTAACATCATCCGGAAATGTTCTGTAAAAAGTTGTGCATTCGCATAATGACACAATCGAATCAACTGTTTTTTTTATTGAACGTGTCAAAAGTTCCACGGGGAGAATGTTTGAAATCCACTGTTTGAGATTTCCATTGTTTAAAGCTCTGTATCTGTGTTCTTCTGTCCATTTGTCAAAATGCAGTATGTCACTGCCGCAGAGAACATCGAGCATTTTACTTACTGTATTTTTGTTCTTTTTCATAAGAACAATATAAAAAATACATTGTCCGAAAACATTACACAAAATATTAATTTTTATGCAACTGTTTTTGAGAATATTTTAATTATTAATACACCGCAAAGAATTAGGGCAATACCAATTATTGCCGGTGCATCAAGAATCTGTTTGTGTATAATCCAGCCAAGAATTGCAATACCCACTATCCCGACACCGGACCAGATAGCATAAATTATGCCGGTTGGAAGTGTTTGTATGCTTAGGCTAAGCATATAAAAAGAAAGTGCATAGCCTGCGATTGTTAATATTGACGGAATTAGCACAGTGAAACCGTTTGTGTCTTTTAGCATAGTCGTAGCAAAGATTTCTGATATAATTGCGATTGCTAAATAAATATATGCCATTATGAGTTCCTTTTAATTTTATGTTGTGATTCTTTTTTGTAAATTATAATTTGATTTCGCCTTTTTTACTATTTTCAAAAGGTTTGTGTAATAACCGGCAGCAAGAATTGTTGATGCACTGACCCAGGCAATCGGACCTGCATAGAATATTCCGAAATAACTGAATTTTACGGCAAGATAAATAGCAGCGAAGGATCTTACAAGAAGTTCTGCTATGCTTGCAGAAAGCGGAAGAAATGCTTCCCCCATGCCTTGAAGCGCGTTTCTGAATATGAAAATCTGTCCGAGAAAGAAATAGAAGATTGTGCTTATCCAAAGATAACTTTTTGCAATAGATATGATGTGAGTTTCACTTTCTCCAATAAAAATTCCGACAATATTGCTTCCGTAAAAATGAATAATAAACGCCATTATCAAACTCAGGGTAATATTTATCAAAGAACTCCGATTTACACCGGTTTTTATGCGTGTGAAATTGTTTGCACCATAGTTTTGCGCTGTATAAGCAGCCAGAGCTACTCCGAAAGAAATCATCGGCAGTGTAGCTATTTGTTCTATACGCAAAGCAGCAGTGAAAGCTGCTATTACATCGGGACCGAATGTGTTACAAACACTCTGTATAATCAAAATGCCTATGCCGAGTATGGAATATTGAAGCGACATAGGGATTCCTACTTTTAAATGTTCATATGCAAATTGGAAACTCTTTGCGCTCAGTGCAAATTTCCAGTCTTCTTTTTTCAGATGAAGAATAGGGAAGCGAGCTTTTACATAAATAATACACATGATAGCAGATACACCCTGCGAAATTACGACGGCTACGGCCGAACCCGGAACACCCCAGCCGAATTTCAATATAAAAAGAAGTGCAAGGAAGATGTTTAATATCGAGGCAAAAATCAGAAAATAAAGCGGTGTTTTACTGTCTCCGAGTGCTCTTACTATGCTTGCAAGCAGATTGTAAACGTTTACAATAATAAGTCCGGCGATGACAATTTGAATATACCAGTAAGCATCTTTGTATATTACCTTTGGAACGTTCATCCAGCCGAGAACTTTATGCATTAAAAGAGCCAGTGCCAGTGAAAAAATAATGGTAAATACTGTACTCAAAACAGTTGAAACAGTAACGGAACGTCTTACGCCTTCAGTATCTTTTGCACCGAATCTCTGTCCTGTTATTACTGCAAAACCATTAGTCAGGCCGACTACTACAAACATGAGAAAGAAAAATATGGGCGAAATAGCTCCTACTGCGGCAAGTGCATTTACGCCCAGTGTTCTTCCCACTATGACTATATCAGCAATGTTGTATAGCTGTTGAAATATGTTTCCTATTAATAAAGGCACTGAAAACAAAATTATGAGTTTCAGCGGGTCGCCTTTTGTCATGTCATTAATCATATCGAGCTTAGTTTTCTTTTACTTTAATAATTTATATATTACAATACAAAAGGTTATTTACAAATTCAATGGTATATATATGATAAAACTTATTGTTACAGATTTGGACGGGACCTTGCTCACAGATGACAGGACTTTGCCTGAGGATTTTGATGAGGTTTTGGAAAAACTTGTAAAGATGGATGTTATTTTTTGTGCTGCAAGCGGCAGAAGCTGGTATACAATCAAAAAACTTTTTAGAAACAATTGTGAAAAAATTTTTTATATAAGTGATAACGGTGCATATCTCACTGACGGTAAAGACTATGAAGAAGTGAATTTTGCACTCACAAAAAAACAGTCTGAAGCGGTTGTTGATGAATGTTTAAAAATTGATGGTCTTCAGGTGATTATGTGTGCAAAAGACAGGGCTTATTTTGTCTCTCCGGATTCTAAATATTTAAATATAATAAATGAATATTATATAAATTATGAAATAGTTGATGATTACAGAAAAATTGAAGAACAGATTTTAAAAATAGCTGTCTATGACCCTGAAGGTTCAGCGCTGAACGGGTATCCAAAAATAAAAGATAAACTTGAGAAAGAGCTTGTTGCCGTGGTTTCTGCAAACAACTGGTTTGATATAATGAACAAAAATGTAAATAAGGGTGTTGCCGTAAGAAAAATACAGGCTCATTTTGGGATTACAAGAGCTGAAACAATGGCTTTTGGCGATTTTAACAATGATATAGAAATGTTAAAAGAGGCTGAATATTCTTTTGCAATGGCAAACAGCAATGATTCTTTAAAATCTGCCGCAAATTATGAAGCTGAATCAAATAACAATTTCGGTGTCACAAAAGCAATAAAAAAAATCTGCCGGCAATAAAAATTATGTTTATGTTTTATATTTTTCATAAGGAAAATATATATGCATGTTAATTTTTCTCCGTTAAAATCATATACAGCTGTTAATAACCTCATAAAGCCTTTGAATTTAAGTTTTAAGTCATCTGAAACTTTAAAGACGGATATGTTTGAAAAAAAATCTGACAGGCAGATTGTTGAACTGTCTGTATACAATCCTTTTACGCTTTCATACAGTTCTGATATGGTGGACATAGATTTGTCTAAGCCGCAAGAGATTTTGCTTTCAAAAAATTCGAGAAAAAGATACTCGGATAGAACTCTTAGTCTTGACTATGATCCTGATAGAACAGGATATTTGTTTGATAAACAAAGAAACCGAAGATTAAAAGTTGTTATTTTAAAAGCAAAAAACAATGAATATGAAAACGCATATTTGTTTATGTCTCCGAATTTAAAAAAGGAATACGGGTATGTTAGTTTCACTGATTGTACTAATCCTAAAGAAAGATTGAATATTGATTTTTTGGATGAAGATTTATTGATAGATTACCCGAAACTCGGTATCCGGGGAAGAAGGATTATTGTTGATTATCTTCAAAACTGGAATGATTCTAAAATTGGCGGAATTGGCAGGCTCGCAGACAAACTGATTGTGGAATATTGTATTGAAAACAATATGAAGCCTATTATTGTTTCAAATGCCGATCATGGTTCTCATGCTGCGCATTATTTAAGAGGCAAAAGATTTTTACCACTTTCAAAAGATTCTTATTCTTATGATTCTTTTAAGTCAAAATACGGAAGCAGTGATGTCAATGAAGTCTTGAGAAAACTTTTTGAACGGGCAAAGAAAAATGATGAATTTTCTATTAACGTCAGTGACTGGGGGCTTTTACCGATGTATATGCCTGAAAAGCTTGCACAAAAGTATATTGAAGAGTTAAAATCTGAAAAGAAATAAAAATATTTGTTGGGTGAATTATGGTTCATAATAACTTTATAAAAGAAAGAAACGGAAAACTTGGTGAAAAAGTTGTAAGTGCTTTTAAGAAAAGGCATTTTGATGCTTATTTTTGTGAGGATAAAGAAGCCGCACTAAAAAAGATTCTCGAATTTATTTCCATTGATGATGTAATTGCTTGGGGCGGTTCTATGTCAATAATAGAGCTGGGTCTTGTTGATTATTTGGAAGAAAACGGTTATAAAACAATAAATAGAGATAAGGCTTCAACTCCTGATGAAAAACTTAAATGTGCATATGACAGTTTTAAGGCTGATATTTTTCTTATGAGTGCAAATGCAGTGAGTGAAGACGGACAGCTTGTTAATATAGACGGATTGGGAAACAGGCTGGCTGCATTATGCTTTGGACCGAAAAATGTTTTTGTTATAGCAGGCATGAACAAAGTTGAAAAAACAATTGAAGATGCTTATAAACGTGCAAGAACTTTTGCTGCACCTTGTAATACACAAAGAATAAACTCAATGTCACCCAGAAAAACCCCATGTGTTCAAACCGGCAGTTGTGCTGATTGTTTAAGTCCTGATTCAATTTGTGCACAAATATTAACAACAAGACTGTGCAAACCTGAAGGCAGAATCAAGGTTTTTCTTGTGAATGAATCTTTAGGCTATTGATAAATTATTTTATCTGTCTTTTTATTTCGTTTTTTACATCAGAAAGCGGCCCGCTGTTGGGGTTTACGAAATTTGAGTAATATTTTTTAGCATATGTGATGGGGAATCTTGGAATCCAGCCGAGTTTCACAAATATCGTAGCTACATCTGCACCCTGAGAGAGCATCAAATCGTCAATTGTTTCTTCGTATGCAGGTGATATTGATGAAAATATCTTTAAAATATAGTCTGTTGCTGTAATTGCAGAGTATCCTGAAATCAGTCCGGTGTTAGCAGCCAGATGTGTAACCTTGAATTCTTTTTCATCAATTACGACTTTTTTTACTCCTTCGGGTAATGTTATATCGTCTTTTGTCATTTTTTCAATTTCATACCATTCACCCTCATATCTGATTCGCAATGCATGAGGAGTTGGCATATATATATCATCAAATTCATTTTTAAGGAGAATTTTTCCTGTTTCATCAATTATTCCGTATTTATATTTTTTGCAGGTTAAAAACATCTTTCCAAAAAGAGGTTCAATAGATGAATATTCCGGCTTTATTATTGCATTTCCTTTTTCATCATAAAGCCCGTAATCATTGTCATTACCAAGCTTTACATACTTGCCGAATACTCTTTCGACATGTCTGTATTTCGGCTCAACAAGAAACTGCCCTGATGTGTCCATTAGTCCGAATCTGCTTTTTTTCTGTACAATCCAAGCCGAATCGCCTACTCTGATGAGTTTTTTGTATTTTGCATCAACAATGATATTGCCCTGATTATCTTTTAGACCGAAGTTGTTTTTTTCACTGAATACTGTTACGTCAGACATTTTCAGAGGCTGTTTGCTTTGTGTTTGTGCAAACGAGCCTGTTTGTGCAAGCAGTATGATTAAACCGATTAAAACTAAACTCTTTTTCATATTAGAATGATAACATGATATAATTCATTTAGGAAAGATTATTTTAAAAGAGTGGTTGAGAATGAGAGATATATCTAAAAAAACAAAAACAGTAATTTTATCAGTTGTGATTTTTATTGTTATTCTGGCAGCCTTGCCTTTTATATTATATTTAAAAGTTCTTCCTTATATTGTTTCAAATCAGGAAGTCATATCTTATGTTCAAGAATATGCTAAAGAGTCTATGGGTGTGGATTTGAAAATTCAAAAACCTGTTTTGGAAACGCAGCTGAATCCTGTTTTGGCTTTTAAGGTTGATGAAATCACTCTTGAAAAAGACAAAGATGTTCTTCTTTCCATAAAAAATCTGGATACAGTTGTTTCTTTTGCAAAAGTTTTTCAAAAAAGCATAGTATTGAAAAAAATCGGTCTGGATTATTTTTATGCGGATGTGAATAAACTTTCATCACTTTCAGGTGAACAAAAAACACAGCCTGCTAAGTCTGATTGGACAGTGGAGTGGTTTGATTCTCTTTTGTATTTGAAAAAATGTTTAATAGTTTATGATATCAACAAAGATACTCATCTTAAACTGGCGGGCAGTGATATGGAAATCACAAGTTCAAGAGAGCCTAAGTTTGTACGTTTTAATATAAATGCAGATATTGTAAAAGGAAAAGAAAAATTAAAAATTTCACTTTCTGACAAAAATAATGTTTACATAAAAGATCATAAACTCTTTGTAGATGCGGCCCGACTCGGTCTTAACAACTCGGGTGTGTTCATTGATATGGTTTCTGATGAGAAAAACAATTTTGAACTCAGCGTTTATTCACATAAATTTGATGTGAAAAATGCAGTTGAACTTCTTGAAACAAATCTTGTTGTTCCAAACGGTGCAGAAATGCTTGCTTTCTTTAAGGACATAAAAGGTGATTTTGATTTCAAAATAGATATGAACAACAAAGGTATGGACGGTTTTGTTAAAGTCAACAATGCTTCTTTAAAGATAATTCCTTTAAACAATTTGCCTGTAAATGTTCAGACAGGTTATGTCAGTATTGATTCGAAAAAAATTGTTCTTAAAGATTTTAAAGGTTATTACGGTAACAGCAAAGTAAATAGAATAGATATGGCAGGTTCCGTCACAGACTATTTGAAATCAGTTGATACAAATATAGAAGCAACAGGTCTGGCAACAAATGAATTGACGGAAAAATATTTGTCTAAGGTTGTTGGATGTCCTTTAACTCTGACAGGAAATTCCGGCGCAAAAATGATATTGAAATCAAAATATAACAAAATTGATATGACCTGGATGTTTAAAATTGCCACCGGTGATGATATTCTGGTTGACGGTGCTTCCTTGAGTCCTGTTGGATATGACAGGGCTGTTGTTGCTGATTTGCATCTTGACGGGAATAATCTGGATATAAAATCTATTAGGTATTTTATTGCTAAAGAATTAAATAAAAATACAAAAAATGTAAAACCAATTTTGACGGTTGACGGGAAAATGGATTTAGCAACTTTGCAGGTTAAGAAACTTGGTTTTAATATCCCCAAACCATTGCCCAGTGAGTTTTTAAATGTTCTAATCGGTCAAAGGCTCTTTAGAAAAGGTACTATTGCCGGTAATATGTATATGATTAACGATGGCAAGGTTCCGGTTTTAAAAGGAACACTTTCAATGCAAAAGGTCAGAATCCCTAGCCAGCGTTTGTCAATAAAGGATGCAAAGCTTACAACAAACAAAAATACGGTGCATATTAATGCTTTCGGTCGTTTCAAACGCTCTGATTATAAATTTAGCGGTGACATAAAAAATGAACTTTTGTTCCCTATCGTTGTTAAAAATATTCACCTGACTGTTGATAACATAGATGTGGAAAGATTTATAAATTCTATGAACCAGCAAAATACATCTAATGTGTCTCCTGTTGTCCAAAATAAAGAACAGTCACTTATCAGTGCTCAGGTTGATTCTGATGAAGGCAGTGATGATGCTTACACCTTTGATACAGGGCTTTTAATAGTAGAAAACTGTGTGCTTGAAGTGGTAAAAGGTTTTTATAAAGATATAAACTTTGGGAATCTCAAAGCGACTTTAACATTAGATAAAAACGGACTTTTGCAAATTAAATCAAACAAATTTGATTTTGCGGAAGGTATCTCAACTTTGAAAGTTGTTTGTGACCTTAAGAAACATAACTATTATATAAGGCTTGGTGTGAAAGATATAAATTCTGATTTGATAGCCACAACATTGCTTGCATTGAAAAAGGAAATCACAGGCAAGGCAATGGGACTAATAGAATTGAGTACCGATGACTCTTTAAAGCTCAACGGAAGAATCAGATTTGATGTGAGCAACGGAACTATTCAGAAAGTCGGGCTTGTCGAATATGCTTTGAAATTTGCAGCATTATTTAGAAATCCCATGGCTATGATTAGTCCTTCTACGGTTGTTGATCTTGTGAACGTACCGGAGGGAAATTTTGACAAAATTAACGGTGATTTGCATATCAAAAATAATGTTGTTGAAAGAATAATGATAAAATCTTCTGCTCCTCAGCTGAGTTCTTTCATAATAGGAAGATTTGACCTTGAATCCAGAGATGCTTCTCTTCGAATTTATACAAAATTCAGCAATAAAAATAAGGGATTTGCCGGTTTTATGAGAAATATTTCTCTTAACAGTCTTGCCAACAGAGTGCCCTTGAGCAGCAGAAATGACAGTATGTATTATTCTGCGGAACTTGCTCAGATTCCTGAGATTGATGCTGATGAAAAAGATTGTCAGGTATTTTTAACTAAAGTAGACGGAGATGTTGAGCATTTCAACTTCCTCTCATCTTTGAAAAAAATTAAATAACTATACATTGAGGTGATTTATGGCTAAAAAAGTTTTGATTCTTTCTTCTTCTCCGAGAAAAAACGGAAACTCTGACCTGTTATGCAACAACTTTATGAAAGGGGCACAGGATGCAGGGCATGAGGTTGAGAAAATTTTTCTTAAAGATAAGAAGATTAATTATTGTGTTGGCTGCGGATATTGCGCAAACAGCGGATACAACGGATGTGCACAAATAGATGATATGACAGACATTTTGAAAAAAATGCTGGAATCTGACGTTATTGTGATGGCGACTCCTGTTTATTTTTATACAATGTCTGCACAGATGAAAACGCTTATAGACCGCTGCTGTGCTGTTTATACAAAAATTAAAAACAAAGAATTTTTCTTTATTATGACTGCGGCAGAAGGTGATAAGAGCCTTCTTGAAAGAACAAAAGACGGCTTTATGGGCTTTTTGGATTGTCTGGAAAATCCAAAAGACAGGGGAGCTGTTTATGCTCCCGGGGTCTGGGAAAAAGGTGAGGTGAACAACACTGCTTATCCTCAAGAGGCTTACAATGCAGGTTATAATATTTAAAAAATTTTAAAAGGCTGATTTTCTAACCTAGTGTCGGATGAAATGTTTTTTATCGTGTTGTAATTTTATTTTATGATTGATTTTCAGTGGTATCATTCTTTGAATCAGCCTCTTTTTATGCCTCCTGATTGGCTTTTCAGGCCGGTGTGGGGCGTTTTGTATCTGACAATTTTTCTTTCGCTGTTTTTGTTTTTGAGAAACGGAAATGTCAGCGAAAAGAAAATTCCGCTGACACTATTTATTGTTCAAATTATTTTAAATTTTTTATGGACACCTATTTTTTTCGGTTATGGAAAAATCGGATTAGCCTTTATTGTTTGTTTATTGTTGTGGCTGATTATTCCTTTTTTAATCTTTTATTTTTATAAATACTCAAAATTGGCTTCTATCATGCTGCTGCCGTATTTTTTGTGGATAACATTCGCTTTATATTTGAATTTTGAGTTTTGGAGATTAAATTAGTATTTTATTGTGTCAATTACTTCTCCTTCAGCGGGAGCAGTTCTGATTCCGCTTGAGGCAGGTGTGGCTTTTTGTGGAGCCAGTTCATCCATTTTTCTTGCTATCTTTCTGAAAAATTTATAGTAAGCAATGCTTTGCGGATTATTTTCATCTTTTGCGTAAGTTTCTGCATAACCACGAATTTCAGGAGCTTTTGCACTATATTTTATCAATAAATCTGTATGAGACTCAGGTTCCAATTTGTTTGAATATTCAGGATGTTCGTTTATCATTTCCTGCATTTCATTTAAGACTCTTGCTTGTCCTCCGTATGCGAGAATGACTTCATACATGTCATCAAGTGCTTCAGAGTACATTCCCAGCTTTTTTTTGCAGTCTATTCTATATTCATAGTAAACAGCTGCACCGTAGTTAGGCTGGTTATAAAAGTAGTTGAAGTCTTCAAGAGCTTTGTCATATTTTTCAAAGAAATAGTATAATTTTGCTCTCGCTATTCTTGCATCATTAAAAGACGGATCGATTTCAAGTGCTTTTGTATATATATCAATTGCTCCAAGCCTGTTATTTTTCCATTCATAGTCCAGACCCTGTTTATAATAATATTCAGCGTTTTTTTCTATCTCTTGAGTTTTTGCTTTTGCCAGAACGGAGGATGCTGTTAGTCCCAGTGATAATAAACATAAAAACAATAATAGAATCTTTTTCATACTCAACCCCTTTTATTTTTATTTTTCAGACAATATTAATAATAACATTCAATGTTGTTAAACTGCAATACATATACAAAAAAACTAACCGTCTTGAATTGTTTAAAGCGGTTAGTTTTTCTTGATTATGCATGTATTTATTATTTAAAAAATCCTTGAGTTTCGCTGTAAATATAAGCCTTTACATCAGATACGGAAGTTGCTTCTGAGCATAGTGTTGTAAAATCAAGATTAGATAGATATGAGTCCAGCTTTGAAGCCAGCTGTGGATATTGTGCTTTCAGGCTTGCTATATATGATCTTGCGGTGGATTTTGTTGTATCTTCGCTCAGAGTTGTTGATGAGCTGTTGTCTTGAGTTGTTTGTTGTGTGTCTTCGGAAAAAAGTCCGTCTTCTTCTGTTTTTTTCTTTTCCTCTTCAGAGAGTTGATTTGTTGATTGAACGCTTGATGATGAAGATACTGAACTTACAGAATTAACCATTTCTTTTCTCCTTTTTAGTTAGTGTTGTATAATCTTATATGATAAAAATTCCCTTTTTTAATTGTTTTTACGTAGCTATAAAGAGCTATCTTTTTTTGAAAATTAAGTATTGCATTTTATATTTTTTTGATTTAAAACAATGACGTAGCTAGACATTAATAACAAACTAGATAGTGTAATTGGAATGAAAATCATCAATAAATTGTGTGAAACGCTTGGTGAAAACAACAAGCCGATTTATACAGTTATGGCAATTGCGTGCGGAAAAGGTACCGTACGGCCGATTTTGAGTATTACTGATAAAAAAGAAGCTCCTGATGCGAGAAAATATGCAGCATTAAGAGAGGTGATGACTGAGTTTATCGGTGTTCCGACAACGTTCGGACTCGGACTCCTTGGCGAAGGGCTGGCTTCTTTGTTAGCGAAAAAAGGAAGTGTAAAATATAAGAATGCAAATTCTGTATTATCTTTTCTCGGTATATGTTGTGCAGCTGGATATTTTGTTCCTAAATTTTGTAATATAGGGATGCCTCCTATAATGAAAAAGCTTATGCCGAATTATGATCCCAATGCTTCTGTCACTCATGCCCAGACTGCCGGAATAGCACCTTCTGCTCCGGATAAACCGGCTGCACCAAGGCGCAGGGAAGTAAATAGTTATATATATCGTGTAAGTGTTAATTCGCCGTATTTTCGTGCTGGAATGAGAGTGTAGTTTATGAATGTTACACCGGTACAAAAAACATTAATAAATATTCGTAAAGTTGCTGCTAATCCAAAATTTGCAGAATTTGCAAGAAATACAGTTTGTGCAATTTCTGTTGAAACGACTTTGAAAGCAACAGGCAGACCTGCTTTCATCTATTATGATAAACATGCAAATAAACAGTCTAAAAAATATGCGGCAACAAAAGAGTTTATATATCAAACTTTTTGTCTTGGATTGTATTTAAGCTTTATCAAGCCGTTGAGTAAGAAGGTATATTCTTTTGTGGGGGGTAGGCTTGCTTCTGAAAATCCTGAAAATAAAAGAAAACTCGAACTTTATGACAATTTTCAGAAAAAAATTCAAAACTCAAAAGATGCTCAGGTTAAGAAAAGTCTTGAAAATCAGCTGAGTCATTTGCTCCATACAAACAAAGATTATCACTTTGGTAAAGGCGTAAAAGAATTCAGTTCAATTGTCTCGACAGTATTTATATTAGCTTTGTGTGCCCCGATTGCTTCACAGATAATTCTTCACCCTGTGATGAATGCTATTTTCAAAGATAATAAAAAAGCTAAGAGTTAATCCTACGGTTCTTGTGGGTTCAAAAAGAATGCAAAAAAGTCGGAGAGGGTGGGATTTGAACCCACGGTACATTGCTGTACACAGACTTTCGAGATCCGCACCTTAAGCCACTCGGACACCTCTCCACAACATCTATTTTATCTCAAAATCAATATTTGGTCATCAATTATTTTTTGTGAAGCACACCCGGAGCATCTTTGATAATATAGGGTCTTACGAAGGCATAGGTGCCGTAAAATGCTGACAGAGTTCCTGTAAGCGATAACGCTTTTGAGAATTTGGGGAGTTTTTGTGCCAGAAGTGAACCTATGGTTGCAAGAGTTGTGCCTGTCATTATACCGAGATATCCTTTGAAAATGGTTCTGGGAACAAGAATTGTGTCATTCATATCAGACATATTTTTTGTATTTTCATGAAATTTTTCGAGAATACCTGATTTTTTCTTCGGCATTTGTTGTTGAATGTTGGACTGTGTAAAATTAGTTGTAATAGTTTGCAGCTGCATAATGTTTCCCTAAGTCTGTACTACAACTATAATATCTGAAAAATTACGGCTTGCAACATCTTGTTTTCTTTGAGGGGATTGATTTTCCGAATAATATTCTCAAACCGCCGAATGGCTTTTTCATTGTTTCTTTTACACCGCAGGTGATTTCGTTTAGATTGCACAAAATTCCCTGTGTCTGATATAAAGCTGAATCAACTCTGGGCATTGAGTTATTCAATCCTGTTGTTGTTCCGGCAAGATTACCTGATATGTTTTGGAGATTTTGAGAAACATTATCTAAGCTGGAAACTGTATTATCGAGTGATTGCTGATTCAATGAATTGTTGAATTTTTGTGTAATGTTATTTATGTTGTGTGTTGTTTGGGCAAGATTGCCTGAAGAAAGATAAATATTTTTTTGATTTTGTCTGATAATATCTTGCATGGTCACAAAAAGTGAACTCAGTTGTACAAGTGATTCGTTGAGATTTTCTGAACTGTACAAAAGATTTTCTTTTATCTGCTCCAATTCATCAGGGTCTCTGTTTGCAAGATATGTTTCTACATCAATTGTTGAGCTGCCATTTATGATATTTCCGTTTGACAGGAGATATTGCGACGGATCTTTTGGGTAAATAAGCTCAATAAAATCAATTTCTTTTTTCTTTTTTTTCTCTTTTGCAAAAACAGCTGTTGTATTTATAGGCAGCTTTAGACCTTTGTAAGAGAGGCGGACTCTTACATAAGTGCTTTGGCAGTCATGACATAACTCCATTTTTGTAACACGTCCTATTTTTAAGCCCTTGTAAAAAACGTAAACTTTTTCGTGCATAGGACGAAGCTCTTTGAACTCAATTGTCAAATACACAGAGGTAAGAAGTGTATAAATATGTATGCCAAGAAGAATTATTCCAATAATAAGGATAAGATTTAGAATAAGCGTATGTGATTTTATAAATTCGACTATTTTCATAATAAAAATACAATATATTGTTTTTATTTTTTTTAAATCAGTCTTTCGGATATATACATCTGTCTGTTGTTATTCAAAAAAATTTACAATCTGACTAGCAAAAAATTTGAATTTAATGGTTTATATAAACAAATTAATATGTGTTGAGTGTTATAATTTATTTTTATGCTAACCCCCGTTTATAATTTTAAAAACAATTCATATCCTTCAAAAAGAGTTGCGCCTTACAGACCTTTTTACAGGTTTAACAACAGGAACGACAGCTATTCGTTTAAAGGTTCTGAAGGTTTAATAGAACGTGAAAATATGAGAGACCTCGAGTCGCTTGCACGTGCTTATAAAGAGATTTTTGAAGTTCTTGATTTAAAAACCGATGAAGGTATCAAAAAAATAGAAAAAGATATTGAAGGTCTGAAATTATGGAAGGGGATTACTTTTTGTAATGTTGGAAAAGAAAAAAACACTGTTTATTTGAATATACCCCGCTCAAAAAAAGCAGGCGGCATTATGAAAATAGTTGTCAGCAGTGAGGATTCAAAAAACTCAAAGTCCTGGCTGATTAAAGATTTTTCAAAAGTAATAAAAAATTCCTCTTTAAAATCTGATAATTATGAATTTTACTCTCAGGATGAAATAGAAAAATACGGTATAAATAAAGATTTGAAATCGCTTATTGAAGATATAGACCCTATGCTTTTGAAACTCAGAATAGCTGTTCAAAAAAGAAACGGTCAGGACTTAAAACCATGTGCGGCTGTTTTGCCTGATGATATGAGTGCAAAGCTGAGAAATATAAAATTTTTAAACAGCGAAATAGATTCTATATTAGATACAAAATCCAGAAAAACAGTTATAAAACTGAAGGATGAATTCGGTGATTACAACGGAATCACTGGACAGACTGCACACATGTTTAAAAATGTCGGGCCGGATAAATTGAAAATAGTCTGTTCTTCAGTTCAGAATGCAAACCACGGTGAAATGATGAGGCTTTTGGCTTTTAACCGTGATGATGAGATTGTTGCAGGATTTTTGTTTAAAGATTTTGATAAAATAGTTTCAAACTACAACCCAAAGTATATTGCCGTTATTCCTGAAAAATTGAATTTTGTTAATATAAATGAAATAGAAGATGAAAAGTACTCAAAGGAACTGCCTGAGCTTCTTTCTTTTGCCGAAACAAAGCTCAAAAGCTTTAAAACTTTTCTTTTGACTCCGCCTCCTTCACCCAAAAATACGGGCTTTTTGAATTCTTCTGATATGTTTCTTGTTACTTCAATTTTGTCTGATTTTGCTGAGGTTTCAAAACGATTTGATTCATTAAGTCCTATGCAGGTATTTAAAATCAAAGATTCGTATCCGAATCTTGAAATAGCAGCAGGCAAAAGATCTTTTACATTTAAAATACAAAATTCAGGTTCATTAGCAAAAAAGATATCGGTTCTGCCTGTTCAGAACAAATATAATACAAATCTGACAAAGATGACTGTATCTTATGAAAACGGTCAACCAGAAGAGATATTTTTGCTGAAAGACAATAATAAAGTTGTAAAAAATTACAATCCTCATCATCCGAATGTAATTCCCGAGGTTTTGAAATTTTATGACGAGGATGAAATAAAAACACTCGAGCTTTCGGAGCATCTCAGAGAACTCAGCTCTGAAATGTCATCTTTTAGAAACTATGTATTTGAACAAACAAATCCGGAAACAAAAGCTGTAAAAATAAACGTTGAAAGAAAAGTTCGTGAACCTAAGAAATTGAGAGTTCAAAAAACAGATTACGACAAATTAAATAAAAAAGCTTTTAAACTTCTTGTGAAAAATTGTACGGAAGATTTCAACAGTGCTATTAAATTACTGAATGAAAAACCTGAAGAGTTCAAAGAAGTTATGGATTCCATTCAAAAAAGAGTAGATGAGTATCTTTTTAATAAAACAAAAACAGATTCAAATTTTTAAAATACTCTTTATCTTTTAAATAAAAAAAGTTAGAATGTATATAGTTACGGAGTATTTAATGAATATAAATCTGCTCAAGGAAAATTTACAATCAGGAGCTTTCAATGAAAGATTCGTCAAACTTTATAATGCTGATGAAACATCGATTTCTAAAATAAACCGCCGCTATCTGGATTTGATTACAGGATTTGAAAATATATTCTGTCAGCAGAATGAACTTTTTTTGTTTTCAGCTCCAGGCAGAACTGAAATCGGAGGAAATCATACAGACCACCAGAGAGGTTGTGTCCTTGCCGGGAGCGTAAATCTTGATGTGATTGCTGCTGTTGCATTGAATGGTACAAATAAGATTCGAATTAAGTCTCAGGGATATGAAATGGATGAGATTGACCTTGATGAACTTGAACCTGATATAACCGAATATAATCAAGCTAAGGCATTGATAAGAGGCGTGGCTGCTGACTTTAAAAAACAGGGCTTTGAAATCAAGGGCTTTGATGCTTATACGGAATCAAATGTTCTTAAAGGCTCGGGGCTTTCTTCTTCAGCGGCGTTTGAGGTTCTTGTCGGAACTATTATTAACGGGCTTTTTTGTGCAGGAAATGTTGATTCTGTGCAAATTGCAAAAACCGGTCAGTATGCAGAAAATGTTTATTTCGGCAAACCCTGCGGCTTGATGGATCAAATGGCTTCATCTGTCGGCGGAATTGTTTCAATAGATTTTAGGGATGTAAAAAATCCTGCTATAAAAAAAATTGCTTTTGATTTTGCTTCAACAGGCTATGCTCTTTGTATAATTGACTCGGGTGCCGATCATTCGGACTTAACTGCGGAGTATACGGCAATTCCGGAAGAGATGAACTCCGTTGCACGGATGTTTGGCAAAGATTATTTGAGAGAGGTTGATAAAGACACTTTTCTTGCATCGATTTCTGAGGTTCGCAAAAAAAACGGTGACAGGGCTGTTTTGAGGGCATTACACTTTTTTAACGAAAACGAAAGAGCACAAAAAGAGGCAGCAGCTCTTGAAAAAGGCAGATTTTCGGATTTTCTCGAGCTTATAAAAAAGTCTGGCGAATCTTCTTTTATGTATCTTCAAAATGTTACGACAAGCACGAATACAAGAGAACAGGCAGTTGCTTATACACTTGCTCTTTGTGATGAATTTTTGAAAGGAAGAGGTGCATTCCGTGTTCATGGCGGCGGATTTGCGGGTACTGTTCAGGCGTTTGTGCCTTTTGATGTGCTTTTTGAGTTTAAAGAGAAAATTGAACATGCACTTGGCGAAGGACAATGCCATATTTTGTCAGTTCGACCGGAGGGCGGAATACAGATTGCTTAAAAATGAGATAAATGAAAGGTTAAAGGTTTATTTATGACAATATTGGTGTTGGGCGGTGCCGGATATATAGGTTCTCATACTGTTTATGAGCTGATAGACAAAGGTGAGGATGTTGTTATTGTTGATAATCTTCAAACAGGACATATCCAGGCTGTTCACCCAAAAGCACGTTTTTATGAAGGCGACATCAAAGACAGATCTTTTCTTGACGATCTGTTTAAAAAAGAAAAAATTGATGCTGTAATACATTTTGCAGCGAATTCTCTTGTCGGTGAAAGCATGGAAAAGCCTCTTAAATATTATGACAATAACCTGTACGGTACAATGGTGCTCCTTGAGGCTATGGTTGAAAATAAAATTGATAAAATTGTTTTTTCTTCAACCGCTGCAACTTACGGTGAACCTGAGAATATTCCTATTCTTGAATCTGACAGAACCGAACCGACAAACACCTATGGCGAAACAAAACTTTCTATGGAGAAAATGTTCAAATGGGTTTCAAAAGCTCATGGAATGAGATATGTTTCTTTGAGATATTTCAATGCCTGCGGAGCTCATGTTAGCGGAAATATAGGGGAGGATCACAACCCCGAAACTCATCTTATACCTATTATTTTGCAGGTGCCGAACGGAAAAAGAAAAGCTGTTTCTATATACGGTGATGATTATGATACTAAAGACGGAACCTGTATAAGAGATTATATACACGTAACTGATCTGGCGCAGGCTCATATTCTGGCTGTTGAATATTTGAGAAAAGGCGGTAAAAGTGACATCTTTAATCTTGGAAACGGAGTCGGCTTCAGTGTAAAAGAAGTAATCGAAACTGCAAGAAAGGTCACCGGACACCCGATTCCTGCTTCTGTTTCTCCAAGAAGAGCCGGCGACCCTGCTCAGCTTATTGCATCAAGTGAAAAAGCGAAGTTGATTCTTGATTGGAAGCCTGAACACGCTGACCTTGATGATATTATTGAAACAGCATGGAAGTGGCATAAATCTCACCCTGACGGATATGAAAAATTATGATAGATGAAGCAGTAAAAAAACTTGTAAATTATGGAATTTCAAAAGAGCTTGTAAAAAGAGAAGATGAAATCTTTGTTACAAACAGAATTTTGGAAGTGTTAAACATTTCGGATTATACAAATCCGAAAGTTGCTGATAGCTGTGAGCTTGAAGAAATTCTAAAAGAAATTCTTGATTATGCCTGTGAAAAGCAGCTTATTGAGGATGACATTCTTCATCGTGATTTGTTTGATACAAAAATTATGGGCTGTTTAACTCCGCTTCCCTCCGCTGTGCAAAAGAGGTTTTTCGAGCTTTTTAAAAATTCACCTGAAGAAGCGACTGACTGGTATTATGAATTTTCACAAAATACTGATTATATTAGAAAATACAGAATAAAAAAAGATATAAAATGGTCTGTGCAAACGGAATACGGACTGCTTGATCTTTCCATTAATCTTTCAAAACCCGAAAAGGATCCAAAGGCAATTGCTGCTGCGAAATCCGCAAAACAAAGTTCTTATCCGCAATGTATGTTATGTTGGGAGAATGAAGGGTATTCTGGCAGGCTGAATCATCCGGCAAGGCAGAATCATAGAATTATACCCGTTGAAATATGCTCTGAAAAGTGGGGATTTCAGTATTCTCCTTATGTTTATTATAATGAACACTGTATTGTGCTTGACGGAAAGCACGTTCCTATGGAGATTAACAGAGGAACCTTTGAAAAGCTTTTTGCTTTTATAGAAAGATTTCCTCATTATTTTGTCGGTTCAAACGCTGATTTGCCCATAGTCGGCGGATCTATTCTTGCTCATGACCATTTTCAAGGCGGTCGTTATGAATTTGCCATGGAAAAAGCGCAGATAGAAAAACATTTCTCTGTGAGAGGTTTTGAAGATGTTGAAACAGGAATTGTGAAATGGCCTATGTCTGTTATAAGAATCAGGCATGCTGATTGTGCAAGGCTTGTTGAACTCGGCGATTTTATCTTGAAAAAATGGCGTTCGTATTCTGATGAATCTGTTAATATTTTTGCGCAAACCGATTCACAGCCTCACAATACAATTACCCCTATTGCAAGGAAATCAAAAAAAGACGACCTTTATGAATTGGATCTTGTTTTAAGAAATAATATAACAACTGATGAATGTCCACTCGGACTTTTTCATCCTCATCAGGAACTTCATCATATAAAGAAAGAAAATATAGGACTCATTGAGGTTATGGGGCTGGCTGTTCTGCCCTCAAGATTGAAAGATGAATTTTCTCTTTTGAAAAAAGCAATTGTTGAAAATCTGGATATATCAAATGATGAAAAGCTGAAAAAACATGCTGATTGGGCTTTTGAAATAAAGAAAAAATATGATGTGATTGATGAGAATAATATAGACGAAATTATAAAAAATGAAACAGGCATTGTATTTAAAAAAGTCCTTGAATGCTCGGGAGTCTTTAAACGTGATGATAAAGGTCAAGAGGCATTCAAGAACTTTTTTGAGTCTTTAAATTCCTGAGAGAAATTATTGATGTTCTTCTTTTTCTCTTCTGTGTTCGTCATGAAGGTATGCAACCCAGAAAAGGAGTACTACAAAGACAATAGCACCAACAATGTTTCCGAGTGTTACCGGTATCAGGTTGTTGACGAAAAGAGATTTTATACTCAAAGTAGAAAGCTGTTCTTGAGTCAAGCCTGATGCTGCAACAATAGCAGGAGTGTGTTTCAGGAATAGACCGTTTGTTAAGAAATACATGTTTGCAATACTGTGTTCATATCCTGAAGCGACGAATGTTGAGATAGGGAAGAAGATAGCAAAAATCTTACCTACAACATCTTTTGCACAAGATGCCATCCATATGGCAAGACATACGAGCCAGTTACAAAGTATACCTCTTGCAAAAGCTTCAACAAAACTGAGGTTTACTTTTGTATATGCGGTTTGAAGACCGAGAACACCGAGTGCTTCATGCGCATTGTGAGAACAGCCGGAATAATATATCAAGGCTGCCAGAAGAACAGAACCGACAAAGTTTCCTGCGTATACAATAGTCCAGTTTCTTACCAATTTTGAAAGGCTTGTCTTTTTTTCAAGAACTGAAAATGTCATCATAGTGTTACCTGTGAAAAGTTCTGCACCTGTTAGAACTACCATCATGAGGCCTGTTGAGAATGTGATAGCACCAATTAATTTAGCCAGTCCCCAGCTGAGGTTTTCTGCTGTACCGGTCATTACTGTTAAAGAAACCTGTGCGCCGAAGGCTATCAATGCACCTGCTGCAATTGCAAGAGCAAATGTTTTTGTTTTTTTGTAGTTAGCTTTTGTTGGCATAACCGAATCACTAAACTGGTGAGCAACGCCGCTCGGAGTAACAAAACCTTCCGGTTCTGTTTGTTGTTTTTCAATTGTTTCTGTCATTTTTGTTTCCCTTTTTAATACTAGTGTATATTTGCACATGTCGAAGTGCAGTTTTATTCTAGTACTAAAATTTTCTCGGGCAACAATTTTTTTTTGATGAAAATTTTTTGAAAATTTCTACTTGATTTTCAATTTTTTAGTTTCATAATTAATTACATTATGACATTAATAACATTCGCCATTTTGGTTTACACAATCGGTGGCATCTTGCAATTATGTTTAAAAGAAGAGCATAAATGTAACCTGCTTATATTTACAAATTTTGTTGCTGCGGCTTTGCTGGCAATGCCTGTGATGACTGCACTGGTAACTGATTCACCTGTTGAAAAGACAGTGTGGATGGGAATGCTTATAAAAAATGCGGTTTTCCGATTGGATGCATTGAGCGCATTCTTTATTTTGATTATTGCCGGAATAAGCTTTCTTGGCACTATCTATTCTAAAAAGTACCTTGCTCCTTATATTGAAAAAGGCAAGAAACTCGGTTCACACCTGTTTCTTTTCAATATATTTATAGTGTCAATGATACTTGTGGTGCTTTCACAAAATATTATTTTCTTCCTGATAAGCTGGGAGTTGATGAGTTTTTCTTCCTTCCTGCTTATGATTTTTGAAAACGAAGAAAAGGAAGTCAGACAATCCGGAATTAACTATCTGATTACAATGCACGTAGGTGTTATGTTTTTGACCGTCGGCTTTATCCTTATGTATTTGAAAACAGGAAGTCTTGATTTTTCCTCATTTAACGGAAAAATCAGTGAACTTGTTTTTGCAATAATGTTTGTTGGTTTCGGTATTAAAGCAGGATTTGTGCCTCTTCATTCATGGCTTCCTAAAGCACACCCTGTTGCTCCGACACATATTTCAGCTTTGATGTCAGGTGTGATGATAAAAACAGGTATTTACGGAATCTTGAGAATGCTCTTTTTTATGGGCAGACCTACAATTACTGTTTCTTACTGTGTTTTGTTGATAGGCTTGTTGTCAGCATTTTTCGGAATACTTTATGCAATAGCACAGAGAAATTACAAAAAAATGCTTGCTTATTCTTCAATTGAAAATATAGGAATAATTACAATAGGTATGGCTGTCGGAATGCTCGGTGCTGCATACGGAAATCACTTGATGGCAGCATTGGGATTCTTTGGCTGCTTTATGCATATATTGAACCACTCAATTTTTAAAACAATGATGTTTTTCACAGCAGGTGCTGTTTATACACAATCTCATACAAAAGATATGGAGAAACTCGGCGGTTTGATTAAACCTATGAAAGGTACAGCGGCTGCATTTCTGTTGGGTTCTGTTGCGATAAGCGCACTGCCTCCTTTTAACGGATTCATCAGTGAATTTTTGATTTATCTCGGATTTTTAACAAGCTTTGCAAGCCACAACTATTTCTTGTTCACGATAATAGTAGCTTCAATCGGCATTCTTGCTTTTGTAGGAGCAATGGCATTGATAGCTTTCTCAAATGCATTTAGCATAATTTTTCTTGGCTCTCCCAGAACTCAAAAAGCTGAACATGTAAAAGAAGATGTTCCTTCTGTAATGCTTCTTCCAATATACGTTCTGGCAGTTTGTGCTCTTTTGATAGGGCTGTTCCCTCAGGTGTTTGTAAACCTTGTTTCTATGCCTGTAAGCGGTTATGCTGAAATACTTATTCCTGAAAAATTGCTCACTTGTGTATCAATTTTCAACATATCCCTTGTTGTAATGACAGGTGTTGTTCTCGGGTTGAGAGCATTGCTTTTGAAAGGCAAAAAAGTTGAACACAGAGAAACGTGGGGCTGCGGATATCAATATCCTTCCGCAAAAATTCAATATAGTGCAAATTCTTTCACAAGACCGTTTTTGGGATTTTTAACACCGTTTTTCATAAGAGAACTCCATTTTACTCAGATAAAAGAATTGTTCCCTCAAAAAACTTCTTTCAAGTCAAGAATTTTGGATATATTTGAATATTATATAGTTAAACCGATAGTTATAGTGGATGAGTTTATTATTTCAAAATTCTACTGGATTCAAAGCGGACATACACAAAAATATCTTATATACGGCGTTGTGTTCCTTGTTCTGGCAATCGGACTTTTGATAGGAGGTAAAATATAATGATGTTTTTAACAATTCTTGTTTTACCGTTCCTTTTTATCGGTTTAATCAACAAAATGAAGGCTCTTTATGTTGGCAAACAGGGAGCATCAGTTTTTCAGCCGTATTTTGATTTCTTCAAATTAATAAAAAAAGGTGAGGTTTTGAGTGATACAAGTTCTTTTGTATTCCAAATTGCACCTTCTGTTAATCTTGCATGTACTATAATAGCCGCAGTGCTTTTGACTCTTGTTCATTTCAGCGGCGATTTTATACTCTTTTCTTATATTCTTGCCGTCGGAAAGTTCTTTTCTGTAATAGCAGCAATGGACACAGGCTCAAGTTTCGAGGGAATGGGTGCATCACGTGAAGTAAGCTATACTTCTTTTGTTGAACCGGCGTTTTTTATAATTATAGGTTCGGTTGCTGCTTTGAGCGGACATTATTCTTTTGTCAGTGTATTCGGACTTTTGCAGTCAAAAAATGAAATCGTTATGCTTATAGCTGTTCTTGCTATATTTGCTATATTTATGATGATATTAATTGAAGGGTCGAGAGTTCCTATTGATGATCCGAAAACTCACCTTGAGCTGACTATGATTCATGAAGTTATGGTTCTTGATAACTCGGGGGTTGATCTTGCGTTCATTCATTATGCGAGCGCATTGAAGATGCTTTTGTTTTCAGCTTTGATTTCGTTCATAATTTGTCCTCAATATTTCTGGGCAGAGATTCTTGTTATATTATTTATTGCGTTTTTGATAGCAACAATCGAGTCTATTGGTGCAAGAATCAGACTGACTCACATTATTGAGTATACTTTTACAATGATAGCTGTTGCTTTGATTGTAATGGCACTCGTTCTTTTGATTATGCACGGAGGACGGTTTTAAATGATAAATTTATTTATAGTTTTATTTGGTGTTTCAATGTTGTATATGGCCAGTTCGAGCCGTATTATGGCACAGATAAATATGCTTAAGCTTCAAGGAATAATTCTTTGTTTGATAACAATGATTGCTCATCATCATGCAAATATAGCAGGTGTTGCATTCTTGCTTCTTGAAACTTTTGTCGTTAAAGCGGTTATGATTCCTTGGTTTTTGGAAAAGGTTGCCAAGAAAAATAATATAAAAAGAGACAACAATCCTCAATTCCCTAACTTTTATACTCTGGTAATTTCTACATTTATACTGTTTGCGGGATTTTTGATTGCTAATATACACAGTGACTATTTGAAAAATATCTCCAATCTTTATTTTGGTATTTCTATTTCGACAATTATCACAAGTTTCTTATTTATTGCGATAAAGAAAAGACTCCTGACTCATGTAATAGGTTTTGCAATGCTTGAAAACGGTATTTTCCTTCTGTCTTTGTCAGTAGCAAAAGAAATGCCGTGGATTGTTAACATCGGAGTTTTGCTTGATGTATTCATCGCCGTGTTTATCCTCGGTTTGTTAATTGGTGAAATCGGAACAATTTATGAAAACCCCGGAGTTTGTCACCTGTGCAATTTAAAAGACAGTGAGAGTGAAGAAGATGAATAAGTTTTTTGCGCTGGACAGTTTAAATTTGTTATTTATGATTATACTCGTAGTTGTTACGGGTGCGGTTATTGTCTATCAGGGAAAACAAAGCTGGAAATATAATGTGATATTTGCTCTGTTTTTCTTGTCTATGACAGGTGCAATTTTGAGCAGCCATCTGGGATTAACCTGGGTTTTTGTTGAAGCTACTACTCTTACGAGTGCATATCTTATTATGCAGCATAAAACACAAAATTCACTTGAGGCTACGTGGAAATATGTTTTCTTATGTTCAATAGGTATTTCACTTGCTTTTGTCGGCATAATCCTTTTGTTAATCGGTTGTGATGGTGTCAATTCTTTGGCATACAGTGATTTGTATGCACATGCTGATAAAATTAATCCGTTCTGGCTGAAACTTTCATTTATTTTTATATTGATTGGCTTCGGCACAAAAGTTGGTCTGGCTCCTGTGCACAGCTGGCTGCCTGATGCTCACGCAGAAGCACCTTCACCGGTTTCGGCAATGTTGTCTGCTACACTTTTGAATTCAGCTTTTTTAGTTATTTTAAGATATTACAAACTTATGGTGCTGGCTCAAGCAGGTCATAGCGCAAAAGTTCTGCTTTTAACAATGGGCTTTTTATCAATTTTTGTTACTGCTGTATATGTATATAAAATTGCTAATTATAAGAGGATGCTTGCTTATTCTTCAATTGAAAATATGGGCATCATTGCTATTGGAACTGCATTGGGTGGTGCTGCGGTTTTTGCAGCTGCGATGCATTTGATTGCTCACTCGTTAATCAAAGCATCTTTCTTTCTGACTTCAGGAAATGTTTTAAAAATTTATAAAACAAAAGAAATTGCCGAGGTAAAAGGCATAATTGAACAGGATAAATTGACAGGCTGGCTGTGGGTGTTGTGTGCAATGCTCATTGTTGCGATTCCTCCTTCACCGATTTTTATTTCCGAATTCATTATGATTAAACAGATGATAATTGAACATCATTATATCCTGTGTGTGGTGTTCATTCTTCTTTTGACAATGGTTATGTTTGGAATTATGAGAGCGGTTGTGAAGACTGCCTTTGGTACAACTAATCTCACTGAAAAAGTCAAACTCGGTTTCAATAAATATGTGCCACAGATTATTCTTCTGACAGCTGTGATAGTGTTCGGGCTTTACTGTCCGAAAGTTTTATACAATTTGATTGCGGGAGCAGCTCAATGGATGTGATTGAAATAAAAAATAATCAAAAAATAAAAAGAGAACAAATTCCTGTGACGGATTTTGAAACATTCACAAAAAGAATTGTTTCATATGATGTCAGAGTTGTGAATTTGTTTGCAAAAAAAGAATATGACAAAAACAGGTTATACTGCGTTTTTGCTAATGATAAAGAAAGAAAACTGTTTTTGACTTCGACTTTTGTAGGTGAAAGCTATCCTTCTTTGACCTTGATAAAACCTTGTCTGCAAATGTTTGAAAGATTAATATATGAAGAAGAAGGAATTTTACCCGAAGGACATCCTTTTTTGAAACCTGTGAGAAGACAGGAAGGAGACTCTTATGAGTTTTTAAAATCCCATGATTTGCAAACGCACGAGGTTGCAGTGGGGCCTGTGCATGCAGGCATCATCGAACCGGGACATTTCAGATTTTTGTGTAACGGTGAAAGGGTCAATCACCTTGAAATACAGCTCGGATTTCAACACAGAGGTGTTGAAGCTCTTTTGAAAAAAAGACCTTCCGTACAGCTGGCTGAGTCAATTTGCGGTGATTCGACAATTGCTCATTCACTTGCTTTTGCAAGAGCAATGGAATCGCTGTCAAACATTGATGTTACACAAAAAGAAAAAATTATCAGACTCATCGCCCTTGAAATGGAAAGAATGGCCATACATGTCGGTGACATCGGTGCTGTTGCCGGTGATGTTGCTTATCAAATGGGGGCAAACATTCTCGGTGTAACAAGAACTCTTGTTATCAACACAATGCTGGAATTGAGCGGAAGTAGGTTTGGTAAAGGGCTAATGAAGCTGGGCGGCGTTAATTATGACCTTGATGAAGTTATAAGAGAAAAAATCCTGAAAATGCTTGATGAAGTAAATGACAGAACCGACAAAACTGTAAAGGCAATGTTTGCTCATGCAACGGTTGTTTCACGTTTGGAGAATACAGGTGTTGTAGGAAAGAAAAAAGCTCGTGAAATCGGACTCGTCGGAATGGCTGCAAGAGCTTGCGGTGAAGAGTTTGATGCGAGAGTTTATGATGATTATGACAATTTTGAAATCACAACGTTGAATACAGGTGATGTGTATGCCAGAACTTACCTGAGATATTTGGAAATTAAAAAATCCACAACACTTATTAAAAATATGCTGGCTGAATTAGATGGAGAAATTTCAAAAGAAAGATACATTCTGAATCTTGAACCTGACAGTTTCGTGTTCTCTATTCTTGAGGGTTGGAGAGGTGAAATTTGCCATTGTGTTATGACTGACAGTAACTCTTTTATTGATACATATAAAATAAAAGATGCTTCTTTCAATAACTGGTTTGGACTAGCTCTGGCTGTTAGAAACAATCAAATTTCTGACTTCCCTGTATGTAATAAGAGTTTTAATCTCTCATACTGCGGATTTGATTTGTAAAAATAAGGATATGATATGTTTGAAACTTTAAAAACACAGGTTTTACAAAAAAATCAATTGATAAAAGATATAAGAGCGGCTGAACCTAAAGACAGATTCAGAGGATTGCCTGTTATTGACCCTGAAAAATGTTCGAATTGGGCTGAACTGCAAAAAATTTGTCCGACAGGTGCAATGACTGACGATTATAAGATTGATTTGGGCAAATGTACACTTTGCGGAGAATGTGCACATTCTTGTAAAGACGGAGGCATAAAGTTCAGCAAAAAACATAAAATCGGTGCATCAGATAGAAATGATTTGATTGTGAACGGAGAAATCAGCCCGATTAAAGCGAGTGAAGCAATTAAAAAGTACTTCGGGAAATCACTTAAACTCAGACAGGTTTCAGCCGGCGGCTGTAACTCATGTGAGATGGAGTTGAATGCTTGTTCAAATGCTAATTTCGATATGGGAAGATACGGGATAGAGTTTGTTGCATCACCAAGACACGCTGACGGTGTTGTTATAACAGGTCCGATTACAAAAAATATGGCAAAAGCTCTAGAAGATACCTTCGGTGCTTGTTCTGAACCGAAAATCGTAATTCTTGTAGGCGCATGTGCTATATCTGGCGGTGTTTTTCAAGATTCTGAAGAACTTGACAGAAGTTTTCTTGAAAAACATAAGGTAGATTTATACATTCCCGGATGTCCTGCTCACCCGTTGACAATTATTAATGCTATTTTAGACTTAATCGGTGCGAAATAGTTATTTTAAATTGAAATTATAGTGTTTTATTCTTCTGGAGACAGCTTCATCTTTTTGCGGCATGTTTTCATCAGGGTTGAGAATATAAAGCAAATCTTCGAATTTTAATCCTTCAGGAGTGTGTGCTTCTTCGTTGAGCCATTGTGCTATTTCGTCAGCATATTCCTTTGAGAGTCTTTGTATTTTGAAAGTATTGATTTTTTTGTTTGCTGATATGGAAATTTCTTTGTTTAGTGTTTGAGATACATATGTTCTTTTTCCTGTCGGGTATTTTTTAATAAGATTAAAAATTTCTATGTTGTCACAAAGTTCTTCAAAGGACATTTCATATACATCTGTATTTCCTGTTGCTTCATAAAGTACATCAGCAAGTGCCTGTTCAACAATAAGCATTTTCATTTGTCCCTCTGTGCTCATAGAGTCTTTAGGGAATATAGCCAGTTTGTGCATTTCATTTGGATTTTTTCTTTTTGTGCATACTTCTCTCATGAAATATTCCAACATATCCATTGTTTCGGCTTCTCTGAGATCTTTAGCCATTTCTTTAATGAATGAGTCTATAAATGCTGTTGGCACAAAATCAAATCTTTTTGCAAAGAGAAAGCAAATTTGTTTTATTTTTTCGTCTTTTTCAAAAGCTCCCTTATGCTCAAAGTAGCAATGCTTCAAGCTTTCTGTAAGTGATTCGGGAATATCAGTTTTAATTTTTTCATAAAAAGCTTTTTTTACTTCTTTTGGATATGCACTCTTTTCTGAGAAAAGGATTGAGAGTGATTTTCCATAAAGCTTCAAATATTCCTTCATCGCATTTTTATCAAAGCCGTTAATGCTTACAGGAACGGAGGAGTTCTTTAAAATTGCATCAAGCTCAGGGTTTTTTGTTGTAGCAGAATCAAAATATTTGTTTATTATGTCATCTAGCTCAAGCTCGTGGAGAGGTTCTTTGAAATGTTTGTATAAAAGTGCAAGTCTGTCTGAAGAATATTTGTTTTTCAAAACGGGTATTTGAAAATCTCTTTCACATTTTAACGAACCGAGTTCGATAGGGTTGTCACCCTTGTCTAATTTATAAAGAGCTGTTTTTACATCGGAATGTGACATTAGAAAGACTTCGGGGTTTTTTGTGCATTCGTATAATATAACCGCTCCTGCTGCTTCTATTGCCCTGTTTATTTTTGCACCTGAAGCCGGTTCTGTTTTTGTTATTTCATGCAAAGTATGCTGCTCTTCGATGCTTAAAGGTTCATTTCTGAGATTTTTTGTCCAGGCTTTAATTTGTTTTTCAGGCATATCTTTAGCAATAACATCTATAAAGTCTTTCAGATATTCCTGTGGAAGAACTTTCAATCTGGGCTTTAAAGCTGTATAATATGCATCTTTGAATTCTTTTACGTATTCGGGAAGGTCTGAACTTTCCTCTTTTGTTTCAGGAGTGTTTTTTTCTGTTTTAAATTTTTCTATTTCTTTGATGCGCTGGTTTTTGTCACGCATAATTTCTTTTTTTAACTCTTCAAAAGTTCCTCTTGAAATTGCCATGTTTATTTTTTCTTGAGATTTTATAATGTTTTGTCCCAGTTTCACTACATGATCCGGATGTGATGCCCAGAATTCTGTCATTACCTGTGATTGATACTGGCTAAATTCCTGTGTAGAGTATAATAAATCAGCAGGTTTGTATATCTGGCTTGCTTTTAAAAATGAAGAGAGATCTTTTATCAATGATGTGCTGTGATTCCAGGCATCAATCATTGTGTAGCGAAGAGGCTCTGAGCCTGCTTTCATCTTTGAAATGTAATCGGTTCTTTCTTCTGCTGTCATATTTGACCAGCGGGCACTGAGTCTTTGCATTTTCTTTAAGTGTAAAGTATCTCTTTCTGCTTCAGAAAGATTTGCTTCATATATTTTCAGATTGTTGGCTGCCCATTTTTTGAATAATTCATCACGAGAGAGCTTTTCGGATCCGACTTTTGTATGTTTTCTTGTTTTTGACTCGGATTTTTCCGTATTTTCAGTGTTTTTTTCGGATTGTTTTTTTAGTCTTTCTTCTGCACGTTCAGTTTTTTTATAAGCTTTAAGCATTTCTTCAGTTGTTAATTGGTCTGCAATCATATCCAGTTTTTCGTTGTCAGATAAACCATTCCACCAATTTTCAAAATTCTCTACTGATTTTTTTGCTCGTGCAGTTCTTTCATTGTCGCTTAATGAATCCCAAAAGCTTCTCAGCCCTCTGGTTATGTTTTCTCCAACCATGTCAGAGTAGCCTTCTCTTGTATATCTGAGAGACTGTTGGTATTCAAAAGCGGGCATTTTTATACCCAGAGCTTTTAGCGTAGAGCTGTAAATATATTTTGATTGAGAGTCTTTGTCTTTGTTTTTGAAGTGAAAATCAGCTTTAAAGTCTTCATCCAGATCATTTTCAAGATCTTTGTTTATTTCATCTATTGTTTTTCCCTCAAGAAATATCTTTTTGACCAGATAAACTGTCAAATCACTCTTATCTTTTAAAATACCCTGATCTGAAAGACTAAGAAGTTCTTCATTTTCTTTTACTGACATTAAAATTCCACGTGTTGCTTTTGTTTTTGAAGCTTCTGTCAATTCAAAAAATAATTCTTCATCAGGAAACTCTTTTTGTATATCCTTAATTGTTTGAGTATTATTGAGTTTCATAAATGCTCTTTTTTGTACCTGTAACGGTGTTAATCTTGTTTTGTCAT
Source organism: Candidatus Limenecus sp. (assembly GCA_048360435.1). Taxonomy (GTDB): domain Bacteria; phylum Cyanobacteriota; class Vampirovibrionia; order Gastranaerophilales; family Gastranaerophilaceae; genus Limenecus. The sequence continues at coordinate 11,094 of DBGCOP010000020.1, read as the reverse complement.
CCAGAGCTTCTATATATCTTTTGACAGTGTTTGGCATTCTGTTTTTGTTTGTTTCATAAAATCTTTCAAGTCCTTTGTCAACCTGAGCACCAAAAGACAGCAAGTGGTCATTGAACTTTGCTCTCAAGTAAAAATCCGGTAATGTTATATTGTTGTTTTCGGGAAATTTTTCTTTGTTATTATTATTGTAATGGTTTTGTTTGATTGTATAAAAGGAGTGAATGGGTCTAATGTTCATATATAATCTGCCTTTATGTTTTTGTACAGGTACAAAAATCTCTGAATAGAATAATTTGCTGTAATGTTTCGAATTTGTAATAATTTTTTTACAAATGTACTTGACTGATAGTATCTCTCAAGAGTTAAAATTTATATAAAAGAATAGAAAAACGGAAGGAGAAAAAGTGCTGAAAAAAATATTTGCTATAATTACGCTTCTGGCATTTGTTCAATGTTCAACAGCTATGGCAGAAACGGTTAAAAAGATAGGTTGTAAAAAAAATAATAAGGAGAAACCATTAATGACAGTTTTAGACAAAGTTAACAGTCCGAAGGATGTAAAAAAACTTTCAGCGGATGAGATGAATGCCCTTTCTCAAGATATCAGAAACGGCATATTGAAAAGGGTGAATATAATAGGCGGACACCTCGGCCCTGATTTGGGTATTGTTGAAGCCACAATTGCTATGCATTATGTTTTTGATTCACCAAAGGATAAAATAGTTTTTGATGTATCACATCAGGTTTATCCCCATAAAATGCTCACAGGAAGAAAATCAGGATTTTTTGACCCTGAGATGTATTCCAAAATTACAGGTTATTCAAATCCTGCCGAAAGTGAACACGACCATTTTGTCATAGGTCATACATCTACTTCTGTAAGTTTGGCAACCGGTATGGCTAAAGCAAGAGATTTGAAAAATGAAAAATATAATGTCATTGCTCTTATTGGCGACGGTTCATTAAGCGGCGGCGAAGCTTACGAAGGATTTAACAATGCTGCTGTTCTTGGATCAAATATAATTATCATTGTAAACGATAATGAGATGTCTATTGCTCCTAACGAAGGCGGTTTATATAAAAATCTTGATGAACTTCGAAAAACAAACGGAACCGCAGTAAACAATGTCTTTAAGGCTTTAGGCTTTGATTATTACTATGTTGAAGAAGGAAATAACATACAGTCTTTGATTAAAGCATTTGAAAAAGTCAAAGACTCTCAAAAACCAACAGTCGTTCATATTCATACTTTAAAAGGAAAAGGGTATGAACCTGCTGTTGAAGATAAGGAAACATATCACTGGCAGCTTCCGGGATTTCTTGACAAAAAGAATGATGTTCAGGCCGGCGAGTCTTATAACTCTGTTACAACAGATTATTTATTGAAACAAAAAAATGAAGGAGTGCCTGTTGCCGCTATTACCGCAGCTACGCCGGGTGTTTTTGGTTTTACTCCTGATTTTAGAAAAAAAATGGGTTCAAATTATACTGATGTTGGCATTGCAGAAGAACATGCTGTTGCTTATGCTTCAGGTCTTGCTAAAAACGGTGCAAAGCCCGTGCTGGCTTTAATGAGTTCATTTGTTCAAAGAACCTATGATCAAATGTCTCAGGATTTGGCTTTGAATAACTCACCTGCTACCGTATTAATCTATTGGGGCGGCATTTCTTCCGCTGATATGACACACCTTTGTGTGTTTGATATTCCTCTTATCAGCAATATTCCAAACATTGTGTATCTTTCTCCCACCACCAAAGAAGAATATCTTGCAATGTTGGATTGGTCAATGAAACAAAACAAATATCCCGTATTTATACGTGTGCCTTCAGGCAATCTTGTTTCAACCGGAGTTAAGGATAATACGGATTATTCAAAACTGAATAAATATAAAGTTGCTTCTAAAGGCGAAAAAGTTGCCGTGATAGCCGCAGGAAATTTCTTTGCTCTCGGTCAGCAGGTTAAAGATGAGCTCAAAAAAGAAACCGGCATTGATGCAACATTAATTAACCCTTGCTTCCTTACCGGTGTAGATGAAGAGCTTTTAAACACTCTTAAAAAAGACCACTCTCTTGTAATAACTCTGGAAGACGGTGTTGTTGAGGGCGGTTTTGGTGAAAAAATTTCAAGATTCTATGGTGACTCTGACATGAAAGTCTTGAATTTTGGTGCGAAAAAGGAATTTACTGACAGAGTTCCGCTTAATGAGCTTTATGAAAGATATCACCTTACAAAAGAGCTTATTGTTGAAGATATAAAAAAATCTTTGAAATAAATATTGTTCAAAAATTCTGATGAGATACCCATTTGCTAAAGGGTATCTCATTTGTTTTGTGATAAAATATTTTTGTTACAAAACGGGGGTGATATATGTATACAGTTAAAGAAGTTGCCGAAAAAATGGAGGTTTCCGAACATACTCTCAGATTTTGGGCAAAAAGCGGTTTTTTCCCTTTTGTAAAAAGAAATCAAAATAACATTCGTTTATTTTCAGATTCTGATTTGGAATGGGTGAAAATAGTAAAATGTTTGCGTTCTGTTGGGACAGAAAATAAAGCAATAAAAAGGTATATAGATTTGTGTATTGTTGGGGATTCTACTATTCCCGAACGCTATGGAATAATTCAAGCAACAAAGCTCAAGGCACAGCAACAAATGGAAGAGCTTCAACAGCAGTTGAGCTTATTGGAATTTAAAGAAAAATTTTATCAAAATTTGATAAAAAATAATCTTAAAGATTCTTGGAATCCAATGAACAAAATGGAGGAACAGGATGTCGCCGGATAAAAAATATAAATACATAAAAACTTCGTCGCCTGAATTATCAGAAATGCGCTTCAATCGAAGTTATCTCTTAAAAGAGTATGAGTCGTTGGATTACAATGACGAATTAAAAAAACATTCTCTTCTTAAGAAATTGTTTGCGTCCATAGGAAATAATGTTGTGGTAGCTGAGAGATTTCACTGTGAATACGGGAAAAATATTTTTATCGGCAATGATGTTATTATTGGACCTAATTGTATTTTTATTGATAATGCCGAAATTCAAATAGGAAACAGCATTATGTTTGCTCCAAATGTTCAAATTTATACGGCATATCATCCTATACTTCCTGAAGACAGATATATCTATGAAAGAGAGGCTGATAATCCTATTTATTACAGAACTTGCGCTGATTCTGTGGAAATAAAAGACGGTGCTTGGATTGGAGGAGGTGCAATAATTCTTCCTGGTGTGACGATAGGAAAAAACAGTATAATTGGGGCGGGAAGTGTTGTGAACCGTTCAATTCCCGATAACTGTGTTGCTGTTGGAAATCCTTGCAGAGTATTAAAATTCTTTGATGATATAAGATGATTTTTTTTTCAACAAAAAAGACCTTGTTAGGTCTTAAAATCGGAGAGGGGGGGATTCGAACCCCCGGTGGAGTTGCCCCCACACAAACGTTCCAGGTTTGCACCTTAAACCACTCGGACACCTCTCCATTGGCTTAATATAAAACTATTGTATGTGCTCCATAAATTTCTTGCAACTTTTATTTTTTTTTAGTTGTATACTGCATTTTTTAGCCTTATATGAATTGTAGTTTTTTCATTTGAGTTTGTTGATGTAGATATAACAAGATTTATGAACTTGCTTTTTTCTTGTAATCCGGCAAAAAGTTCCGAGTTGTGATAAATATTGCCCAGAACAATAAGTGTTCGGCTGTATGTAGATTTACATCCCATGTTGATATTAGTATTTAAAAATCTTAATGGCTTAAAGAAAAGAGTGTGTTCTTCATTTGTTATTTCGATAACGGGAGTCAGCAGAGTGTTGTTTGTTTCATCAAGAAGAATATCTCCGAAATAAATTGTTTTTCCGTTTTTGTCTTTTAGTCCCAGACATTCCATTAGTTCTATTTTATTTATATTTTCAAGAACTTCTTTTTCTGCTTGAAATTTTTCGAGAGTAAAACCGCCCAGCGTATTGTTTTTCGCTTTTTTGCAGTTTTTCTGCACTCTATATGTAATCAAATCTTTCATATTCCTTCCGCCTTTCAAAAATTAACTTATTTGCGACATTTCGGGGTGATGTCCGGTGTTGTTTCCTTGTAGGAGATTTAATGTTTTATTTATAGCAGTTACATAAAATCATACATAGGGTTTGTAAAAATCTATGTAAATATATGCCAAACGGAAAATATAAGAGCAATAATTTATCTTCTTTCTGTTTGAGAGTTTTTTCAGCTTCATTTTATGGCAGAATTATGTGGAATTTTGTTACTTAATTTAAAAAATCATTATATTTCTTAATCTTTTTAATTAATTAAAAAAAAAGTTTGAAATTTTTTATTGTTTATTTAATAATAGTTACACATGGCATAGTAGCTCAGTTGGTCAGAGCGCTCGGCTCATACCCGGGAGGTCACTGGTTCGAACCCAGTCTATGCTATTTTTTTATGTCGATTATGTTCTGAGGCTAATAAATGGAGAGAAGTGATATAAAACTGGCGATAGTTGTACCTTGTTACAATGAATCTGAAGGTTTAAATAATTCATTGAAGAAGCTTATTGCTGTTCTAAGATTGCTTATTGATGAATCTCTTGTTTCTCAACAGAGTATATTGTATCTTGTTGATGATGGAAGCGTGGACTCAACGTGGAACATAATTGAATATGCAAATAAAGTATATGACGGACAGGTTAAGGGCTTGAAGCTCACAAGAAATTTTGGAAATCAAAATGCCATACTTGCCGGAATAAAAGAATCTCAAAAGCTGGGAGTTAATTGTATAGTTACGATTGATGCTGATTTGCAGCAAGATGAAACTAAAATTAAAGATTTTATTCTTAAATATAAAGACGGATATGATATAGTTTTTGGCGTCAGAAATGACAGAAAAACTGATAACTTTTTCAAAAAAACAACATCTTTAATGTTTTATAAATTTATGGAACAAATGGGAGTAAATCTGATTCCTAATCATTCCGAATACAGATTGATGGGTAAAAGAGCACTCGAAACATTTGCTCTTTATCATGAAAAAAATATTTTTATTCGGGGAATTTTTTCTAATATGGGGCTTAAGTTTGCCGAAGTTAATTTTGATGTAAAAAAAAGAGAATACGGAAAGTCTAAATTCAATTTTATTTCACTTCTTCGCCTGGCTTCATGGGGTATAACTTCTTTCAGTGTCAGACCTTTGCGATTAATTTTTTATATGGGGTTGATTATTGCGTTTGTCAGTTTTCTGCTCGGACTTGTTTGTCTGTGGAATTTATATATGCCGCAATATCGTCTGCTGGACAATTTTACTATTGAATTATACGAAGTGTTTGAGACATTTGCTTCAGGATTGGAAATTCTTGCTATTGGTATTATTGGTGAATATATAGGTCAGATTCTTCAAGAAATAAAGTCTCGACCGAATTATTTAATAGATAAAAAAATTGATTAAAATAATAAAAATTCTTTAATAAATTTTTGAAAAGTACACCATTTGAATGATTTTGAATGTTTTTTGTGTTTTTTTTGACTTTTGTTCCGACATCATTAATGAATAACTATGCAAAATAATAGAGGTTAGTCATGAAAATTCGTGGTGGCATAAACTTTTTTGAAAACGGTTTAACAACAAACGTAAGGGCAATGCACCTTCAAACAGAAATCTTTGGTATAATCAACCAGAACTACAATTCCTTTGATAAAGTTGGATATCAAAGAAAAGAGCCTGTTGTTTCGTCTTTTTCAGAGTATATTGGTATCCACGGACTTTCAACGGCAACGGATGATTCAATCGGAAGAATCGGTCATTCCAACAATCCTCTTGATCTTGCAATTGCAAATAAAGGATATTTTCAATACCAAAGTCCTGACGGAATAAAAATTACCAGAGACGGACGTTTTAAAATCGACAAAGACGGTTACCTTCTTACCCTGGAAAATGCTCGTGTTCTGGCTAATGACGGTACAGAAATAAAACTTCACGTGCTTCCTGAAAAACTTGAAGATATAAAGGTAAATAAAAACGGAGACTTAAGCGTATTCAATAAAGCAACAAACAAACTTGAACATGTTGCAACCTTGTCTGTTGTTACGGATAGGGGTGTTGCTGTTTTGGATCCTAATATAAAACAGGGTTACAACGAGTATTCTAACGTATCTTTGAATACGGAAATCTTAGAGATTATACCTGTAAAAAGAAACTTTGAAGCAAACAGACAGCTGTTTGTAATGCAAAATAATAATCTATCAAAGGCAATTCAATCTTTGAGCAGTTCATAAGAAATAAAATAAGAAAGGCATTTTATGACAACATTACAAGGGCTAATAAGACGAGGAATAATTAATACAAATGTTCAGTTTGAAAGACTGGGCTATATTTCAAGTAATATTGGCAACCTGAATACAAATGCATATAAAGCAGTCAGATTTGAACAAGTCATGGATGAAACAGGTTATCTTGACGGTGAAATCAGATATGACTATAAACAGGGTTCATTCATGAGAACCGGTCGAGAGCTTGATGTTGCGCTGACCGGACCCGGTTTTATCCCTGTAACATCGGCCAACGGTGATGTTCAGTATACCAGAGACGGCTCTTTTAAGCTGAATAAAGAAGGTTATATAGTTACAAACGATGGATATCTTGTAGGTGACGGAATTAAAGTTCCTGTGAACCATGAGGGTTTGAGAATAAAACAAGACGGTACTGTAATGGTTATTCAAAAAGGTCATACAGAGCACCAGATTCTGGGTAAAATTCCTGTTGTTCAGTTTCAGAACTATGAAGGGCTAAAGTCAGTAGAAGGCAACAGAGTTATTGCAACAGAAGAATCAGGACAACCGATGTTGATTAAAGAACACCAGTATATCGGTCAAGGCGGACTTGAACGTTCAAATGTAAATTATATAGGCAATATCAATGAGGTCTTGAGGCTGAATTCTTCAATGATAGCCGGTACAAGGCTCATTAAAGTCGTAGATGAAATGTATCAAAAGTCAATCAACCTCACTCAATAATAAGACTTAACAACAAGTAAGGAATACATAAATGTATACACCAAAGGATCCGATAGTAAAAACGAATTTAATGCTGGATTTAATCTCTCAGAGACAAAGAGCTCTGGGTATGAACCTGGCTAACGTTGATACTCCGAATTATGTCAGAAAAGATATAAGCTTTGATCAGTATCTCGGGACTATGAATAATCCTTTAGAAACCGAACTTTCAATAAAGCTTGGACCTTCAGGACTGGTTGAAGAACAGGATGTTGGTGTGGATCCCACTTATGAACTTGCAGAAATGCAGAAAATGTCTATTATGTATGCGGTTGCTTCAAGAAAGATGTCGGCACTGATTAATGAAATGAAAACGGTAGCTAACGTAGGAAAATAACGTTTTAATCGTATTTTAAAAAGAAGGTGAAGTTATGAGTTTGATAGAAACAATGAACATAGGTCAAAAGAGTTTGGAGGCTCATGGAAACAGAATCAAAATCCATGCAAAAAACATTGCAAACCTTGATACACCTAACTACGTGAGAAAAATTCCTGTACTCAATGCTACTGACGATATTTCTTTTCATGGTTTGTTGAATTCTATGAAAGAAGATGTTTTTGCAGTTGGCACAATTCCTTTTATGCAAGGCGGAGTCAGACTTACGGGTGTGGTTGAAGACCCTACCCTGGGTGAAAGAATTTACAAACCCGGCCACCCTGATGCAGATGCAAACGGATATATTCGAACTTCGAACGTAAATCCGCTTGTTGATATAGCGGATGCAAATATAGCCCAAAGAGCATATGAGGCTAACCTTGCAGTAATTTCGATAACAAAAAGTATGGCGCAAAGAGCAGTAGAAATAGGTAAGTAACAGGTAAGTAACAGATGTTTTCACCAACAATACAATCTTATATAAATCAGGGCGGAAAAGAGGCTGCTATGCAGCGCGTTGCTCAAATTGCGAACCATGTTCAATCAATAGAAAAACAACTCAACCCTGATTCTGTAAAAACAGAAAAACAAACCTTTGCAGAAGTTCTTAAAGCCAGCAAAACACAGGAAGGTCAGTTTCGAACTGACAACAAAAATTTTCCTTTTTTAACCGCTGCGACAAACGCTCTTACAAAAGCGAAAGAAACCACTGTCCAAAATGTTATAAACCCGACAAAAGCTCAGATTATGGACATTATTTCAAAAACATCACAAAAGTATGGTGTTGATGAAAAATTGGTAAAAGCTGTAATAAAACAGGAATCAGGCTTTAATCCAAAAGCACGTTCTCATTGCGGGGCTATGGGACTTATGCAGCTTATGCCTGCAACAGCAAAGGGGCTTGGTGTAAAAGATGCTTACAACCCCGTACAAAACGTCGACGGCGGTGTGAGACACCTAAAAGGGCTTCTTGCAAGATATAACGGAAACGTAGTGCTTGCGCTTGCCGCTTATAACGCAGGCGGCGGCAACGTAGATAAATATGGCGGTGTTCCTCCTTTTAAGGAAACACAAAATTATGTGAAAAATATTCTTGCCAACTACCTTTAATCGATAATAGAGGATAAATTATGATAGAAAAAAAATTTGCACCTAATATAAATCTGTTTGAAAGAATGCAGCCTACAAAGCTTAATACCGGCATTAACGGTATGAATCCAATGCGCATGGGGCGTGTGGAAAAACTAGAGACTGCTGATTTCAAATCTGTTTTTTCAGGTTTAATTGAAAATTTTAATCATGAATTAAATGCACCTGACCAGCTGATGAAAGACGTTATGGAGGAAAACGGAAACGCTGATATCCACGATGTTATGACGGCAATGGCAAAAGCAGAGCTCGGGGTGACTGTTGCTACAAACATTACAACAAAAGTTATTCAGGCATATGACAAGATTATGCAGATTCAGTTGTAGTAAATGTTTACATACTGACAAAAAATTTTCTCTTTGTGATTTTATAAAAAAGAACAAGGAGATTTTTTATGGTAAAGATACCGTTCAGCAATTCGTATAGAACAATAAAACAGCAGGTTGAGCAAAAACTTTCACAATCAAAATCAGCAGTAGAGGAAAAACTCAAAGCTGCCGGAGAATACATAGAACCTAAAGTAAAAAAAGCTGCGGCTAAGGCTTCGGAATTTATTTCTGATGTGCAGTTTGCGATGAAGCCACCCAAGCTCGAAGTATTGGGTAAAGAGGTTACAAAACTTCAAAAGGAAGTGCTTTTTAAATCTGCGTTTTTAAATGAATTGCAAAGACGTGCACCGGAACAAACAATTTTGATATATCAACGCCAAAAAGAGTTGCAGACATTAGAAGAAAAAGCTCGGATTGCGATTGAAAAATATAATAAATTTGCTGCACAGCAGGCAGCTGCACAAAGGGCATTTGACGAACTAAACGGCATTAAAAGATAATGTTATGAATTTTTTTCATCATATGCAATTCGTGTTCTTTCTGTAATGGTTAGAGCATTTGAAATAGGAATTCCTCCTGTTTGAGCAGGGCTGTTTACAACTTTGCCGTTGACATACATTACAGAAGAGCCTCCGCCGTCTAAGTTCATTGCATTTATGCAGCCGAAACCTTTCATCATTCTTGCAAGTTCACCGAGCGTCATCCCGACTGAAGCCTTTTCTCTTCCGTCAACAGTTACCATTATAAATTCATTATTGGCTGTATATCCTATTGCTGTTCTGGGGTTTTTGCCTGTGATTGCTCCGAGTTTTTGTGCCGTTACGTCAATATAGACGGCTCCGTCTTTTATAAGATAGGGACCTCCGCTTATGATGTGGTCTATATTATCCCATTCAGGCACCATTTTTATATCAAGCTCAATTTTTCTTGCATTAAAAAACGGCTCCAATTTTGCTTTTGGTCCGGATATAATATAACCTTCATCCGGTATAGCGATAGAGCCGTTAGATATTGTAGTGATTTTGCCGTTTTGAATTGCTATGTTTACTCCATATTTCGGCGGTGTCGGTGACATTTGTCCCCAGTCTTTTGTGTATAAGAGTATGTATGTAGAAAGCATTCTGGGCTGATTGATGTTGTCTATTTTTAAATTTTCTCGTCCCGCTCTTAATGTGGAATTGAATTGTACCTGTGCCATTTTGAACTCGTTTTTTCCTATTCCCATGGCGACTCTGTTGTGAATAGGACCTGTATAAACCTTCTTGTCTATCATAAGAGTGCCTAAAGGTATTCCGTTCTGGGGCTTAAAATATGTGCCGTTGACTGCGGCGATGGAGTTATTGCGTTTGGCAATAGTCCTTATGGTTGCCCTGTGTTTTAAATTTGTTGATGCTAATGTGGGAGCGATTTCGATATTTGGGTTGAGCTTTGTGTTGACTTCTATAATGTTAATTTTTACGGGTCTTGAGTTGATATACCTCACCATACGGATATGCTTCACTCCGTCAGTTATAGTGAGGATGGCTCCGTTGCGATATCTTTGCCTCAACATTGATTCCCACCGTTGCTTTTCTTCTGTGAGACTTCTTGTTTGTTCTTTTATATTAATTTGTTTCTGCTGTGTTGCTGCTGCACCCGTATAAGCAGTTTTTATCGCTTCGTTCCCGATTGCTGTCGGATTGAGATTAATCATCAAAGATTGAGAGGAGAACACTGCTAACAGTACAGTAAAATATAGTGAATGATTGATTATCTTACCCATATTTTTTTGATTGTCAGCCAGCATAGTGTTCATTGTGATTAACTCTTTTTTTATCCTTTCTACTACTATTGTAACACATACTTGAATCCTCTTCAATTCTAAAACAAAGCTATTTTTTTAAAATCAATCACAATAAGCCTTGCGAGCTTAATTTTTCTTAATATTTTGGATTTCAAAAACCCCTTAAAACTCTTTCTGTAACTATTTATGGTAAGGTTTACACTTAATGGGCTTTTGTAAACAAAATAAAAAACCGATTCATTTGAATCGGTTTTTTTATTCGGGTTTGCGTTTAAAATTTCAGCTTAAGGATTTATTTTGTATTAAGAAAATACTTTGAAAGTTCTTTCAATGTTCTTGTCCATAACTTTCTTCACTGAATCAATCTCAGTGTCACAAGCTTTCTGCTGTGTTTCAACCTGGCTCAAGTCCATT
>DBGCOP010000019.1:0-7075 GCA_048360435.1 Candidatus Limenecus sp. | reverse complement strand
TTGTGCCCTGCTGAGACTGATTAGAGTTGTTTGATTTTTGCGAGCTTTTTTCCATCGACTCTCTGATACGTCTTGTGAAATATTCGATTCTGGATTCGCCTTCCTGTCGAGAGGTTGTGTCTTGAACCTTTGCTTGCTTTTCTACATGACCGTATAAAGTATTATTTTGTAAATTCTTTGTATAATGTGAAGGATTTGTTTCATCAATTTCTGTAATCATTTGATTGCTTTTCATTTTTTTATATATTTTTTCAGCAATCAAGTCATTTAATGTATCATCGTTTATATTTTTGTGTATGTTGCTTCCATATTCTTTTTTTATTTCTTTTGCAATATCCCTTCCTACGGAGTTGTTATACAAATCCATGTTTTGACGTTCATTAGTTTGTTCCATTACAAGTGCATCGAAAATTTCATTGGCAAGTCCTCCGGCATTTGCTAATAACTCGGCATTTCTGATTGATATATCAGAGGAAGCGAAAGCATGTCTGAATGCATCTGTTTCATCGTCTTGTCCAAAATTTCCGTTCATCTTGAGTTTGTATTTTTTTTGGTATTTTTTTGCAAGCTCAAAGTAATTTTTCATAAAAATCCTTTCTTTTTTATTGCATACGAAAATGAGGCAGAATATGCCTCATTTTATTTTTTTTGTGATAACCTTATTCTTTTTCCGTTATTTCATAATAATACTTTAATTGAAGTGCACGGCTTTTCACTATTTCTCTTTGGTCTCCTTTTGCAATATTAATATGCATAGTTCCCGGCTGATTTATGATAAATTCGTTAATGAAATCAAATTCTTTTGCCTTGTAAGCCTGCCATTCTTTTTGCGCTTCAATATAAAGTTGTTTCTGTTGTCCGCTTAAATTTTTCTTTAATAATTTATCATATTTATGAATTTCTTTATCCCATGATTCAATGGCTTTTTGTGTGCAGCTTAACATTCCATATGTCGTATAGTCTTTTGATATGCAAATTTTTTCAGCTTTATCAATTTCATTTTCTTCATCAATAGTGTTTCCGCTTATTTCAACAACAACAATCTCCGGAGTACAGTTGAATCGAAAGGGAAGAATGCTTGTCCCGAGACCTTTTGTCACAATGAGATTTTGGCTTCCTTTTTCAAATTTGCCCTGTGCGTATTTGTTTCCGTATTTAGAAGGAACAACCAATGCTCCGAAAAACGGGAGCCTGATTTGCCCTCCGTGGGTGTGTCCGCTTAGTGTCAAAAACGGCTTGTAGGGATTTTGAAGAAAAATATCAGGGGAATGTGAAACAAAAATTACCGGGGCTGACGTGTTTTGAAAAGCTTTGTCAAGATTCGGCTTCCCTGTTGTGAGGTCTTCTATGCCTGCAATGTAAAAAACTTTGCCGTTTAGCTCCAGCTTTTTGTTCTTGTTGTTCAATACAGAAATATTTTTTTCTTCAAGCGCAGAAATTATCCGTTTTTCGTCAAACCAGGAATCGTGGTTGCCTGTTACTGCATAAACACCGTAAGGTGCTTTTAAATTGGAAAGCTCTTTTGCGACATGTTCAGGCAGCATAGATTTTTCGGGACAGTCGCCTTTTACAAAGTCACCGCCCAGAATGATTATGTCCGGATTTTCGGAATTAATTTTGTCTGTAATTCTTCTTGCCTGTTTTTCTTGATTTTTGTTTAAATGGAAATCACTCGCAAAAACTATTCTCAAATTTTGTCCGGAAAAATCAGGAGAAGAAATTTTGTATTCTTTTACGGTGAGCATATCAGGCTCAATATAAAAGCCCCATAGCAGAACGGCAGTGACAATAAAAATAAGAAGAATAATCTTTTTCATACACTTATTATGACTTATGTAAAAATAAATTTTTATTGTATTTTCCGTTTATGTAACACGTTTTGAAAATTTTAAATTCTAAATTCTAAAGGGGGCAGACGGTGCACTATAAAAATGCACCGCTGCCTCTAAATTAATGAAGGTTCTTAAATACTATGCTTTTGCTGCCGCAGGAGCAAGAACTGCAAACGGATAACGGTTTGCTGATGAACCTTTTCTGCTTACAGGATTTGCTACCTGAACGCCGAGTCTCATCACGCAGCGCAGTGCAACCATGTCTTGTTGAGCGAGGTTGTATGCGATTGTTCCGTCGGGGTTTTGAATGATTGCCTGATCGAGAACTTTGTAAGTGATGTCTTGACGTATAGAGTAAACTGCTTTTGTAAAATCGCCGGCAATGAGAAGGGCTTTTGTTGTGTCGAACACACCGCCGATTTCGTCATATTTTAACGGTCTGCCAACCAGGTTGACAGGTGTTTCGGAAGTTAAACCGGGTGTGTAAAGAAGCTGGTTGTTTTTGTCTCTGAGGTTTCTGAATTTTGCTTCGAGTGTGCCGTCTGCATAGAAGCCTGTTACTTTGAAACCTGCTGCTTCAACTTTTGACATAACACCGTTTTCGCCGATGATGTCGCCTGCAACATCTTCATTTGTGCCGAGGTTTACAACATTGCCTTTGGCAATAGCCTGTGTAACAATAGCTTCGGGGTATGAAGCAGGTTTGTTTGTGCCGAAAAATACAGCCTGGTCAATTGCATGTCCGAAAGCTTCAACAATCTGTGGTTTCAATTCATCCCACAGGCTGTATTGTGCATCATCAAAAACAGCTTCCGGAATCGGGATGATTACCGCAATTTCTTCTGCTGTTAAAGTAAGTTTGTCCCATTCGGCGTTTGTAGTCTTTTTCATATCTGTGTCGCCGTTTAAGAAGTAAGCTGTGGGCAATGTTTGTGCAATCGGAAGTGTTTTTTGTTTTGCGCTCATGTTCGGGAGCTGTTTGAATAAAGATAATGCTGCTGATGAAGCAGGAATATTTTTGATGATTTCTGAAGAAGTTTCAACAGGAATCAACGCTTCAGCATTTGTACGTGAAATAATTTTAGCTGTTTCTGTCATTTTTTTTCCTTTCTTTTTTGTGATTTAGCGTCCTAAAGCAGCACGGATGTAAGCATCCATTTGCTGTGAAGGAGTAAGGTTTTTTGTTGAGGACGGCTTGAATATGCCGCCATAGCTCTGTTTTTTTTCTTTGAACAGAAAATCATTCATTGCTTTGTATTCTTCAATGAATTCTTCCAAGTTTTCGCAATCGGACGGGATGTCTTTTGCTACGAGTTCGCTTTTGATGCAGCCTGCTTTGTCCAGAGCTCTGAGCACTTTGAGTGACCTGTTCGAGATTCGAAGAGCATCAAGCTCCTTTTGAATCTCATGTGCTTTTTCTTCGAGAGCTGCTCTTTGTTCTGCCTCGTTTTTGGAAGCTGTCCGATATTTTGCCGACTCTTTTCGAAGCTTTTCAATCTCCTTCTTCATAGAGTTCGGGTTTGAGCTGCGAAGAAGCCTGTCCATTTTTTGTGCCGGTGAAAGCTTCTCCTGCGTGTGCTCTTCTTCAGTTCCTGACTGAATGTTTGGTGTGAAATCTTCCTGTAAATCGGAATTTTCCACACCAAAAGTTTCGTCCTGTGTACCTGACATAGGAACTCCTTTCTTGTGATTGCGGATAAAAGCACGAACCTGCCGTGCTTATCCAATGGTTATGCGTAAGTTAGAAAATTAATAATATTGTTCTTTGAATTCTTTTTCCAGTATTTTTTGATTTTTTTTGTCCACATATTTGTCAATGCTTTTACTGTAAACAAAAACTGAATCGAGCTCTGTTTTTCCATTGTAACATCTCAAATCGTGGAAGCCTTTTGTTTTGTTTTTTAAAATAAAAACGGGACTGTTTGAAGCAAAAAAGATTCTGTATCCCAAATCATCGTAGTTTCCGTTTTTCTGCTTTTTTAGAATGTATAAAATATTATACCCGAGATTCCTTGAACCTGTGGCATAATGCGTGCCGAGAATTTCGTCCTCTCCGTCATCATCAAGGTCATAGAATACGGCTTTGCAGTCTGATTCGTAAATGTTATGAAGATTTGCGAGCTTTTCAGACAGTTTTATTTCAGAAAGAATATAATGCCATAACTTTTTTGAAGCAGGGTCGGAACTGTCTGCTCCGTCAATAAGAATAAAATTTTCAATTTGAGAGGAAGCAGCACCGCACAAGCCAGCGCAAAAGATGAGTAAAGTGATAAAAACCGAAAGAATTTTTTTTTGAAACCGAATCATTCTAAAATGATAAACACGGTGTTTTTTTTTAACAATCATCTTTTGTTTTAGCCTTCTTCATTAGTCACAGATTCAACAGGTGAAGTGTTTTCTTCCGTGATTCGAAGAAGCTCTGCTTTTGCATCATCTTCAGAAACGTTGTCCAGAGTCATGATAGTTGTCAAACGGCTTTGTGTTCCTGCTGAAACTCTGCTGTTTTCAATGTTTACCATTTCACTGTAATCCGAAGGAATCGGCTCGCCCCAGGCTACGTTAACATTGCTTGTCGGTGTGGAGTTGAACGCCATTGCACATTGTACAACTTTTTGAATTGTGGAAGTAAAAGAGACCTGCTTGATGTCGTCAACTTTTGCCAGCGCGGCAATGAAGATTTTTCTCAGACTTTCGCCTGACATTGTGCCTGAAATATCCAGCCCGTAAGCCTGAGGCGGTGTTTTTGTTAAAATGTAAAAGAATTTCAACAGCAAATCAATGTGCTTTTGAATTGCATCTGATTGAAGGTCTGCTGTGATATATTCGGGTCTGATTCCGTCAGTTCCGACTTTGAGAAAATCCGAATCAGGAAGAATCCTTGTTCCTGTCAGAGGGTCAAATTCGAGGTTTTGTTCGCTTCCTGCCATTTTGGGGTTGGCGTGGCGATTTATGATTTTCGAGTTCTGGCTGATTGTGAGCATTATCTCTTCGACAATGGATTTGCATCTTTTGTAATCGCTTTCGCCGAAATATTTGTCGCTTTCAGTGGTGTTTTTTGTCGGGAAAACAATAAAATCATCCCACAACTCTGAAAAGTCATCGATTTTGTTGACATTAAAGTCTTTCATCTCTGTTTCGTCCAGCTGTCTTGAGAACACACCGCCTTTGCATTCCCAGATT
Source organism: Candidatus Limenecus sp. (assembly GCA_048360435.1). Classification (GTDB taxonomy): domain Bacteria; phylum Cyanobacteriota; class Vampirovibrionia; order Gastranaerophilales; family Gastranaerophilaceae; genus Limenecus. Next base: position 2,063 of record DBGCOP010000019.1, on the reverse strand, counting down.
TCGTTTTCGACATAGCCTTTTCTGTGTTTTTCAACTTTTTTGTATTCCTTCTTTACTCCGTTTTCGATAGTTTCAAGTGGGTATAAAAGTATGTGTCCGTCAATTTCATTCAGGTTCCCGTTTTTGAAAACCGGAATCCAGCAGTCAGGACAGATAGAAAAGATTTTGGGTCTGTCATTTTCAAGCGCAACTTTGAAAATTCCGTTTCCGAATCTGGAATTGTCAATGTAGACTTCTTTTAAAACAGAAATAAAATTGTTTTCTTTTGCAATCTCTTCCCATTGCTGTTGAATTTTGTCGTCAACATTAATGTTAATGCCCTGATTTGTCAAAAATCCTTTGAAAAAATCCGTGAGCGCCCAGAAAAGATTTATGTTAATCAAAGACTGGGCGGTGGTGTTGTCCAGAGGATAACGTTTTCTTATTTTTAAAACGGTTGAGCTGAAGGCTTTGTTGAAATCTCCGTCATAGAGATTTCTGTAATCTTCATAATCTGAAAAACGCTCAATAGTGTCTGTGTCGTATTTTGTATTTTTGATGTCAAAAGTAGTAAACATTTTTTTCTCCTGTAATTGTAAAATTTCTATCGAAAATTTAAACCTTGATAACAAGCTCGTTGTACATTTGAGGATAACCTCTGAAATTTTCATGATTGCCGAGTTCTTTGCATCTTTCAAAAGTTCTGTCGCATGAAGTTTCCTCACCCGTGTAACCGCAGCGGCAGTCTTTGAAACGTCTGACCTGACAGGTTGTGCGATATTTCATTGCAGGTGCTTGAATTTCGTAACCGCCGAGAGTTGTTTCGATGTCCATTGTTGCGTTTTCATAATCAAGCTTGAGGTTGTTGCATCTTCCTGCATAAAGCACCTGTTTTATGTCCGGAATCAATGTGTTTGTGTTCAAATCCAGAAAGACAAGAGTCAAAACCGCGGGTGCATTGGTGATTACATCGCCCCTTTGCCCGATTATGCCGGAAATAGCGAGAGCTACGTTCGAAAGCTGAATGTTGAGCTTTGAAACGCTTGAAGAATCGTCTTTTTTTATTTCGTCAAACGTCAACGGCGCACCTATGTAATCTTCTCCGTTATACCTGAGTGATTCCAGCGTTTCATTGTCCAGAACATAAATTGAACCGCCCTGAATGTCTAATTTCAAAAGCTTTCTCGGGATGATTTCATCCTTTTCAACTTCACTTAAAGGATTTTCATTTGGAAAGACTTCTTTGATTTTGAGTTCCATCGCTCCGAAACCGTAAGTCTCGATTTCAGATTTTAAACTGTCATTGTCAAACCTTACGTTATAAGTCTTTCCGTCACCGCCGAGTTCTTTTTTCCAGGTCCACTTGAATGAGCGGAATTTGCCTCTTTTTGCGATAAAGAACTCCTCAAGCTGTTTTCGAACCTTTGCATTTTTCTCAAAAGTAAGAGTCCAGCTTCTTTTCGGCTCATCCCACCAGGCTTTTCTTTCGTTTCTCGAGGTGAAAATTTTGTCTACAATTGTGTAAAATTCAATTGCAAAATCACATTCGGCTTTGTAATAAAAATCAAGCTCCCCAACCTGCTCGACCGGAGAATCGTCTATTGTGACAATGTCAATTTCACATTCGCTGAAACCGAAATCTTTTAAATTCTGTTTGAAAGAATCTGTGTCAAAATTGCAAAGATACTTCTTTCCGTTGCCGCCTTTTGACTTTTCCCAGGTGAAATAGAATTTTCCTGCCTGTCCCATTACTTTGATAAAAAACTCTTCGAGCTTTTGTCTTCCTTTCGGGTTTTTGTCAAACTTTAAGGTGAAAGTTCTTTTCGGATAAGTCCAGACAGGATATCGCTGTTCGTGTCCTTTCATTTTTTCGTTTATGGTAGTGTTGAACTCAATTACACTTGTGTATGCATCTTGATAAGGTATGTCAAATACCGGATATTCCATATCTTTTTCCCTTTCGTGTTAAGCATTTCTGACCATGTTTCTGAGCTGCGAATTGTTGTTTTTAATGCCGTCATAAGTAATGGAATTTAATAACTGCTTGTTGTCAAGCAAGTACTTTTGTACATCCTTAGAATCCC
>DBGCOP010000018.1:0-1258 GCA_048360435.1 Candidatus Limenecus sp. | reverse complement strand
TGGACCATAGTCAATAAAGTAGACAGAAGAAGAGAAAAGAATCAAAAAAGATCTTCAAATTGAATGGGAGATAAAAGGTCATTAGCAGAGTGAGGTCGTTTGAAATTGTAAAAGTGAATATATTCAAAAACAGACAATTCCAATTCATCAAAAGAGGCATATGAACGGCGGTTAGTTTCTTCAAGTTTCAAAAACTTGAAAAAAGCTTCTGCTACGGCATTGTCATAAGGATGCCCCTTTTTAGAAAACGACTGAATAAAAGAAGCTCTGTCCAGCCTTTTTCGGAATTCATCGCTGGTATACTGAGAACCTCTGTCTGAGTGGAAAATCACATTTTCAGGATAATTCCTGTTTTTTAAAGCAGATTCAAATGTATCCAGGACAAGCCTGGCATCGATTTTGCTACTTATTTTATAAGCTATCACACGTCTTGAAAAAAGATCAATGATAACGCATAAATAATAAAATCTTCCTCCGGCTTTTATGTATGTAATGTCGCTGCACCATGCTTTATTTGGCTCTTTGGGATTAAAATTCTGCTTTAATATGTTGTGACAATCTCTGTCACTGGATTTATTTGCGGCTTTGAATTTCGGCTTGACAGTTGACATTTTAGGAAGCTGCATTTGCTTCATCAGTCGGTACACTCTTCCCTGACTGATATGTATGCCATAATTAACTTCAAGAACCTTGCGCATTTTCTGAGCTCCGTAACGGCATTTTGCTTCGGAATAAATCTGTAAAATACAGTTCTTTATATTTCTGTTTTCAATTGCTCTTTTAGGTTCTTTAGAGTTAAAATGCTTGTAATAGCTGCTGCGGTTTACATTCAGAACACGACATAGGGTTATTATTGCATGTTCGTGCCGAAGTAAATGTACAGCTCTCATTCTTTCCCTGAGCGTGGAGTCATTATGGCAAGCGCTTTTTTTAATATGATGTTTTCCTCCTCAAGCTGTGCGTTTCTTTTTTGCAGTTCCTTTATCTGCTTTGCTGTCATAACAGTATTGTCGTCGACCCTGACTTCCGAATAAAGCTTTATCCATCTTGAGATCGCACTTACCGATATTCCGTATTCCTTGGAAAGCTCAGTTTGGGTTTTTCCGTTCTGGTGTAATGCCACGATGTTCTTTTTAAAAGTTTCATCGTATTGCAGCTGTTTGTTTGTCATTTTTTCCTCCTTGGTTTTTCTTCTTTCGTGTTTTCTTTTATTATACTACTTTTCTTTTCCCTTGTCTACTTTTTTAGTATAACACCA
>DBGCOP010000017.1:0-164299 GCA_048360435.1 Candidatus Limenecus sp. | reverse complement strand
AAAACCAAAAGAGAATTAAAGAGAGAAATTAATTTTAAACTAATACATACACACTGACCTACCACACTAACCTACACTTACACTTACTTACTACACACACGAGGAATCAAACAAGATTCGACGGGAATTCATTATGAATTCCCTTTTCTTTTTATTATGTTTTCTTTGTGCTATCTTATAGACAACTGAAAAACTAGAAGAGGCGCAAAGGATATGGAAAATACACAGACTGTTAATTTTAGCGAACTGCCGACTACATACGACGCAAAAGCAACGGAAGAAAGAATTTATAAATTTTGGGAAGATAACGAATGCTTTAAAGCAGACGCAAAATCCCCGAAAAAACCGTTTTCAATAGTCATCCCCCCGCCGAATGTTACGGGCGTTCTGCATATGGGTCACGCTATTGACGAAACTTTGCAGGATATCCTTGTTCGTTATCACAGAATGTCGGGTTATGAAACTCTCTGGGTTCCTGGTACTGACCACGCAGGGATTGCCACACAAAACGTTGTGGAAAAACAACTCCGTGCAGAAGGCACAAACCGCCACGAGCTTGGCAGAGAAAAATTCCTTGCACGCACTTGGGATTGGGCTAACGAGCATAAAAGCGCTATCTTAGACCAGTGTAAACGCCTCGGGGCTTCTTTTGACCGAACAAGAGAAAGATTTACACTCGATAAAGGCTGCTCTGATGCTGTTAAAGAAGTGTTCATAAAACTATACGAAAAAGGTTTAATCTACAAAGGCTCTTATATTGTAAACTGGTGCCCGCGCTGCCAGTCAGCTATTTCTGATGTTGAAACAGAATACGAAACCGAGGCAAGTCACCTCTGGGAAATCAGCTATTCACTGAAAGACCAGCCCGGTGCTATTGTAATTGCTACTACAAGACCCGAAACAATGTTTGGCGATGCTGCGATTGCGGTTAATCCGACAGATTACAAATATAAAGACTTAATCGGCAAAACGGTTGTTATCCCGCTTACGGGCAGAGAAATCCCTATTATTGCGGATGAATACGTTGATAAAAAATTCGGAACAGGCGCATTAAAAATCACTCCCGCGCACGACCCGAACGACTACGAAATCGCAAAACGCCACAACCTCAAACCTATCTGGGTTATTGACGGCGAAGGCAAAATGAAAGCATGCGCGGAAGTTCCTCAGGAACTCCACGGTTTAGACAGAGACGAAGCACGTAAGAAAACCGTTGATATGCTTCGTTATCACAATGATCTGGTGAGAATAACAGACCTTGAACATAACGTAGGTAAATGCCAGAGATGTCATACAACAATCGAGCCGTTACTTTCAGAACAATGGTTTGTAAAAATGAAACCGCTTGCAGAGGCTGCTATCAAAGCTGTTAAAACAGGCGAAATCAAATTTGTTCCCGAAAAATGGGAGAAAAACTACCTCGGCTGGATGGAAAATATCCGCGACTGGTGTATTTCCCGTCAATTGTGGTGGGGACATCAGATTCCCGCATACATCCACAACACAACAGGTGAAATTGTTGTAGCAAAGGAAAATCCTGACCCTGAAAATTACACTCAGGAAACCGATGTTCTTGATACATGGTTTTCGTCAGGCTTGTGGCCGTTTTCTACAATGGGCTGGCCAAACACCGACGCCGAGGATTTCAAAAAATTCTACCCCACCACAACTCTTGTAACAGGCTTTGATATTATTTTCTTCTGGGTTGCAAGAATGATTACAATGGGGTATGAATTTACCGGCAAAGCTCCGTTTTCTACCGTTTACATCCACGGCCTAATCCGTGACGAAAAAGGTCAGAAAATGTCAAAATCCAAAGGCAATACGGTTGACCCCGTTATCATTATTGACAAATACGGCTGCGACGCCTTGAGATTCACTATGACATCAATGTGTACATACGGCGGTCAAGATATAAAAATCAGCGAAGACAAATTTGAATACGGCAGAAACTTTGCCAACAAAATTTGGAACGCTTCAAGATTCGTGCTTATGAACCTCGAGGGCGTTGACAACAAAGCAATTGATACGGATAGCCTGACAATTGCCGACAAATGGATTCTGCACAGACTCAACGAAACAGCAAAACTCGTTAATGACAATATTCAGACTTACAGAATCGGCGAAACAGCACACGTTTTGTATGACTTCTTCTGGAACGAGTATTGCGACTGGTATGTTGAGATTGCAAAAATTCAATTGCAGGATGAGTCCCAAAAGGCTAACACTCAAAGGGTTTTGAGATATGTTCTTGATATGGCTTTGAGAATGCTCCACCCGATTATGCCGCACATTACAGAGGCTATCTGGCAGTTGATTCCGCAAGAGAAAGAAACAATCGGAATTATCAAAGCAGAGTTCCCGACTTATAAAAAAGAGTTTGTTTTTGAAACTGAAAACAAAGAAATGGAGCTTGTTTTTGAAACAATTAAGTCTTTGAGAAACGTCCGTCAGGGCTTGAACATTCCGCTTTCTGCGCAGATGAATATAACTGTTCTTGCCGGTGCTGCTGAAAAACCGATTTTTGAAGCTGTTGTACCTTACCTCAAACGTCTTGCAAGAATCGAAAGTGTGGAATTTAAGGGTGAAGACACTCAAATGCCTAAAAAATCAGCGTCTGCTGTTGTAGGCAATTCAAAAATCATAATCCCGCTAGAAGGTTTGATTGATTTTGACGAGGAAATCGCACGTCAAAACAAAAAGATAGAAAAACTAAACAAAGAAAAAATGAGCCTTGAAGGCAGACTCAAAAACAAAAACTTTGTTGAAAAAGCGCCCAAAGAGTTGATTGAAGAAACTCAGGCCCGCGCCGATGAGCTGAACTCTCAAATCAATGCGATAAAAGAGCTTATTGAGACTTTGAAGTAAGATTATCATTTTATACAATAACAGAGCCAGTAAAATCGGCTCTGTTTTTTTATTTATACCGCATCGATTCTCGGATTTTTTGATTTTTTTCTTTAAATATATCGCAGAGCAATATCACTTTTGCTGCGGTTTGGTCTGTTAAGTCTGCGTTGTCACAGATATCTGTCAGGATATCAAACAGGCTGTTTGTTTCTATCAGGTAGTTTTCAAAAATTGTGATTGTGTGTTCCAGTAAATCTTTTTTCATAGATTTGCTTAATCTTTTTAAAATAATAATTAAATATTAAAATATAGTTTAAAAAATGTCAATAAAAAACTAAAATATATTTTTAAATTTCAATTATTATTATAATTTTAAATTATGAGTATAGGTAATGAAATTAGAAAATTGGCATTTGATAATGCTGTTACTATAACCCAACTGGCAGAATATATTGCGGAAAAAAGACAAAAACCATACTCCGTACAAAATTTATCTATAAAGTTGAAAAAGGGTACAGCTAATTTTAATGAGCTGGAAATGATTCTTGAAAAACTCGGCTACGAAATTGAGTTTGTGAAAAAACAATGAACAAAAAACAGTTGATACAGCGCTGTTTGATTTCAGACGACGCAATAGAAACCTACCCCTTCGGGCAGGACATTTATAAAGATACCTGTGTTATGCGTCATAAAAGCAATGACAAATGGTTTGCTTTAATTTTTTATCTTGATAAAAAGTTATACATAAATCTCAAAACCGAGCCTGAAATAGGGGCACTGCTTCGTATGCAATATCCCTCCATAACACATGGCTGGCACATGAACAAAAAACACTGGATAAAAGCCGACCCCGAATCCACTCCGGCAGAGGTTTTAGATGAGATTATAAAAAACAGTTTTGATTTGACATCTTCTAAAAAAAAGAGAAAAAACTGATTTATTAATTGTTGTGAGAAGCAATTTATAACAGTTTTTTGTTTTTAATCATATATGAAGGTAGATCCGGTAGAATTAAGCAGACAGGTTCGAAAAGCGCTTGAAACTCATATTGAGAAGACGGCTTCAAAACAGGCTGCAAAAAAAATTGATTGTGAGGCTTCTCAATGTCAGGGCATACTCGGCAAAGTTCAGGTTGCACTGCAAAAAAATATGAATTTTGCTCCCAAAACAGATGCTGAAATAGATGTAATTTTACAAAAAATTGCGCAACAGCATAATTTGCATCTGGGGCGACACATAGGTGATTCTCATATCACGATAGGCAAACCTGTTGAGGGTTTTTCGAATTTATGCCAGGAAACAATGAGAGCAAAATGTGTAAGAAATGCTCAGGGTTATCTTGATGAAATATATTTATCTGACAATTTGAAAAAAGATGTTTATATTTATAATGCAAATGGCATTTTGAAAAAACATTTTTTGCCTGATGAAATGGATGCTTTGAAGGAATATAAGTATCATCCTGAAGCTTTTCACAGCTATCTTCGTGGCGGAAAAATCAGAGGGCTTCAAACAAAAGACGAGCTGTTGAAGTGGATTGATGATATAGAAAATCTGTTTAATAACCAAGAAAAAGTTTGGAAAACCGATGATACAAAAATTGTTTACAGAGCTCTTCAACAAAAACTTTCACCCGAGCAAATGAATGCGTTGACTCAAAAAGGCGGTGTGTTTAAGGACACATCTTTTGTGTCCACTTCACAGGAATTGGATACGGCAAAAAGGTTTAGCTGCGGAAATCCTATATTAAAAATAGAGCTGCCAAAAGGCAGCAGATATATTGATTTGGATGCTTTATTTAATATAGACAGAAAACACTGGAGAGAGCAGGAATTTTTGTTAAACAGAAACAGTGAGTTTCTAGTCACTGGTTTTGATGAGGCTAAGAATATTATAGAAGTAAGATATTTACATTAAATTTTATTAAATGCCTGTTTAAGCTTGTGCCATTTGTGTCCTGTTTATTATATTATTAATAGGATAGAGGATTAAGGATGAAGAATATACAGGTCATCAGTGACTTTGACGGTACAATAACAAAAGCGGATACACTTAACAGATTTTTACGAACGTATGCTGATAAAGAATGGCTTATTGTGGAAGATAAGTGGATTAAGGGTGAAATTGGCTCAAGAGAGTGTATTGAAGAACAGATGAAACTGTTTCCTTCTATGACAAAAGAAAAAATGGATGATTTTATTGATTCTGTTGAAATAGATGAATCTTTTGTGCAATTTTATAATTATTTGAAAAAAGAAAAAATAGATTTTTGCATAATTTCAGACGGGTTTGATTATTTTATAAATAGAATATTATTGCGCTATGGCATCAATGATGCAAAGATTTTTTCAAACAAACTTAAATTTGAAAGCGGAAAATTTTTTACATCTTTTCCTTATTCAAGTGAGAATTGTGAACGAAATTCAGGTGTTTGTAAATGTGAGGTTTTGAAAAATAATATACTTGGCAACAGAATTGTTACAAAACGTGTTCTTTACGCAGGGGACGGCTTATCCGACTTTTGTGTAAGTAATAAGGTTGATATTCTGTTTGCCAAAGGGTCTCTATTGGAGTATTGTAAAAATACTAAAATCGATAACCTGATTGGTTTTGACTCTTTTGATGAGATTGAAAAATATATAAAACGGCTATAAAAGGAGAGAAGATATGCTTGATACAAAACTTAAGTTGTCAGATGAAGAAATTAAATCTATTGACAAGGAGTATTGTTCCTGGGGTGATACTGTTCACTACCATGATGAACAAACAATTTTCAGAGACTGCGAAGGCTCTTACATGTATGACGGCAAAGACACTCCTTACCTTGATCTTCAAATGTGGTATTCAAGCTGTAATCTCGGATATAAAAATAAAAGAATTTTAGATGCAGTGATTGATCAGTATCATACTATGCCTCAAATTTCATCAAGATTTGTTTATGACTATAAAGCTCTCCTTGCCGAAAAAATAGCTAAAGCTAACCTTGACAGATATGGAATAAAAGGACGTGTTCAATTTAATGTGGGCGGTGCTCAGGTTAATGAGGATATGCTGAAATTAATCAGAAACTACACGAAAAAACCGAGAATGTTTGCCTTTATGGGCGGATATCACGGAAGAACAATCGGAACTACTGCTGTAACGTCAAGTTACAGATATAGAGAACATTTCGGTCATATGTCTGATACGGCTCATTTTGTTCCGTTTCCGTATTGCTTTAGATGTCCTTATGACAAAAAATGTGAATCTTGCAATATGTATTGCGTAAAACAATTTGCAAAACTTTTTGAAAGTGAATACAACGGTGTTTATGACCCAAAAACAAAAGATTGTGAATTCGGCGGATTCATTGCTGAGCCTCTTCTTGGAACTGGCGGATATATTGTTCCTCCGAAGGGCTATTTTAAAGAATTGAAAAAAGTTCTTGATGAATACAATATATTGTTTATGGTAGATGAAGTTCAAATGGGCTGTTTCAGAACAGGTAAGCTCTGGGCTATGGAACATTTTGACGTTAAACCTGATGCTATGACTTTTGCTAAGTCTATTACAAACGGAATGAATCCCCTTGCAGGTATGTGGGCAAAAGAAGAACTTATCAATCCCAAAGTATTCCCTGCCGGCAGAACTCATTCTACTTATGCTGCTAACCCGATTGGCACACGGGCAGGTTATGAAGTGATGAGTATTTTCGAAGAGGAAAGAGAAACTCTTGAAAAAGAAATTGCACGTAAGGGTGAAAAATTCCTCAACGGTTTGAAAGAACTTGAAAAGAGATATAAAAACATTGGTACGGTTAACGGTCTTGGTTTTGCATTGAGTGTTGAAGTTACTGAAAATGACGGTTATACACCTGCCAGAGAACTCTGTGATGAAATTATCGAAGCCGGTTTGAAGGGTGATCTTACATACAACGGCAAAAAATGCGGTTTGATTCTTAACAATGGAGGATACTTCAAAAATATTGTTACCCTGGTTCCTCAATTGTATATTACAGATGAAGAAATCGATATGGCATTGGAACTTATGGATCAGTTGTTTGCCAGATATATGGAAAAAGCCTAGACAGATTGTTGCGGGAATGGAAATTTGGTACAGAGTTTAGATTTCGAATTTATCCATGAAAATAAATGTAAAAGAGCTGTTTTGTTATTTCACGGAATGACAGGCAGCCCTTTTGAGATGAAAAAAATGGGCAGGGCATTATACGAAGCTGATTTTGATGTTTTTTGTTATTGTCTGCCAGGACATGGAACCAGTCCGATGAATATTAAAACAGTTCGCTGGGAGGACTGGTATACTGATTCTACTATGCATTACCGTGATCTGACACAAAGATATGAAGAGGTTTATCTGGGTGGTTTATGTTTGGGTGCTGTGATGGCTCTGGCGATAGCCAGTGAATATAGAGAAGTTAGAGGCATTGTTGCGCTTTCTACTACTTTATTTCTTGATGGGTGGACAATTCCCTGGTACAACTTCTTTATGCCCATAGGTGTTCATACAATTCTCAGATATTATTATTCTTTTCCTGAACGTGAACCATACGGCTTAAAAAATGAAGCATTGAGAAAAAAGGTCGCAGCTTTGCAAAAACGAAACACAGAAGCTTTGGACAATTATCCAATGTCTTGTATTTATGAACTTTTGAAGTTTTCAAAATATGCTCAAAAAAATATGTTCAAAGTAAAAGCTCCCGTGCTTTTAATGCATGCAAAAGAAGATGATTTGACCAGCACAAAGGGATCTGAATTTGTATATAAAAATGTTGGCTCAAGCATTAGAAAATATATAGAGTTGGACAACAGTTATCATCTTGTTGTAATGGATAATGAAAGAGATTTTGTATTTGAAAAATCAATAGAATTTTTGAACAGCCTCTCTGCCTATGGGCCGCCTGTTGTAAAGTCTGCACCGATTGAAAGCGAGGATATGCTGTGTTAGATGTTTCTTTGATTATGCAAATATTTCATCAGCTTCCGAATTCGCTGATTTTTATAATTATTACCAATATTCTTTTAATTTTGGGATTTATTTTAGGCAAGCTTGTTTTATATAAGAATGAAAATGCCATAAAGTTTTTTGCTTATTTTTCTGTGGCTATTTGTGCATTATTTAGTTTGTATTTTATATCAATATTGTGGTTTTCAATCAGTAATCTTTATGCTGGAAACGCTGTATATTCAGCGATATTTCCGATATTTTTGTTTTTACCTTTCATAATAGGGCATTTTGCTTCTTATGAAAAAATACATTTTTATACTAATATACAGATACTGACATTGATTATAAGCCTTTTGCTGGCATTGTCTTTTATTTAATTAAGGAAAACAATGAAAAATATTTTTGACAGATATAAAGAAGAGTTAAAAGAAATTCATGACAATTGTTGTGAGAGAAAGCTGATTTCGTTCAAAAAAGTAGGCAAATATATTTTTGAAGAAAATAAAAAATATTTAAATCTTTCTTCTAATGACTATCTGGGAATTGCAGAGAATCAGGCTATATTAAACAGATTTTTTCAAATAGCTGAATTTTCACTTGGCTCAGCTTCTTCAAGGCTTTTGACAGGCGGTTCGTATGTTCATGCAAAGCTTGAGTGTTTACTTGCGGCTTTGTTTGGAAAAGATAAAGCACTTCTTTTCAACAGTGGATATCATGCAAATGTTGGCATTATGTCTGCTTTGCTTTCAAAAAAAGACGTTGTATTTTGTGACAAATTGAATCATGCGAGTATCATTGACGGAATCAGACTTTCTGAAGCTAAAATGTTCAGATATAAGCATTTAGACTATGAGAATCTTGAAGAGCTTTTGGAAAAACACAGAGATGAATTTGAAAACGCGATTATAGTTTCTGAATCATTGTTCAGCATGGATGGGGATATTGCCGAGCTTGAGAAACTTATAGCATTAAAAAAGAAATACAATGCTATTCTTGTTATTGATGAGGCACATGCTTTCGGTGTTTTCGGTGATAAAGGACTAGGAATTTCCGAGGTTCAGAATTGTATAAAAGATATAGATTTGATAGTCGGAACTTTTGGTAAAGCAGTGGGCTCTGTTGGTGCATTTTGTGTAGGACATGAGGTTTTGATAAATTATTTGATTAACAAATGCAGGCCTTTGATTTTTTCTACTGCCTTGCCTGAGATAAATACGGCTTTTTCCTATTGCATAATTACAGAAACCATACCCAATTTGAAACAGGAACGAAAAAATCTGATTGAGCTTTCAAACAAACTCAGAAATAAAATTAGAGAGTTTGGGTTGGAAACACGTGGAGAAAGCCATATTATACCTGTTATTCTCGGTGATAATGAAAAAGCTTTAAAAGTCTCAAAAGAGCTTATCAAAAACGGATATTACCTGCTGCCTATCAGACATCCGACTGTTGCACCTAATTCATCAAGGATTAGAATTTCATTAAGAGCAGATATTTCTTTTGAAGAGGTTGAGAAAATTCCTGAAATAATAAAAAATGTTATGAAATCTGACTTTTCTTAAATCTCCATTATAATATCTTTGTAGACAGCATGTAACCGGATAAACCTGTGAACGAATATTATAAAAAAAACTTATATGCTATTTTGGGTATTGAGCCTGATTCTGATGAGGCAAAAATTAAGTCTGCATATAGAAAACAGGCTCGTATATGGCACCCTGATGTTAATGACAATTCACAGGAGAGCATTATTCGTTTTAAAGAAATTACAGAAGCTTACGAAGTGCTTTGTGATTCACAAAAAAGAAGCCAGTATGATATTTTGAAAGGTTTTAATGTAAAAACAGAAACTTCTTATACAACCCGAACTCAAGCAAAAAAAGCATACAGCGAAACTAATTCGACTACTACAAAGGAAAAAACTTATACCTCTTCTAAAACTGCACAGGAGCAGTATAAAAAAGAAACGAAAAATACTAATGCATCATTTTCTAGTGTTTTTGAAAATATTTTGGATGGATTGTTTACAAGTGATAGTTCTGCAAAAAATAAGAAAACAGCTAAGAAAAAACAAAAACCTGAAAATGGTAGAGATATAAATCTCAATGTAAATATTAAAATGTCAGAAGCTGTTTCAGGAACACACAGGACAGTAAATGTTCTGCATAGTGAAAGGTGTCCGAAATGTGAAGGCAGACGTTTTATTAATGGTGCCAAATGTCCTTTATGTAAAGGATCTGGAGAAGTTTCAATTCACAAAAAATTAAATGTTAAAATTCCGGCAGGGATAAAAAAAGGTGCAAAAATCAGAATTGCTGATGAAGGAAATAAAGGTTACAATGGCGGTAAAAACGGGGATTTGTATCTGTTTATTGATATAGAAGAAAGCTCTTTTTTCAGCTATGAAGGAAATAATGTTCATTGCGAAATTCCTATTACACCTTATGAAGCTGCTCTGGGGGCTACAATTGAAGTACCGACTTTAAACGGTTGTGTGTCAATGAAGATTCCTCAGAATACTACTACCGGTCAAAAATTTAGATTATCGGAACAAGGGCTGCCTGATAAAAAAACAAAACAAAAAGGTGATCAAATTGTTGTGGTTAAAATAGCTATGCCTAAAGAGATTTCTGACGAAGAAAAAAAACTTTATGAGAAGTTAAAAAACATCTCAACCCACAAAATTAGGGAGAATTTGCTAAATGATTAATACTAAAATCAGTGAAATATTCGATTCAATACAGGGAGAGGGCCCTTATATCGGTTATAGACAGATTTTTATAAGGTTTTGCGGATGTAATCTGCTGTGTGATTATTGCGATACAGAGTTTGATAAAGGCGAAGTTTACACGGTTTCTGAACTGCTTGTTAAATTAAAATCTTTTGACTTAAGTGTTGTTCACAGCGTCAGCCTTACGGGTGGTGAGCCGCTTTTGCATTATGAATTTTTAAGGGAATTTCTTCCTGAATTAAAGAGATTGAATTTGAAAATATATCTTGAAACAAATGGAACATTAGCTAAGGGATTGAAGCAATTGATTGAATATATTGATATTGTTTCAATGGATTTTAAGATTGATTCTTGCGCAAAAATTGGTGATTTGTATTTAAAGCATAAAGATTTTTTAGAAATTATAAAATCTTCAGGAAAAGAGGTTTTTGCAAAAATTGTTTTTGATGACACGTTGCAGGACTTTGAAATTAATGATAGTGTCAAATTGGCGTCAGAGTTTGATATTCCTTTGATTCTTCAACCTAAAATGAACGGAAATGAAATAGGGGTTTCTAATGATAAAATCCTTGAAGTATTTAATAAATTTACAAAGTTATATCATGATACAAGGTTGATAGGTCAGGTTCATAAGTTTTTTGATATAAGGTAAAAACGTTATATAATAAACTTATGGAAAAAAACTGCAAAACTGCAATCGGAATGATGTCAGGCACCTCTTTGGACGGAATAGATGCCTGTCTTTTAAAGATTTTTGATGATTTTAGTTATGAAGTGATTGACTGTCACAGTATTGATTATCCAAAAGAGGTTAGAGACAAACTTCTTGAAGCTGCGAACAACAATGCTCATACAAAAGATATTTGTAATTTGGATTTTGTTGTTGGCAGACTTTTTGCAAAGTGTGCCAATGAACTGGTGGAAAAATCAGGATTGAGAAAAAAACAGATTGATTACATTGCTTCTCACGGACAAACGATATTCCATATTCCCGAAGAAATTACAACCGGAGGCATTTCTACTAAAAGTACACTTCAGATAGGCAATATTTCTGTAATTTCTGAGCTTACTGGTATTACAACGGTAGGTGATTTTCGTTCAAAGGATATTGCAGCAGGTGGGCAGGGGGCACCTCTTGTGCCTTTTGCAGATGAATTGATATTTAAAAAAGATATAGAAAGAGCAATTCAAAATATTGGCGGAATAGGAAATGTAACTGTTCTTTCAAAAAAATGCGAAACCTTTGCTTTTGATACAGGACCGGGTAATATGCTTATTGATTATTTTGCAAAAAAATTATTTAACCAGCCTTATGACAAAGATGGCATACTGGCTTCAAGAGGAACAGTTGATGAAATATGGTTGAAAGAGCTTTTAGATGAACCTTATTATGAAAAATTTCCGCCAAAATCAACAGGCAGGGAACTTTTTAATAATGTTTACGCTGAAAAAATTGCGAAGAAAGCACCTGAGAATAAATATAACATAATGGCTACTATAACAGCATTGACTGCAAAAACAATAGCAGATGCTTATAAAAGATTTGTTTTTCCAAAAACTGAAATAAAGGAACTTGTTGTTGGTGGCGGCGGTGCGTATAATTTAGAACTTTTACGATATTTAAGATTTTATTTACCAGATTTGTGTGTGAAAACACACAAGGATTTCAACATTAATGATAAATATAAAGAGGCGATAGCTTTTGCTATGCTTGGCTTTTGTACTCTCAAAAAAATACCTAACTCTCTGGTGGGCTGTACAGGAGCACAAAAAAGAGTTATTATGGGTATAGTATCCTATTAGTTAGTCGGGTAATTATAAATGAATTTTGATGCTGCAACGGAACATATAAACCCTGCAACAGTTAATATAGATTTAGTCGGAACTTATGATATGCTCATGATGCTAAATGATGAGGACATAAAAGTTGCCTCGGCTGTGAGAAAATGTGTTCCTCAAATAGCACGAGCGGTTGATATCATAGTTAGAAACTTTTTAAACGGTGGGCGTCTCTTTTATGTAGGTGCTGGAACAAGTGGCAGATTGGGTGTTCTGGATGCTTCTGAATGTCCTCCGACTTTTAATACTTCTCCGTCTCTTGTACAAGGGATTATTGCAGGCGGAGACAGAGCTCTTCGTGAAGCGATAGAGGGAGCTGAAGATTCTGAAGATCTTGCTATGAAAGATTTTGCTGAATATGATATTTGTGACAATGATACGGTAGTCGGCATTTCTGCTTCCGGTAATGCTAAATATGTTACAAAATTTTTGCAAATTGCAAAAATAAAAAAATGCAAAACCGTTGTGATTACTTCAAATGCTCAAGCAAAAATGAAAGAATTTTCCGATGTTTTTATATGTGTTGAAACAGGTGCGGAAGCTATCTCAGGCTCAACAAGATTGAAAGCGGGTACGGCGCAAAAAATGATTCTAAATATGCTGTCTACTGCTTCAATGGTAAAAATTGGAAAAACATACCACAATCTTATGATTGATGTTAAACCAACAAACGATAAGCTGAAAAGAAGAGCTGTAACAATTGTATCTTCTATTTGCGGTTGTCGAGAGGCTACGGCAAAAAACGTACTTGAAACTAACGGTTACAAGACAAAACACGCAATCCTTTTTATTTTATATGGACTGGATTATAGTGAAGCAGATAAGCTTCTGACAGAAAATCAGGGTGTCTTAAGAAGAATTTTTGAATAATTATAAGCTTTTTATTCTTTCTTCAGGATCTGTAATGCTTGTTATACGAAGTCCAAAATTGTCTTCTATAACAACAACTTCGCCATTAGCAACGTGTTTTCCGTTTGCATAAAGCTCAACTGATTCACCTGCTACTTTATCAAGTTCAATGATAGAACCTCTTGTGAGTTCAAGGACTTTTTTTACAGGAAGTTGACATCTTCCAAGTTCTACTGTCAATTCGAGTTTTATGTCCATAAGAAGCTCAAGGTTTTTATTTGTGTCAGTATTTGTTGGAGTGTAGCTATCAAATGGCGTAAACTCAACAGGACGAACTGTGACAGGGTCACTGTTATGCATACTTGTATCAATTTTTACTTCTTCAGAATTGGGTTGGATATCATCAAAATTGTAATTTACAGCATTTTGTACGGCTTCATTTTCGACCGGAGTGGATTCATCAGGAATTTCCGAAGCAGGATTTTCATTGCTGAAGTTGTCAAAAGAATCAGGCGTATTTGGCTGATTTAAGTCATCATTTTGCATATTATCGTCTTGCATTGGAAATCCTTTCTAAAAATAACGTTTTAAAGCATCAACATAGTAATCATATCTGTCTGTAATTTTGACACAGATTTTGTCTTTTATTCTTCCGGGTCTGGCATAGAATTTTCGCTCTTGATTTACCTTGACTATGAGGTCTTCGGTTGCTGCATTATCCAATTTTAATACATCTCCTTCTTTCAAATCAAGGAATTCTTTCAGGCTTATATCTGTTTGACCGAATAGAACATTTATATCAACAAGAGAAGTGTCGAGTTTTTCTATCATTTTTTGACGTTCTTCTGATGTTGCTATTATACCTTTTGTTTGAAAAATGTGTTGTGTTGTTAGTTGTGAAAGTACATTTTCCAAGACAGGATAGGGGAAACATAAACTTATCAATCCGTAATGTTTTCCTGAAATATGTACTTCGAGTGTAATTAAAGCAACAATTTCACCTGCTGTTGCAACTTGAATTCCTGAGTAATTGTTATCTAAACCTATCAAATTGCTTTCAACAGGTATGATATGCGACCAGGCATCAGCAAGTGTTTGTGTTGTTCTTTCAATCATCTTTTTTACAAGAGATTCTTCTACATCAGTGAGCTCTCGCGGTTTTGATTCTACTGTTCCTACACCGCCTAGCATTCTGTCAACTATACTTGATAAAACTTCGAAGCTTATACCCAGAAGTATTTGACCAGGTAGTGGATTAAGTTCAAAGATTGCAATCGAAATAGGGCTGGGCACTGAACGCATAAACTCATCATAAGTGAGCTGGTCAACTGATACTACATCAACTTCAAGATGCATTCTCAAATAAGCTGTCAAAACGAGAGCGAGTTGTCTTGAAAACTCTTTATGAATGTCCTGAAGCCCTCTTAAATGGTCTTTTGAAAATTTGTCAGGACGTCTGAAATTGTAAAGTTTATAGCCCTTTTTGTGCTCATCAACTTCATCAACTCCATTTATGAAGATACCTTTATCCGCATAATCCATCGGAAATGTATCCATTTTGTTGTCTGATTGAGAACCTGACATTACCTCTCCCTTATATGAGTTTATTGCATTATGAATTGACCGAAGCTGACTCTTATTACTTCTCTTTCTCCGTCAAAGATTCCGTTTACGGCTTCAGCAATTTGCTGTTTAGCCAGTTCTTTTCCGGCTGTTGTTGCCAATTCATCGGATGTTTTGCTTGTTAATACTGTAATTACCGCATCTCTGATTGCCGGTTTATATTGTTCCATTTCTGCGACAATGCTTGCTTTTGGGTCCGGTGCGGCAGTTTCTGCTCCATGTCCGCCGTGACCGCTTTCTTTTTTTGGTTCTTCAACCTGTGTCGGGTCAGGTTCCGGATTTGTTATTTCAATAGCTACATTGGCTTTCAAATATCTTCTTGGGTCGATGTCGCTAAGATTCATTGTAAAATCACCAAGATCAAGCACAATACCTTTTTCCGGTTTATCAAGAGGCTCTTCTGAGCCATCATCGACAGATTGCTCTGCTGAGACATTTTTTAGCTGAGTGGTTAGCAAATTGGATTGCAAAAAGTAATTAACACCTATAAATATTATACAAACAATAGTTGTTGTAATAATGTTAATAAGGATAGAGTTTGCTCCGTGTCCTCCTTCATTTCCTTTATCTTTTTCCGGTTTGAGATCCGGTTCTTTAGCCTGATTAGGTTTTGCCATTTTATTTCTCCAACTGATAATTATTTTTTATCTGAACTTAATATTATTATATCCACTCTTCTGTTTTTCGCTCTTCCTTGAGGAGTATCATTTTTTTCAATCGGCATAAATTCTCCATAGCCTACTGCGGATAGCCTGCTTGGTGGAAATTTATATTTTTCTGTCAAATATTTAATTATATTTGTAGCTCTGGAGGTAGATAACTCCCAGTTTGACGGATATTTTTCGTTTCTTATCGGCATTGAATCCGTATGTCCTTCAATTACGATAGGATTTTTAAATTTATCCAAAGAAGCAGCTATTCTGTCCAGAGTAATCATAGCTTGTGGTTTTATTATAGCAGAACCGGGGTCAAAAAGCATAGTGTCATTTAATCTGATTACTACACCTCTGGGCTCTTTTAGGACTTTTATCGAGGAATTCAGTTCTATATCTTTTTTGAATTCTTCTATGAGCTGACCTGAATCAAGTATGCCGTCCCCGCCCTCTATAAGCGTTTTGCCTGAGTTTTCAAGTTTACTTTGGGTATCTTGTTCTGTTTCAATATTCTTAACATTTTGTTCTGTTTGAGTATTTTGAATTGTTTGTGAGGCAAAAACTTTTTGTATAGACTTGTTAACATCTTTAACTTTTGTGTCACCCATAGAGGAGGTAGCGAACATAACCATAAACAATGCCAAAAGCATTGTGACAAAGTCTGCATATGATATAACCCAACGGTTAATATAGTCATTTGAGTTTGAGTAATAATCGTTTTTCATTTATCTGATTCCAAAAGTTCCCGGCATTTTTTTGTTTGTTTCGTACGCATGATTTCTGTTGTGATATTTTAAATACGCAAGCAGCTTTTCTTCTATAACCATTGGAGATTCCTCCATCTGAATAGAAACAATTCCTTGAAGCACTACTTCTTTTAAAAGAATTTTCTCTCTCAGGTTCATTTTAAGTTTTCCTGCAATCGGGAGAAAAATTAAATTTGCAAAACCTACACCATAAAGGGTTGAGACAAAAGCAACAGCTATTCCCTGGGCGAGAATATCAGGTTGTTGAATATAACCCATAATTTGTATGAGTCCAAATACTGCTCCGACTATACCAAAAGTTGGTGCATAGCCGCCAAGTGCTTCAAACACTCTTGAGTTTATTAATTCTTCCTCTTCATCATAAGATATTTCAGCTTTTAAAATGTCATAAATCATTTGAGGATTATTAAAATCGATAGAAAGTTGGACCCCTCTTTTCAAAAATGGATCCTGAATATTATCAATTAGATTGTTGAGTGAAAACAGACCTTTTAATCTTGCCTGATGTGCCAGATATATGATTTCGTCAATAACTTTAATGTGCGACGGATGTTTGTCAAAAAAAACATCCATTGACGCTTTAATTGCATTCATTAAAGTTGATGGAGTAAAATTCACTATTGCTGCACAGAATGTGCCGCCGAGAACAATCATTACTGCTGAGGGTTGAAACAATGAAACCATTGAAGCGCCATCAGCTCTGTGTGATATCAATATTAAAAAAACAGCAGCTATTATAGCTATTATTGCCGAAAAATTCAAAACCTACCTCGCCTGTTTTTGACTATGCTAATCCCCAATTTATAAGTATCTGATAATATAATTTCACACTTTGATTATACGGAATATCCGCCAAATAATGTATTTTTATTTTTTATACTTACAATGACAATATCTTTAAAAACCTGTATAATAAAAATGTAGTATGAAGGAGTTAGATATGGTCTTTAACAAATATAAAAAGTCTTCTGCTTTTACACTTGCTGAAGTGTTGGTTACTTTAATGATTATAGGTGTAATAGCTTCGATGACTATTCCCGGTTTAAAAAGAAATGCAGAAATGCAGGAAAATGTTGCACTTTTAAGAAAGGCATATTCATCTTTAAGACAGGCTACATCTGTTTTGGAAGGACAATACGGAGATTTCAAACGGTGGAGGTTCAAAGACAGTTCTAATGATGAAGTTAACAGAATGGTTAAATATTACACAAGCGTTATGAATGTCTCAAGAGTTTGTGAAGCTAACAAAAACGGATGCTGGACACAAACTAAAAACCTTTCAGGAACCAAAGTCGGTAATTCTTATGGAATTGGAACAAACATAGCTACTTTTTCCACGACTGATGGAATGAATTTCAGTTTGGATGGTACTGGTGATGCTTCAGGCATTAACTCTTCTTCTGCGCCTTCAGGTTCTTTAGGTTTTTATGTTGATGTGAATGGTGATAAAAAACCTAATCAGCTCGGCGTAGACGTTTTTTTCTTTGTTATGACAAAAGACAGAGGTATTATGCCTGCCGGTGCTGATGACGGTTCAAAAGACTGTGTTGCCGGGAAAGCTGGAAATACTTGCGCTGCTAAGGTCTTAAAAGAAGGTAAAATAGATTACTAAAAAAGGGCTTCTAAAAGCCCTTTTTTGTTTATCTTAATTTGACTAAATCATATTTTCTCATTCGAACATTTTCAGGAGTTATTTCAACAAGTTCGTCGTCTGATATATATTCCAAGCATTCCTCAAGAGACATTAGTCTCGGAGCTTGCAATGTAACCATAACATCGGCAGTTGCTGTTCTCATGTTAGTGAGTTTTTTGGTTTTGCATACATTTACTGCAATATCCTGCGGTCGGTTGCATTCACCAACAATCATTCCCCTGTATACTCTCGTTTTTGGTACAACAAAGAATACTCCTCTGTCTTCGAATTGTGCAAGTGCATATGGAACAGCCTCACCGTCTTCAAACGCTATCAAGGAACCCATTCTTTGTCTGTTTATATCACCTGCATAGGGTTTATAGTCATAGAAGGTGTGGTTCATTATGCCTTCACCTCTTGTCATACGAATAAAGTCGCCTCTGAAGCCAATCAGACCTCTGGCAGGAATGAGAAATCTCATTTTTGAACGATTACCCGATGCGTTCATTTCCTGCATTTCACCTTTTCTGCCTGCAAGTTTTTCTATACAGCTGCCTGCATATTCTTCAGGAACATCAATCAACAAATCTTCGTAAGGTTCATAAAGTTCTTCGTTTATTGTTTTATAAATAACTTCCGGTTTAGAGACTTGAAATTCATAACCTTCTCTTCTCATAGTTTCAATGAGGATGCTTAAGTGAAGTTCACCTCTGCCTGAAACTCTGAATACATCTGTGTTTTCTGTGTCTTCAACTCTAAGTGATACGTTTTTTTCAAGTTCCTGATAAAGTCTTTTTCTTAGTTGTCTTGAAGTAACAAATTTTCCTTCCTGACCGGCGAACGGGCTGTTGTTAACGGAAAAATTCATCTGTAAGGTCGGTTCATCAATTTTTATCAAAGGTAGTGCTTTTGGATTTTCAAGACAAGCAACTGTTTCACCGATTTGTACATCAGGGAAGCCTGCTATACCGACTATGTCACCGGCGTGTGCTTCTTTGATTTCAACACGACCCAAATCTTCAAAACCGAAAAGTTTTACAACTTTTCCTTTTGTAATAGAACCGTCAGTTTTTATTAAGGAAACTTGTTCTTGTGAATGGATAGAACCATTTACAATTCTTCCTATTGCAATTCTACCTACATACTCATTGTAATCAAGAGTTGTTACATGGAACTGTAAGTCTTTAGTTACATCGGCAATAGGTGGTTTTATATTTTCAATTATTGAATCGAGCAACGGAATAATATCTTTCGATTCGTCTTCGAGTTCTTTTTTAGCAAATCCGTTCAAACTGCTTGAATAAATGACTGGAAAGTCAATCAGATATTCGTCATCAGTTAGTTCTGTAAATAAATCAAATACTTTATTCAATGTGTTGTCAGGATCAGCAGCCGGTTTGTCAATTTTGTTTATTACAACAATGACTCTTATTCCCAGTTCCAGTGCTTTTTGAAGAACGAATCTTGTTTGCGGCATTGGTCCTTCTGCTGCATCAACGATAAGTAATGCACCGTCAACCATTCCCAGTACACGTTCTACTTCGCCTCCGAAATCTGCGTGACCGGGTGTATCTACGATATTAATTTTGTAATCTTTGTAATGTACAGAGACGTTTTTCGCAAGGATTGTAATTCCTCGTTCTCTTTCAAGATCATTACTATCTAGAACACGTTCCTGAACTGTTTCATTTTCGCGAAAAACTCCGCACTGTTTGAGCATACAGTCAACAAGAGTGGTTTTTCCATGGTCAACGTGAGCGATTATCGCTATATTTCTTAATTTTGAATTTTCCATATTTTACCTGTTTCGTTATTAATGTTGTATTTGTAACCTTAAGAAAATGATATAACAGACAGTAAGCAAAGTAAAATTAATTTTGTGCATTATGCATTACATTTGTAACATTTTATTTCGGAAATAAAAACCACGGAAATTTAAGTAACAAAAAATATTTTTACGATTTTTGTAATTAAACACATCAGGAAAAATTTAATATTTGAAAAAAAATAGTATGTTAATTATTAACTTACTGTTATAATTGTATAGTCTTTATGAAGACATCTGTGAACTTTAGGAAGGAATGTAAAATGGAATTAACAATGGAATTCCCTCAGCGAGAAAAAACTATCAATCCGACACACGACATAAAACTCTTTGCCGGAAGAGCACATCAAAAACTGGCTGATGAAATTGCGCAGTATCTTGGTACAAGCGTAGGTCCGATGATAATCAAAAATTTTGCTGATGGTGAAATCTATGTACAGGTTCAACAAAGTATCAGAGGCGATGATGTTTTTATAATTCAACCATTGTCAAATCCTGTTAATGAAAATCTTATGGAACTTTTGATTATGATAGATGCATTCAAAAGAGCCAGTGCAAAATCAATTACAGCTGTTATTCCTTATTATGGTTATGCAAGACAGGATAGAAAAACATCAGGAAGAGAAGCTATTACAGCAAAATTGGTTGCAGATTTGCTGACAACGGCCGGTGCAAGCAGAATACTTGCAATGGATTTACATACAGGTCAGATTCAGGGCTTTTTCAATATTCTTGTAGATCATATATATGCTACTCCTGTTTTGACAGATTACATTAAAAAATTGAATATTCCTGCTGAAAAACTTGTTGCTGTCAGCCCTGATACAGGTGGTGTTCAAAGAACAAGAGTTTTTGCCAAACAGTTGGATTGCCCTCTGGCAATTGTTGATAAAAGAAGAGATAAACACAATGAAGCTATTGCTGATCATATAATAGGTGATGTAAAAGGTAAAATTTGCGTTCTGGTTGATGATATGATTGACACGGCAGGTACTATTTGTGAAGCATCTAAACTACTCCTTAGAGAAGGAGCTGAAAAAGTTTATGTGTGTGCTGCTCATGGTATATTGTCAGGTCCTGCAATTCAAAGACTTGAGGATGCTCCTGTTGAAGAAGTTATTATCACAAACTCTATTCCGTTAGACAGGGAAGTTTCTTCAAAATTTACACAGTTGAGCATTGCACCTATTCTTGGTGAAGCAATTTCAAGAATTCATGATAATGAATCAGTTAGCTCATTGTTTGGCTTTGAAAAAGAATACAAATCTTATTAAGAATTAGGCAGAGAGAGTAAAAACCCGATTCTGTTGAATCGGGTTTTTCTTATACAGTTATAAAATAAAATATAAAAACTTCAGAATTATCTGCCTAATGTTGATAATGTTTGGAGTATCTGGTTTGTTGCATCGAACACACGGCTGTTTGCTTCGATAGCTCTTTGAGAAACTACCATATCAGCAAATTGTGTGGCCAAATCAACGTTAGAACCTTCAAGGATACCTGATTTTACAGTTCCGAAAGCATCTGAACTTATACTTCCGTAAAGGGCCATACCACAGTTTGGTCCTGAAGAATAAGCATTGTTTCCTACACCGGTTAATCCGTTAGGGTTAACAAAACTTGCCATTTGCATTTGTAAGTTTGCTTCTTCAACAAGATTATCATTAATAGTTACATCATTACCGGTAATAATGGTACCGTCATTCAAAGTATACTTAAATATTACTCTTTCTGGATTATTTGGATCTTGCATTACACTAAGTGTATCATTGTTTCCATATTTTACTTCAATGATGCCTGATTCGGTAATAGTCACGTCTGTATAGTTTTCAGAGGTATCTACACCGGCTGCACCGGCACCTATGGTCTGGTGAAAGGCTACGGTTTCACTTGAATAAGTTGGTGGATTTCCGTCTGAAGATGAAATATTCAGCTCTGTAATAATGTTAGATGATGCTTGTGTTGTGTCATCAAGGTTTCCGTTTTTGAAATCAAGCCTTGACAATTTTGCATCATCAATTTCAAATGAAAATCCTCCATTATCAGCTTTTGCTGTTATGCCGTCGATTTTGTTGATTTCTTGAATAAGCCCGTCAACTGTCATATCTTCAGTTATATTAATTACATGATTTTTAGTTGTCTTTCCATCTTCAGCTGTCGTTGTAATAGTGAAAGCCCCTGCTGAAATGTTAGCACCGTTAAGCTCGGAGAGCTTTTTGTCTTTCATTTGATCAGCTGTTGCTGTTGATGTAACAGTGTTTATATAAGTAGGAATTTTGATAGGCGTAGTACTTGATGTAGTGTTAAGTGCTCTGTCTGTACCAAGAGCTTTGTATCCGTTCGGGAGAACAAGGTTTCCGTTTGCATCAACAGTAAAGTTTCCTGCTCTTGTGTATAAGATTTCTACTGTTGGTGAAGCAACAGTAAAGAAGCTGCTACCTTGAATGCACAGGTCTGTTGCTTTACCTGTTGTAAGTGTTGTACCTGCTGAGAAGTCTCTTGTTATTGCAGCTGTTTGAACACCAATACCAATTTGTTTGGGGTTTACGCCGCCCATTTTGCCTGTTGGAGCTTGTCCTGATGATGTTGTTCTGTAATAAACATCTGAAAAGTTTACGGTAGAAGCTTTAAAACCCACCGTGTTCATATTTGCAATGTTGTCGGCAACAACATTGACTTTTGTTTGACCGGCTGCCATACCGCCGATTGCTGTGTAAAATGCTTGAGACATTTATCCTCCCGTTTTTATTTTGTAATAACTGTATATTTTATTTTTTTGATCTGTCAAAATCTAATATGCCTGTTTCAAGATCACCGTTTTCAGCCTGGAACATCTGGAATGCTCCGACAAGGTTTGATGATATTGCACTGTCATTATTGTAGTGACCGTTTGACATACTTATTTGTTTATAACCGCCTTTTTCGATAGTAATGATACCGTTTTCAATAGAAGTTTTCAGACCTGCTTCTTCTATCTTTTTCAAGAAGTCATTGACTGTCATATCTTTGGTTATATTGATTGCGACATTTGTTTTCTTACCTGATGTATCTTGCATAGTCAAGGTTACATAGCCTTCTTTTACTGATGCATTGTTAAGATCTCCGAGTTTTTTATTTCCGAGTGTTTCGTTATCTGTTGGGCTTGCTCCGTCAGTTACAGCTGCAACAAGTCCGAGTGGGTATTCAACTCCATTGACTGTTACTGTTGCAGAGTCGCTTGTGAAGTTGGCACTTGTTACAACACCGGTAATGAGTCTTGATGTGTTATTAGGGTCAACAATTTGAACAGTTTTACCAACAAGGCTGTTAGCCTGTTGAATCATATTATTTGAATTTAATGCGCTGTTTAGTTTTTGAAGTTCGCTAATTTGTGTGAACTGTGCCTGTTGAGCAAGCATTTCAGAGTTGTCCATAGGATTCATCGGGTCTTGATTCTTCAGCTGTTCGATCATTAACATAAGAAAAGCATCCTGATCGAGTTCCTGTGAAGCTCCGCTTGCTTTTTGTTCTTGTGCTTTATTGTATGCAGTTGCGTTTTGCATATTTGTTAGTTCATTTGATACTGATGATGCCATTTTTATTTACTCCTCCCAAAGTCTGCCCGGCATTTGGATTAGACTTTGTAATCTACCTTACCATTGTGTTGTATTATTGTTTCTGTGTTTTTGATTTCTGCACCTTCTGAATATTCAAGTTCTGTATCTTCTGTGTAGTTTGTATTAGTATAACTTTCAGTTGTGTGAGAGGTTTGTTTTCCGTGACCGTTCTGGTGATGAGATGTGTTTTGTTGATTGAATTGATCTCTTTCGAAGTTCATTGCATTGTTTGATGATTCTTGTGAACATTCGACTTTAATGTTGTTAACATTTACTCCCTGTGAACTCAGGTTAGATTTCAACGCTTCAACGTTTTTGTCAAAAAGTTCTTTGACCTGTTGGTTATCTGTTGTCATTTTTGCAACAATACCGTCTTTTGAGTTCATGATTTCAAGGGAAACTCTGCCTAAATTTTCAGGTTTTAAAACAATTGAAACTTTGCTGTTTCCTGAATTTTGAAGCTCATTAAGTTTTGAATTTATTTGATTCATTATGTCGTTTGAATTCAATGTTTGAGATTGATTTCCTGCTGATAATTTTGAAGCAGTATTGCTGAAAGTGTTGTCAAAT
This sequence comes from Candidatus Limenecus sp., assembly GCA_048360435.1. Taxonomy (GTDB): domain Bacteria; phylum Cyanobacteriota; class Vampirovibrionia; order Gastranaerophilales; family Gastranaerophilaceae; genus Limenecus. The sequence continues at coordinate 140,419 of DBGCOP010000017.1, read as the reverse complement.
CTGTTAACAAAAGCTTCTGATGAATTTACCGGTTGAGAAGTTTCATCAATGCCCATTTTTATTATTTGCTCTCCTGCATTTTGATTATTAAGAGAACTTTCACTTCCTGTATTTTGTTGGGTGTTTGTTTGTGTTTTTGTTACAACTGTGTCAGTGTTTTCGATAGAAGTCATTTGAGAGACAGCTTTTTGTTTTGCTGAAGTTGTAAAATCTTTGTTTTCAACAAAATTTGCAGTTGTATTTTCTTTTGTAGATGCAGCAACGTCATCTGTAACTTTTATTACTGGAGCTTTTTCAGGTTCTGTGTCAGCAGGTGTGACAGCAGTTTCCTGTGTCTGTATGTTTGAATCAACAGAATTTTCGTCAAGGTTCAAAATTATTCTTGAATTGTCTGAAGCCAGAGCTGCTTTTGTATCTTTTTGAACTGTTGAGACCTGCTCTTGAGCAGTTTTTTCCTGTGTGTTTACTTCAACTTTTAGATTCTGAGAATTTGTTATTTCTGTGTCAGGTAATTCTGATGTTTTTATATTTTGTGAAGTGCCTGTATTTGTTTCTTGTTTTGGCTGCACTTGATTAGGCTCTTGTGTTTCAATTCCATTTGCATCAATTTCAAGCTGTGGTTCTTTTGTTTGAAGAGGAATATCAACATCAACAGTTTGTGTTTTTGAAGCAGTTATTTTTGTTTCTAATGATGATACAACATTGTTTGTTGTGTTTTGTTCTGTTTCTGAATATTCAATGTTTGCCAGGATTGATTCTGTTGCGGCAGCAATTGCAGCGGAATTATTATTGGCTGTATTAGTCTTTTCTTCAGTCTCTGTGTCCTGTGCATTATTATCAGATGTCTCTTCTTTTGATGAAGATGTTTCATCATTTGATTTGTTATCATCTAATTTATTTTGTTCATTACTTTCTTTAACATCTTCTGTTTTTTGTTCATCATTTTTTTCGTTGTCTGTTTTTATGTCATCAGATGCTGCTTGTGTTTCTTTTGTTTGAGTTTCGGTTTTTGATGAATCTTTTTTTTCTATGGGTTCGGATTCTTGTTTTTTCGCGCTTTGCACATCTTTTGTTTTTTCAGCGTAAGTAGGGTTGTTATAATTATTATTTGTAACTGATTGAGATTTATCAGCATAGCTTTTAATAGAATTGTCAAGAGCTTTCATAAATCCTGTATCAGCATTATCAACTGTTCCGGCAGTTTGAACAGGAGTGTTATTTGAAGACACTGCTGATGATAAAATGTTATTCAAAATATTTGATGTATATGGTGATGTCATTCTCTCTCCTGCCCAATGTTTAATTTTAGATTCTTGCGTATCTGCTTGAAGCTATGTCATCAAGCTCTCTTCTTTCATATTGTTCAAATTCCTGATAAAATTTTTTCTTCTGATTTTCTTTGAGTTTTTCGAGTACCTTTTTTTCTTTCAGGACTTCGTTTACTTCTCTTCTTTTCAGTTCAAGTACTTTTGAAATATTTTGTACAACAACTTTTTGGTTGGAGATGTCTACAATCAGTTTATTGATAAAATCTTTATATCTTTGAACTTCAACTAAATCCAAATCGTTTCCGCTTTGAAAAACATTTAGCAAAGCATCATTGATTTCCATTTGATAGCTTTCAAGCGTTTTTTGTTTTTGTACGGCTTCTTGTAATCCTCTTTGAACTTTAGACAGCTCAAGCAGCTTCTCTTCAAGAAGTTTTTCTTTTATATCAAGTACTACCTGTAATCTGAATTGAAATTTTTTCAAACCTGCCTCTTAAAAATTTTTTTACATAAAGTCTAGAAATTATATATTAACAGGGTACTACATGCGTTTTCTTAACTGTATCCTCCAAAAAATGTATATTGGTTCTGGCGATATTTTACTATTAAGTATTTTTTGTATAAAATTATTATTAAAACAAATAGAATAGAGGATTGGAAATGTCAGATAAGAAACCACTTGAATTTAAGAACACTCTGAATCTGCCGCAAACTACACTGGCAATGCGTGCTAATGCTGCGGTTAGAGAATTGGATATACAAGATTTTTGGGAAATGAGAAAGATTTATGAAAAAAATCTTGCCCAGAGAGATAAAGAGAAAAAGTTTGTTTTGCATGACGGTCCTCCGTATTTGAGCTCTCCCAAAATTCATATTGGTACAGCGTTGAATAAAATTCTAAAAGATATTGTCATAAAGTATAAAGCTCAATCAGGATATTACTCACCTTATGTTCCGGGATATGATGGACATGGTTTACCGATTGAAAATGCGGTGGTGAAAAATGTTGAAGGCGGTCGTGAGGCATTGACCAAAAGTGAACTCAGAGCTAAATGCAGGGAGTTTGCTATGACAAACCTCAAAGGTCAGGAAGATGATTTCAAACGTCTCGGCGTATGGGGCAACTGGGAACATCCATATGTAACAATTTCACCTGAGATAGAAGCTGAACAGGTTAGAGTTTTTGGTGAAATGTATGAAAAAGGATACATTGAAAAAGGATTGAAACCTGTATACTGGTGTCCTGCTTGTGAAACTGCATTGGCAGAGGCTGAGGTTGAATATGCTGATCATACTTCCACTGCAATATATGTTAAATTTTTATTTGAACCTGAGGATGAAGCAAAAATCTATGCAAAAGCAGGTGTTAAAACAGATAAACCATTGTCTGCCGTGATTTGGACAACAACTCCCTGGACAATTCCTTCAAACCTTGCCATCAGTGTAAATGAAAGGTTTGAATATTCATTGCTTCAATATGTGGATGAAGTTTATCTGGTTGCGACTGATTTGATAGACTCTTTTGTAAAAGATGCCGAACTCAGTGAAAATGATGTGGTTGTTTTAGGTACTATTCAAGGAAAAGAACTTGAAAATTTGAAAACAAAACACCCTCTTTATGACAGATTTTCTCCGATTCTTGTTGGCGATCATGTTACTTTAGATGCAGGTACAGGCTGTGTTCATACTGCACCCGGTCATGGTCTTGAAGACTGGGAGGTCTGTCAGAGATATGGCATAGAGGTTTTGTCTCCTCTTGATGCAAAAGGTTATTGGACTGATGAAGTTCCTGATATGGAAGGTGTTTATTACGAAGACGGAAATAAAATTGTTATTGACCGTTTGAATAAATGTTTTGCACTAATTTCCAACAAGGAAATTACTCACAGCTATCCTCATTGCTGGAGATGCAAAAAACCTGTTATATACAGGGCTACACCACAGTGGTTTGTTCGCGTAGACAGATTCAGACAGGAAGCACTCCGTGAAATCAGTAATGTACAGTGGATTCCGGCTTCAGGCGAACAAAGAATATCAAACATGGTAGCTTCACGTTCTGACTGGTGTATTTCAAGACAGCGCGTATGGGGTGTTCCTATTCCTGTTTTATATTGTAAACATTGTGGAAAAGAAATTGTTACACCTGCTACAATTGATAAAATTGCCAGAACATTTGAAAAAGAATCTTCTGATGCTTGGGTTACAACTCCTGCAAAATACCTTGTTCCTACTGGGTATAAATGTCCACATTGCGGAAGTAAAGACTTCTTGAAAGAAAAAGATATCATGGATGTTTGGTTTGACTCAGGTATTACTCACAGAGCAGTTGTTGAAAAAAGACATGAAGAACTCGGACATCTTCCTGTTGAAATGTATCTGGAAGGTTCAGACCAGCATAGAGGTTGGTTCCAGTCATCGTTGCTTACTTCTGTTGCTACAACAGGCAGAGCACCTTATCTTACTGTATTAACTCATGGTTTTGTATTAGACGGTGAAGGCAGAAAGATGAGTAAATCTTTGGGTAACACAGTTGCTCCGCAGGATATTATTAAACTGTATGGAGCAGATGTATTGAGACTCTGGGCTGCTTCAGTAGATTACAGAAACGATGTAAAAATCGGACAGACTGCCATTTCTCAAATGGTTGAAATATTCAAGAAAATCAGAAATACTTCAAGATTTTTGCTTGGTAATTTATATGACTTTGATCCGATTGCTGATTATGTATTCTACAAAGATCTGAAAAGTATTGACAAGTTTGCTTTGCACAAATTGAATAATTTGATTTCAAATGTAACTGAAGCGTTTGAGTCTTATGAATTTTATAAATATTTTCAACATTTGCAAAACTTTGCAGCAGCTGATTTAAGCTCATTCTATCTGGATATTGTAAAAGACAGATTGTATACAGCAGGAAAAAAATCACTTTCAAGAAGAGCTTGTCAGACTGTTCTTTATGAAATATCACAGGCTTTAACAAGACTTCTTGTTCCTGTAATGCCTCACCAGGCTGAAGATATCTGGCTTAATACTCCGGAAAAACAGCAAAACGGACTGGAAAGTATACTTCTTTCTGATTGGCCGGTTTCAAATGCAAAATGGGCAAATGAAAAAATTGAGAAAGAATTTACTAAAATTCTCAAGCTCAGAGAAATTGTAACAAAGGCAATAGAGCCTTTGAGAGCTGAAAAAGAAATCGGAAGCTCTCTTGAAGTTGCCGTGTATGTTTCAGGCGGAGATAAAGAACTTCTTGAAACGTACAAAAATGAACTGTCTAATATATTCATCACTTCACAGGCCTATATCACAGATTCAAAACCTGAAGGGGTTATGAATGAATATAAAGAAGACGATTATACTATTTATGTTACACGTGCACACGGTGAAAAATGTGACAGATGCTGGAAATATCGTGATTTGATCGATATTGACGGAAATGGTGCAATCTGCCGTGAATGTATGGATGCAATTAACGGTAAAGATTAGTAATATAAATATATCTTAAAGAATAATAAGAGCAGCATTTTTTATAATGCTGCTTTTTTATTTTTATAATTATTTTTTGTAAAGAGAGCCAACCGGGTAATATTGTAAGTGCAGATAGTATGATATAATTTTTTGCATAAAAGATATAAATGTTTACGGATAGAGTTGATGAATAAGGTTAATATAATTAGTATTCAAATAAATCCTAAAATCGGAAGAAAAAAGGAAAATATAAAAAAAGTTGAATCATTACTCGAAACCTCTGTCAAAAATTTTGGCTCTAATCCTGATCTTATATTAATGCCTGAATTTTTTAATACAGGAATCAGCCTTCCCGAATTTCAAAAACTTGCTGAAGTTCCTGAAAAAAATGAAACTCTTGATTGTATTAAAGATGTTGCACTTCATTACAATTCCTATGTATTAGCAGGCAGCATAATGGAAAAAGAGGATAATAAATTTTATAATACAAGCAGGCTGTTGGACAGAAACGGGAAAGAAATAGCTGTTTATCGAAAAATTCATCTTTTTGACAGCTTTGGAGGTACAGAACATACATACTGTGAAGCAGGAGACGAATATGTAGTGGTGGATACTGATTTTGGGAAATTAGGGCTATCTGTTTGTTTCGATATAAAGTTTCCTTTGCAGTATATAGAATTGGTTAAAAAAGGTGCTGAAATAATTGTGGCTCCAGCAGCATGGTCAGCACCAATTAACCTTTTAAATGAATATACAGATAATTGGATTTTGATGAACAAAGCAAGAGCTTTTGACAATCTGGTTTATTTTGTTTCATCAAATCTTTGCGGAAAGGTTGATTCCTGTTTGAGCTCATGCGGCCATTCGATGATTGTTTCTCCTGACGGAAAGGTTCTTTCTGATGCCGGAGAGTATGAGGGTGCGGCTTGTGCTCAAATAGATATGGATTTTTTAAGAACTTATCGTTCTCAATTACGTATGGAGAATTTATGGAAAAGTATAGAAAAGCTGGAGTGTAAGAGGTAATATGGAAAATACAATTGATACTATTTATGATAGAAGAAGTATAAGAAAATATTTGGACAAGCCGGTCAACCCTGATCTTGTTGATGAAATAATAAGAGCAGGCATGTTTGCGCCTTCCGCATCAAACAAACAGCCATGGCATTTTATTGTGTTTAATGAAAAAGATAAAATTTTAGAGTTAAAAAATCTTCATCCTTATGCAAAAACTCTTGAAACTGCACCTGTTTGTATAATGGTATGTGGGGATACTGAAAAAGAAATGGCAAAGGGCTTTTATGTCACAGACTGTTCTGCTGCTACTGAAAATATGCTTTTGGCGGCTAAGGCACTCGGACTTGATACCTGTTGGATGGGGATTTATCCCTGGGAAGAATTAACAAAGGATTTTGCAAGGCATTTAGGACTTCCCGAAAATGTTGTGCCCTTCAATTTGATTGCATTAGGTTATGGTGCTGTGAAAATTGAACGACCCAGAAGATACGATTCTGAAAAAATACACTACAATAAATGGTAAGAGAAATGAAATATTCAGGTATAATTTTTGATTTTAACGGAACATTATTTTGGGATTCAAAAAAACATCTCGAAGCATGGAGAGAGTATTCGAAAATCCTTCGAGGAACGCCATTTACTGATGATGAAATGCGAAAATATATGTTTGGCAGAACCAACGAGGATATTATTGCCTATTGCATAGGTAAAAAACCTTCAAAAGAAATGGTGCAAAAATATCAGGATGAAAAAGAAGCAATTTATCGTGATATGTGCAGAAACGATATGGAAAATTTTAAACTTGCAAAGGGTGCGGAAGAATTTCTTGATTTTATAAAAGAGAACGAAATACCTCATACAATTGCAACAATGTCTGAAAAAAATAATGTGGATTTTTTTATAGAAGGTTTTCACCTTGAAAGATGGTTTGATATAGACAAAATCGTATACGACAATGGAGAAATACAGGGTAAACCCGCACCCGATATATATCTTCTGGCTGCTGAAAATATAGGTTTAAAACCTGAAGACTGCATAGTTGTTGAGGATGCATTATCAGGGATTGAAGCAGCTCATAGAGCAGGGATTGGTAAAATTATTGCCATTGAATCTATGGATACAAAAGAAGTTTATTCAAAAGTGCCTGCTGTAAATGATATAATTGCTGATTTTGATGAGTTTGACAGAAGTTTGTTTAGAATAAATTCAATAAGTAGAAAAGGTAGATAGGTAAGTTAATTATGAAAAATTTGAAAAACTTAGTGGTTACAATGGCTGCAATTAGTGCATTTTTATTATCTTCGGTTTCTGCATACTGTGAGACGATAGCAAATGACATTCAACTGCCGGCTCCGTCTATAACCGGCGGTATGCCTATTATGGATGCATTCAAGAATAGAAAATCAAGTGTTAAATTTTCAAAAGAACCAATACCTTTGCAAACTCTTTCAAATTTATTATGGGCAGCTGATGGTGTAAATCGCCCTGACGGAAAAAGAACTGCGCCCAGTGCTTTAAATGCTCAGGTTGTTACGGTATATGCGGCATTTCCGAATGGAATATATAAATACAATCCTCAGACTCATACTCTCACAGCATTCAGCAAAGAAGATATTCGACCGATTGTCGGCAAATATCCCTTAACACTTTTATATGTTGCAAATCTGTCAAGACAAAGTAAATATCTGGCTTCTGTTGATGTAGGATTTATAGGACAAAATGTTTATTTATATTGTGCTGCTAATGATCTGAATACAATATTTTTATACGGAGTGAACAATTATGCATTGAACAATAAGCTTGAGCTGAAACTTGGTGAAGAAGTATTATTTGCTCAGGCAGTTGGTTATGCACCGGGAAAATAATGTGAAAAAATCTCATCTAAATCATTTTAATGAACTTTTATAAACATTTATTGACTTGAATAAAAAAAAGAATTAACATGATAAAACCACATAAGGAAAGCATGGGTGAAAATCCCTCACTGGTCCGCAACCGTTATAGTCGGAATGCTTATATGGTATGTATTACTTCGAGACAAGGAGATTTTTATGGGATTTACTCACACACCTCGTTCGTCTTCAAAAATTGAAGACAGAATTTTGAAACTTGCATCCAAGAATGCAACAGACCCTCGTGTTACAAATTATGCATCCAAAAATACGGACAATACAAAAGATGTTCTAAATCTTACTATTGATAAAAATGTAAAACTGGTTGATGATTATTTGAAAAAACTTGATTGGCAGGTTGCAGAAAACTCAAACATGACATATTCTATTCAGGGTTTGAACAATTATATTTCTTCCGCAATCAGTAAAAATTATTGGCTTAATAAAATATATTCACCGCAGATAAAACAAGCTCATGAAAATGGCGACATACATATTCATGATTTGAATATGATTTCAACATATTGTGTAGGCTGGGATTTGAAAGATCTTTTAATGGAAGGTTTTACAGGTGTAAGCGGAAAAGTAAAATGCGCTCCTCCAAAACACTTCAGAACTGCACTCGGTCAAATAGTGAACTTTCTTTATACTATGCAGGGCGAGTCCGCCGGAGCACAAGCCTTTTCAAATTTTGATACGCTTTTGGCTCCTTTTGTCAGATATGACAAATTGGACTATTCTCAAATAAAACAAGCTATGCAGGAATTTGTCTTTAATCTTAATGTTCCGACAAGAACCGGTTTTCAAACTCCTTTTACCAATATAACAATGGACCTTGTAGTTCCTTCATATTATGACGATGCACCTGTTATAATCGGTGGTGAGTTAATGGAAGAAACATACAAAGACTTCCAAAATGAAATGAACCTTATTAACAGAGCTTATTTTGAAGTAATGATGCAAGGGGACTATACAGGTAAGGTCTTTACTTTTCCTATTCCCACCTACAATATTACTAAAGATTTTGACTGGGATAATCCTGAACTTGAAGGGTTGTGGGAGATGACGGCAAAATATGGTATTCCTTATTTTTCTAACTTTATAAACTCTGATATGAGCCCTGAAGATGCCAGATCAATGTGCTGTCGTTTGAGAATTGATAACAGAGAACTTGAATATAGAGGCGGAGGCTTATTCGGCTCAAATCCTTTGACAGGTTCTGTTGGTGTAGTTACGGTTAATCTTCCGAGAATCGGTTATCTTGCTAATTCCGAAGCAGAATTTTTCCAAATGCTTTGTAGAAATATGGAATTAGCTAAAGAAAGTCTTGAGGTGAAAAGAAAAGTTATTGAAGAATATACTGACAAAAATCTTTACCCTTATACAAAATTTTATCTCAGAGACATAAAAGCCAGATATGGTGTTTATTGGAAGAATCATTTCTCTACAATAGGCTTGGTTGGAATGAATGAGGCTTGTTTGAATCTTTTGAATAAAGACATTGCTTCAAAAGAAGGCAAAGAATTTGCTTTAAAAGTTATGGATTATATGCGTAACATGATTTCTAATTTTCAGAAAGAAACAGGTCATAATTATAATCTTGAAGCTACACCTGCTGAGGGAACATCATACAGGCTTGCCCGTTTAGATAAACAAAAATTTGATGATGTAAAATGTGCAAACCAATTTGAATATGAACAAGGGGCAAAACCTTTCTATACAAATTCTACTCAGCTTCCTGTAAATTACACAGATGATATTTTTGAACTACTTGATCATCAAGATGACATTCAGACAAAATATACAGGAGGAACAGTTGTTCATATATTTGCCGGTGAAAGAGTATATGATACTGCGGTAATTAAAAATCTTGTCAAAAAAGTATGCGAAAATTACAGACTTCCATACTTTACCTTTTCGCCAACATTTAGCATCTGTCCGAATCACGGGTATGTAGCAGGAGAACATTTTAACTGTCCGGACTGTGGTGAAAGCTGTGAGGTCTTTTCAAGAGTAGTTGGCTACATCAGTCCTGTAAATCAATGGAATGAAGGTAAGTCGGAAGAATTCAAAATGAGAAAGACTTTTTCCTTATAAAATATGAATATTGCAGGTTTACAAAAGTCTTCTTTGTTGGACTATCCATCTAAAATTGCGGCTGTGGTTTTTACCTTGGGTTGCAATTTCAGATGCCCTTATTGTCACAATCCGAACTTGATTACAGCAGTTTCGTCTGAAAAATTGTTGGATGAGACTGCTGTTTTTGATTTCTTGTCTTTTAGAAAAGGTAAACTGGATGCTGTTGTTGTTTCAGGTGGTGAACCTACGCTTCAAAGCGATTTGGAGAACTTTTTTGTCAAACTTAAAAAACTCGGCTTTTTGACAAAGCTGGATACAAACGGTACTAATCCGATGACTGTTCAAAATTTAATTGATAAACATCTTGTGGATTACATTGCTATGGATATAAAAGCTCCATTAGAGAAGTATGAAGAAATTACCGGGAGAAAAACAGATCTTGAAAAAATAAAAAAATCTATAAATTTGATTGTTGAATCAGGCTTGGACTATGAATTTCGAACGACAGCAGTACGCTCACAGCTGAGTTATGAGGATTTCTATCAGATATCAATGCTGCTTGAGGGAACAAAGAGATATTATCTTCAAAAGTTTAAACCTTTAGTTACTCTTGATTCAGCATTTAAAAAAGAAGAGACTTATACAGATGGAGAATTTCTTGAGATAAAAGAAATTATGCAAAAAAATATATCTAATGTGTTTATACGATAAAAGTAAGATTTTTTGAAAAAAAATGAAATTTATGATAACTTTTGTAATATGAGAAGTTTAAAATATATTTTAATACTATTTTGTGTTGTTCTGTTTTCTTCTCCTGTTTTGGCTGATGTTATGCCTTATTATACAGGTGCAATCAGCAAAGAAACTATTGGCTTTTTGCAAGTCCCTCCAAAGTTTAATATTTATCTTTATCCGAGAGAAGATTCTCAAATTGTCGAAACCATAAGCTGGAATAACTATGAAGTGGATACCAGAGATAGAAAAATGGAACCTTCTGAAATGTTTGTATCTCTAGTGGAGAAAAACAAATATGCCTTTTGTATGGTTGTCGATGAACAGGATGACTGGTATAAGATTGTTTATGACAAACTTCATAATAAATCAGGCTGGATTAAACCAGCATCCTCGGAAAGCTATTGGGGGCTTCGTGATTTTTATTCCTACTACGGAAAAAAATACGGCTTGTATTACATGAAAAATGTAGATTATAGAAAACGAGGAATATACAGTGGGGCTGAACTCAATTCACAAAAACTCGGTAGTTTTACGTTGATAAAGACAATCAGGTTAAATAAGGTTAGTGGTAATTTTGCTCTGGTTACTGTTGTGGATTTTGATAAACTTCCAAAAATTGGCTATATTCAATGGAGAGAACCTGACGGAACTCTTTTAATATTTCCAAAATTAGATTTATAAAAAAACGGCTTTTAATTTTAAAAGCCGTTTTTTCTATTATAAGAGTTTTGTTAAAATTTCAGGTTCACCATCCGTTACGTGAATTGTGTGTTCAAAGTGTGCCGAAGGTTTACCGTCGTTTGTAACAACTGTCCAGTCATCTTCAAGTGTATGAACATCATCACAACCGAGGTTTAGCATAGGTTCGATAGCTATTGTCATACCTGACTTGAGAATAAATTTGTTGCCGACTCTGTAATTGAAAACAAACGGTTCTTCATGCATTGCATGTCCTACACCATGTCCTCCGTACTGGCGAACGATTCCCAATCCTTTTTCATTGGCAACATCTTCAACTGCTCCTGAAACTTCTTCAAGAGGGTTATTATCTCTCATTTTGTCAATTGCTGCAAATAAAGAACGCTCCGTTGTTTCAAGAAGCATTTTGCATTCATCTGAAATTTGTCCGACAGGGTATGTCCAAGCTCCGTCACCAACCAGCCCTCTGTAAGTCGCTCCTACATCGATGCTTACAACGTCACCCTCTTTGAGTATGCAAGTTTCTCGCGGAATACCGTGTACGACTTCTCCGTTAACAGAAGCGCATATTGCAGCAGGAAACCCGTTGTATCCCAAAAAAGTCGGTATACATTTGTTTTCTTTTATGATTTTTCTGGCTGCATCATCGAGATATTTTGTTGAAACACCCGGTTCGATGATTCTTCTCATTTCTTGATGAACAAGGGCAACAACGTTGCCAGCTTCTTTCATAAGTTTTATTTCTTCTCTTGATTTTTTATGAACTGACATTTTATCACTTCTTTCTTAGATAACTTCTTTTAATTTTGCATAAATTTCATCAACAGAACCGGTTGCATCGATTTTTGTCAAAATATTTCTGTTTTCATAAAAATCTATAAGAGGTGCTGTTTGCTTGAAATATGTGTCGAATCTGTTCTTTGCAATTTCTTCGGTGTCATCTTTTCTTTGGATAAGCTCTGCTCCGCAAGCATCGCAGATGCCTTCCTGTTTTATAGGCATAGTTTTCAGATTGTAGATTGCTCCGCATTTGGGGCAAGAACGTCTGTAAATGATTCTTTCCATAAGATTTTCAATAGGCACATCAAAATAAATTACTTTGGTTGAAACTTCTTTTCCTTCATCTATTTCTTTTAACATATCATCGAGCATATTTGCCTGTTCAATGCTTCTTGGAAAACCGTCAAGTATGAATCCTTTTTGAACATCGTCTTGTGACAGTCTGTCTTTTATAATCTGAGCTACTACTTCAACAGGGACGAGTGCACCTTTTTCCACATAGTCTTTTGCAATTTTTCCTGCTTCTGTTCCTTTAGCCATTGCTTCTCTGAGTAAAGAACCGGTATCAACGTGGACAAAACCTGTTTCAGCTGCAAGTTTTTTTGTTTGTGTGCCTTTACCGCTGGCAGGCGGTCCCATAAAAATTAATTCTTTTTTCATAAACTCGTACCTTTTCTTTGTCTTGAAATTTTCTTTTGTGCCTTTTGCTGTAATTTGCAGCAAGAACGTAATAATTTTAGCACGTTAAAAAGAGAGATACAAGAAACACTACATGTATAACATGTGTATATAAAAAATATATTTAGTTTTGTAAAACTTATTCAAATTACACTTCATGTATTAATGAAAAAAAACTATACTTAAGTTGTAGGGATTGTTGTATATTCCTGATTTTATCTATTGTCTAAACATACAACTAAAGTATCGTCAGTGCTTCTGAAAAGAAGCAGCACCTATTTATTGGAAAAGGGACCATTATGCCTATTATCATTAATACAAGCGTTTCGTCGCTGGTTGCACAAAATGCATTAACCAGAGCAACATGGAATTTGAACAGAAGTTTGGAAAGGTTATCAACAGGCAACAGAATAAATTCTGCCGCTGATGATCCTGCTGGTTCTTATTATGCCGCAAGGTTGAATGCAAAAATCAGAGGCTCAAATGTTGCATATCAAAATGTTCAGGCCGGTAATAATATGATTACTGCTGCCGCAGGAGATCTTGAATCTATTAATGATCAGCTTGAAAGAATTAAAGATCTGGCAACTCAATATTCTAATGATTCACTCACAGAAGAACAGCAAAAGGCTATTAAAAAAGAGGTGCAGCAAAGAGTTGATGAGATTAACAGAATTGCTGAAGAATCGGATTTTAATGACTTGAAACTGCTTGATGGTTCAAGAGGGTCTGTTCGTCTTCAGATCGGTTCTGAATCTGATGCGGCTACAAATTCTCTTACTGTCGATGATGTATTTTTGAATGCATCAACAGGACAGGACGGAATAAAACTCTTTGGAAGCGGTGCTGATCAGTTTGCTGATGTAGAAGCAGCGTTTAAAGATGCTGATACAGCAGCAAAGTTTATAGATATTGTTCAAGCTTCTGCGGATACTGTAACCGAAAGAATTTCGAATGCAGGAATATGGCAGAGCAGGCTTTCTTCAATCAGTGATCTGCTCATGACACAAAACGAAAATATGGCATCTGCTTATTCTACTGTAATGGATACTGATATAGCTGCGGAAACTGCAAATTATACAAAGAACCAACTTCTTCAACAAACGGCATCGGCCATGGTATCTCAAGCAAACCAGATATCGGGAGTTCTCGCTTTAAAATTAGTTAATGCCGCAGTTGGATAAACTTTGATAAAAAAGTATAGCTTTTTATACTCAAGTTGGGTTTTTATACAAAAATTTCGCATTTTTCATACTTAAGTTGTAGGAATTTACAACTTTATATGAATTACGTCTCGAAGTTTAATACTTTAATATGAGAATACATTAACAGGGATGTAATAAATAAGGATATGCGAAAGGAGAGATAATGCATGGCAATTATCGTTAACACAAACATGTCTGCGTTAAAAACGCAGAGGAATCTTACTAATGCTACAACTTCTTTGAATACTGCATTGGAAAGAATGTCAACAGGTTTAAAAATTAACCGGGCAGCTGATGATGCAGCAGGTATGTTCGTTGCAAACAATCTAGAAACTCAAATAAGGGGTTCAAAAATTGCCCAATCAAATGTTGCAACAGGTATCAACGTTTTACAGACAGTAGAAGGTACTTTGGATGTAATTAATGATAACCTGCTTCGTATCAGAGATTTGGCTGTACAGGGTGCAAACGGTGTTTATGATACAAAATCACTAAACGCAATGAGAGATGAAATTATTGCACGTATGGATGAAATTACAAGAATCCAAGCTTCTGCCAACTTTAACGGTATGGCTTTATTTACTGCAAGTTCTACCGGTCTTGGAAAAGACGGTATGACCCTTCAGGTTGGCGCAAACGGAACAGCAAATGACCAAATTAAGGTTGCAAATACTATTTTCCAGACTATTGCTGTTACAAAACCAAGCGATTCTGCTAATTTTACGCAGGCGAATGCTCAGGCAATGATTGCAACAATGGATACAGCAATTGGTACTGTATCAACAAGTAAAGCAACAATAGGTGCAATTCAAAACAGGTTGAGCTCTGCGCAGGAATCTTTAACAACAACAATTGAAAATGCAACAGCAGCAAAATCTACAATCATGGATGCGGATATTGCTGAAGAATCAGCAAATTATACAAAGGCACAAATATTACAACAAACCTCCGCAACACTGCTTGTACAGGCTAACCAACTTCCTGCACTGGCAATAAGTTTGATTCAGTAGATTTAATATAAAGGAATATAGTTATGGCGATTATAGTTAATACAAATATGTCTTCATTGAAGACCCAAAGAAATTTAACCAATGCAACGAATTCTTTGAATACAGCACTTGAAAGAATGTCAACAGGTTTAAAAATCAATCGTGCAGCAGATGATGCCGCAGGTATGTTCGTTGCAAACAATCTTGAAACTCAAATCAGAGGCTCCAAAATTGCCCAATCAAATGTAGCAACAGGTATCAATGTTTTGCAGACTGTTGAAGGTAATCTTGATGTAATTAATGAAAACCTTCTTCGTATTAGAGACCTTTGTGTACAAGGTGCAAACGGTGTTTATGATGCAAAGTCTTATACTGCTATGAAAAATGAAATTGATGCACGTCTTGCTGAAATTACAAGAATATCTGCATCGGCTGATTTTAACGGTAAAAAACTCCTAGATGGCACTATCACCACGGATTTAACCCTTCAAGTAGGTGCAAATGGAACTACAAATGACCGCATAGCCGTGACAAAAGATGTATTTGCTAAAGCAGATGCAGCAACTCTTGTAGGTTCAGCTACTGCAACTTTTGCTTCCACTGCTGATGCTACTGCTCTTTTAGCTAAAGTTGATACAGCTATTAGTAATGTTGCTGCAAGAAAGGCAACAATTGGTGCGACAGAGAACAGACTTACATCAGCACAGGATTCTCTTGTTACAACAATTGAAAATGCAACAGCCGCAAAATCTACAATTGTGGATGCTGATATAGCTGAAGAATCTGCTAATTATACAAAAGCTCAAATCTTGCAGCAAACTTCGGCAACGCTGCTTGTGCAGGCTAATCAACTGCCTTCTATGGCATTAACATTAGTCAGACAATAAGTTCTTTACACAAAAACAATAGATAGTTAACGATAATTACCGCCGGAGAGAAATCTCCGGCTTTTTTTACCACTTTAGTATTAGAAATCTCAAACTTTGTAAGAATTAAGTTTGCATGGACAAAAAGTTATTATAAATACGTAAAGAACAGGAAAAAATTCACACAGTCTAAATAGATGATAGAACAGTCTATTTAAATTTACAGGATGTAAATAGGATATGCCGAAAGGAGAATTGTATGGCAATTATCGTTAACACAAACATTTCTGCATTGAAGACACAGAAAAACTTGAACAATGCAACAAATTCTTTGAACACAGCACTTGAAAGAATGTCAACAGGTTTGAAGATTAACGCAGCGAAAGACGACGCAGCCGGTTTATACGTAGCAACTGGTATAAACACACAAATTAACGGTTCAAAAGTTGCTAAAAATAATATTCAAACTGGTAACAATGTTCTTTCAACAGTTGAGGGTGACCTTGATGTTATGTTAGATAACCTTAACCGTATCAGAGATTTGGCTACTCAAGCAGCAAACAGCGTTTATGACGAAAGCGCAATGAAAGCTATGCAGGATGAAGTTAAAGCTCGTTTGGATGAAATCGACCGTATTTCTGGTGCATCAAACTTTAATGGTTTGAAACTGTTAAGCGGTGACGGAAAGTCAGGCTTAAGTAAAGATGGCTTAAGATTGCAGGTAGGTGCGAATGCTGAATCTGCAACAAACTCAATTACTATTGATAAATCAATTTTTACAAAAATTGATTCAACTACATTGGGTGCAAACGGAGATGATCCTGGTGACACAAGTATAGTAGACGGAAGTTTAAGAACTAACTTAAATGCTGCATTTGCAGCAGCATCAGCAGCAGCCAGATATATTACAGTTGTTGACAATGCTATTGATACAATTTCTTCTAACAAGTCTACAATTGGTGCTGTTATGAACAGACTTGATTCAGCATCAACTTCACTTGTTACAACAATTGAAAACGCAACAGCAGCTAAATCTACAATCATGGACGCTGACATTGCAGAAGAATCAGCAAGCTATACAAATGCCCAAATTCTTCAACAAACTTCAGCTACATTGTTGGTACAAGCTAACCAGCTGCCTTCATTAGCGTTGAACTTAATTCAATAACAATAGATAAATTACAATAATAGGTGATGGCAACTTGCCCGGGAAATTAATTCCGGGCTTTTTTTTGTTGAAGTTTTTTATTGAAGAGCCAAAAGAGCTGCACCTATCATACCTGCTTCGTTTTCAGTATGAGCTGTTTTGACTTGTAAATCAGTAACAACGGATTCCTTGTTAATTCTTTCTTCCAGCTTTTGAACATCAATAAATCTGCACATTCCTCCTGAAATTACAATACAATCCGGGTTGAATATATCAGTAAGGCTTACAAGACCAGTAAAAATATATTCCATCCATTGATTAAAAACTTTTTGCGAAAATAAATCACCTTTTTCAACACCATCAGTAATATCATATGTTGTAATTTCTTCGGGTTTTTTATGTTTAAACAAGCTGTTTTTAAACTCGTCATAGTTTTGTGCACCGAATTTTGCACAATTTTTGAGCCCTGTGCCTGAGGCATAAGACTCCCAGCAGTCATATCTGCCGCATGTACATTTTTGTCTTTTATCTGCAAAAATCTTCATACTTCCTACTTCAAGAGCGTTTCCTTTTGCTCCTCTGAAAAGTTTTTCTTTAGAAAACATTCCTCCGCCGATTCCGGTTCCTATTGTAATCATAAGAACAGTATCAAAACCTTTGCCGGCTCCCATTATAGATTCAGCTACAACTGCACAGTTTGCATCATTTTCAACAAATACTTTTTTATCGGAAAGTGTTGAAAAATCAATAGAATTATAACCTGAGGGCAAATTAGGTGTAGAGCTTACGATTCTGGTGTTATCTATATTAGCGGCTCCGGCTGAAGACAATCCTATTACTTCTATGTCAGAGTAATTATCTTCAATTATTTTTTTTAAAAGAACAACTATTTCATCTGCTGTTTTGGGTGTAGCTGTTTTTTGGACGGGTGTTAATTTATTGCCTTTTTCATCTATTATTGAATAGCAAATTTTTGTTCCGCCTATATCAATTCCCAGTGCTTTTCTCATAAATTTCTCTTTATTTTTCGTTTCTGTTTACAAATTTCTTTGTGATTAGTTGAGGTCTTGTAATAGCTGAACCAATCACGACTGCATGGGCACCGAGTTCAAAAGCCTTGTCTACTTGTTCAGGCTGCCAAATTCTGCCTTCTAAAATTACAGGACAATCAACTGAATTAACCAGTCCTTTTAAAAGTTCAAAATCAGGTTCGGTTGATGTTTCCGGTGATTCTGTCGTATAGCCTGAAAGAGTTGTTGATACAATATCTGCTCCGAGAAGTCGGGCATTTATTCCTTCTGACAGAGTAGCAACATCTGCCATAACTATTTTTTTATTTATTTTTATAAATTTTATTATTTGTTTAAGGTTATTTTCCCCTCTGGGACGTGATGTTCCGTCCAATGCAATAATGTCAGCACCTGCTTGAATGAGATCTTTTGCATCTTTAATTGTTGGTGTAATATAAACTATCTCACGCCAATTCTGAGGGATTACTTCGGGCTTTGTTATCCCAATGACAGGAATGTTAAAAAGTTTTTTTGCATTAATTACATCCCTTACTCCAGCAACTCTTAGTGCAGCTGCTCCACCTTTTACAACTGATTGCATCATTGCTATCATGCATTCTTCTTTGTATAAAGGTTCGGATGGCATTGCCTGAACAGATACTATGACTTTGTTTTTTATTTGTGAAATTATATCCATATGCTTAATTATAAATCATACTTTATAGTCTGGGCAAATTATTGCAAAGAGTTTAGATTAAATGATATTTGTAACTAATTGTTAAATTATCTCTTTGAGCTATAAAGTTTTCTCTTTTTAAGGCCGATAGAAATAGTGTTGATAAAATAAATAAAAGGGAGTATTAATCATGGCAGGTTTTGAAAAATTTAAAATGGCTTTGAAAAAAGCAGAAGAACAAAAGTATGAAGAACTTCAAAAAGATTTGAAAAAAGTAAGAAATGTTGTAGAAAAAATTCTCACTATGGCAATGGAGAATACAGCTAATGTAGCAAGAACCAAATATGCCGGTCTAGAAATGTTCTAGTTCATTATTTTGTTCCATTTATAGTTTTTACAAAAGAGAGCCTAATTACTGTTTGTGTCTTTAGGCTCTTTTTTTATAAAATCATTAATACATCTCTTATAACTTTAGCTGCAACTGCGGTTGAGACTTCACTCTTATCATAATCCGGAGCAAGTTCAACAATATCAGCTCCTACAATATTAAACCCTTTTAGATATTTTATCCATTCTGCCAGTTCACGATAAAACATTCCGTCTGCTTCAGGAGTTCCTGTACCCGGCATAATTGACGGATCGAGAACATCAATATCAATTGTTAAAAATATATTTTTATTTTTTATCGGTTCCAAATCGCCTGCTTTTTTTACAAGAGTATTGTGTTTTTTCATTAAATCAAACTCTTCTTTTAGTCCGGAACGTATACCAATTTGTTTTATATTTTCAAATCCAATTGTTTCACCTATTCGCCTGAGCACTGAGGCATGTGACAATTTTTCGCCGAGGTAGTCTTCTCGCAAGTCAGTGTGTGCATCAAAGTGAATAACTGCCAGATCCGGATATTTTTCGTAACAGGCTTTTACCGCAGGATAAGTAACAAGATGTTCTCCGCCAATTCCTAAATATTTTTTATTATCATTAAAGATGTGTCTGGCGTTTTCTTCAATTAGGTCCAGCGTTTTTATTGTATTGCCTAATGGGAATTCAAGCTCTCCTGCATCAAAGAAATTTACATCTTCAAGGTGCATATCATAATTTGGAGAGTAATCTTCCATTCCCCAGCTGGCAAGCCTTAGCCTTTCAGGTGCAAACCTACTGCCCGGACGATAAGAACAAGTTCCGTCGAATGGCAAGCCTATCATAATAATGTCAGCTTCATCGTATGAATCAACAGAACCAATCCAGTTTTTACTCAAAAATGGTCCCAGCATAATTACATTCCCGGCATTGGTGCTTCCGGCGTAGTAGCAGGTGCAGCTGCCTGATCACCTTGCGGTGCCAATTCTGCGGCAGCAGCAGCTGCTGCTTTTTGTGCTTCATTTTTAACTGAATATAATGTTACAGTAATGTCTGCGATAAGTATTCTCTTATTATTTTCATATGGTTTAATGCTGATTTTATCCAGGTTAATAAGGTAAGGATAATTATATATATCTTGAAAATATGAACGGAATTGCATATAATTGCCAATCAATTGCATTGATATTGCACAAACATTGTAATCAGAAGAGATATTTTTCTGAACAACATCTTCTCCCGGTGCTGTATTATAAGAAATTGATCTGAGTTTCAATCCGTTATATTTAGCAGATTGTATAACATCTTCAAACATTACTCCGAATGATGACATTGGATCAACAGTAGCTATGTCATTTTTATATACAGGTTTTGTTGAAACCTTTTCTTCTTTTTCATAGTTTTCTTTTTGTGCTTTTAAATCGGCAATCTGTTGTTTTGCTTGTTCAACAGCTTGAGTTTTTGTTTTAACCTCATTGTAATTTGTATAAACTGCCGTAACTTTCGGATATAATAAGTAGATTCCGACAATTAAACAAAATACTAAACCGATCATATATGGTAATGTTTGTTGATTATTCACTTTCTGCCCTTTCAGTATATAGGTTTATTTATAAATTAGGTTCCAGGTAATGAAGGAAGTTTTGGCAAACTAAAACCACCTGAAGGTGATGCATCTGGAGCAGGTGCGTTGCCTTCTGATGTTGGTGCGTTCGGGTCTACCGGTGCATTTGGATCAGCAGGAGGTGCAGCAGCAGCTGCTGCAACAGAAGCATATCCACCATTTGTCAATTCAAATGTATAATTTGCATTTGGTGTTTTTTCGATATCTATTAATCCATCTTTATCGTCTACACCGAGCTTGGAGAGGATTAAGTCTGAATTTGGCACCTGTGCTTTGATATTTCTAAAGAAAAGATATACATCATCAACTGATGTAGTTTCACCAATGATTCCGTATGCTTTATTTGAGTCTGCATAAAAAGATGTCAACCATACTTTTGCCGGAATATCAGCACCAATTGCATTGTAGTATAATATTTTTTCTACCATACTTTTGTCAATTGATTTTGCAGCTGCATAAATATCTATTTTTCCTTTATCTTTTTGCAAATCAGCTAATTCTGTTTGTTGATTTGTTGATTCCTGATCAAGTGCCGCTTTCTGGTTTTCCAGCGTTGTGTTATAAGAACCGATAACAACAGACGCCAGGAAACATACAATTATGATAGCTGCACCAATTATCAATGTGTAAATCATCAATTGTTCTTTAGTAAGATCAAAGCCCATAACTGTAATAGTGTCAGGTGCTTTATAGTCAGACTTAGCAAGAAAATTAAGTTTTAAGCTAAAGTCTTTTGATCTGTATATTGCTGCACCGATTGCTTCAGGTGTAATAGCTTTTATATAGTTGGGAAGAACATTTAAGTCTACATCCATCATCGGTGTTTTTGCATACTGGTTACATTCAAGGAATATAACAGACCCGGGTTGTTTCATCTGAATAGCAAGAATTTCAGCACTTACGTCATTTGATTCACTTATAATTAAAAGCTTGTCAGACGGATATTTATCCAAAACAGCAGATGCTGCTTGAGAAATTGCAACATAAACCTCATCATTGCTGAAAGATTTTATTGCGAGAGGATCTTCATAATATTCAATTATGTTGTAGTCAATAAGTGAGAATACTGCATAACTGTTTTGTGATACCAAAAGAATATTCCAAGAACCGGGAGTATCTGCAAAGTCTCTTGTCAATCCTGTAAATTCCAAAGTCTTCATCAATGAAGAATATGTATTCTCTATTGCAACAAGTGTAGCTCCGAGCTCGTTAAATATTTGTTTAATTACATCAACAACGCCTTCTTGCATCGCTGAATATAAAATATATCTTTTTTCTGTTGAATTGTTTTCTTTTACTTCAACCCAGCTGACGACAGGTGCATTTTTTTTGAACAGATACTGTTCTTCTGCTTTTGATATCAAAGCACCGGTAACAGACTCATCATCAAGAGTCGTTGGCAAAAATGTGTGTCCGAAGTAGACACTTGGCATATTAATAACTACATTTGCATTTTGAGGAAGTATTTTAAGCTCATTAAACAATTCTGTGAGAGCTATTTTAAATTCGCCATAATCCTCAATCTCTCTGCTTGATTGATTGTATGCAAGAGGCCTGTGTGCATATTTCATGATTTTATGCTGCACAGGATCAACCATAATCATTTCTAATCCGACGTTAGGAGATACAGAAACTCCCACATTCACCTTTGTATCAGGCTTTAATTTCGCTAAAAAATTATTCATTCACTAATTCCAAATTATAAATGTTACTTCAAAACCTATACAATTATATTATAGTATAATTATTATGGCAAGATTATTACAAAAAATAAAGAATTTGGGTGATTTTTATGGACAAAAATAATTATATATACGGAAGAAACAGTGTTACGGAAGCACTTTCCTCCAACCCTAAGAGAATCAACAAGGTGTATATTTCAAAAACTTCATCAAAGGATCCTAAAATTGATGAAATTATTAAGCTTGCAAAAAAATACGGAGTTGTTTTTCAATTTGTTCCTAAAGAAAAATTTCAAGAATTTTCGAATCTTCATCATCAGGGGGTTATGGCTATGGTTTCTCCTGTTGAATATATGGATTTTTATGATTTTTTAGTTGCTCAAAAAGAGAAAAAAGGATATTCTAAATTGATTATTCTTGATGGAGTTGAGGATCCGCATAACCTTGGTGCAATCATTAGGACTGCTGCTTGTGCAGGATTTGATGCGGTTATTATTCCAAGCAGGCGCAGCGCACAGGTTAGTGCTATTGTTGAAAAAACTTCAGCAGGAGCCATTAACCATATTCCTTTAATTCAGGTTAATAGTCTTTCGAATATAATAGATAAATTAAAAGATAACGACTATTGGATAATTGCGGCAGATGCACACGGGAAAGATAATTACTATGATGTTGATTATACGGATATGAATTTTGCTATAATTATGGGCGGAGAAGAGACAGGTGTTTCCAAAAACAATATGAAAAACTCTGATTTTGTTGTTAAGATACCAATGTTAAGAAATTTTAACTCTCTTAATGTTTCCAATGCTGCCTCTGCAATAATTTATGAATCGGTACGACAGATGATTACTAAACAAAAACATAGTGTATAATATTATTACCTTGAAATAACGGAGCGTAAATGGCAAACAAGATTGATAAATTTATTTCTGAAGATACAGAAAACTCCATTGATTCGGAAGTTAATATAGAAAAGATCAGTGAAGAGCCCGAAGATGAAGAGCTTATTCTTTCTGTTGAAGAACCAAAAACTTCTGAGAATGTTTCTTCTGTAAACGCTGATGATTCTGTTAAGATATATCTTCAGCAAATCGGAAAAATTCCACTTTTGACAGCTGAACAGGAATTGGAAGTTGCAAAAAAAATTAAAGAAAAAAACGATGAGCAAGCAAAAGAAACTCTTGTTAATGCAAATTTGAGGCTTGTTGTCAGTATTGCGAAAAAATATATAGGAAGAGGACTTTCTTTTCTTGATTTGATTCAAGAGGGAAATATGGGGCTTATGAAGGCTGCTGAAAAATTCGATTATGCAAAAGGGTACAAGTTTTCAACTTATGCGACATGGTGGATTCAACAGTCTATAACACGTGCTATTGCTGACAAATCCAGAATAATAAGACTTCCTGTTCATATGATTGAAACATTAAGTAAGATAAAAAAAGTTACGGTGGATTTGACAACAGAAACAGGAAAAATTCCTTCAAAAGAGGAAATTGCATACAGAGTCGGAATTCCAGTTAGCAAACTTACCAGTCTTATTAAGGCTGCTCAATCTACAATCAGCATAGAAACACCTGCAACTGCGAAAGATGAGTCATCAAAGCTCGGTGATTTTATTGTTGATGAGTCAACTGTTTCGCCTGATACAAAGGTATCTCAGGAAAACCTTTTTGAAGATATACAAAAAATGCTGAATCAATTAAGCCCCAAAGAACGAGATGTTTTGATTATGCGTTATGGGTTGAATGATGACGGAAACAGAAAAACACTTGAAGAAATAGGTTCCAGATACGGTGTTTCCAGAGAACGTATCAGGCAAATTGAAAACAGAGCAATTAGTAAACTCAAAAAGCTGTGTAAAAATAATAATCTTACAAAAGGTTTGAAAAATTATTTTAATTAAAAAACGGGCTATTGCCCGTTTTTAGTTTTCACAGGTCATATATCCGAGTATACTGAAAGCAATAATCTTATCTTCGTTGATGTTTAGCCATTCGTATTTAGGGCTTTCTATATTACAGCTGCATTCATCGAAATGGTGGCAAATAGTTGCATCTTTCAGTGTTAAGATATCTTTCAGGTTGTCTTTATGGTCTTTTACTATTGTGCCATAAGCTTTGAAGCTTTGTGTAAATACAACAATGTCTTTTACGCCTCCTGACATATCAACTGCTTTGTATATTCTGTTTAGAATATCTGTTCCCATAAGCATCCTTTCCCTTTGCTATTTTTAAGTTGTATAAAAATTATTTACATTAAAGGAAACTTTTTCATTACCCTTATGTCTATAATTTTAAACAACAAGGACACTTGACAGTTTTTTTCAGTCATAATAACTATTTGAGTTAAAATGTAACAATTTTGTGTACGTTTGTTACAAATTATTTCATCTAAAACTTAAAAAACCGTTATTTTTCTTGACGGGCATGTTTTAGCGAATAAGATTATAGAATGGTTAGATATGAGTAAAAATGTATTGTAATTACAAAATCTTATAAACAGAAGCAGCGGGGAGCTGCTCTGTGCCCGAAAAATTTAATAACAACAGTTTACAAAAATAATGTAGTACGCCACATTTAGCGAGGTAAATAAATGTCGACAACAAATCAAGCAACCAGAGTAACACCAATGGGTATCCCTAATACCAGATTGGATGATTTACCTGATCTTATTGAAGTTCAAAAGAATTCTTTTGAATGGTTTCTTAAAGAAGGATTGAAGGAAGAATTGCTTTCATTCTCTCCTATTAAAGACTATACAGGTCGTTTGGAATTACACTTTCTTCCTAATTATACTTTTGATAATCCAAAGTATACAATTGAAGAAGCCCGTATCCACGATGCTACTTATGCAAAACAACTCCGTGTAATGGTCAGATTGGTTAACCGTGACACAGGTGAAATAAAAGAACAGGAAGTTTACATTGGCGACATTCCGACAATGACTGACAAAGGTACATTCATTGTAAACGGTGCCGAACGTGTAATCGTTTCTCAAATCGTTCGTTCGCCCGGCGTGTATTTCAAACGTGAAATCTCTCCGACCGGTAAGCGTTTGTATAATGCAACTCTTATTCCTAACAGAGGTGCTTGGTTAAAAATAGAAACAGATGCTAATGATAACATCTATGTAAAAATTGATAAAAACAGAAAAATCTTAGCTACAACATTGTTGAAAGCTCTGGGTATCACTGTTTCTGAAATGGAAACTTTGTTTACACACGCAGAGTTCTTGAAAAAGACTCTGGACAAAGATACGACAGAAACAACAGATGATGCATTAATTGAAATTTATAAAAAACTTAGACCCGGAGACCCTGCTTCAGCCGCAGGCGGACGTTCTATCCTTGAAGCTCGTTTCTTTGACGAAAAGAAATATGATATCGGTCGTGTAGGTCGTTATAAATTAAATAAAAAACTCGGTTTGAACCTGCCGGAAACTCAAAGAACAATCACTGTTCAGGATTTGGTAGCTTCAATCGAATACTTAATTAACTTAACTTATGATGAAGGTTCGGTAGACGATATTGACCACCTCGGAAACAGAAGAATCCGTTCAGTCGGTGAATTGCTGCAAAACCAATTCAGAGTCGGTCTTTCAAGAATTGAAAGAATCGTCAAAGAAAGAATGACTCTTCAAGACTCTGATACTCTTACACCTTTGAACCTCTTGAACACTAAACCTTTAGTTGCTTCATTGAAAGAGTTCTTTGGTTCATCTCAGTTGTCACAGTTCATGGACCAGATTAACCCGTTGGCAGAGTTGACTCACAAAAGACGTATATCAGCTCTCGGGCCCGGCGGTTTGGTTAGAGAAAGAGCAGGCTTTGCTGTTCGTGACATTCACCCTTCTCACTATGGACGTATTTGTCCGGTTGAAACTCCTGAAGGTCCGAACGCAGGTCTTATCGGTTCTCTTGCTACTCACGCAAAAGTTAACGATTACGGCTTTATCGAATCTCCATTCTTTGCTGTTAAAGACGGCGTTGTAACAGACGAAGTTCATTACTTAACTGCAGATGAAGAAGACAACCTTCGTATTGCTCCTGCCGACCTTGAATTGAATGAAGACCGAAGCATTAAATATCCTTATGTACCTTGCCGTTACAGATCTGAATTTACAATGTCCGAAGCAAACAGAGTTGACTTTATCGGTGTATCTCCGATTCAGATTTTCTCTGTTGCTACATCATTGATTCCGTTTATTGAACATGATGACGCAAACCGTGCCTTGATGGGTTCTAACATGCAGCGTCAATCAGTGCCTCTTCTTATCACAGACCGTCCGGTTGTTGGTACAGGTCTTGAAAAGAGAGCTGCAAAAGATTCAGGTATGGTTGCTGTTGCACCTTGTGACGGTACAGTAGAAAAAGTAGTCGGTGAAGAAATATATATCAGAGATAAAGAAAATAAGCTTCACAGAATACAATTGATGAAATATGTTAGAAGTAACCAGGACACTTGTATTAACCAGAAACCTATTGTAAGAGACGGTGACGAAGTTAAAGCAGGTGATGTAATTGCAGACGGTGCTTCTACACACTGCGGTGAACTTTCACTCGGTAAGAACGTGCTTCTTGCTTATATGCCTTGGGAAGGCTATAACTACGAGGATGCTATTCTTCTTTCAGAAAGATGTGTTCACGATGATATTTTCACTTCAGTCCACATTGAAAAATTAGAAATAGATGCTCGTCAGACAAAACTAGGACCAGAAGAAATCACAAGAGAAGTTCCGAACGTTTCTGAAGAATCTCTTCGCCATTTAGACGAAAGAGGTATCGTAAGAATCGGTGCAAGAGTTTACGCTGACGATATTCTGGTTGGTAAAGTTACACCGAAAGGTGAATCTGAACACCCACCTGAAGAAAAACTATTAAGAGCAATCTTTGCTGAAAAAGCAAGAGATGTAAAAGATAACTCATTAAGAGTTCCTCACGGAGAAGGCGGACGCGTAGTCGACGTTAAAGTATTTGACAGAGAAAAAGGCGATGAGCTGCCTCCGGGAGCTAACACAGTTATCAGAGTTTACATTGCTCAAAAACGTAAGGTATCTGTTGGTGATAAACTTTCAGGTCGTCACGGAAATAAAGGTATTGTTTCTAGAATTCTTCCAAAAGAAGATATGCCTTTCTTGCCTGACGGAACCCCTGTTGATGTAGTTTTGAACCCGCTTGGTGTACCTTCCCGTATGAACGTAGGCCAAACTTATGAAAACTTGCTAGGTATGGCGGCATACTTGAATAAGGAATACTACGAAGCCCCATCATTTGATGAAATGTACGGTGACGGTATGTCAGAAAAAGTTACCAAAGAAGAACTGCTCAAAGGTATTAAGAAAATGGGCGTTGACTGGGTTGGCGAAGACGGTAAGGTCAGACTTATCGACGGAAGAACCGGTGAACCGTTTGACAGACCTGTTGCAGTTGGTTTGACTTATGTATTGAAACTTGTTCACCTTGTAGATGACAAAATTCACGCAAGAAGCACAGGTCCATACTCACTTGTTACACAACAACCGTTGGGTGGTAAAGCTCAATTCGGCGGTCAAAGATTCGGTGAGATGGAGGTTTGGGCGTTAGAAGCTTACGGTGCTGCTTATACTCTTCAAGAGATGTTAACTATCAAATCAGACGATGTTAACGGACGATCAAGAGCATACGAAGCAATCGTTAAAGGTGACAACATCCCAAGACCGGGTATCCCAGAATCGTTTAAAGTACTCGTTAGAGAACTTCAGTCTATCGGTTTGGATATCACTGTTGCTAAAAAAGGCGGTGAAGAAGTTGACTTAATGTCTGATACTGATGATTTGAGAAAATCAGCAGCTAAGAGAACACTTTCTGATATTGATTCGGAACTGTTAAATATTAACTTCTTTGAAACACCTACCACATTTAAAGAATAACTAATAAGGAGATAATAAATTGTCTACAAGTATAGATTATTTTGACTATATACGAATTAGTATCGCTTCTCCGGAGCGTATACTGAAATGGTCATACGGTGAAATTACAAAACCGGAAACAATAAACTACCGTACTTTGAAACCAGAGAGAGACGGTTTGTTCTGCGAAAGAATTTTTGGACCTACAAAGGACTGGGAATGCTATTGCGGTAAATATAAAAGAGTAAGACATAAAGGTATCATCTGTGAACGTTGCGGCGTTGAAGTTACCGACTCAAAAGTAAGAAGACACAGAATGGGTCATATTAAACTGGCTGCGCCTGTTTCTCATATCTGGTTCTTGAAGGGTATTCCTTCATATCTCGGATTACTTTTGGATATGTCTT
Organism: Candidatus Limenecus sp.; assembly: GCA_048360435.1. Taxonomy (GTDB): domain Bacteria; phylum Cyanobacteriota; class Vampirovibrionia; order Gastranaerophilales; family Gastranaerophilaceae; genus Limenecus. The sequence continues at coordinate 111,948 of DBGCOP010000017.1, read as the reverse complement.
TAAAAGATCTTGAACAGGTTATCTATTTCAACAATTATGTTGTAATCGAACCTGCTGATTCAGGCTTCAAAAAATATCAGTTGCTTTCAGAAGAAGAATATGAAGACTTTATCATCGAAAATGAAGAATCTGCTCTGAAAGTAGGCATCGGTGCTGAAGCTATAAAAGAACTTCTTGGCGAAATCAATATGACAGAACTCGTTGAAGAAATCAGAGGTGAGTTGGCTCAGGCGGGCGGTTCTGTTCAAAAAAGAGCAAAATTAATCAAGAGATTAAGACTTATAGAATCTTTGATTGCGTCTAATACAGAACCGACCTGGATGATTATGGATGTTCTTCCTGTTACTCCTCCGGACTTGAGACCTATGGTTCAATTGGACGGCGGACGTTTTGCAACATCTGACTTAAACGACTTGTACAGACGTGTTATCAACAGAAACAACCGTTTGTTGAGATTGCTTGAAATGGGTGCTCCCGAAATCATAGTAAGAAACGAAAAACGTATGCTTCAAGAAGCTGTTGACGCTCTTATTGACAACGGCAGAAGAGGCAGAACTGTTGTTGGTCCTAACAACAGACCGTTAAAATCATTATCAAATATTATCGAAGGTAAACAGGGTCGTTTCAGACAAAACTTGCTGGGTAAACGTGTTGACTACTCAGGCCGTTCCGTTATCGTAGTAGGTCCGAGCCTTGAGTTGAATCAGTGCGGTTTGCCTAAAGAAATGGCTATTGAGCTGTTCAAACCTTTCGTTGTTAATAAATTAATTGAACGCGGTTTGGTACAAAATATCAAATCAGCTAAAAAGAAAATTGAACGTTCTGAACCCGTAGTTTGGGATATCTTGGAAGAAGTAATTGACGGACACCCGGTTATGCTTAACCGTGCTCCTACTCTTCACAGACTGGGTATTCAGGCATTTGAACCTAAATTGGTTGAAGGAAGAGCTATCCAGCTTCACCCTCTTGTATGTACAGCATTCAACGCTGACTTCGACGGTGACCAAATGGCTGTTCACGTTCCTCTTTCAATTGAGGCTCAAACAGAAGCAAGAATGTTAATGTTAGCTACTAACAACATCCTCGCTCCTGCAACAGGTAAACCTATTATCACTCCTACACAGGATATGGTATTGGGTATGTACTACCTGACTATCTTGAAAAATCATGATGGAGATGATGAAATTAAAGGCTATTTTTACAGCTTTGACGATGCAATTTCTGCACTAGAAGCTAAGATTATTGACCTTCATGACAAAATTATTGTCAGAGATGAAAAAGGTGAAAGAATCGAAACAACAGTCGGCAGAATCATCTTTAATGAAACTGTAAGAAACTCGTTATCTTCATAGTGAGCCCACACCTTTAAGGGACACTAGATTACAAACTAGAGGGAAGAAAAGAAAAAATGGATACATTAATTCAAAAACATAATAAAAAAACAATGGAGTTCATAAACCAGATTGTGAACAAAAAAGCATTGAATAACCTTCTCGCTCAAGTTTATCTTGAGTACGGCGGCTCAAAGGCAGCTACATTGGCTAACAATTTGAAAAACCTTGGTTATAAATATGCAACAAAATCAGGTACAACTATTTCAATCAGCGACTTGAGTGTACCTCCCGTAAAAAAACAACTTCTTGCAGAAGCAGAAGCTGAAATTGAAAAGTCAACAAATCGCTATTTAAAAGGTGAAATTACAGAAGTAGAAAGATATACAAAGGTTATTGATACATGGTCTGAAACAACGGCTAAGTTGACAGAACAGGTAGTTGAAAACTTTGACAGATTAAACCCGGTATATATGATGGCGTTCTCCGGAGCCAGAGGTAACCTTTCACAGGTATCACAGCTGGTTGGTATGCGTGGTTTGATGGCAGATGCACAGGGTCAAATCATCGACTTGCCGATTAAATCAAACTTCAAAGAAGGCCTTTCTGTAACTGAATATATCATTTCTTCATACGGAGCACGTAAAGGTCTTGTAGATACAGCGTTGAAAACAGCTGACTCAGGTTATTTAACAAGACGTCTTGTTGACGTTGCTCAAGATGTAATCATCAGAGAAGATGACTGTCATACAACAAAATTCATAACAATGACAGATATCAAAGACGGTGAAAAAGTAGTTGCACCTTTAAAAGAAAGACTTTTGGGCAGAACAATTGCTGAAGATATCAAAGATGCTGAAGGTAATGTTGTTGTTGCATCAGGAACAACAATGGACAGAGAAGATATCAAGAAAATTGAAGGAATTGATCTTCATTCTTTGAAAGTTCGTTCAGCATTAACATGTGCACTTGAATACGGTGTATGCCGCAAGTGCTACGGCTGGGCAATGACTACACAAAAAATGGTTGATGTAGGTGAGGCAATCGGTATTATTGCAGCTCAGTCAATTGGTGAGCCTGGTACACAGCTTACAATGAGAACATTCCACACAGGCGGTGTATTTAAAGGTTCTGGTGCTATGAAGCACATAGATGCGGATATTGACGGTGAAATTATTTCTAAATTAAAAACAAAAGAAATGAGAACACGTCACGGTGATATTGTTCAGGTTAACATACAAGAAGGTGACCTTGAGTTAAAAGGCTCTAAAATGACAAGAAAATATCATATTCCGACAGGTGCTAAAATGTTTGTCGTAAATGGTATGTCTGTAAAAAAAGGTGATCAAATTGCAGAATTTGAACCTGCTTCATCAGGCGACGGAAGCCGTTTGACTGAAAAAGCAACAAAGGATATTAACTCTGATTTGTCAGGTGAAGTATTATTTGAAGATTTTGTTGCAGATGAAAAGAAAGACAGACAAGGTAACGTTTCAAGAACTGCAAACAAAAACGGTATTGTATGGGTATTAGGCGGTGACGTCTACAACCTTCCGGGCGGTTCAAAAATTCTTGTTAAAGATGGCCAAAAAATCAAAACAGGTGAAAAACTTGCTGAAACTCATATTTCATCAGAACACGGCGGTGAAGTAAGAGTTGGCGAAAACCTTGTTGTTGAAGAAGTAAAATTTGAAGGTAAAAAAATCAAGAAAATTGTTCAAGGTAAAGAATTGACAATCGTTATTGCTTCTATTGCTCCTTCTAATGCAACTTTTGAAACTACTAAGAAAGAACAATTCTGGACAGTAGATTCGACAGGTGAAAAATACATTGTTAAATCTCCTGCTGATACTTCTGTTGAAAATGGAATGATTATTGCAGAGTTGATTGATGATGAATATTCTGTTCAATCTTCTGGTGAAATCAGATATATGGGTATAGAAGTAGATGAAAACCAAATCATTACAAAACCCGGATCAGTCGTATTCATTCCAGAAGAAGTTCATCAAATCAGCAAAGATGTAACTTTGAAAATGGTTGAAAACAATACTTTTGTTACAGCAGGTACAGAGGTTGTTAAAGACCTTTATACTCATATAGATGGTATTGTTGAAATTAAAGAATTTAATGATATTATCCACGAAGTTGTTGTAAGACCCGGAGAAATTTATACTCTGGATAACATAGGCGATTTGAAAGTTGAAGAGGGTGAAGTTGTTGAAGCAGGTACGGTAATTGCCGGAAAAATTAAAGCTAAGCAAACTTCAATCGTAACAATCCTTGAATCTGAAGAGGAGAATTTAGAAATCGATGATCTTGATGAAGAAATTGATGTAACTTCTTTGGATGAAGATTCAATTACTAACAAGCCTATTCAAATTCTTGTAAGACCTGTACAACAATTTGATATACAACCAAAATCTGTAAGTATTGAGTTTGAAAGTACAGACGAAGCTATCAGCATCGTTCCAGTTACTCAATTGCAGTACAAAGATGGCGCAAGAGTAAGAAACCTTGATGGTGCTACTTTGACAAGAACAAGTTTGGTTCTTCAAATGCAGGGTTATTTGAGCCACTTAAAAGGTATGGTTGAAATGACAAAAGATGATGCATTGAAGGTGGTTGTACTTGAAACTTTAATCGTTAGACGTGAAGTTGAAGGTACAAATAAAGCTTCATTGCAAACGGAACTCCTTGTTGAAGACGGTCAGGTTATTGCTCCTAAAGAACCGGTTGCTAAAACACAGGTACTTGCTATAAATGACGGTGTTGCTGTCAATAAATCAGATAAAGAAGATTTGAGAAGATTGCTTCTTATCTCTGATAATGTTGAGCAAACAGTAAAACTTAAAACAAAACCTGTTGTTAAAGAAGGTGATTTTGTAAGACGTGACGGCGTTATTTCGGAAAGCGGAGAGACTGCTCCTATTTCGGGAAGAATCGTTTCGGTAAACAAAGATTCTGTTGTCATAAGAATTGGTCGTCCTTACTTAATCAGCCCGGGTACTATGTTGCAGGTTGATTCAGGTTCACTCGTATTACGTGGTGATATGTTAGCTAACCTTGTATTTGAAAGACAAAAAACAGGTGACATCGTACAGGGTCTTCCGAGAGTAGAAGAACTTCTTGAAGGTAGAAAGCCGAAAGATTCTGCTATTCTTGCTGAATTTGATGCTGTTGCTGAAATTGAGATTGAAGATGATGTTCCGAGATTATATCTCGTTAATGAAAACGGCAGAACAGAAATCAAATATCCTATTGATTCGAACATTATTGTTCAGGACAAACAACAGATAAAAGTTGGTCAACCTTTAACAAGCGGTCCTTTGAACCCACATGACGTAATCAGGTTGAATGGTATTGAAGCAGCTCAACAATACCTTGTTGATGAAGTACAAAGAGTATACCGTTCACAAGGTGTAGAAATTGCTGATAAACACGTCGAAATTATTGTACGTCAGATGACAAAGAAAGTTAAAGTTGTTGAATCAGGCGATACAAAACTTCTTCCGGGTGAATTGGTTGAAATACAAATGCTTGAACTTGAAAATCAGGCAGTTGAAGAAGCAGGCGGACAGCCGGCTACATTTGAACCGGTTCTTCTGGGTATTACAAAAGCTTCTTTGAATACAGAAAGCTTTATATCAGCAGCTTCCTTCCAGGAGACAACAAGAATCCTTACAGAGGCAGCTGTTGACGGTAAGAAAGATTTGTTAAGAGGTCTTAAAGAAAACGTAATCATCGGTAGATTGATTCCTGCCGGAACAGGTTACTACCACTTAACTCATGCTTCTGAAGAGAAAGACAAAGAAGCACAAAGAAGAGCAGCTCAAAAGAACAATGCTCGCAAACCTTCTGCTATTTTGGAAGAAATCGAAGGCATGTTCGGAGCTCCTGATTTTACGGTAGAATAATTAATATTCTTAATAAAAAAAGCGGTGTCTTATAGATGCCGCTTTTTTATTTGTTATAATATTTTTAAAGTATAAGGGAGTATAAGTATGAAAAAATTATTTGGAATTGTTTTATGTTTTTTTATGAGTTCAGTGAGCGTATTTGCTGCTTCATATAATACATCAACAAATTGGTTTGAAACTAAAAATGTTAATCATTTGAATACAATTGGTCAGAATATTGTTAAGGCGAACAAAATGCCTGCAACGGTTACTTTTAAAGTTACTGATAATGAAAATATGAATAATGAGTCTACATATACACAAGTTGTTTATATATATAGCGGTGATTTAAAATATGTAGAAAATGACAATGAACTTGCTGCTGTTGTTGCACATGAAATAGGACATCTTGTTAACGGGCATACTGCTAAATCTTCAATCTTGAATAATGCAATTTCATCTTTCAATCCGACAACTTCAACTGAAAAAGGTGCTGCGACAGTAAGTCTTTTAAAAACAATATCCTCTAATAAGGTTGCAAAAGAAAATGACAAGGAAGCTGATTTAACAGCAGTAGACTTGATGATGACAGCAAAGTATAATCCTTTGGCTTTGATTTCTGTTGTTTATAAATCTGATGTAGCTGTTCAAGGTGGAATATTGGATGACAATCTTTCTTGTGAAGAAAGAATTATGAATATTTATGATTATGCAAACTATAATTATCCTGCTCAAGTTAAAGCTAATTATAAAACAGATTCATATCAAAAAGCTTTGAATTTGATTTATGCTAATCTTAAAATCAGAAAAGCAAGTGCATCTAAGACGGCTAAAGCTAAAAAAGAACAAGAAAAATTGCAAGCACAAAAACTCAAAAGGGTGAGAAATATGGCAAAATCTACAAACCCTTGGAGTTCTGCTTACAGTTTGATTCAAGTTTCAGGAAATTAAGAACAATATTATAAAAAGAAGGTGTCAAAGTTTCTAAAAGACACCTTCTTTTTTTGTGAGAACGAGTTTGTAAACAAATGTTAAAACAAATTTTTTTAATATAAAACTGCTGAAACTCTATCATAATACCTAATAGGATAGGTTGGAGATATTGGGGCGTATTATAGCATAAAGATGGAAGAAAAATTTCTAAAGAAGAAGTTCTTACAAATGGAAAAAATATAAAGTGGAAAACGAATCTATTTATGATAACAATGCAAACCGCAATGTAATAGTTAAAACAAAAAAAACGGATGAAGAAAAAACCATTTATACGTCTTTGAAAGATGAATTTGGTTTTTACACAGATAGATATAGAGCTAAAACTACATATCCGAAAGGCTCTGGAAAAATCCTAAAATTGTAGAGGTAAGTTCTTCTGAAATACCAGAATACTAAACAATTTAACATTTTTCAGAGTTTAGGTTGAAAATGTAATTTAATTTCAATCTGAACTCTGATTTTGTTTTGTAAAATATTGGATTTTTTCTGAACAAACAGGCATTGTTTTCGTTATATAATATATATAAGATTAATAGTAACTTTTAAGGAGAGAGTGAACATGAAGAAAATATTAGCATTGTTATGTGTTTTTGTTATGGGCATGGCTGCAAATGCAGCTACACCCGAAGAGGCTCTTGCTTTTTTTAATAAGTATGTAAATGCTGCAAATACATACAGTGATACAATCACTGAATTTTACGCTCCAAATGCGAAAATAATCAGAGTTGTTATGAAACCAGACGGTACTACTGCTACTGTTACTGCTGATACTAAGCAGTATTTTAACCAGATGAGAATTGGTGCGAATGGTGCAAAGCTGACCAAGTATAAAAACTATTATACTGAAAGGAAAATCACAAAACAGGGTAATGATTACAAAATTACCTGCTTAAGACAACCATCTACGAGTGATTATAAAATACCTGCTCATTTCGTAATCGGACCTGATGCAAATGGCAAATTAAAAATTAAAGAAGAAATGATGTATACGAAAGTTCAAAGATTCTTAAAATATGCAAAATAAATAACTTAAAAAAAGTTCCTGTTAAGGAACTTTTTTAGTCATATAAATGACATTTTACATAATGAGTTTCTGAAATTTTTATTATTTCAGGTGTAGTTTTAGAACAAATATCCATTGCATATGGACATCTTGTGTGGAATCTGCAAGCTTTAGGCGGATTTTTGGGCGAAGGAAGATCTCCTTCAAGTTTTATTTCTTGTTGTTCTTTTTTGTGAATAGATGGTACTGCTGAGATTAAGGCCTGTGTATAAGGGTGTTTTGGATTTTTGAAAAGCTCTTCTGCTGTTGAGAGTTCGACTATGTCGCCCAGATACATTACTGCAATTCTGTCTGATAAATATTTTACTACACCAAGATCATGTGAAATGAATAAAACCGTAAGGTTTAGTTTTTCTTTTAAGCCTTTTAAAAGGGTGATAATTTGTGCCTGAATACTTACATCAAGAGCAGAAACAGGCTCATCTGCCACAAGAAATTCCGGTTTTAGTATCAAAGCTCGAGCTATTGCAATTCTTTGTCTTTGACCGCCTGAAAATTCATGCGGATATCTTTTTAGCGATTCTTGATCAAGTCCTGTCAGTTCAATTACTTCTGTTATTCTTTTTCTTATCTCTTCTTTATTTCTTATTTTGTGAACAACCAGCGGTTCTCTCAGAATTTCATATATAGTCATTCTTGGATCGAGGCTTGAATATGGATTCTGGAATATAAGTTGTGCTTTTTTCCTGAAGTTTTTAAGCTGACAGCTGTCGAAACTTAAGATATTTTCATCTTCGTAAAATACTTTGCCTTCCGGGTTTATGAGTTTAAGTATGGCTTTACCCAGTGTTGATTTACCGCATCCTGATTCACCGACAAGTCCGAGAATTTCTCCTTTATATATGTCAAGGTTTATACCATTTAGGGCATGGAGATATTCTTTGGCTTTGTTAGAGAAAGAAACTCCGCTTTGTATGGGATAATACATATCCAGATTTTTGATTTCTATGAGTTTTTCCATAAATTTATTATATCTTTTTATAGGAATAATAATCTAGTATACATTCAGGTATACCCAATAGCTTCTATATACTTTTTTTACATAATCTTTTGTTTCTACGTAAGGAATATTTTCAATGAACTCATCAAAATTGTCATAATTGAGGTTTTCGTGCCAGTTTCTTACGGCATTGGGACCTCCATTATATGATGCAACAGCCAGTAAGTCATTGTTGTGAAGTTTTTGTTTTGCATAATCAAGGTATGCACAGCCAAGTGTTATATTAGTTTCAGGATTGTAAAGAGAGGATGAACCGTTATATTTGATACCTTTTTGGGAAGCAATATAAGATGCAGTCGAAGGCATGAGCTGCATAAGACCCATTGCGCCTGCTGCGCTTCCTGCTTTTGGATTATAGTAGCTTTCTTCTCTAATCAATGCTGCCACTAAATAAGCATCAAGCCTGTAATATTTTGCATTGTTATTGATATATTCCTGAAAGTGAAGCTGATATGCCAGTTTGTAGATGCCATCAGAAAACGAAGGTTTTGTTTCAAGTTCAGAAATTGCATCTCTGGCAAGTGCTGCTGATGAGGCATATTTGCCTTCTTTATACAAAAGCCAGCTTTTTATAACTTTATTATCAGGTTCTATTTCTCCAAGAAGTGAATAATCTTTCAGCTTGATAATTGTATTTATGAGGGTTAAATTGTCATCTGAAATGTTTGTATGTCTAATAGGAAATAGCATAATCTGTTCGGATTCAGGCAGTCGGTGAGAGGTTTTTGTTTTCCAGCCAGAACCATGCGAAGAAAAGCTCAGCTTTTTAGCTGCTCTAAAGGCATAATAATCATCGGGATATTTTTCTAAAAGTCTTTGATAAAATCCTTTTGCTTCATTTCTCAGTCCCTGTTTTTCGGCTATTTTCCCCATCCAGAACATTACTCTGGCGGAAGCATTTGTGTTTGGATAATCTCTTAGGTGAATTTGACCGAGTTTCATCGCTTCATCATATTTATTTAATTTATAAGCCTGCCAGAAAAGATTTGCTAATGCATCTGATGCATAGTTGCCTTTTGGATATTTGGTGAAAATTTCTTTGTATAATTTAAACTTTGTTTCATTATTTTCATATTTTGTGAGTCTATAAAGGATATAGTCAGTGCCTGCTGCATTTACTGCTTGTGAAATTTCTAAGACTTTATATAACCCGCTTTGAGGTCCTTGCGGATAGATGTTTACATAGTTTTCAATAAACTCTTTCAAGTCGTCCTGAGAAATATTGTGAGAATATTTTGAATATCCGTTTTCAAAAATTTCTCTGCTTTTTTGATATTCTCCGAGTTTTTTATCAGCAATAGAAATGTATCCCCAGCTTGATGACATATATGATTTATTAAGATTTTTAATTGCTTCTTTAATATTGCCGTTTTTAAGATACGTTTTTCCTATGACGCTATAATCCGTTTGGTTAAGCTCCGGGTTCAATGAAAGAATTTCATTAACGCAAGCCATAGCATATCTTCCATCAGATGCTGATTTTAAATATTCAATAAAAAAGTTTTTTGCTTTTTGTTTATTCTGTTTTTTGTATATTAGTCCCAGGTAATAGTTTGAAGCTATACTATATTCACTGTCTTTAAAGTTTCTTTTTATTGCATTGAAGGTCTTTTCTGATTTTGAAAATTCTTCTGCTCTAAAATAATTTTGTGCCAGAGCATAATAGGCCTTTTGTATAAAAACAGAGTCCGGATACTTTTCTATAAAGAGCTTGTATCTTTTAGCAGCTGTATCCACATCTTTTAGTTCATCAGCACAAAGAGCCTGATGTAAAAGTGCTATTTCATATATTGCAGAATTTTTTGAGACATTGGAAAAATTGAAGAATGCATTTTCATAATCTTTTTTGTTAAGATACTGAAGCCCTTGCTCATAAGTACGATAATCTTTTTCTGAAACCTGTGTCATCTTAACGACGTTTGTTAGGACTATAAGAATCAATATAGCAAAGGCTGCTGTAATCAATATGAATTTAAGTTTTTTTCTCCAATCCTGCATATTTAATTATTCCGAGTTGATTGTCAGGTTTTTCTATATATTTAAAATCAGAATTCTTTTTATTAAGTCTTTCTTAAGTATCCTCAAAATCTGACAAAAGAGCAAGGCTTTTTATCAATATTTATAGCATATTATATCTGAACGTTGCCATAGAGTATAAAGTTTACGAGAGAGAGTTATGCATATTTATTCCAATGATTGTTATAAGAAAAAACAAGCAGAATTTGTTGAAAAAAACTTTATGAAAGATTTTAACAAAGTCTTATCAAAAAAGTCTAATCGGGTAATAAAAAACTATATATATTATTGTGAACCGATAAAAATAAATTAATTTTGGGTGATTTCAACATCTAATGATTGTTCATAAGGTATACAGAAAGTGAATTTTGCACCGCAACCCGGTTTTGATTCCACATAAATTTTACCATTGTGTGCTTCTATTATTTTTTTTGAAATAAATAAACCAAGTCCGGATCCTACTTTTTTAAATCGTTCTGCACCGGAGATGTATTCATTAAATATTGTTTCCAGTTTGTCTTCTGCAATACCCGGTCCTTCATCTTGAACAGATACTTCAATATTATCGGGATTTTGTTTTACTGATATGTAGATTGTTGTATCAGGCGGAGAATATTCTGAAGCATTTGCTATTAAATTTGTTATAACTCTCTTCATTTCAAGTTCATCAAAGTTCAAAATATCATTAGTTATATCTGTATTGATTTTTATTGTTTGATTCTGTTCTTCAAGAAGGTATTTTAAGCCGTCTATGCTTGATTGAAGAATTTGTTTTATTGAGTTTGGATTTTTATGTAATTTGCATTGACCATTGTCTATTTTATATCTTGTGAGCACATTATCTGTCATTCTTATCATATATCGAGAAGAATGAAGAATTTCTTTTACCATTTCTTGTTGCTCTTCATTTAACTCTCCAAAGCTGCCGTCAAGAAGCAGTTCAAGAGCTCTTTTTTCCGCCCTGACAGGTGTTTTTAAGTCATGCGTAAGCATTTCTATAAATCTTTCACGGTCTCTTTCTGCTTTAATTTCTTCTGTCAAGTCAGTCATGACAATTAAATAACCAGCGGAACTGTCCGCTACATGTATTTTTGATATATTTGTTTTTGTGTATTTTTCTTCTTCTATGATGACTCTGAATGAAATATATTCATTTTCTGATTTAACAAACTCTAGTAATAATTCAATGTTTTCTGTTTGATTATTTTCTTTAAGTATTTCAATAAAACTTTTGTTTAAATATTTTTTGTTGGTCAAAAGTTTGTGGTTCTGTGAAATTATATTGAAATTCAAATCGGCAAGTATAATTTCATCTTTGGTGAATTCATAGATAATATCAAGTTTCTTTTTTTCTTTTAAAAGTTCATCTTGCATGTGTTTCAGTTTCAAAACGCTTTTTACTTGTGCACGTGTTGTATTTACATCAAAAGGTTTTTCAATATAAGCAAAAGAACCCAGATTGTATCCTCTGATTTTGTTTTCATTTGCTCCGTGAGCACTTACATAGATGACAGGTGTATTTTTGTGTGTTTCAGTGAATTTTTCGGTAAAATTAAAACCATCCATTTCAGGCATGACGACATCAATCAATGCCAAATCAATTTTAACATCTTTTAAATCTTCCAAAGCTTTTAAGGGGTTGATGTATGATAAAATTTCATAACCTAAAGGTTCTAATGTTGCTTCAAGCAATTCTATGTTCATTGCATTGTCGTCAACAATTAATAGTTTTCCTTCTGTCTTTTCCATTCTGATTTCTTCCTTTACACTGGGAAACTTATCTTAAATCTTTTATAGCAAAATAAGAATTACCCAACTGGAGGATTATTTCTTTAATTGTATCATTCTTTGATACCCCCTGCCAGCATATCATTTATGAAATATTTTTTACCTGCTAAAAAAACTAAAATTACAGGAATTGATAATATAACCGAACAGGCGCACAAATCTCCCCACATTATTATTTCTCTAAAGCTTCCTCTAAACTGGGAAACTGCTACCGGAAGGGTTGTTATTGCTTCTGAATTTGTTACTATTAATGGCCACATGAAACTGTTCCATGTTGTGATAAATGTAAAAAGACCCAGTGTCACAGCTGCCGGAGTGGAAAGTGGCAGTGCAATTTTGAAAAATATTTCAAAGAAATTACATCCGTCTATTTTTGCTGCATCTTCAATTTCTGAGGACATTCCCTTAAACCATTGCCTCATTAAAAATACACCAAAACCTCCGAATATGCCGGGAAGAATTAATGCCTGATATGTGTCAATCCAATGAAGTTCTCTCATTAAAAAGAACAGAGGAATTATGTTAACCTGAGGAGGAATCATCATTGTCAGCAGGAATAAAAAAAATATAAAATCTTTGTATTTAAATTTGCTTCTTGCAAAAGCAAAACCTGCCATTGATGAAAAAAGAACCTGAAAAATTGTAGTTGTTGCCGCAACGAAGAGGCTGTTTAGGAAAAATCTTGTGATAGGCAGTCTGGTAAAAACGTCATGATAGTTTTTGAGTATAATCGGATTTGGAAGAATTTTGGGCGGGTAAGAAAAGATCTGAGAATCTGTCATAAATGACACGCTCAACATCCATAAAAAAGGCGCAATCATAGAAACTGCACCCAGAACTATTAACGTGTATCCGATTATTATAAATGCTCTTTTCATAAAGATTATTTTAAAAGGTTTTAGTGAAGAATACAAGTTTTATGCAGGTTTCAGAGAAGAATTCGTTTGCAATATTTCTTCATAAATCTGATTTTTACACTTATTTTTTTTATAAAAATATGTTATACTACAAATGTAATAACAAGAAAGATGAAGATATGAGTCGGGTGCTTTTATTGAATTCTGAAAATGAGCCGCTTCGAATATGCAGCTGGAAGCGAGCATTGGTTTTGTTGTTAAAAGGTAAGGCAGAGTGTGACGAACGTATTAAAAATATAGAAGATTATATTAGTATAGACAATACTTATATACCTAAAGTTATAAAGCTTAACTATGATATGGCAGTTCCTTATAAGGAACTGCCTTTTAGTCGAGAGAATATATTTGTCCGAGATGAGTATACCTGTCAGTATTGTGGGAAAAAATTTCCTGCTTCTGAACTTACTTTGGATCATGTTTATCCGAAATCACGTTTGGGTCCTGATATTTGGGAAAATATAGTTACGTGTTGTAAAGAGTGTAATCAATATAAAGCAGACAAGACTCCTAAAGAAGCAGGAATGAAACTGCTGAGACGGCCATTTCGTCCAAAAGAATATTTTGAATATGAGATGAAAAAATATTCATATTATGAACAGTTATACTGGAAAAATTGGGCATCATAAGCTGAATTTGAATAGCAAAAAATTTTATATTTATATTTTTTATAAATATGATTTGTTACCGTTCTTTCAACAATACAGATTTTAATTTGATACAACAGTCAAAACAGGTTTTTTCTGACTGTTATATGCTTTCATCTTTAGAAGCATTAACGCGTTCTTCTCAAGGAAGGAATGTTTTAAGTGATAATGTGCAAAGGGTGTATCTTAACGCGTCAATTGAATCAAAAACCTTTAAAGATATTTTTTGCATGAATACTCCTTCTCTTAAAAATGTATTAAATCAGGGTGAAAGTTTTCGTGTAAATTTTAAAAATGTAAGAGGTAATCAAGAAGATTTCTTTGTTTCACAAAGCAATCCCAAATATTCGGAAATTTTGGCAAAACAAAAAAATCCGGTGATTTTTGCTTTTGAATCAGCAATGTCTGAACTTTTAAAAAAATACCCTGACAAAAAACCTTTAATCAGTAAAATTATCTTTCCTTTTAAAAAGAATTTCGAATATAACAAGGTTTCTAATTTCATGGAAATGTTTACCGGCAAAAAACCTTATGTTTTAGCAGAAACTTCTTTGAATCTAAATTTAAAATCTTATAAGAAAGAAGTTTATGCGCTTTTCGAGAGATTAGGTAACACACATTCCAATGATTACAGCTTTGTTGTTGGAAGCGGCATGAAAAAAATGGATGATGGGCGCAGATGGCATTGTTATACTGTTTTGAATGTTGATAATGATAAGAAAAAAATTGTCCTTTTAAATAAGAGAACTAACGAGCCAAGAGAGTATAGTTTTGATGAGGCTATAAGGAATTTAAAATATTTTGTCGGGTATTTTAATGAAGATTTAAAATAGTTAAAATATTTTTGCAAATGACAGAAAATAATCATCAATTACATTAAATATAATTGGCATAATCCACAGAAGTATTGCAGCACCGAGAACAGGTTTGAAAAGAAAACTTAATTGGAAAACGTTAACCTGTGGAGCTGTTTTTGAAATTATACCGAGAATTAAATCCTGTCCAAGTGTAGCAAGAAGCACTGGTGAAGCTATTTGCAGTCCGACATATAGAACGTTTGAAGTTAGTGTAATAAGATAATCTTTATTTACTATTTGGTCAAGCGGTATTGCGTTTGCGTAAATCGGAAATATCTCAAAGCTTCTATGCAGAGCATTTATCAGCCAGTAAACACCACCTATATTTATAAATAGTATTACAGCAAGTAATCCAAAGAAATTCCCTAAAATAGAAACCTGAGCACCGGCAGTTGGATCCAAAACCATTGCAGAGGAAAGTCCCATTTGCATGTTTATCATATCACCCGCTGCTGCTATTGCTAAGACTATACAGTTAGCTATAAAACCTATTATCATTCCTCCAACGACGTTCAGAATAATACCAAGAACAAGTGATGTCCCCTTAGGTACTGCATGTGTCTCGACAGTCATCATTAAGATTATTGTAAGTACCATTGCAAAGGAAAGTTTAACAAATCCGGGAATTTCTTTTCTGTTTAAAACAGGAGCAAATCTGATGAATCCGAGTACTCTTGCAAAAATAAATATGCCTGCACTGAGTCCGCTATTTATTTCAGGAAAATATTTAGGAAATGCTTCTAATATTGTATCTATCATCAGTGTTTAATCTCATTTTCCGGCTTATCCAGTTTCAACAGCCCTTTGTCTTCATCTGCTTTGTCATCAATCAGAAGTTTAATTGTTGTATTTTTTTCGTTAAGTTTGAATGTAATATATGCGATACCTTCTTCATAGGTTGTTATTATAAGATTTGAATCAGTTGTAAAAATTTCAGTTACACTCTCTGCTTTAACGATTCTGGGATTGCTGTTTTGAATATCTTTAGGACGTTGTTTAAGATCCAGAATATAACTTTCATTTGTATGAAGATTTAAAACAGCACCGGATTCTATTGCATGTGCATTAATCAAGAACTGTGGCAGTATTAATAATGACAAAAATAAAAGTAATTTTTTCATAAATATTCCTTATGCTGTTTTCTTCATTAACGATTCATTATTGCATTTGTTTCAATTAGATTGGGTCTCGGGTTTGGCATTCTGTCAGACGGATAATGTTTGATTTTTGAGTTGTAGTCTATGAAAGGGATTTTTCCGGGATTTCTCATAATATCACCGATTTCTTGTTTATCGAATCTTCCTGACCCTTGTTTGAATTCTGCATCGAATGGTTTTGTATATTTGTGATAATTTGAGGACAGAACATAGCTGTCAGCTGCCGGTATTTGATTGAATGCAAGTTGGAAACCTTCCTGCAAAAGATTTGTTAAAAGTTTTATATAGCCTACTCCCATAATCATCAAAACTAAAAATACAGCAAGAATTTTGGGCGCGGCAGCAATAGTTTGTTCTTGAACTTGAGTAACAGCTTGCAAAATACCAACAACCAGACCTACTCCTGCTGCAACAAGTACACATGGCATTGATATCATAAGCATTGTTATTAGCCCTTTTCCCATATATTCAAGTAATATTTCCATAATATTTTTCCTTTACTGATATTGTTAATTGAAGCTGGTTACGAGTCCGTGAACAATCATGCTCCAGCCATCAACAGCAATAAATATCAGCAGTTTAAATGGCAATGAGATAATTGTTGGAGACAGCATAAACATACCTAATGCCAGCAGTACATTTGCTACAACTAAGTCCAGTACGATAAACGGTACATATATAACAAAACCTATTTCGAAGGCTGTTTTCAACTCACTTATTATGTAAGCCGGTGCAACTTGCCAGATAGTTATATCGTCAGGAGTTTTGGGTTTTGGTGCACCTGACAATTGAATAAAGAATGTCATATCTTCTTGTCTGGTTTGTTTCATCATAAATTCTTTAAGCGGTTTTGAACCTTCAACCACGGCTCCTACAATGTCTCCGTTTTGCTGATATGGAATTGACCCCATATCCCACATTTTTGAAAATACAGGGCTCATTGTGTAAATTGTCAGGATTATTGACAGACCGAGAAGTACGATTGCCGGTGGCACCTGCTGTGTACCCAGAGCCTGTTTGAGCATTGAAAATACTATTGCATATCTTAAAAAGCTGGTCATACATGTGAAAAAGAATGGTAGCATCGAAAAAATCGTCATTACCATCAACATTTGTAAAACCGGATTCATATCTTTTAATAAAATATCCATTTTATTTTATATTCCTCTTTTTTATTTAATCCTTTTTTATTGGTTCGGAAAGTTTTCTCAACATTTCTTTCATAACAGGTTGTTTTTGAGAATTTCTTGTTGTTTTAATTGCATTCATAACTTCGCTGTAATCAATAACCTGTGATTCTTGTTGAGTTTTTTTTATAGTTTGAGCTGTTTGGGGAACAGGTAAGATATTTTGAGGAGTTTTTTCTTGTATATTTTGATTCAGCTTTGCAAGAAAAGATGTTCTGTCTACATCAGCAGCTATAAGAAATTTTTCATTTCCTGCTTTGATAACGTAGAGTGTTTTTCTTTGAGAAAGATTGAGGGCATTTTCTATTTTTAAATCGTTGTCATTTTTTGTGAAACGGTTATCTATCATTGTTTTTTTGTATATCATCAGACATAAAAACAATAATCCTACCATTGCCATTGAATATATAAGAAAATTTATTAAATATACACCCATATTTGTTTCCCTGTTTTTTAAATATCTTCTTCGTCTACATCAAAGTCTGAATAATCAAAGTCTTCTTCTTTGAAGTCTTCATCTTCGTCTTCTTGAGGTGGGAGTGTATTATTCTCTTCAAAATCTTCGACTTCATCAGCACTTTCTTCTTCAATATCATCATATTCTTGAGCATATTGTGCATTATCAGATGCTTCTTGTTTTTCTTCAGTGAAGATTTCGTTGATTTTGACTCCGTACCTATCATTTATAATGACCAATTCTCCTGAGGCAACAATTTTGTCCTCAACTTTCAAATCGATTTTGTTGTCATATACAGAACCTATATCAACAACAAGACCTTCAGAGATTTGTTTAAGTTCTCCAAGAGTTAGTTTTACTTTTTCAAATTCAGCACCTATCTCAACCTGTATGGTGTCCCACATATTATATATATCAGGGCCGGTCATAGATTTCCCTCCATTTTCATCAAAATTTTCATAATCAATCATAATAGCCGGGTTCGGTGCGATTCTTACATCACAGCAATAATTCCCGTATTTCAATGTCATTTTTGCTGCACTGCTGTTTTCTAACAGTACAATATCATCTTTTTCCAAATTTTTTACATCATTAAGCCGCAGCCTTGTTGTTCCGACAGACAAGTTAATTTCTGCTGTGCTGGATAAAAAGTTTGTAATGTTGAAAGTTTCTTCTCCTAATGCAATATTTTCAGGGGTAATTGCAACAACGGGTATTTTTATAACTATTTTCCCCAGTGTTTTTATTCCTTCTTTTACAAAGAAAGTCAAATTGCATTCATTATAATTTGTGTTGTTTTTAGGAAGGTTGTTTGCTGTTTTGATTAGATGAGAAAAGTTTTTGTATAAAAAGTCATCAAATCCGGTAAGGATTTTTGCTTCAAGTTCGGTTATTTTTTCAATGTTAAAAATTTTTTCATTAGAGCCTAAAATACCTTCTAAAAGAGATTTGACAATTTGTTTTGAAAGTCTGATAAAAACAGAAAGTTCTTTATTCAGCCTGATTTGGGTAACGAAAAATTCTTCATTTGAAGATAGAATATTCGTGTTTTCACTGATACTGACTAGTTTTATTTCTGCATTATTTCCCCAGAATTCAACAAAAGTGTCTTGTAAAATTTTTGTGAAATTTCCATTAAACCAGTTATAAGTTAATTTTAACCGGCTGGAAAATTCAGATGTTATATTTTCATTCTCTTCCCTTGTAAGCAATTTTCCCCTAATCCCCGGAAAGATTTTTACTTCTTTTTATACATCTTCCCCTATAACAATCTTAAGAATTAAGGTACAAAGTCACATCATATATTTGTTGTATTTTAATACTTTACTCCAATGAAATTTAAAATTAATTATTTTATCTTGTATAAAAGATAAGGAGTATATATGGATAATAAGAAAATTTTGATAATAGTTACAAATACATCCCACATGGATGATTCGAATAAAACAGAAACAGGGGTCTGGCTTGAGGAGTTTGCCGTTCCATTTTATCGGTTTAAAGATGCCGGATTGGATATTACGGTTGCCAGCCCCCTTGGCGGTGTGTCTCCAATTGATCCTGCCAGTTTGCTTTGTGAGAATCCGACTGAATGGGATTATACAAAAGAATATTTAGATAATACAAAAAAACTCAGCGAAGTTGATTACAAGACATATGATGCAGTATTCTTACCCGGCGGACACGGCCCAATGTTTGATCTTGCAAAAGATGATTTTTTAGGTGAAGTTGTTTCATGGTTTTATAATGAACATAAACCGGTAGGTGCAGTTTGTCACGGACCAGCAGGATTGTTAAAAGCCAAAACCAAAAAAGGCGAACCTATTGTAAAAGGTATGCAATTGACCTCTTTCACAAATGAAGAAGAAAAACTTGTGAAAAAAGAGAAGATGGTTCCTTTTTCATTGGAATCCAAGCTGAAACAGCTGGGGGCTTATTTTAATGAAGCGTCTCCCTGGCAAGAAAATGTTGTTTCTGATGCAAATCTTGTTACAGGACAAAATCCTGAATCCAGCACAAAAATAGCAGAGCAGCTTATAAGAAAAATTAATCTTTAATGCTTAATAATCGTGACTTACTGTGTCATCATCGTCTTCAAGTGATGACAGGTCACGTGTATATGTTGTATCAAAATCTTCAGGAAGCAAATCTGTATCAGGCCATACAGTAGATTCATCAAATCTTACAGCTGTCATATTTTCTGCTGCGGAAAAGTCAGAATTTTCCAAATCGCTTTCATTGAACACAGCACCAGCCATGTCTGCATCCGTAAAGTTACAATAGCTGACTGTTGCGTAGCTGTAATCTGTTCCGTTTAAAAGCGCACCTGAAAAATCACACTCGACAAGGTGTGCTCGCGAGAAATCAGCTGAAGTCAAGTCAGTATTTGAGAAGTTAACTTCAGTAAAATTTGTTTCATTAAATGAACAGCCGCTAAGGTCTGCGTCTGACAAATCAATGCCTTCAAGAGTAAGATTTGAAAAATCCAATTCACTGAGATCCAATTCTTCTTGAGAATTTTTGTAATCTTCATATTCTTTTGGTTTTTTAATAATCAAATCAAAAACTTCTTCTTTTGTGTAATTTGCCATAGAAATTCTCCTTAGCTGCCTATTACTCTGATATATCTATAATACCATTTTTTTTATATTCTAATCTTCTATTATTCTCATCTGCATAGCGAGTAATACCGCCTGGGTTCTGTTTTTTACTTTAAGTTTTTTAAATATACTGTTAAGGTGAGTTTTTACTGTTACCTCTCTGACAAACAGCTTTTCAGCTATGTCATTGTTGCTTGCACCCTGTGATACCATTTTGAGAATTTCTTTTTCACGTGCTGTTAAAGGTTCTATTTCACCTTCTTGCACAAATTTTAAATCAACATTATTTACCTTTTCTTTTTGCCAGCTTGAACGTCTCAAAAGGGCTTCGATTCTTGCCAGCAGGTTGGGGAGTATAAATGGTTTTACAACATAGTCATCAGCTCCGAACTTTAAACCTGATATTTCTTTTTGTTCTTCATTCAGTGCGGTAATCATTATGATTGGAATGTTTGCAAACTTTTTGTTCATTCTGATAGCTTTGAGTGTTTCCCAACCATCCATATTAGGCATCATTACATCTAAAAGGATCATATCAAAGTCACTCTTTTCTGAAGTAAGTTTCTTTATTCCTTGAAGTCCGTCTGTTGCTGTTTCAACCTCGTATCCATATAAAGGAAGTGCATCAGCCAGATATTTCGGGCTGTCATCGATTATTAAAATCTTAGCAATAGCTACCATTTTTATATCTCTTTCTTCTCATACTTTAGTTGTAATTTTAATTGATAAGTTAATAATTATCAATTGAAATCAGGAGAAATTCATCTATTTATATTATTTTATCTTTGAGTGCTTTTATGGCTGCTTGTGTTCTGTCTTGGACACCGAGTTTTTGCAGTATGTTACAGACATGAGCTTTGGTTGTGTTTATGCTCACATCAAGTTTTTGTGCTATTTCGTTATTTGTAAAACCTTCTGAAATTAAGGTTAGAACCTGTCTCTCTCTTGCCGTAAGATTTGATTCAGTTGTTTTTGTTTGATTTGTAATTTGAAGAGTTTCATTTTTTCTGCTTGATGCTGCATTTAAAACAAATTGAGCTACTTTCGGGTCAAACCAAGCTGCACCTTTGCTTACTGAGTTTATTATTTCCAATAATCTTTCAGGTTCGACATCTTTTGTACAATAAGAATTTGCACCTGCATTTAGTGCTTTCATTACATCTTCTTCCTTTTCATGAGAAGAAAGTATAATAACTTTTTTAGACGGATATTTTGTTTTTATTATCTTTGTGGCTTCTATTCCATCCATATCTGGTAATCCGAGATCCATAATAACAATGTCTATGTTTTCTTTTCCAAGAATGTTCAGACCTTTTTGTGCATTTTCTGCTTCATATATACATATATTAGAGCTGCTATCTTCGAATGCAGTTCTCAAGCCGAATCTTGTTAACGCATGATCTTCGACGATGAGAATATTTAGTTTACTCATTTATTTCCTAATCTTTAACTATAACTGCGAGTTTAGTTCTTTTGAAGCATCAACAAAGAAAGGATTAATTTCAAGTGATTTTTTAAAGTCCTGTGCTGCTGCATCTTTGTTTCCCTGTTGTTTTTTGATGAGTCCTGAATAGTAGTAATAACGATAATTTTTGCTGTCTACATATTTTACAGGTTTGATGTATGTTTTTGCTAAATCTGCACGGTTATTTTTTATCGCAATATCAGCAAGATCAAGCCAAGCATCAATAAACATCGGGTTTTGGGAAACTGCTTTTTTTAAATACTGAATGTTTTTTATTTCATCAATTTTTGAAGCCGTATAGTAAGTTTTTGCATTAACCTTATCTTTTTCAAATACTTTATTTGCGTATTCTGTTGATTTATCTGTTATGCCAAGCATTTTGTAACAAAGTGAGGCATTTATCAAAGCTTCTGTGTTATTTTTATCTTTTTTGGATGCTTTAATGTAGAACTCAAGCGCATTTTTGTAATCTTTTTTGAAAAGGTACATGTTAGCAATTCCAATTAAAGTTTCCGGATAATTTTTTTTGATTTTATATGCTTTTTCATATAAATCCATTGCATCAGCAAGGTTGTTTTGCCTGAAATAAATTTCTGCAAGCAGTGTTGTTGATTGGTAATCTTTTTTGTTCTGGGCTATATTTTGATTCAGTTCTTTAATTGCTCTTGTGTTATCTCCTGTTTTTATAAAATAGTTAGCAAGATAGAATCTTGATTTAGCTCTGTCTTTTGTTGCTTTAGCCAGAGTATAATACCTCAAACCTTCTACATCGTTTTTGTAATCAAGTATATTTATATCCTGATTCAAAAGGGAATCAAGGGTTTTTACAGCATCAGAAAGTTTATTTGTTTCACAAAAAATTTGAGCTTTATATTTGATGTAGTTGGCATTATCAGGGTTTATTGACAATGCTCTGTTTATTTCATTCACTGCTTTGTTGTATTCTTTGATATTGTAGTATGCCTGTGAAAGTATAAAATGAGCGTAATCAGATCGTTTTAGTCTTTCAGGCATTTTGTTCATATCTCTGGCAACTTCGAATGCGAGATTGTTGTAATAAATTTCTGTATAATTTTGTGCAAGTTGAATTTCGTCATCATAAGATAGAACTACTTGAGGAAATAATTTTGACTTTATAAGTTGTATTTGATAGTTGTATAATTCTCTGTCTTGGACATTGTTGATAGCTTCTTGTGCTAAAGAAAATAACCCTATGTTCGCAAACTTGTAAGCAAAGCCCAGATTCACAAAATCATCTCCGTTCATGGCAAGAAGCAGGGTTTTGTAGTCTTTATATGCCGCTGTTATATTTCCTTGTGTAAATTTTTCATTGGCTTCAGCATATTTTTTTGCATAGTCTATTTTTGCAGGATTTATTGAATTTGCAGCAGCTGTATTCTGTGAAAATGTGATTATTCTGACAAAATCGTTTGTCAGTTCATTGTTTTTTATCAGTTTCAAATTTTCTTTATTAAAAGTTGAAACCGGTGTTTTTATAATATTTCTGTTTGCTTCTTGAGAAAAACTTTTTGTCTGTGATAAAAACGGAGAAGATAATATCACTGCTGTTAACAATATTTTTTTTATCATTTAATTATTTTCCTGCTTTACAATTGTAGTATCTGTTGAATAATTCTATCAAATCTGAATCTTCTTTTGTATATTCTGAACTGTCTTTATTAAGCAGGTAATACAAATAATTTACATCATATTTTGATAGTATATTTCTGTCTTCATCAAGAAGAACCGATTCGACTTCTGAGACAAAAACGTCAACAAGTCTGTCCAATTTTATCATGAAGAAGGCATCAACAATATTACCGTCAAAATGCTTCCACGAACCGGATTTTATAATATCAAGAGCATTTTTTATGGGCATCTTGTCTCTGTAATGCCTTTTTGAGGTGATTGCATCAAATACATCACTCACTGCTAAGATTCTTCCGCCTATGTGGATTTCTTCTCCTTTGAGTTTTCTGAAATAGCCTGTGCCATCATATTTTTCGTGGTGGCTTGATGCTATTTCAGCAACTTCTTTGAATTCTTCTGAAATGTAGACTCTGTTTAAAATATCATAAGTTATTTTTACGTGTTCTTGAATATGCTTATATTCATCATCGGTTAATTTTCCATCCTTTTGTAAAACAGCATCTTTAATCCCTATTTTTCCGATATCGTGTAAGACTGCTGCATGGATGACATTTGCTTTTGTTTTTTCGTCAGTTTTCATTACATCGCAAATTAGCTCAGAATACATTTTTACACGGTTTGAATGACCTGCTGTTATTTTATCTCTGGCATCTATTGATGCGGCAAGAGTATCAATAAAGCTTTTGAACAGTTCTTTTTGCTGATTAATCATGGTTTGTTGAGATTCAAAAAGACGTGCATTTTCAATAGCAATGCCTGCGCTGGAACCAATTGCTATCAGAACTTCTTCATCTTCTTTTGTGAAGGTTCCATGTTGTTTATTTAGAACTTGAAACACTCCGAGAATTTCATGTTTCATGTTCCAAATAGGCATACAGAGGATTGTTTCTGTTTTATATCCTGTTTCATTATCAATTTCTTTATTGAATCTTGAGTCACTGTATGCATCTTTTATATTTATGATTTCTCCTGATTGAGCAACATAACCGGCAAGACCTGCATTAGCTGGAAAACGAAGTTCTTGACTGCCCATTCCGAGTGCTATTTTGGAAAAAAGTTCATTTTTATTTTTATCCAAAAGGAAAACAGTGCATCTGTCGGCATCCAGAACTTTTTTAATTTCTTCTGCAACTGTTTTAAGTAAATGTTCGAGACTTGTTTCTGCGGCGAGAGTTCTTGCTACATTCAAAAGAGCAACAAGCGGTTTTTCAACATTGTTGTCATATGTTAAATCACTGTTTTCTATTTCCAGCGATTCTATTCTGCTTATGAGATCCATAACTTTTATGTTAATTATGCTGTTTTCTGAATTTATATTTCTGGCTTGTTTTAAAATAGCCAGAGCTTGTGCATAATTTTTTTCTGAAAAATAAATATACCCCCAGCAGAAGTAATTCGTTTTTATTGCATTTTTGTTTTGAGAATTTTCTGCTAAAAATTTAGCATCATCCAGCATATTTAAGCAGATTTTGTAATTTGCTTTGTCGAATTTATATTTCAAAACAGCCAGAAGTGATAAATTTTGGGCAATAAACTCATAAGATTTATTAAGCAAAAAAGTATTGTGGATCATTTCTGCTTTAGCTGTTAAGCTTCCCAGATTTGCTGTTTCCAATGTTTTAAATAACGAAAACATTGTATTTTCTGCATTTTTTATATCTTCAACACAAACCGATTTTATAAACTCTTCCATAATGTAATTAGAACCCTTAACATATTCTTTATTTAATTATACAATAGTTTTCAGAATTTATAAATAAGTACAAAAATTTGACTGCGGGGTATTATGAATAAAGTCAGCATAGTTGTTCCTGTATACAACGAAATAAAAACAATAGATGAGATTTTGGAAAAAATTGAAAATGCTTCATTTTATGGGCTTGAAAAAGAAATTATCTTGATTGATGATATGTCAACAGATGGAACAAGAGAACATTTGAAAGATTTAGAAAATAAATATAAAGTTTTATATCACGAAAAAAATCAAGGCAAAGGTGCTGCAATTAGAACAGGGATGGCTCATATAACAGGTGATATTATGGTAATTCAAGATGCTGACCTTGAATATGATCCGAATGATTATGAAGAACTTGTTAAACTGATTGTTGAAAACAAGGCTGATGTTGTTTACGGATCAAGATTGACCGGTGCTAAGCCGTCGAGATCTTTTATGTTTACTCATCTTTTGGGGAATAAACTTTTAACTTTGACTACGAATCTTCTTTACGGTGCGACATTGACTGATATGGAGACCTGTTATAAAGCTTTTAGAACAAGCTTTTTGGAAGGTGTAATAATAAAATCCGACAGGTTTGACTTTGAACCTGAAATTACTGCAAAAATGCTGAAAAAAAGAGCACGTCTTTATGAACTTCCTATTTCTTATTATGGACGTGAATATGCCGAAGGTAAAAAAATTACCTGGGTGGATGGAATCCATGCGATTTTGGCACTCATAAGATTCAGATTTACGGATTAGGCGCGAAAAACTTTTTCAAAGAATAATATTTGTTTCTATAAAGATTTTTTAAAGGTTCTTCTATTGAGCTGTTGTCAAAGTGTTTAAGAATTCTTTGTTGCTCTTTTATTTTTACGGGCAGGTTTAAATTCTTGGCTTCAATTGCTGTAAAAACAACCAATCCTGTTAAAATTGCTATCTTGGCTGTTTTGGGATGAAAATTAGAAATCATTTCTAAAATTTTTGATTCAGGCAATTTAATTACTTTTTTATTTTTCATGCTGTTTATTACATACTTTGAGCTGTCAAAATTCATTTTCTTTTTTGTTCTGTCGAATGCATTTCTCATTTCTTTTTGCATTATATATGTGTTTTTCAGTTCTTTTTGTGCCATCTTTGATTTCATCAGATATTTTCTGAATTCAAAACACTCTTGAGGATCCAGCTCATTATCTACATAAGGAGACAAATTATCCATAAATTTTTCATGTTCTCTTATACTGAAGCTTGCTTTTTTTTGCTTTTTTTTAGCGAGTTCAAGTACCTGTTTATAGGAATCTTTCAGGTTTTTTATCAGGGATTTTAAGTATAAATATTTTTTGTAACATTCATCGCAGTTTCCCAGATGGTCTTCTATAAATGCGCGTTCCTGATAGGTAACTTTGTTATCTATGTATAAAGACAACATTGATGAAACTTTTTTACATATAATATTAGTCATGATTTTCCTTTTTTATGCAATATATTGTTTTAAGTCTTCTTGAAGTTTATTTCTGGCTCTTGCTATTCTGGATTTTACTGTGCCAACATTTGTTTTTGTTATTTCTGCAATTTCTTCATAGCTCAAGCCCTGAAATTCTCTAAGCACAATGGCAAGTCTGAAAGAATCAGGAAGTTTGTGTATGGATTTTTCAATAATGCAGTGTAATTCACTGTTCAGGCTTGATTCTTCCGGTGTGCATGTGCTGCAAGGTACATCATTAACAGAAAATCTGTCTTGTTCTTCATCTTCTTTTTTGTCTATTGGAACAGTTTGCAGTTTTCTGTTTTTGCTTCTCAAATAATCATAGAAAAGACGTGTTATTACCTGGTTGAGCCATGCTTTAAATTTTGCAGGGTCTTTCAGTTTTTTGATATTTCTTGCCATTTTTAAAAGAGCTTCTTGTGTTAAGTCCAAAATATCATCACAATTGCTGCTTAGATAATAAAAAGAGGCATAAACATTGTTTTGAACTCTTTTGATTAATTCTTCCATTGCATCAAGATTGTCTTCTTGTGCCATAAGCACAAGTTCTTCAAGTGATTTGTTTTTGTATTGCTTTTTATTAAAAAGGTTCAAATTAATCCTCTTCCCTTATTTGCATTTATGCTATTTAAAAAATAAAGGAAGCTCTGGTTTTTTCACACGCTCATTATTATATAAACATGTCGATAATATTTTTTTAAAGACTTACAACACACAAATCTTCATCCAGTTTGATTTCAAAATAAGTATTGGCAGGTATGTTCAAGTCCTTGCCTGTTTTGAAAAGAGACGCTATTGGTGATATTAAAAGGTCAGCGGCTTGCAAAGCTGCTGCACCTAAATAAATAAAAGGTCTTTTTGCATTGCTGATTGTACAAAGATTGTTTGTACATGGATCTTTGTATATGGTGTTTATTGTTCCGTTGGAGAGCGTATCCCCGAGGTTTGTTAAGTATATAGAGCTTCCGGCTAGGTTATTCATAAAGACTCTTTGGTTTTCTTTTTTTGTAATAAGGGCTTTGACCGGATATGTTATATTGTCTACGGTAATTTTTTCAAGTGCAATCTTAATTCTGCCGCTTCTGCCTGCGTAACCGGGAGATTTGGTTTTGACTATTTTCCCTTTAAATGAAACTTTTGAAGGTGATTTGGGATAAAATATACTTTCTTTTCCCAGTGATTCAAACTTTACCGGAGTTCCTTCCATAACATCACTTGTCAGTCTTAAATCGGATTTTACCAGAAATATTCTTCCCTTCTTTAATTTAACTGCGGTCACTTCTTCATCTGCGAAAGTATAAAGCGGATAAAATAAAGACAAAAATATTGCAGCACAAATTAGCAGTCTAATCATAAAAACCTCTAAAGTATAATGTCTAAAAATGATACTCCCTTGTTCCGGGGTTTATATCATACATACAAAAACGGTTATATGTATCATATATTTATTGTATTTACAAAATTCCATTTTGTATTTTCAGATATTAACTTTTTTCATGTTACGAAAAATAAATTGTAATTTTTACACTAAATTACCCAACTGGGTAATGGATTCCTATTTTGTGTAACATAGAATTGGAACTAAGATATATGGCTGATAGATAATACCTGTCAGGATATGTCTCTGCATTAATCATATCAGGTCCTTAATTAAAAATATACTCAATAAAATCTATTTCCCATCAATTCGATATTTATACCAATTACATCAATTTATAATTTAGGAGTTTTTAAAATGTTAAAAGACAATTACTCTTCAACAGCAGCAGCTGAATTCGTAGTTTACCCTCCAACATTTATTGATTGTGTTCCTATGGTAAAAATCACAATGAAGCAAAAAATTAAAAACATGCTGGAGCGTATTGTGAAAATTGATCTTTCTTTGAAAAAAGATTTTCTAAACTTTGGTAAAAAGAAAAAGCCTTTTGATTCTGATTCATACAAAAATAAAGAAAAGGCAGAATTTACTGTAATTGCTTATCCTGAATCAGATATAAAAGAGGTTCTTCATATTATGAATTCTCTCAAGCTGACTTCTATTCCTGTGGCAGAAAATCCCTGGAATAAAAAACTTGTAGGGTACATGGATAAAAGTTCAATAGAAAAAGAGCTTGAAGAAAATTCAAAGCATTAAGCTTCTTTTAGAGATAGAATTAGAGACCACAAAGCTGATTATATATTTTAAAATGTTCTATTGTATCAATTTATGAAATGTTTTTTTTATGATAGCAAATTTTCGTGGATATTCGTTTTAGAATAAAAAAAGATTTTGTGAATTTTTATTTGGAATGAACAATTGTTATCTATATCACCAGCTCAAAATGTGAATAATCAAAAAACTTCTTTCGGAAAAAAATTACAGGTGTTAAATGCAAATTCCTATATTCCGATAAAAGCCCGATCTGTACTTGAAGATAGAGTCTTCAAATCACAGGCAGATACTGCTATGAAAGAGGGGCATTTTGAAAAAGCAATTGAGTTGTATCATAAAGCTTTAGCTGTAAATCCTGATGACATTGAACTTCATCTGAGCATTGCAAAAACATATAATTTCAATAAACAATATAACAATGCTATTTTTCATTTAGAAAAATACGTTGCACTAAAACCTGATGATATAGAAAACATTACCCTTTTGGGCGAATGCTACAAAAAATCGGGCAAATTCTCACAGGCAATTGAAAAGTTCAATAAAGCTCTTTTGATTGAGCCGAATTACGATTATGCAAGAAGAAATCTTCTGGATGCACAAAATCTTTACAATGCCTGTTTGAACCCGACTAAAGCCCGTCAGGAAAGATATGATGCAGCTATTAATAACCTGACTGAAGCAGTAAAAATTGCAAAAAACTATCTTCCAAAAGGATATATGGATGACATGAAAGATATGACCGTATCTTTTGACAAAACTTCCCAAATGGGAGGACGTTCAAATATTGCACAATATGAGCATAATAAAAGAAAAATTTCTGTGACTGATGAATATACTTATGCCAGTCCTAAACTGGTAGGCGCATATTTAATACATGAATTTACACATGGAAAAGATAATGATCCTTATACATCAATCAGAGAAGAACAAGATGCATATAGAGTTCAAGCAAAATATTGGGTAGAAAATGTAAAAGATGTCTATGATCCTGAAATGGATTATGTTGCTGATTTATACAAGCAATCAGCAGAAACACTTGATAAAAGAGTTGCGGAAATATACAAACTCAGAGATCCAGGGATTCCTGAAACCTCTTATAATCATCCTCCAAACGGAAAAAAGGCGGCTGCTTATGGGCTTTCCGGACTTTCTGACCAGCCGTTGAAGGCATATGAAATTATCGTATAGATATGTAAATAAGTGTAACGATATCACTAATTTTTATACTATGTTCATGCAAAAATAATTCTTGAGGTTACTTATAATACCGGACAGTTAAAAATAGATTAGTATGAAAGTTCCACCCCTAAATCATGCAAATTATTTAATAAAAACAGCTGGAAAATATCAAGCTCTGGGCAGAAAATTTGTTACAAGTTTGGATAAGTCAGGAGCAATACTTCCTGTTGTGTTGCTTGAGGCTACTGTAACAGGCGGTCGTACATATCAGGCTTACCAAAGAGACGGCTTTGTAGAAGCACGTGAAAGAGTTACTGAGGAATCTCTGGGGGCTGTGTTTTGGCTTTTCGGCGCAAAAATGTTTGGTAATCTATTTGATAAACTGGGTAGAAAGTTCCTGAAGATTCCTAAAAAAATGCCTGATGTTGGTAGGGATGCAGTAAGGACTCCTTTTGACAACTTTATTGCGCATGCTGCGGATAAACTCAAGCTTACACCGGATAAGGCAGAACAAATTAAGAAAAATCTTGCACGTTATTCTGTTGGCAAAACTGCTGCTAGTATTATCACTGCTTGTTTATTTATCGGTTATGTTGTTCCTAAGCTTAACCAGGGTATAACAAAACACTTGTTTGGAAGAATGAATGCTTCTGACCCTAACCACAAAAAAGCACCTGATCCCTCAAAAAATAAAATTACATTGAAGGAAGCACGAGCAATTTTGTCGGCAAAAGAGGTTTCTATTAATGCAGTGGAAAACTTTAAGGCAAGAAAAAATCAGGATACTCTTTTACAAAAACAAAACACCTCTATTCCTTCTTTTAAAGCAGGGGCTGATTCTCTTTTACGTATAGTTCAAAACTTCGAGGAGAATGATGTTTGGAAACTTATGGGTACGGATGTTGGTACTGTTACTGGAAGAACTGCCAATGCAAGAAACAAAGATGAGCGTATAGAAATTATGTTCAGAGATATTTCATCTATATATTTCTATTGCTTCTCTATGCCTGCTATTGTTAAATTTATGAATAATCATGATGAGTTTGGCGGAAAAAATACAAAATTAAACCCTATGAGTGCTGCTCAAGTTCATAATTATTTAGTCGAAGAAATGAATAAAAAAGGCGTAAGCGAAATGTCTAGCGAATTATTTAGCAAATTTGCTTTAGGTTCTGGAAAAGTTAATGAAGATTTTATGACAGAGGCATTTGGAAAAGCGCAAACACCTATAAATAAAAAATATCTGTTCGGCTTAATAAAGAAAGAACAAAAGCCGCCGATGAGAATAGTTTCACTTGAACGCTTTAAAGAACTTGTTGATGTATATTACAAGAATAGTTCTGAATCTGAAACACTTAAAGCAATTGCTGAAAAAATGTCTGAGTTACAGCCTCAAAAAAATGGTGCAAGTATACTTACCGAGCTTCAGGTCGAGGATATCTTTAAAGGCGGTGCTTTGAGACAGCCGAATTTCTTAAAAAATGTACTAAATGAAATTTTCAAAGATAAACATGATAAATCGCCGATTACAAACAAATACAAATATATTTCTGCTGAAAAACTGGAAGATTTTCGTTCACAGATTTTAAATTATGCGGAATCGATTATTATTGATGCAGAAAAAAACAAAACGAACGTGACATTTGAATCAATGAAAAAAATGAATAAAAGGAATATGTATAGAAATGGAATGTTTATGGCATTGGCTATGGGAGTGTCTTCTTTATTCCTTTCAACAATAATTCCAAAAGTTCAGTATTATATTACATATCTCAGAACAGGTAAAAATTCCTTCCCCGGAACGGAGAATCTTAATCAAAACAAATAAAAGCCTTACTGGTATGTAAGGCTTTTTATATTAGAAGCTATATCCTTTATTTTGAATTAAAGTTTTTACATTGGATTCAAACTTGCTGATTAGTTTGTCTGCATCAATTGTATAAACGTAATTGTTTGAAGTTGTAGCCCATTCAGTGCAGTCACTGAGAGCTGCATCTGATGCTCTATCCAACATGGATTGAAGCTCTGATGCTGTAATTTGTCCGCCATATTTTGCTACTATTTTATTTTTAATTGGAGTTAGTATTTCAGATTCTGCCTTAGCCTGAATTTCAGATGCACTATTGACATTTACAACCTGAATATCTTTATTTACTCCTGCTTCGTTTGCTACTGAAGTCATGCTGGTTGTGTAGATACCTTTATAAGCTTCTTTTTCTCTTGCTGCTTTTTCTTCAGCTGCTTTTTTTTCAGCTTCAACTTCTGCTGTTGTTTTACCATTGTTTGCACATAGTGAATTAAATTCAGCGAAGAATTTATCAGCAACTTCTTTGATACTGTATTCACCAAGTGTTTTCTTGTGCATGTTCAAGAAACCATGTTTTTCTGACCATGTTTTTATAAGCGATGAATCAGCTACTGTTGCCGCAACAGCTTTATTTATATATGTTTGCATTTCATCTGTCATCTGATCTCCCAGATTTGTGACTAAAGCATTTGCAATTGCGGTTAAATCAGCATCCATCTGTTGTTCAAGTTCTTTTCTTCTGCTACCTTCAGAATTATCAGTACTTTCAACTTTTCGTTTATCTCCTCTGGAGTATGCAGTAGACAGTCCTGCTGTTGTCAATACGTTAGTAATGTCATAATCAGGAATGCTACTTGTTGTACTGTCAGAACCTGAAGTAGTTCCGTCAGTTGATGTTGAACTGTCTGTTCCTTCAGTTCCGTCAACTTCTGTTAACGAGCCTGCATTTACATTTTTGACGTGGTTATGATCTTCAACCCATTCATTTGCTTGATCAAGATTTTTTAATAAAATCTCTTGAAGTTTTGCTTTGTATTCGGCTGAATTTGTGCCGTATTGTGCTGCAATCTCATCAAGTTCATCCATATCTGATTGTGGCATCCATTGGTTTATGTTTGCCACCAAATCATCGAAAATGTTTTTTGCTATATTATATTGTGGGTCAGTTTCATCCATCAACAGAGCATTTAAAATATAGTGAATATCAAACTCTTGATTTGTATAGGTTACGTTAGCATAGTTGCCTGCTAAAACTGATGTTTTAGAGTCCTGGCCATCATCAAGATTTCCGAATGTATAATCTGTAATAACTGCTGTATTATAACCGAAGTTTATTGTATCAATATTCGTGCCGTTTGGCATTCCTAAAGCTTTTGCAACTTCTTCATTTCCTTCAAGCTTTTTATATGTGCCATTATCATAATCAAATTCATAATAGCAGTCTTCATCTGTACTTTGATAAATTGCTCCGGAACCATTAGAAAGATGTTTACCAGCATTCAAGGTATTTCCATCTGAACCATCTCCAACATTAGAATTACCGGTTTCAATATAGTTTTCTACCTGTTGGTTAAAATTTTGATAATATCCTTTCATTACGAGCCAAGATTCAAAATCCATGTTGCTGTTATTGGATTTGCAGTAGCTCTGGTACATTGGATAATATACTTGATATTCTGTCAAATGTGATATTGAACCTGATGAACCTGTTCCGCCTACACCTTGTACCATTTTTGACTCCTGTTTCTGTTAAATTTAATCGCACTACATATATAAAAACATTTTGTATATACAAAAATCATAAAAAGTATATAATTTTACAATTCTTAACTTTCCCTGATTTCCTGTATATAATGATTGCATGCATCATGTCGATATTTTGATTCAAAAACTTTAATGTTTTTCTGGTACATTTAATATAATTTTACAAATATTAATATTAGAATATACAGCTTTTGTATAGTTATATTAAATTTTGAAAATGCTATAATTTGTTTATAGAAATATAAAGGAATTTTTATGACAAGTTCAATTAGCTCTGTTAGCTCGGCAATGGCAGACCAAACAGCAAGCCTTCAAATGCAGGTAAAATTGATGTCTATGCAGAAACAACAAGGTGCAATAGCACTTTCTCTTTTGCAGGGTGCAATTAATGCTGTCCCACAGGATCCTTCTACCATTACTTCCGCACAGCTAAAATCCCCAATTGATATTAGAGTGTAAAATTTAATTTAATAAGTATTAAAAATAGATAGGAAGTGTTTTATGATACTTAGTTATTCTTCAGCAGAACAATCACAATCAGCTGTTTCAATGGATGCTTGGCTTGCAAAATTGCAAGAAGGTAAAAAAAGCACACAACAGCTTCAATCAGAATTGCTTGACAGCACTACTGAAATAATAAAAGAAATTCAAGACAAAGCTCTTGAAAAGGCAAAAGAAGAAAAAACAGAAGAAACCCAAAAAGGTGAAGAAGCTGTCGAAGTTGCTGTTTCTTCAATGTCTGTTTCATCATCATCAGATGTTCCAGAAACAAACTCAGAAGATTCATCAGTAGATGTAAAGGCATAAGAAATAAGTATTATGGCTATTGATACTGAAGTTTTGGATTTACTTGAAAGAACAAAAGAAAAGTGTGCACAATGCCATAAATGTGCTCTTGGTTCTACACGTACAAAATCTGTCTTTTCTGGCGGTATTCCTAATAACAAGCTCATGCTTATAGGTGAAGCCCCCGGATATTGGGAAGATCAAAAAGGTGAGCCGTTTGTTGGAAAAGCAGGACAGCTTTTGGACAAAATTTTTGCTTCTGTCGGATTGTCCAGACAGAATGACGTGTATATTTGTAATACATTGAAGTGCAGACCTCCTGACAACAGAAATCCATTACCGGATGAAAAGGCTGCTTGTCGTGAATATCTTGATATTCAGGTCGGAGCATTAAAGCCCAAAATTATTCTACTTTGTGGAAATATTGCTGTTCAATCTTTTCTTGAAGGAGCAAGAGGTATTACAAGAGTTAGGGGACAATGGTTTGATGGTCCTTATGGTTCTAAAATGATGCCAATCTTTCACCCTTCATATTTGCTCAGAAATGATTCAAGAGAAAAGGGAAGCCCCAAGTGGCTTATGTGGCAAGATATTCAAGAAATTAAAAGAGTATACGACGAGTTGTTTAAATAGTTGTAATTCCGAGAAATTTTAATAAAAACAATAATAATAAAAACTTAAGCATAATAAAAATTATGCTTAAGCTTTTTAGAATTTACATTACCTTTTTTTCTTATAATTTTTTTTATTTTTGTATATAGATATGTGTTAAGTGATATTGTGTATAGAATAATTTTAAAATATTCTGTATTAGCTATGGTGTCTGGTGTTGTGATTGTCAATATTTATACAAAAACTTGATAAATAACGCTGTGTTATAATCTTTTGAGTATTGCAATAATGTAATAGAGTAAAATATGCTGGATAAAAGTTTATTAGGTAAAAGAATTAAAGAGCTCCGAAAGTGCAAGGGCATGACTCAGGAACTTTTGGCTGAAAAGGTAGGGATTGATTCGAAACATCTTAGCAGGGTTGAATGCGGAAAGAATGCACCTTCTTTTGAATTGTTGAACAGGATTTGTGCAGCCTTACAAATAGAGCTTTCTCTTCTCTTTGATACATTGCATTTAAAAACAAAAAAAGAATTGATAAATGAAATAGATAATATTTTGGAAAGAGAATCAGAAGAAAATATAAAAACATTTTATAAAATTATTGTCCATTTAATAATGTAAACATTCAATATGCGACTAATCTGTCCGGCTATTTAAAAATGAATTTTTGCCATTTATTATAAATATATGAAGTTTTTTATAATAAATGGACATAAATATTACCCTTTTGCTCAAGGGCGTTTGAATAAAACACTTTTTGATGAAATCAAAAAAATTCTTATTGAGAACAAAAATGAAATAAAAACGACTATTATTGAGCAGGGTTATAATGTTGATGAAGAAATAAAAAAATATAAGTGGGCTGATATTATTATTTTTCAAACACCCGTAAACTGGTTTTCTGTGCCATGGATAATGAAAAAATATTTTGATTATATATACAGGTATGGTGAATTTTATGCCGGTTCAGCTGAATACGGCAAAGGTGGACTTTTGAACGGCAAAAGATATATGTATTCACTTACTTGTAATCCGAAATCAGAAGATTTTGATAATCCTGAAGGTTTTTTTGAAGGTAAAAGCATTGAAGATTTGATTGTTGCATTGCATAAAATGCAGCAGTTTTGCGGCTTGAGCCCAATAAAGACGTTTTGTGCTTATGATGTTGTTCACAATCCTGATATTCCTTTTTATTTAAAATCTTTGAAGAATCATATAAATACCTATGTTTTAAATACTTATATTTCTTGATATATAAGCTTTTGGGAAGATTGTTAAAAATTGGTTAATTCTGTGAGATTTTTCATTATTCAGAGTAATAATAATGGTGTTGAAAGTATTAGACAAGAAAAAGGAGAAAATTATGAGGTTCTTAATAAAAAAAACACCTGACAGATTTTTAAAATCAGTTAATGATGAAATTAGCACTATTTTGAGCAGAAACATGGAAGGATTATTTCCTGATTATGGTTTTCCAGAAGAGGAAAAAATTGCAATGCCTGTGGAATTAAAAGAAAAAGACAAAGAATATATAGTCAAAGCTGAACTTCCTGGTGTAAAAAAAGAAGATGTTGATATTGATATTGACAAGAATTACATCACCATAAATGCCAAAAAAGAAGAAGAGCATGAAGAAAATGAAAAAGGATATAAAAAATCTGAATTTAGCTATGGCGAGTTTTCAAGAACTGTATATTTTCCACAAGAAATAAATGTTGAAAAAACCAAAGCAAAACTTGAACATGGTATTTTGAAAATAGATGCTCCGAAAAAAGAAGCAGAAAAAGAAAACATCAAAAAATTATCAATAGAATAATTGTTCTTTATTATAATATTATTGTGGCAGCGTATTTTTTATCCAAGTACGCTGCCTTTTGTAATATTTGCATGATAATATTAGTATTATTACTTTAAAGGAGAAGGTTTTATTACAATGATTAATACTGTTTGTATATTTGCTTCGTCGTGCAACTATCTTGAAAGTGAGTATTATACAGATGCAAAAATCTTAGGTGGGCTATTGGCAAAATCAGATATGGATGTTGTTTATGGTGGAAGCTGTCTTGGGCTGATGTGGGCTTGTGCTGATGAAGCTAAAAAACAGGGTGGTCGCTTGATTGGCGTAATGCCGACGAAACTTAAAGAAATGGATGTTTTTTCTGATTATTGTGATGAATTTTTTGAGACGCCTTGTATGAGAAGCCGTAAGGCAAAAATGGATGAATTGTCTGATGCTTTGATTGCCCTTCCCGGTGGCTTTGGTACGCTTGAAGAGCTTAGTGAGATGATTGTTCAAAAACAACTGGGTTATAATGATAAAGCAATTGTTATATTGAACACAAACGGCTTTTATGACAATTTGCTCAATTTCTTTGATGACATAGTGAGTCAGAAATTTGCAAATAAGAAAGCTGAACGGTTATATTTTGTGGCAAATACACCTCAAGAGGCTGTTGAATATTTAATAAAATATGAACCGGAAAATTTAGCGATTACAAAAGCTGATATTTATGCCAGATAAAAAAGTGTAAATTTTTCTAAAAACTATAACAAAAATTTTTATTGATTAGCCTTGTACGATTATTATGAGAGTAATGTTAAATGATTCATTCAGAATAAAAAGAAATTCTGAAAACAGAAAAAATATTAAACATAACTATCGCAATATTGCATTTTCTGGCTTAACAAGGCAGCTTAATAAATATACCTATATTGATGGACAGAAAGATATTAAAAATATTGTCAAAAATCATGAGGGAAGAAGTCTTGTAGTTGGTCAGTTACCGGATTTTATATTTGAAAAATTACCAAAAGAGAATAAGCAAGCATGTATACAGGAATTTTATGATACATTTTCTCAAATAACAGAAGAGTTGCGTAATTTTGATGAGACTAAAGTTTATACTATTGATGAAATAACGAAAAGAAGAAATAATTCAACAAAAAAGTTATTAGAGAATCTTTTGCAAAAATATAAAATTGTATATCCTTGGGATGATGTTGATATTGAATATTTGGGTAAAGGTGGAAAAGGTGCAGGCTATAAAATTACCGGGTTACGTAGTCCATCTTTTGACGAAGATGAATTTGTTTTGAAAGTTTATCATCTTGTAGAGGGTGAAAATTGGCAGCCTTATAAAAGCCATGGATGTTATGCAGAAATAAATAGTGCTGCGTATTGGATGAATAATGTTGGAAAAGATACTCAGCGTGGAAAATTTTTCTTTGGTGATTTAAAATCCGGTTATATGCTTATAAAATATGTAGATGATGATGTCAGATTACCCAAGAAAAATGTGGATCCTTATTCTTTGGGTCTAAAATGTACAGATGAGGATCTTGTAAAGAAGCATAATATCTGTAAAGGTTATAGCTTTGACTGGGGCGGCGTAAGAGTAATAAATCGTATGAAAAACTCAAGCAAAACAGCCAGGTATGTTGCTAATTATATTAAAAATACTCCAGAAAAATATAAAGAAATTGAATGGAATAGACTTTTCAATAGTAAGAAAATGGATAAAAGCCAAAAAAATGCCGGACTTGCAATGAGTATTAAGCATATGCCTAACAAAGAATACTATATTAATAGGTGTATAGATTTGCAAGACCCTATTGTGAACAGAGGTTTAGCCTATGTGTTAAAATATTTGCCTTTTGATAAATCAATCAAGTATTTTGAAAAATTGGTTCAAACAGACGATGATATTACACAAATTATACTTTTTAACGAAATTCCTTTGTTAGCTATGAAACATCGTGATGAAGAAATAAAGGATGATTTGCAATCTGTTCGTTCTGAAATTATGCCGGGACGTATAAAGTCATATTATGATATTAGTGAAAAGTATGCAAAGCCTGATGCAATTGAACATTTGGCAAGTTTTGTTCATCTTTTGCCAAGGGATGATTTTAGAAGTTATTATAAAAGGCTTTCCTCTATGGATAACTATGCATTGCAAGATAGGTTGATATATAAATTACCGTTGGTTAAGCATAGTGATAGCTATTTTTGTAGCATGAAAATTGCTGAAAATCTCAAAGATGAAACGTTGAAAAAACGATTACTAAAATCCGCGTCTTTGTTGACAGATGAACAACTTGCAAAAGTAAAAAAGACTTTAAATATAACAGATGAAATTTAAAAAATATTTACTTAAGAAATGTGGGCTTAATGTTAGCCCCATAGTTTGTATTTGAGGTTTTTGATGTTCCGCCGGTCAGTTTATCAAGCATAGAATCACTTTTTGAGGAAGATTTATAATTATCCGTAAAAATTCCTGTTCCAATATCTTCATTCTTTCCATTTTTAAGATTTTTTAGTCTGATTTGTGCGGCTTTTACTGCTTTGTCAAGATTTCTGAAATCAATAGCATTCATATCATAATTATTGTACAGAGCAAAATATTTTATTGATTCAGCCTGTTGAATCATATTTTCAATAGCTGCTCTGTTTTTTGTTGCTATGTTTGTGATGTCGAGGTTTGCCAGTCTTTGTTGCAATACGTCAGTATTTTCTGCTCTTAGTCTTTCCTGACGTTCTATTTCTTCTTGAGCGAGACGAAGTCTGTATTCTTCAGGAGTTTCAGTAACTTTTCTTATATTTCTTGCACTTTCAAAGGCGGCATCACGTTGTTTTTTTATATCAGATGCAAATGGTGATGTAATATATGCATCAATGTTCATATCATCAGACATTTCACAAACCTCATAAGTAACTTCACTTAATTATTATAAAACATAAAATGAGAATTTTTTGCTATTATAACAAAATTTTTATTCTTTAAAATCCTCAAAAAATTTATAAATAAATTTAATTTCGTTATCACCCAGTTTATCTATATTTTTTATAATATTTTTTTTCATACTATCTATATTCACAAGATGATTAAATTCAAAAAGAGCTTTCATCTCGATATTAAGTTTAAGAGCAATTTTTTCCAGAGTTGGAAGTGATGGGAAATGTCTTCCACTTTCTATACCACTCAGGGAGCCTGTTTCTATATCGATTAATTCAGCTAATTTTTCTTGCGTAAGATTAGATTTTTTACGCAATTCTTTTATTCGTAATCCTAAAAGCCTTTTATTGTTCATATGTTACCCATTAATATGTTAAG
Source organism: Candidatus Limenecus sp. (assembly GCA_048360435.1). Classification (GTDB taxonomy): domain Bacteria; phylum Cyanobacteriota; class Vampirovibrionia; order Gastranaerophilales; family Gastranaerophilaceae; genus Limenecus. The sequence continues at coordinate 72,311 of DBGCOP010000017.1, read as the reverse complement.
TCATATTGTTTAAACAAATAAGCGTAAATAGTATATAGTTTTGTAAAAAAGTACGTATTTTATGTTTGGTTGGTTTTGTTTAATGTATACTTTTTATGAAAACTACGTAATATTTATGTAGTTTGAGTGTAAACAATTGGTTGAAAAAGATTATGGATTCAAAAGATAAATTGTGTGAATCTTTGGGATTTTTAATAAAAGAAAAACGAAAGTTGAAAGGTCTTACTCAATCAAGATTGGCTCAACTTTGCGGCATAAGTATAAGACATGTTGGCAAGCTTGAAGACGGAACTTATGTTCCCAAATTGAGTACCTATTTAAAATTGGCTGAAATTTTAAAGTTTGATATCGAGGATATTAAAACTAATCAAAAATATACCCCAAGGAAACTTGAAGCTGAAATATTAAAGGTCTTGAGAAAGTATAACGAATCAGATTTGAAACTTTGTTTGGATATCATAATTTCGATAGAAAAAAACAGAAAAAAATGAGAGAGGAATAATATCTGATTCATTCAAAAAATTAATTTATTAATAAGGAGATAAAAATGATTAGTCCCAGTGAGCAAAAAATTATACAAATAGATATTACTAATGCTTGTGTTCATAGATGTTCAAATTGTACAAGATTTTGTGGGCACCACAAAAAAAATTTTTTTATGGATTTCGAAACATTCAAGAAGGCAGTAGATTCATTGGATGGTTACAAAGGCTGTGTGGGTGTTATAGGCGGAGAGCCAACATTACATCCCGAATTTGAAAAATTTGCCGATTATATCAAATCAAAAAGACTTAAATCTTCGGTAAAAAACGCAAGAGAACCAATTGCAGATATGCAAAAATATATATATGAACATTTTACTGATTTTGATCACAGCCGTGCAGGTCTGTGGACTTCTTTAAATAAAACGTATTACAAAAATTTTGAAACTATCAATGATTCGTTTGAAGCTCAAAATTGCAATGATCATAACAATACGTGTTTACATCAATCTTTGTTAATGTCAAGAAAAGATATTGGTATTGATGATGAAGAATGGGTAAAAAAAAGAGATGCCTGCTGGATTCAAAATACTTGGTCATCAGCCATTACACCTAAAGGAGCGTTTTTTTGTGAAGTTGCAGGTGCGTTAGATATGCTCTTTGACGGTCCTGGTGGTTGGAAAGTAGAACCCGGCTGGTGGAAGAGAACACCTGAGGAATTTTATGATCAATTACACTGGTGTGAGCTTTGTTCAGGATGTTTAGATGTTCCCAAAAGACTTTCCAACGATGGCAAGGATGATATAAGCGAAGGAATGGCAGAAAAACTCATTTCAATAGGTTCGCCTAAAATGGAAAAGGGGCTTTATGTTATTCATACAAAAGAAGAATATTTAAAAAACAAAGATTCTTATAAAACATTTGTGGGACCGGAGGATTATATAATTGAAGGAAACAGTGTAAGAACATCAAAAGAAAATAGGGATATTTATCCGAAGAGTTTTAATTTTATTCCTGAGAAGGAACTTGTTGAAGTGTTAAAAACAGAGAAGCCTCAAGATTGGATAATTCTTTCAAAAAGAAATTACAAAGCTAAAAATGCAGCAAAATATTTTTCTGAACTTATAATAAATCCGGGTTGTCTTTATGAGTTTGATGATTTATTGATTTTTAATGTAAAAGCCAGATCGATTCGGGAATATATTAAATCACCTGATTCTTTAAAGAATATTTCTATAAAATCCAGATATCCTCAGGATAAAATTATTGCAGTGAAGAAAGTCGATTTGTTGAAAAAACAAATTTCCAAAAATTTACGAAAAGTCTTTTCTTTGACTAATCACGACTGTCATAAAGTGATAAATATACTTGGCATAAAAATTAAAATTAAAAGAAAGGTAAAATAATATGTCTGATTCTAAGGTTTCAATAATTATGCCTGTTTTTAATGCTGAAAAATTTTTAGAAAAAAGTATTGGATCGCTTATTAAACAGACTTATAGAAATATAGAAGTTTTATGTATTGATGATGGTTCAAATGATGATTCATTAGATATACTTAATGCGTTTGCACAAAAAGATAATCGAATAAAAGTTTTTTCACAGGAAAATTCTGGTCCTGCCTTTTCAAGAAACAAGGGTTTGGATAATTCTACCGGTGATTATATTATGTTTTGCGATGCTGATGATTGGTATGAAGATAACATGGTTGAACTAATGGTAAATACCATTGAAAAAAAAGATGTGGATTTTGTAATTTGTGATGTGAATATCATATTGGACAAATTTCATAACAGACCATTATCTGATATAGAATTTCATTTTCTTAACTTCTCAGGATTTCTTGATTTAAACAGTTGTATGAAAATTCAGGACAAAGTTAAGGTGTTTTTATGGAAAAAAATATTTAGAAAAAATATAATTGATAAATACAATATAAGATTTCCAGATGGATTAAAATCTGATGATTGTGTTTTTATTAGACAATATGTCTATGTTTCTGAAAATTGTTATGCTTTAGATAAAAAATTATATAACCATGTAATACGAAAAGATAGCATAATGGGAAACGTGTTTGCCCAAAAAAGCAATGATTATTTTGATTTCATTCAGGGTTGCATTTTACTTGCAGATTTTGTTAATAAAGTGGGTTTAAAAAATAAGAATAAATTGAATTATATATTAAATGTAGTACAAAGTGAAAGTTTGTTTTGGGTTAATTTTATTGATAAAAAAGAAGAGTTAGATGAGTATCTTACTTATATAGTTCACTTTGCCGAGAAATTTGATATTTCTCTTATTGATAAGTCAGAACAGCCATTAATATATGCAGCGAAGTGTGAGAGTATTAAGGATTTGAAAAAACTTTGCAAGTGTAAAAATTATAGAAAAAATACCATTTTGGAAGATATTTTTTCAATTCGAAATATTGTTGATAGAGATAAATCATTTAAAACAATAACTATTTTCGGGATAAAAATAAAAAAACAGATTAAAGCTAAATAATTTTTTCTTATATGCTATTATTTAACTCATGAATGACATAATAAAAAAGCGTGTTCTTGAGGCAGCTCAAGATACACATAAGAACTTTAGCGCAAGTCTTATTCCAAACATAAACAATGTTCTGGGTGTGAAGATTCCTGTTCTTCGAAAAATATCAAAGGAAATATATTCCTCAAATAATTGGAAGAATTTTCTGACTTTTTATAAAGAAGAATATATGGAAGAAACCATGCTCAAAGGTATGGTTATCGGTCATATAAAAGCTTCTCCTGAAAAAATATTGTCTTATATTAAAGATTTTGTTCCTAAAATAGATAACTGGGCTGTTTGTGATACATTTTGTTCGGGTTTGAAGTTTTCGAAAAAGAATAGAGATTTGGTTTGGAGATTTATTCAGCCTTATTTAGTTTCAACAAAGGAATATGAAATACGTTTTGGTGTTGTTATGGCTTTAAATTATTTTGTTGAGAAAGAATATATAAAAGAATTGTTGAATATACTGGATAAAATAAACCATGATGGATATTATGCCAAAATGGCTGTTGCCTGGGCAGTTTCAATTTGTTTTGTGAAAGAAAAAGAAATTACATTTGATTATTTGAAAAATTCACATTTGGATAATTGGACGTATAACAAATCTATACAAAAAATAATAGAATCTTATCGGGTATCTGATGAAGATAAAAGTATTTTGCGCAATATGAAAAAATAACTTTCAATTACCAAGAAACTAGACATTTTCTTTTTTGTTTAAGATTCTTCTATATGTACTTTGGCTTATATTTAATTCTTTGCAAATTTCTTCTATGCTCTTGCCTGCTTTTCTCAATTCAATAATATCTTGCCTTTTTATATTAGAAATAGTTTGTCTTGATTTTCTATGAGCTGTTTGCAAATTGTATTTTCTAATGAGTGCTGTATAGTTTGCATGTGTGATATTAAGATTTTTGCAGATTTGTTGCACAGGCATTTTCGCATCTATCATTTCTTGCAACTTTTTTATTGATACTGAATCCAGCGTGTTAATAGACTCTCTGTAAACAGTTTTTATCTGTGCAACTTTTGCTTTTTCACTATATGTTGTTTCTGCACATTTTAATTCTTCTGCTATTTGTTTTATTGTTTTTCCTGAAGAGGCTAATTGTTCTAATCTGTCTTTTGGGATAACAATTTCGCCAAAGTGATGTTGATAATTATAATTAATTTTCAAACGTTTTAGTAGCTTATAAAATATAGAGTTGTTTATGTCTAGTCTTTTGCAAATTTCATCAGGAGATAATTTTTCATCTACCAATTTTTGTAATGTTCGAGCATCAATTGAAGCTATATGATTTCTGTTAATCATATTTTCTGTTACTATTCCAAATTTTGCCAATAGTCTTGAATATGTTCTTTCAGGTATGTTGAGAATCTGGCTGATTTCTTTTGCTGACTTGTTATCTTTAATTAATGTTTCTATTTGTTCTTTTGTTATTGATGCAATTTTTTCCTTTTGGAAATTTTGTTTAGTCTTAATTCCGAATTTTGCAAGAAGAGAACTGTAAATGTTGGGGGTAATTTGCAGTTCATTTAATATTTCTTGGTAACTTTTTCCTGATGCCAATAAATCAACAAACTGTTCTTGGGAAATAGAGTCATAATACATTTTTGCTTTTTTATAAGGAGTTTGTATTTTGAATTTTTTAAGCAAGCTAAAATAAATATTTTCCGTAATTTCCAAACTTTGCACAATTTGTTTAACACTGAGTCCTGATTTTATTTTCTCTTCTAATTGTTGTGCTGTTATAGATTTATTTTTATCTTTTAAAATTTTTATCGGGCTTTTCAAATCGAAATGTTCAAGCAGTTTATAATAGGCGTTTGGTGTAATTTTTAGTTTTTCACAAATTTCAGATACCAAAAGTCCTTGTTGTAATAGAGCCGAAAAGTTTTCTCTTGATATGTTAGACAATTTATCTGAAAGTTTTTGTTTATTATATGAAATGTTATAATGTTTTAAAAGTTTATAATAAGTGTCTAGAGCAATCCCCAGCTCAGCCGAAATTTGTTTTACTGTTTTGCCACTTTTTATGAGCTGAATAATTTGATTTGCTGTAATATCTGAAACGTTTCTTTTAAAGCTTATTGTGGGTAGAGTTTGTTTTTGATTTGAATATGATGTATTAAAAATGATTTTCATAATATTATTTTTAAAAACAAACAAAAATTTTTTTGCTATTTATAAAACTAATCAACAAATGGTGGAGACGAGGACTCTGCCGACGAGAAGTGACTAAATGTCACTTAGAGGAGAGGTGAGAACCCTTGGGTTCGATTTCCCAAAAACTTGAAAAAAACAAATGGTGGAGACGAGGGGAATCGAACCCCTGTCCGAAATGGAATGCAGCAAACATCTACGAGCGTAGGTGCATTTTATCTCGTTTCAGCAAGGAAAGCTTCCTCAACCTGAGCTAAAACAAAGCAGTTTTAAGCGATACGCGCCTTGAGAAAAGTCTTGATACGGTTAATTCTCGTCCCCGTACTGCGTCTTGCATAGTGGACCCTATACAGCGGCAAGCTGGCCGTATAGAGTGGGCATAGTTCAGTCTGTCGAACTATCGGTTACTAAGCAGCGAGAGCTGCTCTTCTGCCGAAATTGCCTTCGATAACGTTGTTAGCGTTTAATTTAAATTGCTCGTTGATAACCGAGAACAGCGCTCGGACTCGCAGTTTGATACAAACGATCACCCCGTCAAATCCAAAACGTCCCCATATTTGTTTTTCAATGTACTGTATATGTAATTGTATCACGTTTTTTTTCTTTCGTCATTGTTGTTCTGTTGCCAAACATATTAAAAACTTGCTTAATCGCTTAATTGAAGTATAAAATAGTCATATGAGATTTCTTAAAAAGCTTTTTAAAAAAACTGTCCCTAAAGTTATTCTCGGGATTTTTATAATCATTATATTATTATCTGTTTTTGTTTTTTGGGGCTGGTATGTAAAACAGGTGAATAAGGCTTTTGGCTTATATTATGTATATCAGGGGGATAAAGCATATAGATCTCATAAACTTGAAAAAGCTATTAATCTTTATAAAAAAGGTCTTGATAAATATCCTGAACATTCTCTTGCAAGGTGCAATCTTGGAAATATATATGTAAAATATGAAGATTATTATTCTGCAGTTGAAGAATATGAAAAGGCTCTTGAATATGATCCAAAATTTATTGTTTGTCGTATGAATCTTGGTATTATTTCTGCTGAAAAATTGTCTGACTTTGATAAGGCTATTAGAGAATATCAGACTATTATTGATACGAAACGAGTTACTTTTCATATCCCTCTGATTTTTGACAGTGTTAAAAGTACCAGAGAGAACAAAACCATTGCCTGGTATAATATGGGTATTGCCTATCGTGGAAAATCAATGCTTATGGGCGAAAAATCACATGCTTCAAATGAGTATCTTGAAAAGGCAATCGAAGCTTATAAAAAAGCTTTAAAAAGAAAAAAACACAGCTATAATATCAATTATAATTATGCTTTAGCAAATCACATTCTCGGTAATTATAAAGAAGCAGGGCTTAGCTATTGTCGTGCTATTGAAGAAGCACCGATGGCTTTTGATGCACATTACAACCTTGCAATATTGCTAAAAAAACTTGGTAAATTAAGAGAATCTCAGGAGGAACTTGAAAAGGCACTTCTTCTTTCAAATACTCAGCAGGATCCTTATATTTCAAAATATATTTTTGGCATTTATTCTACCGTAATTGAAAAATCAACAATCAATAAAGAACTGGAAACAACTCAAAGAGGAATTGCTCCGGAATCTCAAATTAAAGAAGGAATGAAAACTCCGCATATTGAAACAGATGTAATAGAAAATGAAAATGATCCGCTGGGCATAAACCATCTTACTTATGTGAATGGCAAAGTTGTTGTTGATTCGGAAGAAGCTGACAAATTTTTGAAAAAAAGCCTGGGAAAATGCACAGCTAAGAAAATATTTGAAGAATATGAAGAGGATACCTTATATAATGGAAGATATGACAAAGACCTGTAAAACAGAGTTGAACTTTCTTTGGGAGGTCTCTAATACACTTGCTTCTGTTAGTGATTCTCAGGATTTGTTGAATGCTTTAAAGATAATCTTTGAAAAATATTTCAGTGTAAATAATTTCCAAATTTTTGTGAAAGATGAAAATACCTCTACACTGAGAGATTTTGTTAAAAATTGGATAATTATAGATAAAAATCAACAGCAGGAAACTGTTGACAAGATTTTCAATCTTTTAAAAAGCCGTCCGGAAAAAGGGTTTGTTTTGAATAACAAACTTCTTCATTTTACTTCAAAGAATAAGGCTGAGAATATTTTTTCTGAAACACTTCAAGATTCAAAAAACCTTTTGTATTTTTCTGTTGTGAATGAAAAAAAACTTATAGGTGTTATTGAAATTAATTTTGATAAGGTTTCTGAATCTGTAAAAACCGGGGAGTTTTTGACATCTCTCAGAATTGCAATGTCACAGATAAGTTCTTGTGTTGCTAATAAAATTTTAAATCAACATCTTTGCAATAATATAAAATTCCAAAATGTTATGAAAAGCATTGCTAAACTTATAGAGAATCAATTTGAGCTGGATTATATTTTGCCGATTATTGGAGAATTGATAGACCGATTTATTTCAGAGCATTTGATTTATATTTTCACAAAAAACAGTAACAATGAATTAGAACTTTTCTGGCCATTAGATTGTCAGGACTCAAGAGTTCTTGATATGTTGAAAAAATTTAATGACAAAAAAGCTTATATTTTGTCAAAAGATGGAAAAGCCGGTCTTTTTGCCATAAGAAATGATGAACATACGGTAGGTGTAATAGCTGCAAGCAGTAATATTGATAAGCTTTCAAAAACAGATATTGAATATTTGTCACAACTTTCTGCACAAGCTTCGATAACAACCCAGAGAGCAAATGCGTATGCAGAGGTTTTGAAATATGCAACGCTCGATGCTTTGACAGGATTAAATAACAGACGTCAGTTTGAAGTGCGTTTGAAACAAGAAATTGCTAATGCAAAAAGAAATAAAAAACCTCTTTGTTGTATTATGCTTGATATTGATTATTTTAAAAAAGTGAATGATACTTGGGGGCATTCTGCCGGTGATTGTGTATTAAAAAGTGTTTCGAAAATTATAGTTCAAGAACTTCGTGAATATGATATTGCTTCACGTTATGGTGGGGAAGAATTTTGTATTTTGCTTCCTGATACAAAGATTAGAGAAGCTGTTTTTGTTGCTCAAAGGTTAAGGAAAGCAGTGGAATCGTCTGATGTTAGCATATCTGAGGATCAGGTATTCGGAGCGGATACTTTAAAAGTTACAATCAGTATAGGTGTCAGCGAATTTGATGAAGGTATGGATATGCCTGAAAAACTTCACCAGTGTGCAGATATAGCTCTTTATGAAGCAAAACACCGTGGCAGAAATCGTGTAGTTGTTTATGATGAAAGCCTCGAATAATTTTTAAAAAATTAGAGAGGCGCCGATTGCATACGCAATCGGCGCTAGAGAGACATTGAGTCTTTTTATACGTAAATTTTTAATAATTGGGGATTTATAATGGTGCTTTAGATTATTGACCAAGGAGTTGTAATGCGATAGACGGTATGTTGTTTGCTTGTGAAAGCATTGCTGCTGAAGTTTGTTGCAATACCTGATATTTAACCATGTTTGCACTTTCTTCCGCCATATCAGCATCCATAATCTGTGATTTTGACTGTTCATAGTTTTCATTCATAATAGTCAGGTTGTCTGAAGCTGATGACAATCTGTTTTGGAAAGCACCTAACATAGATCTGTTCTCTGCGATTTTGTTAATCGCATCATCCAGTTTTTCTATGTAAGCCCTGATTTCATCACCCGTTGATTGGTCGTTTAATGTAGACTCAACGCCAAGAGCTGATACGTTAAGGTCAGTCAAAGCTCCTGTGATGTCGATGGAGTTGTTTGTTGAATCGGAACCGCATCCTGTTTGCAATGTTACATTCTTTTGTATTGTTCCATTTGCAAGGTTCAATCCGTTAAAGATTGTGGTGTTTGCAATTACGTCGATGTCAGCAAGTCTTTCATCAACTTCGTTGAACAATGTTTGTTGTTGAGCTTCACTATATACACCGTTGGCAGCTTGGATGCACAGTTCTCTGATTCTCTGTAAATCTTCTGTTACACCTGACATACCACCTTCTGCGATGTACATCATGTTCAAACCGTCTTGGATGTTGAGCAGTGCTCTTTTGTTACCTCTGATTTGTGTTTCCAAACCTTGAGCCACACAAAGACCTGCTGCATCGTCACCGGCCTGGTTAACTCTATAACCTGTTGATAGTCTTTTGATCGCACTTTGCAAACCGCTGTTTGCTCCGTTTAAACTTCTCTGTGCAATCAAAGAGTTAATGTTTGTGTTTACGTATAAACCCATGTTCTTCTCTCTCTTTCTCTCTTTTTGCTAACTTTGTGAACACTCCATATATCGAACTTTCTGTTTCATACTTTAGTATAACTTTTGACGTTTTTCTGATAAAAAAGTGCCTGAAATGCTTGTTATTAAAAGATTTTGCTGGTATTATACTTAAGTATGACAAATCATCTAAATGGTGTAGAAAAAAGGAAAAAATATAATAATGCCGCACTTTTTTATCACTACTAACGATATAAATTCAGATATAATAACTATTTCAGATAAAGAAAATTTTCATCATATTGTAAAAGTCTTGAGAGCAAAAGTCGGTGAAAAGCTTGTGCTTGTTGATGAGAATCAAACACAATATACTGTATTTATAAAAAACATTGATAATAAATCTATTACAACTAAAGTTGTAGATATATCAAAATCAACGCACTGTTTGGATTTGAATTTGTTTCTCGCTCAAAGTGTACTGAAATCTGATGCCCAAAATATGGTTATACAAAAAGCAACAGAGCTGGGAGTAAAAGGAATTATTCCTTTTGTAAGTGATAATTGTGTAATTAAAGAATCTGTAATAGATTCCAAGATATCAAAGTGGCAGAAAATAGCTAATGAAGCTGTAAAACAATGTGAAAGGACAGACTTTCCTGTTGTTGCTGAAAAAAGCATGCTTGAACAACTATTAAGAAGTGATGATTTTGATATTAAAATAGCATGTGTTGAAAGAGAAGATAATTATTCACTCAAAGCATGCCTTAGAAATTTAAAGTTTGATAAAGTTCAGAAAATACTCGTGATTATTGGTCCTGAGGGTGGGTTTAGTGCAAAGGAATTAAAACTTTTAGAAGAGAGTTGTGTATTTAGGGTGTCTCTGGGTAAAATGATTTTAAGAGCAGAAACTGCTGTGATTACAGCACTGTCAAATATAATTTATGAGTTAGAAAATGAATAAAATAAAATCATTAATTGAAAAAAATGAAATCTTGACCATGCTCACTCCACTTTTTAAGGGCATGAATGTTTACCTTGTTGGCGGATATTTGAGAGATTGTCTTTTAAACAGAGAAAGTTGCGATTTGGATTTTGTTACAGAAAAAGGTTTTTCTGAGTCTCTTGCAAAAAAAATCTCAGATAAAATAAGCGGATATTTTGTCCCGTTGGATGAAAAGAACAAAATTTACAGGGTAGTTTTTGCAGATAAGACACATTATGTGGATATTGCAGATTGTATTGGTAATTCAATTGAAGAGGATTTATACAGGCGTGATTTTACGATGAATGCCATTGCTTATGATATAAATAATTCTTCCGTCATAGATGTAACAAACGGTCTATTAGACCTTAAAAATTCAATTATTCGAGAAGTCTCGGAATTTAATATAAAGGATGACCCTATTAGATTATTCAGGGCTTTTCGTTTTCAAAGCGAACTAGGATTTTGTTTTTCTGAACATTTAGAGAATATTCTTTTGAGTTATTCGAATTTGCTTAAAGACACAGCAAAAGAGCGTATTAATGCTGAACTTATGAAGTTGTTCAATGGAAAAAATATAATTCAGACTTTGTATTCACTTGATAAATATAATCTTCTTGAGATGATTTTTCCTGAGGTTAAAGAAATAAAAAAAGTGCCTAAAAACTCTCATCATCATTTGAACCTGTTTGATCATTCAATTGAAACGGTTAGACAGATCCAGGTTTTTTATGAAAATTCTGATGATGTTGTCAAAAAACACCTGGATACGGAAATTTTGGGTGGACATAAAAGGTTGGCGTATTTAAAACTGGCCGCCTTTTTACATGACGTGGGTAAACCATCAACTTGGCAGATAGATTCTGAAACGGGACGACACAGGTTTATTATGCATGACAGTGAAGGTGCGAAAATTATTGTTCCTACGTTAAAAGAACTTAAATTTTCAAAAAAACAAATTGCATATATTCAAAAGCTTATAAAAAATCATATATATCCTGCCGGTATTGTTACATCTGAGGATGTGAGTGAAAAAGCATATATGCGTTTTTATCGAAAAATGGAAGATGAGACGATTGATTTAATTGCACTTGCATATGCTGACAGGATGTCTGCATTAGGTGAAGATATTACAAAAGAAATGGTGTCTAAAAATATCAATGGTCTTGATATGCTTTTAAAGGGCTATTTAACGCAAAAGAATTGTATAGCTCCTTTGCCTAAGCTTTTAGACGGAAAAGAGATTATGTCTATATTAGAAATAGGTCCATCTAAAAGACTTGGGGAGATAATAAAAGAACTTGAAGAGGCCCAGATTTCTTCAATTGTAAATACCAAAGAAGAAGCAATTACATTTGTAAAGAATCTCAACCTTTAATCTGGAACGGACATTTCGTGCATCTTGCTTTTGGAACAAGTATCAAATTATCTTCAAGATCATACATTTTAGCTATTCTTGTTATTAGTTTTGAGCCGCATACAGGACATTCTAAATCTTCAATATCATTTGCAAGAATTTGATTTTTTATAAATAAAGTTGCCTCATTATCCGGTAATAGTGATAAATTCGGATGTTTTTCATATTTTTTAATGTCAGCAGGTTTCAGTTTTAAACCGTTAGCCAGTTTTTGTCTAATAGTAGAAGCAAGAAATAATTCCTGACCTGATTCAATGTCTTCAATGGTTTTTAATGGCAGAGCTGACTTTTTAGCCAGCCCTGTCTGAGATAAACCTAATTTTTCCCTTAATTCTGAAACAAATTGTGCAAGAGCTTTTTCTTGTTCCATTTTTATACCTTCAATGATTTAGCTGTGTCATTTTTAACAGGTGTAGAATTTTTGGGGGAATCCTGTCTTTCTCTCCACCAGTCAAGCAGTGTAGAGGCAAAGAATATACTTGAATAAGTACCGATTGCAATACCGACTATCATTGCAAGTACGAATTCTTTTGTTGTCTCTCCTCCGAAAATATATAAAGCCGTCAGTGTAATTAATGTAGTTAAAGAAGTATTGATACTTCTTGCCAGCGTTTGATTTACGCTTGCGTTAACAATTTCAGGAAAGGTTGCTTTTTTGGCAAGGAATCTGCAATTTTCTCTGATTCTGTCAAAAACAACAATTGTATCATGGTTTGAGAAACCAATTACCGTAAGTACAGCAGTGATAAATAATGCATCAATGTGTACATCAAAGAAGATTCCTAAAATGGAGAAAAATCCGAGCACGAACAGTGCATCATGTGCTAGTGATATTAAAGCAATTACAGCATAATCAACCTGGAATCTGAAAGAAAGATAGATAACAATTCCCAGAAATGCAAGTGCAAGGGCATAAAGAGAGTTTGTGAATAATTCTTTACCCAGAGATGGTCCGATAGAACTAACCTGAACCAGAGATGCATCAGGGTAGTCTTTTCTGATTACATCACCAATTTTTTGTTCTGATTTTACGTCATTGCTTTTAAAAGCTGTTTTTACAGACACAACAGTAGTTGGCTTTATATTTTCTGCTTTTGATATGGTATTGTTAGCTTTTAAGACTTGAATGACAGGGTTTTCAATCCCGGCTTTGATTAAATTATTTCTTATGGATTCAACTTCATTATTAGAAACATCTTTTGAAACTGAATATTGTGTAATTGTACCGCCTGTGAAATCAATACCAACTTTTACAGGGAAGTGTGTAGGATATGTAACCATAGAATAAATCATAGCTATTAAACCTGGTACAACCAGCAATAATGACAAGCCGAACCATATCCATCTATATTTAACGACATCAATAAATTTATGTTGATGTAATACTGTTTCACTCATTATATTTGTCTCCTTAAAATTTTATTTATTAATTTCCTTCTAATCAAGAATACCGAATTTTGCTTTTTCCTTTTTGGTTTCTGTTGCTTCATAAGCTTTGCCTATTTCAGACTGTTTGATACCAAACCAGCCGGGATGTTTAAGTTGTCCGGCACCGAAAAGAAGGTGCATAAAGTTTTTTGTTACGGTAATTGCCGTGAACATACTTATTAATACACCTATTACCAGTGTCAAAGCGAAACCTTTTATTATACTTGTTCCTAAGAAATATAAAATTACGCAGGTAATTATTGTTGTCATATTTGAGTCAAAAATACTTGTGAAAGCTCTGTCAAAACCTGCATTGATAGCTGTAAACAAGGTTCTGCCTGCTTTTAATTCTTCTTTTGTTCTTTCAAAAATAAGAATATTTGCATCTACTGCCATACCTATACTTAAAATAAAGCCTGCAATGCCTGCAAGAGTAAGTGTTACAGGTACTATCTTGAATACTGCAAATACAAGAATGGAATAAATTATCAATGCAATATCAGCAATGAATCCCGGCAAACGGTAATATAAAAGCATAAAAAGCATAACAATGCCTATACCGATGATGCCTGCTGTCTTACTTTTTGCTATACTGTCTGCTCCGAGTGTAGGACCGACAAGACTTTCTTCTATGATTTTTGCAGGAACAGGCAATGCACCTGCATTCAGAAGATCTACCATTTTCTTTGCTTCCTCATAAGCAAATCCTGAATCTCCTCCTGAAATTTGAGCATGACCGCCAAGAATAGGCTCTTGTATTACCGGTGCAGACTGCAAATCTCCGTTGAAGAATATTGCCATTGGTTTGCCTACAAGTTCCTGTGTTAATTTTCCGAATTTTTTTGTGCCTTTATCATTAAATTCAAGAGAAACAACCCATTGTCCGCCAGGATTTGTTGAAATTAATGCTTTTCTTACATCTTTGCCTGTTAACCCTGTTGATATCCAGCCTGTTGCTCCGTCAGAATTGTCTAGAGGTTTTTTAAATTCCAGTTCTGCTGTTTCACCTAAGAATTCTTTTGCTTTAGCCGGATCTGAAATATTGGGGATTTCTACCAGCAATCTTTTTTCACCTGTTTGTTGAACTACGGTTTCTGCAACACCTAGAGCGTTAACTCTGTTTTCAATAGCGAATTGCAAACTGTTCATCATGTCAGGTGTAATTTTTGCAATAGTGTCAGTTGTTTGTGCTTCAAGCACAATTCTTGAGCCTCCAACAAGGTCGAGACCAAGTTTTGTTGGTTTTTTGATGATTATAAATACAGCAGCAATAACCAATGCAATAATCATCCAAAACATTAATTTCTTGTTTTTCATTTTTATGCCTCTCTATACCCCTTAAATATTATTTCAAATTTACAGCATTATTGTAGCAAAAAAACAAACTTTAATGTTATAAAATTCTATAAAATAGCCATATAGAAGTAATTCTTATTAATATTTGTTACAATTAATATTCAATTATATAAATTTTATACATTTGTTGCCGATACAAAGTTATATGAAGGTGGATAATATAAATACTTTAATATCTTTGAACAATAACTCTTCTGCTGTGCAGAATTCTGTTTCTGCTGAGAGAATGTTTTCTTCCGAATTTAATGAGGAGGAAGGGCTGAATGTTGAAATTACATCTGCTGAAAAGGACAAAGATAAAATTTATACAAAGGAATCAAAAGATGAAAACGGAAACCCGGTATTTTTGACTTACAGAAGCAAAGATGATTCTTTGATTTCAAGAAAGACAGTATATTCTTACGGCGATACATATGTTGAATATATAAAACCTGGTACAAATATTGTTGAAAAAGCTGAAACACAAAATAGCGATGGTAAAATTATTGTTAGGGATGTTTTTTATGAAAATTCACCTTTTGGAATAAAAAAATCGAGTGAACTTAACCCTGAAACCGGCGAAGTTTTAGGCGAAACCGTATATGATAATGGTAATAACAAACCTGTTTCAAAAAAGTTTTATGAAAAAAATGGCATAACTGAAATGAAAATGTATATGGGCGAGCCGGAGGAAATTGCTGTATATAGAAAAAACGGATCTTTAAAAGAACATACTCTTCCTGTTAAAACAGACAGTGGCAAACGTTATGAAACCACTGTTTACAGAAAAGACGGCACTGTTTATTCAAAAGGTCTTTATGCTGATGTGTATTCAAGTTTTGTTATAGAAGAACAAAAGTTTGCTAAAAACGGTAAATCTGTTATTTCAAAGCAGTCTCAACTTGAAAACGGAGATTTGGTTCTTGAGCGTTTTAATTCAAAAGGTCAGCGGACAAGACAAGAAATCTATAACTCGAGAAACAGAAAATTACAGGAAAGAAGCGTTTATGATTCTGAGGGTAATATATTTATTTACACAAAATATGCTTCAAACGGAAAAATTATTGAATATAAAAAGAACATGGAATCCGGTTTAAATGAAAAGTTTAATGAAAAATTATTGAACGGTAAAATTGATACTTCTTTTAAACAGGGATATGCAGGAACCTGTTACCTTGCCAGTACAGTAAAAAGCCTTTCTACAACAGAAAAAGGCAGGAATCTTTTATCTGAAACATTATCTTATAATAAGCAAGATGGAACTGTGACGGTGAAACTTAGAGGTGCAAAAAAAGAATATACATTTGCAAAAGCTGAGATAGAAAAAGCTATGGGAAGACTTGGTACCGGTGATCCCGATTTTACTGCTTTTTTGTTGGGATATGAGAAATACCGTACGGAAGAGAAACATGTAATTGTTGATGGTGCGCCTGTTTATGAAGCAATAAATGTACTTACAGGTAAGGAAAATGAAACTAATATTATGTGGGGTATGTGTACACCGATAACAGATAGTGTATTGAATCATCTTCAGGAGAAAATGGAATCAAAGGATATGATGGTGACTGTTGCAACACCGCAGGATTCTGTTGACACTGAGCTTAGTTCCGAAGAAAAAGCACTCGGTTTGAGCAATGCACATGCTTATGCTGTAACTAAAATAACGAAAGATTCTGTGTATCTTGTTGAACCTAATAAAGATAAGGAAATTGTTCTGTCTCGCAAACAATTTCTCGAAAAATTTGAAACATATGCTGCTGCTGATTTGAGTTCTGATTGATTATCTTGAACTTATATACAAAAGAATAGAACCGGCAGTGCTTAGATTTAAAGATTCTGTGGCAGAGGATATGGGAATGGTTGTTTTTATGTCAGATAAATTTATTGCTTCTTTGGTTAACCCGTTAGCCTCTGACCCTAACATCAAGATAAACGGCTCTTTGTAATTAATTTTTTCAGGATGTATTGTATCTTTATAGTTAACAACTGTTGCAATTAGTTTTGAATTTTTAAAAAGTTCTTTTGTTTCATCCAGAGATAATTTAATTATCGGAAGTTTAAACAAAGCACCGACTGTTGAACGTATAACTTTTGGATTGTAAATATCAACTGTTTCTCCGCAAAGAATGATTCCGTCCATTGAAAATGCACATGCCGATCTTATCAGTGTTCCCAGATTTCCTGCATCTTTTATATTTTCAACAAGAAGAATTCTTGTCTTATTTTTAAGGGTATCTTTCGAGTATTTTATTTGTGTTGCAATAGCTGCTGCTTCCGGCATACTTTCAGTTGTGGAAAGCTTTTCTAAAACAGCCTGTGTAACAAGAATTATTTTTTCTTTTATAAAATCAAATTTTTCTATGTGTTTTTCTGTTGTGAAAACTGCTTTTATTTCTATCCCTGCAAGAAAAGCTTCTAAAATCGGCTTGTGTCCTTCAAGCAAAAAAAGTCCGGTTTCATTTCTGTATTTTTTTTGATGGAGTTTTACTGTTTCTTTAATTTTTGAATTTGAAACACTTGTTATTTCTTCCATTATTTTCCTGCCTGCCATTCATTTAGCCATTGTTTTTCCTGTTTATTCAGAAGATTATAATCAATTGCTTGTTCTTGAAAGGGGACATGTGAAAATGATTTTATTTTTAGCTGTCCCTTTTCTTTTGTTAAATATACGGTGTTTTCCAGTCTTACACCTCCAAAACCCGGTTTGTATAAACCCGGTTCAATTGTAAATACCATATTTTCTTTTAATACACGTTTTCCAAAAGCTCCACAAGAAATTGTCGGTGGATTTTCATGTACGCTTATTCCTACTCCATGACCAAGTCCATGATTGAAATTGAAATCTTTCAGTCCGGATTGTTTGTGGATTTTTCTTGCAACTCTATCTAGCGTATAGCCTGTGGTTTTGTTTGTAACTTTGTAATTATAGGCGTTAAGAAACATCCTCATAACTGTGGTGTATACTCTTTTTTGAAGTTCACAAGGGGTGCCTTTTACGAAGGTTCTTGTTATATCTGTTGAATAACCGCCTTCAAAATGCCCCCCGCAATCAAGAAGAATAAAGTCTCCATTTTGAATTTTTACATTTTCATCAGGGTGAGAATAATGTATGATTGAAGAATTTTTCCCGGCAGCAAGAATAGTTTTAAAACTTAACTGTTTTGCACCTTGATTTTTAAATTCTTTTTCAACAGCATCTGACAAGCTTTTTTCAGAAAGATTATTTTTTGTTTGAATTAATTCAAAGGCTTTGTTCACTACATTGTCGGTTCTTATGAAATTCTTTTTGAAATGAGCTATTTCTTCATTATTTTTTACTGCTTTCATCTCTTTGAAGAAATCTTTTCGGGCTTCAGCAGCTTTTGATTTTATCAGTTTATAATCATAGTAGTTTATTGTTGATGGATTAAAAAACACTCGTGAGTGTGGCTTAAAAGCTTTGTCAAATTCAGATAACGGTAGAATTTCAAAAAATTTGCCTATATTTTCAGCAAATTTTTCATTACTATAAATGATTGTTTTTTCTTTTGTAATAACAGCTTTGGCTTTGAAAACAGATGAAAAAGGCGTTTTGTATTGTCTGCAATTAGTTAAATATGCAATATTTTCAAGGTTTGAGTCGAAATATGCTTCTCCTTTTTTGAGTTTTTTTGCAAGCATTTTGAATTTTTCATCTGCACTAATTCCTGAAATTTCAATATCAATTTTTTTTACTATTTCGCCATTATCGCTTGTTGTAAGTTTTTGTATTGATTCAATCGGGTCTTCATCCAGTGAAGTAATTTTACAGTGTTTTTTTGACACTTTTGTTTTTAATAATTTATAAAAATTAAGAGAAACTTTTTTTGAAACTACACCGATTTTGCTTCCGGATTCAATTCTTTCGGATAATTCGTTTAAGAAAGTTTGACCTAATTGAAGTTTAACGACTTCTGTTGTTTTGTGGTCTACTTCATTATCAGCTTGCTGGTGATATCTTCCGTCAACAAACAACCATAGTTTATTTTTTGATATCAACGCATCACCTGTTGAACCGGAAAAGCCGGTTACAAAATATCTTGCACAATTTGAAAGTTCATTGTATTCAACAAGAAACTCATCTGTTGTATTGATAAGAAGATAATCAATGTCTTTTTTTAATAAAATTTCTCTTAATTTTTTAAGCATATTAATTAATCTTGTTTGTCTGTTAAATAAAGCAGGTGCCAGCCGAATTGAGTTTGGATAGGTTCTGACAGATCTCCTACATTCATTGAAAAAGCAGCATCTTCGAATTCTTTAACCATTACACCTTTTCCAAAAAAGCCAAGGTCTCCGCCGTTTGCACCTGATGGGCACATGGAAACTTCTGCTGCAACATCTTCGAATTTTTTGCCGTTAATGATTTCTTCTCTGAGTGATTTTGCTTCTTCTTCTGTTTTAACAAGAAGGTGGCTTGCTCTTACTTGTGTCATAATATTCTCCATTTTTATGTACAAAGTTAATTATATCAACATAAACTATTATCTTGCAAATACAAATGAAAAATATTAGAATGATTGTACTTTAAACGGGTGATTTATGTCTAAACGAAAAATTCAAACAGCATTGATAATAATCTTTTCTTTAGCATTAATGATATCTCTTTTTAAAATTGTGTTAAAACCTGTTTTTTTAAATCACTATATTGCTCATGCTTCAAAATATACAAGAGGACGTTTTGTGTGCAGCCTTGATAATCAGGGCAGACATGTTGGAAAACTTTATAAAATTAATAATGGTGAAAAAATGCTTGTAAGAACAACAATTTCAAACAGTTGTATTTTTTCACGCCCTAAAATTAATGCAGGATTCTTTGTCATTGCTATTGGCGGTGGCGGTGGAGCAACACCTTATGGAAGCGGTAAACCCGGCCAAATAATATCAAAACATAAGCCTATTTCAGAACCTGTGATAGTTATAAATATAGGTAAAGGCGGAAAAGGAACTTATGTGGATGAAGATAACAAGTTTATCGATGCAAAAGATGGTTCTTGTACAACTGTTGATGCCTTAAAAATAAAAGCATCGGGTGGATCTAAGTCTACAAGAATGACACCTGTCGGAGGAACTGTCGAGATTATGCAATATCACATACCGGAAAAGTATCATTATTTATATGATATACCTAAATCTGCTAAATACGGTCAAGGCGGTTTGTTTGATGAAAACAACAAAAACATAAGTGCCAGAGCTTCAAACGGACATTCTGGTGTTGTGATTATTCAGTGGTAATCTTTTAATCAGTCAAGTTTAGAATAGAACTCTTTTCTTATAATTTCTACAATTCTCTGGCTTGCAAGTCCGTCTCCATAAGGATTTATTGCTTCAGACATTTTTTTATATTCTTCTTCATTGTCCAAAAGTTTTTGCACTTCTGAAACGATATCCTCTTTATTTGTTCCAACGAGTTTTACTGTTCCGTATTCTACGGCTTCGGGTCTTTCTGTGGTAGTTCGAAGAACCAGAACAGGCTTACCTAAGGAGGGTGCTTCTTCTTGGACTCCGCCTGAATCAGTCATAATTAAATGAGATTCTTTCATTAATGTTGAAAAAGGGGCATACTCCATAGGTTCAATCAAATGAATTCGTTCTTTTTTATCCAAAAGTTCATAAACAGGCTTTTGAACATTAGGGTTCAAATGTACAGGATACACAACCTGTATATCTTTGTTTTTTTCTACAAGTTCAAGTACTGCTTTGCAGATATTTTTTATCGGTTCTCCAAAATTTTCTCTTCTGTGTGAAGTTAAAAGTATTGTTTTTAAATCAGGATGCAATCCTATATAACTCAAATCTGCTTTGTTATTTTCAACAGTATGAAGAAGAGCGTCAATTACCGTGTTGCCTGTTTTGTAAATATGCGTGTCTGGAATTGCTGATTTTTTGAGGTTTTCTATACTTGTTTCCGTTGGAGCAAAATGATACGAGCAGACTGCATCAGCAAAAACTCTGTTTATTTCTTCCGGAAAAGGATAATATTTGTCAAAAGTTCTAAGACCTGCTTCTACATGTCCAACAGGAACTTTTGCGTAAAATGACGAAAGTGCAGCAGCCATTGATGTTGTTGTGTCGCCATGTACAAGAACAATATCCGGATGAGATTCTTCTATTACGTCTTTCATTAATAAAAGAACTTCGACCGTAACTTTCCATAAATCCTGATTCGGTTTCATGATATTTAAATCAAAATCCGGTTTTATATCAAAAAGTTTTAATACTTGATCAAGCATTTGTCTGTGCTGTGCGGTTACGCAGACAATACTTTTAAAAACGTCAGAGTGTTTTTCCAGCTCTTTTACTAAAGGTGCCATTTTTATGGCTTCAGGTCTTGTTCCGAATACTGTCAATACTCTAATTTTTGACATATATAAAATCCTCAAATAATTGTTTATTTTATGGATATTATATGCCAAATATATGTTTTTGTTAACGGATTATTCTAATTAATTATTCATTATTCGATGAAAACCAATTGCATGAGGTTTCACCGCAAAATGCCTTTTCTAAATCTTTCATTATACTTTGATGAGTCATTTCAAAAGTAATAGGAGTGATAGAGACTTTGTTCATTCGAACTGCGTTAATGTCTGTTCCGTCATTTTCGTCATATTCAATTAGTTCACCTGCTAGCCAGTAATAGACTTTACCTCTGGGGTCAATTCTTTTGTCATATTTGCTTGTGAACATTCTTGTTCCCAATTTTGTGATTGCAATTCCTGCTACATCTTCTTCCTCAAGAGAAGGGAAGTTTATGTTTAGTATTGATTTTTGAGGGAAGTTTATTTCTTTTATTTTATCAACAAATTTAGCCATAAAGTTTGCAGCAAAAGTAAAGTTTTCAAGTTCACAATGGAGCCCTGCAAGTGAAGTTGCAATGGCGGGGAATCCAAGCATTGCACCTTCAAGTGCGCAGCTTACAGTTCCTGAATACAGTATATCTGCGCCAAGATTAGGTCCGTGATTTATTCCTGATATAACTAAGTCCGGCATTTCGTGCGGCTCAAGTATTGCACTTAATCCTATTTTTACGCAGTCTCCGGGTGTACCTGTTGTGACCCAGTTTCTTTTTGCTCCGAATTTCGGATCGAGTTCTTCTACTCTTAACGGGGTATGAAGTGTCAATGAATGACCGGCTGCACTTCTTTCTCTGTCAGGTGCAATTACGTATACATCATGTTCACAGCTTAAAGCTTCTGTCAAAGCTCTTATGCCGTTTGCCATAAGACCGTCATCGTTTGAAATTAGAATATTCATTGTACACTCCTATACTGTTATGTCTTCCTATATCATGTATACCCCGAAAAAAGGTATATAAAACAAGGATGCTGTTATTTTTTCTTATTATTTATAGCATTTATTAAACCTGCAAACAAGGGGTGTGGATGTTCAGGTCTTGATTTGAATTCAGGGTGAAACTGGCATGCAACAAACCAGTCATTTTTTGGGTATTCCACTATTTCACAAAGTTGTCCGTCGGGAGACATACCGGAAAAAACAAGTCCTGCCTTTTCAATTTGGTCTTTATATTCATTGTTTACTTCATATCTGTGTCTATGGCGTTCTGAGATTGTTTTGACTTTTCCGTAAGCATCGAAAGCTTTTGTCCCTTTTTTCAACACACAATCATACTTGCCAAGTCTCATTGTTCCGCCCATATTCTCGATATTCTTTTGTTCAAGCATAATATCTATTACAGGATAAGGTGTTCCTTCATTGAATTCCATTGAATTAGCTTCTTTTAATCCTACTACGTTTCTGGCGTATTCGATTACTGCACATTGCATACCCAGACAGAGTCCCAAAAATGGAAGGTTATTTTCTCTTGCATATCTTATTGCATTCAATTTTCCTTCTATTCCTCTGATACCAAAACCTCCGGGTACTACGAGACCGTCAACATCGCTAAGAATCTCTTTTGCTTTTTTAATGTCCGTGCATTCTTCTGAGTTAATCCATTTTATTTCGATTTTTGCATGGTGAGCATATCCGGCATGTTTTAATGATTCAACAACAGAGATATAAGCATCAGACAGATTTGTATATTTACCCGCGATTGCGATTTTGAAGGTTTTTGTAGGATTTTTAATTGTATCAACAAGTTTTTTCCAGCTGTCGAGGTTCGGTTTTTTATCAAGAAGCTGTAATCTTTGAAGTACAACATGTGCCATATTTTGCTCTTCGAGTGCAAGAGGCACTTCATATATTGATTTTAAGTCTTTACATTCTATAACTGCATCAACAGGAACAGAACAGAACAAAGCAAGTTTCTCTTTTTCTTTTTTAGGGATTGGTTTTGACGTTCTGCAAACTAAAATCTCCGGCTGTAATCCATAGCTTCTTAAAACAGAAACACTATGCTGTGAGGGTTTTGTTTTGAGTTCTCCTGAAGTCGGAAGGTATGGAATTAAAGTTACATGGATATTGATGCTGTTTCCAAAACCTATTTCGGTTTTGAATTGTCTTATTGATTCAATAAAAGGCAAACTTTCAATGTCACCGATTGTACCGCCAATTTCTATGATTAGAAAATCAGGTTTGAATTGAGATGCTGCTTTTTTGATTCTTGATTTAATTTCATTTGTGATATGGGGGATAGTTTGTACAGTTGCTCCTAAATATTCCCCTTTTCTCTCTTTTTTTATTACTGTCTGATATATAGAACCTGAAGTCACATTGTTTACTTTACCCAGTGATGTATCAGTAAATCTTTCATAGTGTCCCAGGTCAAGATCAGTTTCGGCACCGTCATCGGTTACGAACACTTCACCATGCTGAAAGGGACTCATTGTTCCCGGGTCTACATTTATATAAGGGTCAAATTTTTGTATTACAACCGAGAAACCTCTGGATTTTAAAAGTTTTCCCAGTGATGCTGCTACGATTCCTTTGCCCAGTGATGAAACAACACCGCCTGTTACAAAAATGTACTTAGTTGTCATTTGATACCCCTTGTCTGTTATAATCTGATACTTTTCCTTATAGTTAAAAAGCTTAGAGGGCAGAACCTCTAAGCTTTTTGAATCTTAGTTTATTTTCGGGACCCTGAAGAACCCGTCCTCTTCTGCGGGTGCATTGGCCATAAGTTCTTCTTTGGTTTGTTCTGATACAACCTTGTCTTCTCTCATTACATTCACAATAGGGATTGCATGACTCATAGGTTCGACGTTTGTTGTATCAACTTTATTCATCTGTTCTACATATTTTAAAATGTCGCCTAACTGTTTTGAGAATTTAACTTTTTCTTCTTCATTAAGCTCAAGTCTCGCAAGTTTTGCTACATGTTCTACATCTTTTATGGTAATCATTTTTTACTCCAACCAAAATAATTTATTATACATGTTTGTATCATGACTGAGGAAATTTTGCTATGCTTTGTTGTGTTTTTTTTACACAGATATCCAAATTCTAGTCTAAACGTCCGGTATTAAGCAGTTGTTCAACTTTTTCTACCATAATTTTATTAATATCCTGTATAGGAAGAGTTCCGTCAATGCTGACAAAATTATATTCGGGTTTCATTTTATTATATTCTTCAAGACATTTGCCCTGATATATTTTGAAACTTTCATAAAAATCAGTACTCAGTCCGATGTCCCTTCCTGATTCCCAATAGTCAAGACCTGTTGTTCCAATAACTCTTTTTAAAAGAATATCAATCGGCATATCCAGATAGAAAACAAGATCCGGCTGAGGAGCATAGTTGTATAGCTTTTTTACCCAGTTTATGTCTAATCCTCTAACAACATCTCTTGCAAATGCTGTATAAGTATAACGGTCTAAAAGTACAACAAACCCTGAATCCAGTGCGGGAATAATTGTATTCTCCAGTCTGTCTGCGAAATCTGCCGCATATAGAAGACTAAAAGTTGTGGCATTGAGCAGGTTCCTGTCTTTTGCATCGTCAATTACATTTGCAATCAATCGGGATGTTTTCCATTCAGAAACCATACATCCATAGCTTTTATCTTCTATCCAGCGTTTTAAAAGCTCTATCTGGGTTGATTTTCCTGAGCCGTCAGTTCCTTCTATTACTATAAGAAGACCTTTATGATTGTTATTACAGTTGTTTTCCATTATATGTTTATTCCTTTTTGGTTTAAAAGCTCTGTAACATATTTCCTCAAAAGCACTTGTTTTGAGTGGATAGTGTTATTTGCATCTATTTTTACAAGATCAAATTCATCTACCATATTTGAGTATTCTTCGTTTACTCTGCTTTGGAATATAACATAGCTTTTATACGGATTATTACTCAATTTCAAATCCATTCCTGCTTCATAGAAGGAAGGTGCTCTGTTTGCACAAATTCTTTCAAGTGAAATTTCAGCAGATATGCTGTAATAAAGTGCGAGATCCGGTTTTATTGCAAATCCGTACATGTTTCTTACCCAGTCTTTGTCTACTCCTCTTGCTACATCACGGGCAAATGCTGTATAAACATATCTGTCAGCAAGAACTATAAAACCTGATTTTAAAGCAGGAATGATTATTTGTTCTAGCCTGTCGGCAAAATCTACTGCATGAAGCAGGCTGAATGTTCGTGGGCTAAGAAGGTTTTTTTTCTTTGCTTTTTTAGTAGTCTGAGAAATCAAATCTGAAGAATTCCATTCAGTAAAAATCACATCTAATTTTTTTGATTTAAGCCAGTCTCGCAATATTGCCAGCTGAGTGGATTTTCCTGAACCATCTATTCCTTCGACGCATATGAGTGTGCCCGGCAATTCGTGCGGTTTAAATAATCTCATTACAAAAAGACCTCACAAAATTAATCTGTATTTTGTTTATAATATCATATTTTTTTGAATATTAAAATTAAAATATTTGATTGTACGATTTGAAGAAGTTGGTAATTTTGTTTTATCCAGCTGCACAAAGCAAACCCATAACCATTACAAAGAGCTGTTTCATCATGTGGAGATGTAAATATAATAAAATAATCAGGAGATGTTTTCTCATAATGTTTTATTATATTTTTTTCATCATAACTTTTTAAAAGAGCAGGCACGAAGTAGTTGTAATAGTTGTCTGATTTTCTCCCGGTTAAGTAGTTTAGAAATGGAGTTTCTGGAAGAACAACCAGAGTACTTTCTTTTTTCGTGTTTTTTTCAATATATTGAATCAAATAGTTGAAATTTTTTGAATCTTGTTCATTAACATAAATTTTTATCGTATTTGTTTCTATTTTATATTTTTTTTGTATAAGAGTTTGCAGGTTTATGGAAAAGTTTAGCACTGCAAGAATTGACAAAAATAACACAGTACTTTTTTCAAATATATATTTTTGTATTTCTTTTGTAAAAATATTACAAAGTAATACTATCAGTGATATTATCAACAATGGAAGAAAATATGGACCATAAAGGTTCATTGCAAGAAAAAAATATGATTTAAGTGAAATAAGCAGAGAAGAAAGTATCAAAAACAAAGGCATTTTGTTTTGTTTGATTTTATTGATTTTCACAACAAAAAGAATAGTTAAAACTATTGGTATCCAACAGAATACAAAATCCATAAAATATGTTTTGAAAAAGAATGCAAATGCAGCTGTTAGCAAAATTATAAAAATATATAAGAAAATTTTTGTTTTGTTACTTCTTTTTTCTGTATGCCATATAGAAAAAAATAAAAATGAATAAGCTATTATAAAGACAAAGAATGATTTTAACAAAATTATAAAATATTCCGGAGAAAAATAAAAAGTTCCTGCGTAAACTTTTGAAAGTTCAGGTGAGCTTGAAAATTTGAAAAGTATTTTAGTGTATTCGAAAATGTCTGAAAATGAAAGACCTGAAGCAAACAGAATTGTGAAGAGAAGAGTCGGTATAAAAATAAGAAAACACAATGCTGCCAGTATATTTTTAATTTTTTCTTTTTGGTAAAGCGTGAAGATTGAAATGAATAGAACATAAATTAAAAATTCATATTTACATGTTGCTGCTATACCTGAAAACAAAAAAGAAAAATACAGAAGCTTGGTGGAATTACTTTTTAAGTATTCTAAATATAATAATATTGATATAAAACATGCATTTAATCCGTATGTCATTGCATAAGAATATGGTGTGATAAAGTTGTTCAATTCAGGGACAAAGCAACAACCATATAAGACAAACAGAGTGATTGCGACAGAAAATTTTTCTGAGAGAAAATTTCTGCATATTAAATATAAGCAAGAAATAATTGAAAAGCAGTTCATCAAACCTAAAAGATAAAGAGTGTTCAAACTGTTTTTGAATATGCTGATAAAAAAGCCATTTAGCATGTATGAAAAAGGTCCGAAAAGGACAAAAATATCTTTATATAAAACTTGTCCTTCAGCAACAGATTGTGAATAAAAAAGTTCTTTTCCAAAATCAGTATAAACATCTATCATTTTAGATTTGAATAGAATTGAGTTTATAGTAAAAAGAAGCAATATAACAAACAGAATTTTATATTCTTTTTTTATTAAGTCTTTAATATACATAAAACTCCTTTTTTCTAAACGAATTTTATCAGAAAATAAATTTGTGGTCTAACCTTGCATTTTACACCTTTTTTATTCATGATGAATCTATGCTGAATAAGAAAAATAATACGGTAAGATTAAATAAAGCTATTGCTCAGAGCGGTTTGTGTTCAAGAAGAAAAGCGGATGAGCTGATTGAAGCAGGTGTTGTGAAAGTTAACGGAAAAATTGTCACAGAGCTTGGGTTTTCTGTTGCCACGAAAGATAAGATTACTGTTAATAACCAGCCTTTGAAAAAAAAGAGTTTTGTTTACATAAAATACTACAAACCAGCCGGCTACATTACTACAATGAGTGATGAAAAAGGCAGAAAAACTATTTATGACATACTTCCTGAAGAAGTAAAAGACCTAAAACCCGTAGGACGATTGGACAAAGATTCGACAGGTCTTTTGATTATGACAAATGACGGTGACTTTATAAATAAAATGACCCATCCGTCTGTAAAAATCCCTAAGGTATATAGAGTTACGGCAGAAGGGAAAATGAATCAGCAGCATCTTATTCAGTTGGCAAAAGGCATTGAAATAGAAGAAGGAAAGATAGCGTATGCTGATTCTGCAATATTAGATTATGAAGGCAGAAATACTGTATTGCAAATAATTTTGTATCAAGGTATGAACAGACAAATAAGAAAAATGCTTGACTCTTTGGGGTTTCCCGTTATTTCGCTAAAAAGGATTTCTCATGGAACAATAAGTATTCAAGGGTTGAAAAAAGGTCAGTTTAAGTACATAAAACCCAGAGAAATCAGTGATTTATTGAAGTATATAAATAAACTGGAAAAGAAAAAGTAAAATCAAATGCATATTTTTGTTACAGGCACAGATACAGATGTAGGTAAAACAATTGTCACAGCAGGATTGGCTGCTGTTATGCAGTCTCTTGGCTATAAAGCAGGTGTTTACAAGCCTTTTCAAAGCGGAGCTGTTGAAAAAAACGGATTTCTTGTTTCTCCTGATCTTGCTTATGTCAAAAAAATGGATTTTTATGTTGAAACATTATGTACCTATCTGTTGAAACAACCAACGGCACCGTACATTGCGGCAGAGCTTGAAGGTGTAAAAATTAACCTTGGAACTGTTGCCCGAGAATTTCAAACTTTGAGACAGGCATGTGAAACAGTTCTTGTTGAAGGTGCAGGCGGACTTATGGTGCCTGTGACAAAAGAGGCAATGATTGCAGATGTTATAAAGATGCTTGATATACCTTTGCTGATTGTTGCCAGACCGAATTTGGGAACAATAAATCATACAATACTTACAATAAATCAAGCTAAAACAATGGGACTGGATATTGCAGGAGTTATTATCAACAGATACCCTGAGGATACACAGGATGCAGCTATAAAAACAGCACCTAGACTTATTGAAGAGTATACGGATGTGAATATTCTTGGAATAATTCCTGATATTCCTGATTTTGATACGGTAAAACCCGGATTTTTAATTAATATATTTATAAACTGTATTGATATTGAAAAAATTTTTCGTATAAAAATACCGAAACTAAATTTAAATTTATAATTTCGGTATTTTGGCTATTTATATAATTTTTATGGTTTAGGTATTGGCGGAACCGGTGGCGCTGGAGGTTGAAGGGTTGGTTTTGCTGCCGGATCAAGGAATGTGTTATTGAAAGAAACAGGATTTTGTACCGGTTGTTGAACAGCCGGAGGATTGTTATTAATTATATCTCCATTTATATCCCCTGAGGGCATCTGCGGTTTGGGAGGTTCTTCCGTAACATCTTCGGGGTTTATTGTTTTTGCTGCATTTTTTGCCGACTTTTTGAGTTCCACTTCAGGATAATCAAAATCAGAGTTACCGAATTTTTCAGTAGCAGCTTTCATTGTTTCTTTCCATATCATTGCCGGAATTGTTCCTCCATAGATACCGCTTGTTTTTGTATTGTCATCATTCCCTACCCAGATACCCGTGACAACGTCAGGCGTGTATCCATAAAATGAAGCATCTTTGTTGTCATCAGTCGTACCTGTTTTTGCTGCTGCCGGTTTTCCGATATTTGCTGCACGACCTGTGCCGTTTTCAATAACCGTTTCAAGCATTGCTGTAATTACTGCGGCAGTGTTTAGATTCAATACTTTCATGACACGTGTTTTGGGTGCTTGATAAATAACTTTTCCTCTGGATGTTTCAACTCGTTCAATTGCATATGGTTTGACTTTAAATCCACCGTTTGCAAAAGCACCGTATGCAATAGTCATTTCATACAATTTTACACCGTTAGACCCCAGTGCAATTGTCATATCATATTCAATCGGCGTAGTAATGCCCAATGAACGAGCTATTCCAATAACAGAACGAACACCGACATCTTGAATAAGTCTTGCGGCCATTACGTTTGATGAAAGCATAAGCCCCATAAACAAAGGCATCTGCCCTCTGTATCTATTGCCATAATTGTGAGGCTTCCATCCGTTGATATTAACCGGTGTATCTTCAAGCATATCATTGGGGCCCCAGCCTTTTTCTATTGCTGCTGCATAAACAAGAGGTTTGAATGCAGATCCCGGAGGTCTTACTGATTGAGTTACTCTGTCGTACTGGCTTTTGTTGTAATTCTTACCGCCTATATATACAAATATTTCA
The DNA here is from genome assembly GCA_048360435.1 of Candidatus Limenecus sp. Lineage (GTDB taxonomy): Bacteria > Cyanobacteriota > Vampirovibrionia > Gastranaerophilales > Gastranaerophilaceae > Limenecus. The sequence continues at coordinate 42,577 of DBGCOP010000017.1, read as the reverse complement.
CCTGTAATAGGAGAGAAAGAAAACACAGCCGCTTGATTTTTGCCGCTTGCTCCAAGATGTTTAATGACAGCATCCTCTGCGGCTTTCTGTGCTTTATAATTTAAAGTTGTCACAACTTTGTATCCGCCCTGAGAAATTTCGGTTTCGTCAAAGCCGAGTTCTTCCAGTTCTTTCATTGCATAATCAACAAAGTAAGGTGCTCTGTTTAATGAATAAATATCAGGATTCGGGTTTAAGTGCAGTTTTTCTTCTTTTGCCGCATCATATTGCTGACGTGTAATGTACCGCATTTTGTACATTCTTCCAAGAACCTGATTTCTTCTTTCAATCGCCAGTTTTTTATCATTATATGGAGAATAAACGGAAGGTGCCTGAGGCAGACCTGCAATCAATGCTGATTCTGCAAGTGTAAGATCTTTTAAAGGTTTGTTAAAATATATTTGTGCCGCACCTGCTATTCCGTAGGCTCCGGAACCGAGGTATACATTGTTCAAATACATTTCAAGAATTTGATCTTTTGAAATAGTTTTTTCTATTCTGGCTGCAACAATAAATTCTTTTATTTTTCTGTCAAAAGTCTTTTCATTGCTTAAAAATAATATTCTTGCAAGTTGCTGTGTTATTGTACTCGCACCTTGAGAGAAACTTCCTGTTGAGATGTTTACAACCATTGATCGTGCAAGACCTATCGGGTCATAGCCTCTGTGGTGGTAAAAGTTTTTGTCCTCTGTTGCTATTATGGCATTTTTTATGTTATCGGGAACATTTTTTATATCAACTTTTTCAAATTTATATGCTGTAAAAGTTTTTATTACTTCACCGTCTGCCGAGTATAATTTTGTTACTACATTAGGTTTGAAGTCCTCGAGATGCTGAATAGGAGGCAATGATGTCAAATATAAATTGACGCCGATGAAACCTGCCAGCAAAAATGAGAAAATCATAATAAAAAATTGTTTAAATGGTCCGTTTTTTTTCGGATTTTTAAATTTTTTAGGCATTTTAAATTCTGACATATCTCTGTAATCCATATAATATATAAATAATACAGAGTAATCTTATCAGATAAAATAGTTAAATACAAACTATATTGCTCAAATCTTGTAAAGATTTTATAAAGGACTGTTTTAGTGGTGTTAGAATATAAAAATAGATTGTTAGATAGGGAATAGGAAGAAGGAGATTTATATGATTCCGATAGTTGATTTAAAAAGACAATACAAACAAACAGGTGAAGAAATTGAAAAAGCTGTTTTGGAAGTGCTTCGTTCAGGTTATTATATTCTTGGTCCTAACACAAAGGCTCTTGAGTCAGAGTTTGCTTCGTATTTAGGAACAAAACACGCTATCGGTTTGAACTCCGGAACTGATGCTCTTCATCTTGCTTTAAGGGCTCTGGATATCGGAAAAGGTGATGAAGTTATTACAGTTGCATTTACTTTTGTTGCAACTACTGAATCTATTGAAATTGTCGGTGCAACACCTGTTTTTGTTGATATTGACCCTGATACATTCAATATGGATGTAAAACAAATAGAATCAAAAATTACCCCGAGAACAAAAGCTATTATGCCTGTACATCTTTACGGCCAGCCTGCTGATATGGATGCAATTATGGATATTGCAAAACGTCACAACTTATATGTTATTGAAGACTGCTGCCAGGCTATTGGTGCAACTTACAAAGGTAAAAAAGTAGGTTCTTTCGGTGATATAGGTGCATACAGTTTCTTCCCGACAAAAAACTTAGGCGGTATGGGTGATGGCGGTATGGCTGTCACAAACAGCGATTACCTTAAAGACAGAATGGTTGCTTTAAGAAACCACGGCGGTGCAGTAAGATACCATCACGATGAAATCGGCGTAAACAGCCGTCTTGACGAAATTCAATCAGCTGTGTTGAGAGTAAAAATGAATTACATAGATGAATGGAATAAAATGCGTCGTGAAGTAGCTCACAGATATAATGAACTTTTCAAAGACTGTGAAGATGTTATAACACCGAAAGAACTTGATGATACATATTGTGTTTATCACCAATACACAGTTAAAGTTCCTTGCAGAGATGAAGTTCAAAAAATGCTTCAAGAAAATGGCGTAGGTGCAATGCTTTATTATCCGATTCCGCTGCATATGCAAAAAGTACACGCTCACCTCGGCTACAAAATGGGTGATTTGCCTCATACAGAAAAAAATACACAGTGTGTTATGAGTTTGCCGATGTTTGCGGAACTTACAGCTGAAGAACAAAAAGAAATTGCTGATAAAGTTAAAGATGCAATTGCAAAATGCAAAGCAAAGTCTTGCTGTTAATCGATTATTTTAGAATTTTAGTATTTATAAAAATATCTCCCTGTAATATAATACTGGGGAGATATTTTTTAGGAATTGCTATGGAGAATAAATTTGATTTGGGAATTATAGGTGCTGGTCCTGCCGGTTATAGTGCAGCAATCAGGGCATCACAAAAGGGACTCAATGTTGTTCTTTTTGAAAAAGAATGCATGGGTGGTGTTTGCTTGAATAAAGGCTGTATTCCCACAAAAACTATTTTGCATTGTGCTGATTTTTACAGAAATTTAAAAAAAGCTGATAAATTTGGAATTGAAATTGCTGAAAAATCTTTTGACTATGAAAAGATACATAATCGAAAAAATGATATTGTTTTAAGAATTCAAAAATCATTAACAAAACTGGTGCAAAGCTATGGTGTAGAAATAATCACTGCATCTGCAAGACTTATTAGTGAGGATAAAATTGAAGCGGATGAAAATATATATCAATGTAAAAATATTATTCTTGCAACGGGTTCGAAACCCACACAAATTGAAGGGTTGGAAACTGATGGAAAATTTGTTTTAAATTCAAATGATGTTTTGAACCTTGATAATCTTCCTGACAATGTGCTTATAATTGGCTCCGGAGCAATAGGAATTGAGTGGGCAAGAATTTTTTCTGCATTTCAAAAAAATGTAACCGTTATTGAATTGGCTGAAAGACTGCTTCCTGCCGCAGATTCGGAAATTTCAAAAAGAATTGAAAGACTTTTTAAAAAAGAGAAGATTAAATTTTATACAGATACAAAAATAGAAAAAATTGAAAATAAAACCGTTTTTCTTTCTGACAAACAGATTCTCAATCCCGATATGATTTTATGTGCAATAGGCAGAAAACCTGTTTTGCCAGAAATGTCAGAAATAGAACTTGAAAAAGAGGGAAATTTTGTAAAAATTGATGAAAATTTTCAAACAAATGTGAAAAATATATTTGCAATCGGTGATTTAAACGGAAAAATGCAGTTAGCTCACAGTGCTGTTCATCAATCATTAGCCGTAGTAGATTTTATAGCAGAAAACAAACAGTGTCATTTTGATACTAATAAGATTCCTTCAGTTATATATGGAAATCCTGAAATAGCCTGGGTCGGAAAAACGGAAGAGATGCTACAAAATACTGAATATAAAGTTTCAAATTTCCCCGTTGCTGCGCTTGGCAAGGCAATGGCTGATGATGAAATAGACGGGCTTGTAAAAGTTTTATCTGTTAATAACAGGCTTGTCGGGGCACATGTTATTTCCCCCGAGGCTTCTTCTTTAATACAACAGTTTGCTTTAATGATAGATAACGAGCTCACAACAGATGTCATTTTAAAAACGGTTTTTGCTCATCCTACTTATTCAGAAGCAGTTTTTGAAGCTGTTCTAGGTTTGGATAAAATGAGCTTAAGCTTGCCGAAAGGGCTTTAATGGAAAGAAAACGATTACCAGATTATTTGAAAAGAGGAATAATTGATACTGAGAAGACAAAACTTGTGCGTTCAATATTAAAGCATAAGTGCCTAAATACTGTGTGTGAGGCGGCAAGATGTCCTAATAAAGCAGAGTGCTATTCAAAAAATACTGCAACTTTTTTAATTTTGGGCAATATTTGTACAAGGAACTGCCGTTTCTGTAATATTTCAGGTGGAATACCCGAGCCTGTTGACAGACAGGAGCCGATAAAAGTTGCACAGGCGATAAAAGAACTCGGTTTAAAATATGCTGTTATTACTTCTGTTACTCGTGATGATTTGCCTTTGCAAGGTGCAGATATATTTGCAGCCGTTATAACAGAAACAAGAAAACTTGTACCGGATATAAAAATTGAGGTTTTGACTCCGGACTTTGAAGGTGTTGATGATTTAATTGATATTGTTGTTGATGCAAAGCCCGATGTTTTTAACCATAACATTGAAACTGTACAGGGTCTTTACCAGAAGGCCAGACCTCTTGCACAATATGAACGCTCGCTTAATTTTCTGAAGCATATCAAAGAGCGAGACCCTAAGATGAAAACTAAGTCAGGACTTATGGTAGGTTTGGGTGAAACTGTGGAAGAGCTGGAACAAACATTTTTTGATTTGAAAAATTCAGATTGTGATATTGTTACGGTAGGACAGTATATGCAGCCCTCAAAAAAGCATCTTGATGTAGTGAAATACTATAATGAAGAAGATTTCAAGCTTATTGAAACAATTGCAAAAAAATGCGGTATAGAAAATATAGTGGCTTCTGGTCTGGTAAGAAGTTCATACAGAGCGTTTGAAACATATGAAAATGTATAATTGCAACAATTTATTAATTTCCTATTTTACACTTTTATGTTTTTAATTTAGAATATAAGCAAGTCGTTAAAGTATTAGTTGTGAGTTAGAATTGAATACCAGCACCAAAGCTTCAATAAGAAAAAGTCTCAAAGAGTACAATGAACTGATTGAAACTATTGCAAAGATTGAGTTCAAAAAACTCTCTTCAGCTTATCTTATAGATTTTTCAGAACTCGTTAATATTGGAACACAGGTTGTTCATCATTTGTGCAGCACATCTGATATATCTCAGTACAATAATTCTTACATTTCTACTGCTATAAAATGGGCAATCAGAAATGAAGTCAGAAGAAGATACAAATGGTATTCTCAAAAAACTAAAAAAGAAACAATTACTTCAGGTGAAATTAGTGACCTAAGAGAAGCTGTTTATAAAACCATTCTTTCTATTGACGAAATGGCTGAGGCTGAAAATCCTACACAGATTAAAGACAATTCAAAAACACCTGAGGAGCTTGTTGCTTTTCAGGAAATGAGCGGTGCTATAAAAGAGGCAATGAAAAAACTGCCTCAAAGAGAACATGACTTGATTGAAGCGAAATTCTTTAAGGATAAAAAACTCAGAGAGCTTTCTGATGATTTCAATATTTCTCCATCAAGAATTTCAAGAATAATTCAATCAGGCTTGAATAAAATTAGAAAAGAACTGGAAAAAAACAATCTAGCTTAGTTTTTATATATTTGCAAAAAGTTGGGCATTATCTTTTTCGTCTTGTTTTTGAAGCCAAAACTCGATTATACCTGCGGCGATTTCTTTTGCAAGTTTTAATTGATTTTCTTCGTTAATCAAGAAATTTCTATCTTTAGGGTTAGTTAAATATCCTGTTTCTATTAATACACCCGGTATTTTTTCTGTATCTTTTAAGACATTGAATCCGACATATCTGATTTTGTTTTCATCTATTTTGTATAAAGCTGTTAATCTATTGTTTAGTTGTTCTGCGAAATTTTTTGCAGCTTTTTGTGTGTCTGTTTTTGTACTTTTAGTACATAAATATATTTCCGGACCATTAATTTTTCTGCTTTTATTTGCGTTTACATGGATTGATACAAACATATTGGATTTTGCTTCATTAGCTTTTTGTGCCCGTTCGGTAAGTGTAACATAATTGTCAGAGTCTCTTGTCATTATTATATTAGCACCGGTTTGTTTGAGGATATTTTCAACTTCTTTTGCAATCTTTAAATTTATATCTTTTTCGTATATCCATTTTTTATTTTTATTGTCATAATATTTTGTTCCGTATGGTTTTGAGAATGTAGTTTGCTCTTTTGTTGTTCCTCCATGACCTGCATCAATTGTAATAATTTTATCTTTTAAGGCTCTTTTTATGAAATAGTCTTTTGTATCAATACCTACTTTTTCTGCAATTTCTGTGGAAGATAATTCTAAGATTTCTTTGGGTATGTAAGTTTTGCTCTCACTTTTTATGAAACTATCAGTGCTTATTCCTGTATTCATTGAGGGGCTTCCTGCCAATAATAAAACAGGCAGCAAAATTCTTGCTGTTGAGTTAGTTTTTTTCTTTTTAAAAGATATTTTGTCAAAATGGACTGGCTGTATAAACATAATTTTATAAAAGATGAAACTATGTTTTTTTTGTTAGTATATTAATTTTTATGAAAATAAAGCTTTTATAAATTCATGAGCATTGAAATCTTTTAAATCTTCCATTTTTTCACCAACACCGATAAGCTTGACCGGAAGATGCATTTCTTTGGCTATTCCTATAATGATTCCGCCTTTTGCCGAGCCGTCAAGTTTTGTAAGTGCAACGGAGGTCAGATTTACACATTCTGTGAATACCTTTGCTTGAGATAAGCCGTTTTGACCTGTGTTGGCATCGAGAACAAGAATTGATTCTTTTAGTGATTCAGGTGCATTTTTATCTATTACAGCTTTTATTTTTGAAAGCTCCTGCATAAGATTAAATTTATTTTGAAGCCTTCCTGCGGTATCAACGAGAATCGCATCATAGTGTTCATTTTTAGCTTTCTGTATTGCATCATAAACAACAGAAGCCGGATCAGCACCATCATTTCGGATTATGTCAGCACCTGCTCTTTGGCTCCAAATATTTAGTTGTTCTTCAGCAGCAGCTCTGAAAGTGTCTCCTGCTGCAACAAGAACCTTTTTTCCCTGAGTTTTGAATCTGTGTGCCAGTTTACCGATGAGAGTGGTTTTTCCTGCACCATTGACACCAACTATAAAATATATATTGAGTTCGTTATCTTTATAATTCAGGTTGTTGTCACCGGCAGAGCCGAGAATTTGTGTGAATTCGCTTTGAAGATATTCTTTTACCTGAGAAGGCTTCATTGAGCTTTTTTTTCTAAGCTTATCAACAATAGAAGAAGCTGTATTCACCCCAATATCTGCTTTTATGAGCAGTTCTTCCATATCATCAAGAATAAATTCATCAAACTCTTCTTCCTGCTCAACTTTTTGAATAATATTTCCTACAAGGGATTCACTGGTCTTTTCAATTGTCTTTTTTAAAGATTCAAAAGTTAAAGAAAAAAGACCCTTTTTTTCTTCGTGTATTTCTTGCGGATTATTATCTTCTGTTTTTTTCTTAAAAAAATCAAACATATTTTTTATTAAGCTTTTTCTTTGTCTCGTGCTTTCTTTTCTTCAACAACTTTTCCTAAAATTCCGTTGATAAAGGATGAAGAATCATCTGTTGAATATTTTTTAGCCAATTCAAGTGCTTCGTCTATAACAACTTTTACCGGTACACCTTCAACAAAAAGTAATTCTGAAATTGCTATTCGTAAAATATCTTTGTCTATTTTTACAAGTCTGTCGATATCCCAGCCATGAGCAAATTTTTGGATAAGCGAATCAATTTCTTGTCCGTTTTCTTTATATGTATTTGCAAGCTGGATTACATAGTTTTTAACTTCTCCTGTATGTTCAAGAGCTGTCATTTCAGCAATTTCCAAAGCCAATACAACTTTTTCACAAATTCCTAACAATTCATCAAGTCTACCTCTTAAATCTGATGTCATAGGAAGAGCAACAGGGATATTGTTTGCCTGAATAGGTCTTTTCAGGTTAACAGGACTGTCTGCTTCATAGTTGTCAACATATTCTTTCATTGCAAGAATTGTACCAGCTGAGGTTTTTAGTTCGTCTGCCGCATTGTTTGTCAATGTTCTAACTGATTTCAGAATAATATCTTCAAACTCTGTTTGTGTATATTGTGTAATTTTTTTATCAAATTGAGAAAATAATATCAATGTTAATTCTCTTGCAGCTCTTCTTGCTTGCATTTGTCTTTTCCTTTTCTTGTCTATTTTTCTTTATTATAGTCACAAAAAAAACAATTTAAAAGTTTTTTTAATTGATTGCAAGATTTTGATAAATTATATAAAATAAAAAACATTATGGAATGTTTACAGAGAAAAAAAGAATCAATTTTAGGTTTTGATGTGGATTTGTTCAATTTTGATGATGCAGTTCAATTTGTTCATCAATATTTGAAAGAAAATAAAGGAATGCAAATAGTTACTATCAATCCGGAAATGATAGCAAACGGACGAAAGAATGATGACTTTGGCAGAATCATTAATGAAGCGGACCTGGTTATACCTGACGGTGTAGGGATAAAACTTGCTTTAAAGGTAAAAGGAGTAAATCAGGAAAATATTCCCGGAATTGAGTTTTCTAAAAAACTAATAGGGCTGTGCGAACTGGAGGGGTATTCCATCGGAATGCTCGGAGCTAAAGAAGATGTTATTCAAAAAGCTGCATCAAATCTCAGAGAAGAACATCCGTCATTGAATATAACTTATATTAGAAACGGTTATTTTAATGATTCCGAAGAAAATATTATTAAAGAAGAGATAAAAGCAATTTCTCCGAAAATTGTTTTTGTGGCTTTGGGTTCTCCTAAACAGGAGTTTTTTATATCAAAATTAAAGACAGAAATGCCGGAATCTATTTTTATAGGTGTTGGAGGAAGTTTTGATGTTTGGTCCGGAATGGTAAAACGTGCTCCTGAAGTTTATCAGAAGCTGGGGCTTGAGTGGTTTTATCGTACTGTCAAAGAGCCTGCACGATTTAAACGCATATTTCCGACTTTGCCATTGTTCCTGATTCAGGTTATAATAGAAGCCTTGAAGGAAAAATTTTAAAAAAAATTTTAGTATTTTAACGGTAGATTTGTTTACTCTAGTAAGGATTTAAAATGATTAATCAATCCAATGAACTCTCATCCGATGAACTAAAAGAGCTTAAAAAGCTCTGTAATAATATGAGAAAAGATATCCTGCAAATGATTCATAGTGCAAAATCAGGACATCCAGGAGGCAGTTTGAGTTGTGTAGAAATACTTGCAACACTCTATTCAAAATGTATGAAGCATTGCCCAAAATGGAATAAAGATTGTGATTTTGAAAAAAGAGATCGTTTTGTTTTGTCTAAAGGACACGCTTCTTCTGCGCTTTATTCTGTATTATGCAGATTAGGCTATTTCCCTGAAAATGAGCTGAAAACTTTCAGAAAATTGGGTTCAAAACTTCAAGGACATCCAAGCTGTACCTCTTTAAATGGTATTGAAGTTTCAACAGGTTCTCTTGGGCAGGGGTTGTCTATCGCTTGTGGAATAGCTTTGGGATTGAAATTAGACAAAAATCCGGCGAAGGTTTATGTGCTTCTTGGTGACGGGGAGCTTCAGGAAGGAAGTGTCTGGGAAGCTTTTATGAATGCTTCACATAATAAACTTAATAATCTTATTGCCATCATTGATAGAAATAAACTTCAAATTGACGGGAATACTGAAGTTGTAAAGGGCCTGGAACCTTTAGAAGAAAAAATCAGTGCTTTTGGGTGGAATGTAATTCAAATTGATGGTCATGATCATCAATCTGTTTATCAGGCAATCTCTAATGCCTCTAATAGCGATAAGCCCTTTGCAATAATAGCTGATACTGTTAAAGGTAAAGGTGTGTCATTTATGGAAAATAATGCCGGATGGCACGGTAAAGCACCAAATGATGAAGAATTTGAAAAAGCCTTAAAAGAATTGGAGCAGATATAATGTCTGAAGTAAAAAAAGAAAAAAAATCTATAAGAGCAATGTATGGTCAAACATTGGTAGAGCTAGGACGAGAGGATAAGAATATTGTTGTTTTGGATGCTGATTTGTCTGCTTCAACTCAAACCGCAAAATTTGGCAAGGAATTTCCTGATCGATTTTTTGATATGGGAATAGCAGAACAAGATGCTGTGACAACAGCGGCAGGACTTTCTACTGTCGGTAAGACTCCTTTTGTCTCTACATTTGCAATGTTTGCGACAGGTCGAGCATGGGAACAGATTCGAAATTCTGTTTGTTATCCTAAATTTAATGTTAAGATTGTAGCAACTCATGGTGGTGTTACTGTTGGCGAAGACGGAGCAAGTCATCAGGCTCTTGAGGATGTGGGGCTTATGCGCTTGATTCCCAATATGATGGTTATTGTACCTGCGGATTGTAATGAAACAAGAGAGGTTATTAAGTTTGCTGCACAATATAGAGGACCTGTTTATGTAAGGCTGGCAAGAACAAATGTTGTTGATGTGTTTGATGAAAATTATAAATTTGATCCTTATAAAGCAATTGTTATCAAAGAAGGTTCTGATGTAACTTTAGTAACAAATGGTGAAACTCTTGCAGAAACGCTTGATTGTGCATCAATTTTAGAGGAAAATGGTATAAAGGCAGAAGTTATTCATATGCCGGTTGTGAAACCGGCGGATGAAAAAACAATAATTGCTTCTGCAAAGAAAACTAATAAAGTTGTGACAATTGAAAATCATTCGATAATAGGCGGAATTGGTTCGACAGTTTGTGAACTGTTGAGTGAAAAATATCCTGTCAGAGTGTTAAGATTAGGCACAAATGATGTTTTCGGACAAAGCGGAGAACAGAGAGCTTTAATGGAATATTATGGATTAACATCGGAAAAGCTCGCAGAAAAAATCAAAGGAATATTATAAAAAAAGATGATTCAACTTCGTGGTGTTACAAAGAAATATAAAAATAATTATGCATTAAGAAACATAAATCTTGATATTATGTCAGGAGAGTTTGTATTTATAACGGGTTCATCCGGTGCTGGGAAGTCTACTTTAATGAAACTGTTATATAAAGAGGAAACTCCTACTTCCGGCAGTGTAATGATTGGTGGTATAAATATTGCAGCTTTACCCTCGGAAAAAGTGCCTAATCTGAGAAGATGTATGGGAATTGTATTTCAGGATTACAAGCTTCTTCAAAATATGAGTGTTTATGATAATTGTGCGTATGTGATTCGTACTTTAGGTATGAGCTCAAAAGAGATAGAAGCCAGAGTAACAGGTGCATTAAAGGTTGTTGGTCTTGTTGATAAAATGAGAGCTAAGCCTTCGGAATTGTCAGGCGGTGAACAGCAAAGAGTTAGCATTGCCCGTGCAATTGTTAATGGTCCTCCGCTTTTGATTGCGGATGAGCCGACAGGTAACCTTGACCCTAAAAACTCTATGGAAATTATGCAGATTCTTGAGCAGATTAACCAGAAGGGTATTACGGTTTTGATTTCTACACATGATCATACAATGGTTGATTATTTCAGAAAAAGAGTTTTGACACTTGAAAGCGGTCAGATTATAAGAGACGTTCAGGCCGGAACTTATGAATAGTCCAAATAAAAATAGCAATTAGAGAAAAATTATGAGTGATACAACAAGAAATATAATAAAGAAAAAAGTAAAAGCACATATTCCCAAGGATTGGCTGAAAGAGCTTAGAATTGTTTATAGAATAGCTTTGGAAACAGTATATGGCATAAAAAGAACAGGCTGGATAAATCTGGCTATTATTACGACAATGGCTGCTATTTTAACAATCTTTGGTGCTCTTTTCAGAACAACTCTTTCTGTAACCTCTTTTGTTCAAGAACTTGGAAATGTTCTTGAAATTTCAGTATATTTAAAATCTTCTGCTGATACAAAACAGGTTGCTACGGAAATAAGAGGTTTGGATCACGTAGAACGTGTAAAAATTATTCCTAAAGAGCACTCTTGGAATAATTTGAAAAGAGAAATTGATGTGCCGAATATGGAAAATCCATTGCCTGATACACTTCATGTAAAAGTTGACAAACCTGAAAATGTTAATATTGTATTCAACAAAATTAAGACATATAGCTCGGTTGAAGACTTAAATTATGCTCAGGATATAGCTAAAAAAATGCAATTTTTCAACAATGTTGTGCACTCGATTACACTTGTTGTTGTTGTGCTGGTGGCTATTTTGACAATTACAATAATTAATAATACAATACAATTAGTAATCCAATCCAGAAAAGAGGAAATAGAGATAATGAGGCTGATGGGTGTCAGTAACTGGTATATAAAAATCCCTCTTATTCTGCAAGGGGCCATTTATGGTTTTTTAGGTGCACTGATTGCTTTGATTCCTTTAAATGCAGTAAACAATGGATTGCTAAAAGTACACGAATTTTTTGTTGTTCCGGCTCCGGTATTAGCAAATAATATAGTCATTTTGGTTTTATTTATTATTGCTGTGGGATTCGGTTCAGGCGGAAGTTTATTATCAATAAAGAAACATTTACAGGTATAAAATATGACAATGGATGCAACACAAGTATTAGATCAAATAAAAGAAATTCCTGCTATGCCTAACGTTATAGTTAAGGCACTGGGGGTGATCAAAGATGATCAGTCCGGAACAAAAGAATTATCAGAGATTATGTCTTATGATCAGGCATTGACCTCACAGGTTTTGAAACTTGTAAACTCGGCTTATTACGGATTTGCACAGGAAATTACTTCAGTCAACAAAGCACTGGCTTTGCTTGGTATGACTCAAACAAGAAATATTATCATCGCAGTTGCAATGAAACCGATGCTTACATCTCAAGGCGGACGTGATATGTGGAAGCATTCTTTAAGATGTGGTGTTGCTTGTGAACTCCTTGCTGAACGAACAGGAGTTGTTGATGCCGGTGATGCTTTTACAATAGGATTTTTGCATGATATAGGAAAAATACTTTTTAATATTCTTGATACGATGGCTTATCAAAAAGTTAGAACTATGGTTAAAAATGGTATTGATATTATAGAAGCAGAAAATGAAATGTTTGAAACAAATCATGCTGATTTAGGCTTTTTGCTTGCTAAAAAATGGAAACTGTCTGTTTTACTTGCAAATTGCATTAAATATCACCATGACCCAATGTCATCATCTATGCCTCAGGTAAGCACTCTTGCTTATGTTGCTAATAAAATTTCACATGACGAGCCGGATCTTATGGATGAAACAATTGTAAAAGAACAATTGGGGCTTGATATCTCAGAAGTTATGCAATGCAGAGATGATGTCTTAGAAAAGAGCAATGCATTATTTGCAACTTTGAATGCTTAATAACTTGTATAAATAAAGATAGGATGAAGTATGAAAAAAAATAATCGTCACGCAGCTTTTTCTCTTGCTGAAATTCTTTTAACATTAGCGATTATCGGTGTTGTCTCAGCATTAACTATTCCTCCTTTAAAAGACTATTCTGATGAAATGACTATCGTTGCTCAGGTGAAAAAAGCACACAGTGATTTGTCAGCAGCTACTGCTGCTATTGAAACCAAATATGGTGATTTGAAGTTTTGGCCATGGGGTGATCAAAATGCAATAATGAACAGATACGCTGAGCAAATTATGTTTAATGAATCTTCAGGTTCAAGCAGAACATCTCAAAACGGAATGACATGGTATATTTACAATGGAAAAGATGGTGATGATAGTGCTGCACTTGGTACAGGCGGAATGGCTATTGTCGATGTGAATACAAATTTGAACCCACCTAACAAAGACGGTATAGACCGATTTGCTTTTAGAATTAATGAAAACGGAGTTCTTCCTTACGGTTCACCGGATGCTACCGCAGGTAATGATTTTGATAATACATATAAAGTTATAAATGAAGGAAAAGTTCCTGCATTCCATTAAATTGTAAAGGATTAACCATGAAAAAAATCTCAACTATAAAAACAGCATTTACTCTCGCTGAAGTCCTTGTTACTTTATTGATTATAGGTGTAGTTGCATCTATGACAATTCCCGGCTTAAAAAAAGCTGCTGATGAATCTTCTTATGTTGCTGGAGCACAAAAAGCTTTTGCCTCTTTTTCGTCTGCGACAAAAATGGTAAAACTTAAAAATGGACATGTTGCTACCTGGCCGTTAGGTAATAGTCAAAAAATAATTGATATGTACAAAGCACAGATGAATGTTATGGAAATGCCTGATATTGCATCAACTAAATACACAATGAAATATCTTGACGGAAAAGCATACAATCCGGTTGAGATTTTTAAACCAAAGACATCTTTTTATACATCAGATGGTATGCTTTGGTTTTTGATAAGCTCATTCTCCGGTTGTAATTCTGGTGTTGATAGTTCAAAATTAACATACAAATCTTGTATTAATATGCTTGTAGATGTAAATGGTCCTAAAAAACCGAATATGGTAGGTATTGATATTTTCTTTTTCTATGTTAATAAAGATGGTGTATTTCCTTATGGTGCCGGTGATTCTGCCGATTTAAGTACAGAAAACTGCTCAAAGGATGCTACAAGTCAAGCAGGCACTTCTTGTGCAGCAAGAGTACTTTCTGAAGGTAAAATAAGCTGGTAAAATTTAGCAGTTTATATAATTTGTAAATAAAAAAAGCTCCGTTAAATATCGGAGCTTTTTTATTGTGCAATTTAAACTTAATGTCTGTCAGTCATAATGAAAAGACTTATGAGATCATTTAAGGCTACTGCCTGTTTTTTATAGTCTTGAACTTGTTTTTCCAGTGCTTTTATATTATTTCTGTATTCCTGAATAGTTGACATACAAGCTTTGGCTGAAGCTGTAAGGCTGTCTTGACCCTGTTGTGCTTCTTTCAAAACACTGTTCATTGATATTCCCAATGCTTCCATAGTTTGTCTGATAATTTGAGCACCTGTTTGTTTTGTTACTCCTTGAGGAAGCTGCATTATCAATCTTTTTAGTACAGCAACATTAGCAGGCATAGAATAAGATTTTTGTTGTGGAACACCTTTCAACTGAGGTTGTTGAGGTGTATTAAAGATTTCATCTTTGTCAAACATTTTTGTATTTGAATTATCAAAATTCAAGCTGCTTGGGAAATTATCTTCAAATTTATCCTCTGAGCCAATACTGGTGTCGTCTTCAAAATTTGTAATTTCATCTTCAACATTGCTGTCCAGAGAAAAATCATTGAAATTGTCTTCAAGACTAACGTTGTCTGTAATTTCAGAGCTGTAAAACTCCGGAGTTAACGTTTGACTATCTTGTATTAAAGATCCA
Source organism: Candidatus Limenecus sp. (assembly GCA_048360435.1). Taxonomy (GTDB): domain Bacteria; phylum Cyanobacteriota; class Vampirovibrionia; order Gastranaerophilales; family Gastranaerophilaceae; genus Limenecus. The sequence goes on along the minus strand of DBGCOP010000017.1, from coordinate 27,569 downwards.
TTGTTGTCTATACTGTCAGATATAGGTTGAATTTCAATTTCAGCTTGTTTTTTCAAAGCTTGAACAATTTTTTTTCCTACACCGTTGGGGAGTTTATTTTCTGCCATTTTGCTAACCTTCTCTTTTTTTTTCATGTAAATTATATAAAGAATATAACTTTTTTTCAAAAGATAATTACAATATATTAAGTTTATGCAAAATTAAAGAAAAAAGTATTCCCCGAATATCTCATAAATTGTTTTGATATTTATATAGAGTTTAAAAAGCTGCCAAATGTTTTTGATTCTCTTTGTGCACTTCTTATGATAAACTCGTTGGATACCTTCATTTTATCTGATACAGCCGGAGGTTCAGATGTTTTTTTGTTCTTTTCACATAATTTTGTAATAGCTATGTTTAATTTTGTGATGCCTATACCGAGGACAAGTCCTGAATATAAATAACCTGCGAGCTGTTGATAGTTTTTAACTTTGAGTTGTTGAAGTGCTTTTTGGGCAATTGGATTTTGTTCCTGTTCTTTAACAGCTTTAACAAGCTTTTTGAAAGGTAAGACATTGCCGGCTTGGTCTTTTACTTTTATGCCAAGTTCTTTCAATGCCGGGAAAAGAATTTCTTCATGAGACTTTTCTTTTCCTTTAAATATATAGCTGTTTTTAACTTTATTCCAGAAGCCTTTATTTTCTTTTGCATCAGGTTTGATATAGTTTAAAGTATCTTTGTTAAATATTTTTGCAACGATTTTTGAAACAAATCCGCCCAGTATTAACCAGTTTGCAAAGCCGAGGGTATCTTTGATTGTTGATTCTCTCATTTCATTTTTATCTCTTACTGCAAACAGGCGGCTCATAATAGTCATTCCGTATATGAATTTGAATTGGTTAATTGTTGGAACAAGACCTTTATATTGAAGAGCTGAGCCTATTTCTTTGAGTGCTTTTTTTACTGTATTAGGTTTATATAATTCAGCAGGATTTTTTAGAATAGTTGAAATCATTGCAGAGCCGAGAGCTAAGCCAAGAATTGTTTTGCCTGCTTTGAATCCAAAAGAATTGTCAGGTTCTCGTCCTTCTACTCCGACGAATCCGTCTGAACCGGTACGTTTTTTAGTTAAATACCTGTTGAAAGGTTGTGTTGACATACCAATAGCGACAGGTACGGCAAGTCCTGCTGCTGCTGTATATTTTTTCAATCCTTTAATTTTGCTTACAAATTCAGCATCTGTTAAAATGTCTTTTGCTTTGTTTGTATTGAGTTTTTCTATATCTTTTTTAATTTTGTCTGTAAATGCTTTTTTTACTGAGAAACCATTTTTTATATGATTTTCAAGTGTGTCTTCAATTACTCTTCCTTTTGAATCTGTTAATTTTACGACTTCACCTGATCCTTTTTCTCCGATAATAATTGCTTTGACTTCCTGGAGAATTGAATTCGGTGTTTTATATTTGTCCGTGTTGGCTTCGAGCATTTTGCCGGCGGCTTGTCTTGCTGTTTCATCAGACATGGCTGTGTAAGCAATCTCTTGTGCTTTTTTCGGATCTAATGAAGCAAGTCTTTTATATTCATCAGTTGTGGTGTTCAAAAACTTCATATTTTTGAACATGTCATAGAAGTATTCTTCTGAGTTAATAATATTATCAGCTTTGTGTTTGCCTATAAAATCGCTGAAAACATCAATTGCTTTGTCGTCAGTAAACAGAAATTGGGTTTTTACTCCGTTTGCTTTGTTAAAGGCCTCAGAAACAAGCCAGCCTGCACCTAATCCTACAATACCTGCCATTGCGTGATTTATTGTTCCTGAAGATTCTCTGAAACCTGTTTCTACACCTGCATCAAAACCTCTTGTTGCATCAATAGCGGTTCGTGGCAGAACCATTGAAAAGAAGTCTAAAAAGCATGCGCCTACTGCCGGATTTGTGTTCAATGAATTCAACGCCGCTGTACCGAGTTCAATTGCTCCGCTAAAAGTCGGCTGTGAATTTTGTTTATTATTATTTAGTTTTTTATCTGTTAATGTTTGTGCTTGTGTAATGGTGTTAAATCGAGAAATCATCTTTTTACCTGTTTGTTTTATTTAGATTGTTCCATCATCATGCCAAACGCCTGAAAAGTTTTTTTGTTGCTAGCTGGAATTAATGATGGATAGGTGTGGAAACTGTTGTATTTTTCTTTTAATTCTTTTTGGACTTTTCTTTCTGTTTGTTTTCTTACATACCATGGAACCAGCATGCCAAGAATTAACATTGAGAATCCGAGAGAGCTTCCTTCACAAACATATCTTAGAACTTTAGCTTTCTTAGACACTTTTGCTGCTTCTGAGAATGTTTTTAGTTCTGTTCCGCTCGCCCAGTGAGCAAGTCCTTTACCGAAATTCTTGATTATATTTTTTGTTTTTTCCGGCTTAATTTTAGTATAATTCAAAAGTGATTCACCGGTAGCTTTTTGTAAGAAATATCCTACACCTTTCGCAACATAATCACCAAGGAAGTATAAACTTGCGAAGGTTGCAATATCTCTCCAGGTTACTTCTTTCAATTCGTTAGGATCTTCAGAAGCAAGCATTCTGCTGGCAAATGTAGCTGTTGCAATCCATCTGCATTGATCCATTGTCGGCATATTTTTTGTAAATTGAAGACCCTTAAGTATGTTTGAAAAACTTGATTTGTCTTTTAATGAAAGTGCTGCAACACCTACCATCAAAGCTGCTGCACCAAGCTTGTGCAACATAAATTGAGCTTTTTGTGTAGGCGTCATTTCTTTTTTCTTTTTTTGTATTCCGAAATCTTTGTAAATCGGAGCACCTTCTTGTCCGGAGGTTTTTCTTGTTATCCATCTGTTGATGGACTGCATTGAGGCAGCAAGCGGTATTGTAATAGCGAGACCGATAAAGCTTTTTTTGTTTATAAATCTTTTAGATTCTTTTGCATAAGCTTTAAGTTCGTTTGTAACAGTTTCTGTTATCTTGGCGATGTTAGATGAGGCAACTTGTTTAATTTCTTCTTTTGACAAGCCTTTTGTACTCTTGATTTCTTTTGCCATGCTTTTTATAACATTGCGTTTATGTTCAAGAAAATCTTGTCCGACATCCATTGTGTCTCTAAGCAGAGTATGAAGGTCTGCGTGATAGATTTTATTGCCTATTTTTATATGTTTTGATGCACCGGTCTGTTCGAGAATTTTTCTTTCTAAATTGCTGACAACTGCATCTTTTTCTTTTTTAGTTGCTAGTTTATTTGCCATAATTCTGGCAAAATCTTTTCTTTCATTTTCTAAGCTGAAATCTTTTATTATGTAACCGAGTTGTTCTTTTTGTTTTTTAGGATCAAGCGGTATCCATTTTTCACCGTTTAATACACTTATGTCTTTTAAAAGTTTGTTTGTAAAGCTTCTTGATCCGCCTTTTGCTTCTGTAAAATGTTGGCTCAGAGTGTTAATTGCATCTTCATTTGCCCATTTTGAAGCCATACCTTTATCTTTTTTATTAAATAATTCAAGAACTTTTGCTACACCATAAACAATAAAGCCGGGGATAAGACAGTTTACAATGAGTCCTGATGATTCTCTTCTGAATGTTTCAGCAGCAGCAAAGCCGTTTGTTTTTGCATCAACATATGTTCTAGGCAAAATTGCTGTTGCAAGGTCAATAATAGAAACATTTATGATTTCAGGAGGTATTCCTTTGAAAGCAGCTTGAGTTTTACCTTGATTTTTTGAATGGTCAATGCTGTTTCTTTTATAAACTTCCGATTTTTGTATGCTTATTTGATTAATCATAATTTCTTTTACTAGTGTAGGGTCTTTATTTCATATACGGTGATTTCTGTTACTCTATAATAAAAAAGACCTTCTACAAATACAAATCAGCTGAAAAAAAAAATTGCTATTATCAATTGTTAAAATTTTTGAAGCCCTGTCTTGAAATATGATTTTTTATTTAAAAATATCAATAAATAAAATTAGGGTGTATTTTTTACGCTTTATCTTGATTTTTTACTATATTATTTGTTCTAAAACTCAAATTTACAAAACTTCATACATATTTGAGTAAATATTTCTTTACAAATTATAAAAAATCATTAAAGTTTTTCTAAAGGTGTTTCGATATTAAGGTTAGAACAGAACAAACAGGGGTATAATGCAAAATGGCAGACGGAAATAACATGCTCAACAGACCATTCGGGTTAAATATAAAAGTTCCGACAAGAACTATAAAACAAACACAAGAAACCGCACAAAATGCTGTTAGCGGAATCTGGCAGCCATTGTTTAACTTTATTGATGAAAATCAAGCTGTTTTTACAGGAAATATAGCAAGTGAAATTGAAAAGTATAACCTTATGTCTTATAACGTTGGTGCTGCGTTGAGAAAAGGAAACACAAACGGCGGTTTTGATGTAAAAGGTTAGATAGGAGTTTTAACGTGTGTAGACACGGGGCAACCTTACTCTGAGTCCGCAGGTCAATTCATAGTGAATTGTTCCCAAAATTTTTGCCCATTCATCAACTCCGATAAAAGCACCGTTGTCTTCACCCAATAATGTTATGACATCTCCTTCTTTAGCATCACAGTCTGTTATGTCAAACATCATCTGGTCCATGGTTATATTACCTATTTGTTTTACTTTTTTTCCGTTAATCATTCCATAAATTTTATTGGATAATCTTCTTGGCACTCCGTCAGCATATCCCATAGGTATTGTTGCAATCTTTGTTGTGTGTTTAGTTTCGAATGTATGTGAATAACTTACACCTTCATTCTTTTTTGCTGTATGAATATTTGTTATTCTGCCTTTCAGTGACATTGCCTGTTTTATAGAAGGTTCTCGAGTTCCTTTTGTTAGGTCCGGTTGTAAGCCGTATATTCCTATTCCCACACGTGCCATGTTATAATCAAAATCTTTGTAGCAGACTACTGCTGCTGTATTGCAGCAATGAATTAAAAGTCCTTTTGTATCAACTGAGTCTGTTATTTTACGGAATTTTTTGTATTGTTCAAGAGCATAAGATTCAGTTTCTGCTGTTGCAAAGTGGGTAAAAATTCCCTCCAACTCGATAAAATCACAGGCTTGTACTTTTTTTATAAAATCTGTTGCCTGTTCAGGTCTTACTCCTATTCGGTTCATTCCTGTATCTATTTTTACGTGTACCTTAGGTTTTATTTTAGTTTTTTCAAATGTTTGTTTGCAGGCTTCTATATGTTCATCTGAAAAAATCGAAACAGAGATGTTATTTGTTGCAGCCCAGTCAAAAGACCAAACAGGGACTGCACCCAGAACCAGAATAGGGGCTGTGATTTTTGCTTCTCTAAGCTGGAGTCCTTCGTCGATTGAAGAAACACCGAGAAAGTCTACGCCTGAAGCTAGCAAAACAGGTGCTATCATTACTGCTCCATGCCCGTATGCATCTGCTTTTACAACTGCAAAGAGTTTTGCATCTTTTTTCAAATATTTTTTAAATTCCAGTATGTTTTTTTCAATATAATCCAGATTTACTTCCACCCACGCATCTCTGTGTGTATTCAAATAAGAACTTCTGTTAAATTTCACTTTTGGCTCGTTTTCTTTTTACCTTTTTACAATTTTATTTTATATCAAAAGTTTTTAAATTTTTTAATATTGTAGTAATATATTGTTATGGAAATTTCTAATAAAAACCCTAAGGACATAAAAGAACAATTATTTGATAAAATCAGCAAAGAACCACTGAAAGAAGATAATTATCTGGAGCTTGGTAAACTTTTTATTGCTGAACAGGATTACAAAAACGCACTTGATATTTATGAAGCGTTGTTGAAAGTCAATCCTATAAATTCTCAAGCCTTGATTAATGCAGGCAGTATACATTTCTTTTTCAGAAATATAGATAAATCTATTGACTATTATTCAAGAGCTTCTGAAATAGAATCAAAAAGTTTTTCTATATATATGAATCTTGGCAACGCATATGCTGAACTTGGTGATTTTGAGCATGCTATGAATAATTATACAAAAGCACTCGAACTTGAAACTAACAGTGCGGCTCTTTATAATGCAATCGGGTTATTATATCAGGATAATAAAGATTATCTGTCTGCAAATGTTTATTATGATAAGGCATTAGCTCTTGATGACAAAGATCCTGAAACCTTTATAAATAAAGCAAGTTCTCAAATGGCTATGCATATGTACAGAGAAGCAATAAAATCTTTGAAAAAAGCAATGGCTCTGGATTCGCAGTGTTTGAAAGCACAGATTTGTATTGCTAATTGTTATGCTTCTTTAAGAGAATTTGATAATGCGGAAAAAGCATTTAATCAATGTTACAAAATTGATGACAGAGTTTATCAGGTTTATGTGTGCCATGCGATTGCATATTCCGATGCAAACAGAATTGATATGGCTATAAGCAAGTATAAAGAGGCTATTTCGGTCGGACCTCAATATCCTAATGCATATATTCTTCTCGGTAACATTTATGTTGATCAGCGTAAATATTTGGAGGCATTGGATGTTTACAAAAAAGCCTCCGAAATTCAACCCAATGATGCAAAAACATATACATTTATCGGTAATACATACTTTATGCTCAATGATTTGGAAAATGCTATATATACATACAGAAAAGCTCTGAAAAATGATGACAAATCATTGGAGAACAAACTTGTTTATATTGAGATTCTTCAGGAATACATTAAAAGAAAAGAGATAAAAGAAGAAGCTTCTGTTTAAATTAAATGAGCATCTTCGGGAGAGAACGTTGTCATATCCTTTAAAATATCGTACGCCATCGGCGGCAGAAAAATTAATAGCAGTTTTATCATACATTTTTCCTTTGATAGGATTTGTTGTTATAATTACCTCGGCATTAATGAGAAAGGATATGAAGCCTTTTCTTAAATATCATATTTTTCAGTCTATTTTTATTGCCTTTGCACTCTGGCTTGTTATAAGCGGTTTGACACTTGCAATGAATTTTATCAGTTATATTCCGGGAGTTAAAAATATTGTAAGCATAGTTACTTTTTTCTTGAATACGCCATTGTTCTTTGGCTTTTCAGTGGTGACATTTGCTTATTTGGTTTTTGTTTTATATTTGATACTAGGTGTTTTGAGAAGCTCAGACAGTTATGTTCCTTGGGTGTCTAATATAATTAAAGCCAATTTGAGAGGTCAGTTATAGTTTACGATTGGAGAATGTTGAAAGATGAAATTTGATAGTATAGCAGTTCAGGGTGCACATAAAGCAAAAGATAACAGACATTGTATTCCTGTTCCTATATATCAAACAACAGCTTTTGACTTTGATAATGTGCAGTATGCTGCGGATTTGTTCGATTTAAAGGCTTCCGGGGACATTTATACAAGAATTTCTAATCCTACAACACAGGTTCTTGAAGAAAGAATAGCACAGCTGGAAGGCGGTGTTGGTGCGCTGGCTGTATCTTCAGGTCAGGCTGCTTCTATGATATCTGTTTTGAATATAGCACAAGCCGGAGATGATATAGTTGCTTCTTCAACTTTATACGGCGGGACATTTAACCTTTTTAACTCAACATTGAGAAAATTGGGTATAAATACAATATTTGTAGAAGGTGAATCACCACAAGAGTATGAAAAAGCAGTGACAGAAAAAACAAAATGTATATTTACAGAAATGGTGGGAAATCCTAAACTTAATGTTGTTGATGTTGAAGCGATTGCGCATGTTGCTCATGCTCATAATATTCCGTTAATTATAGATAATACGGTTCCTTCGCCATATTTGTTCAGGCCGATAGAATGGGGTGCTGATATTGTCGTTCATTCTTTGACGAAATATATTTCTGGTCATGGAAACTCAATGGGCGGAATTATTGTTGATTCCGGTAAATTTGATTGGACTGCTTCCGGTAAATTTCCTGAGCTTGTAAATCCGGATCCTAGCTATCATGGTTTAAGCTATACAGAGGCTTTTAAAGAAGCTGCTTTTATTGTTAAGGCAAGAGGTCAGCTTTTGAGAGATTTTGGTTCTTGTATAAGTCCATTTAATTCATATTTAACTCTTTTGGGACTTGAAACTCTTCATTTGAGAATGCAGAGACTTTCTGATACAGCTTTGCAGGTTGCAAAGTATTTGGAAAAACATCCTAAAATCGCCTGGGTGAATTATCCGGGTTTGGAAACAAACAAATATTATCCTTTAGTTAAAAAATATATGGATAAGGGGGCATCTTCAATCATAAGTTTTGGTGTGAAAGGCGGACGTGAGGCAGGAATTCATTTTATTGAAAATGTAAAATTGCTGATTCATGCTACAAACATAGGTGATTCTCGTTCTATTATCACATACCCCTGTTTGACTACACACAGGCAGCTGAACGACGAACAGTTAAAGGCATGTGGAATTTCTGATGATTTTATGAGGCTTTCTGTTGGTCTTGAAGATGTTGATGATATAATTGAAGATATTGAACAGGCATTGCCCTAATTTTTATAGGTAAAGAAAAGAAAAGGAACACAGAAAAAGATGCAGAATTATGTCGAATCAAAGGTGAGAGATATTGTCGATTTTCCTAAAAAAGGAATTATATTCAGAGATATTACAACTGCTGTGAAAGATGCTAAAGCATTGAAGTTTATGATTGACTTTTTGACAGAGCAATATGAAGACAAAAAAATTGATTATGTTGTAGGAATCGAATCCAGAGGTTTTATTTTTGGCTCTGCTCTTGCTTACAAACTCGGTGCAGGGTTTGTGATGATTCGTAAACCCGGAAAACTTCCTGCTGAAATTATTTCACAGGAATATGAACTGGAATACGGTACAGATAGAATTGAGATGCATGCTGATGCGGTTGAATCGGGTAAGAATGTTCTTGTTATAGATGATTTGCTTGCAACAGGCGGAACTGTTGATGCAGCGTGCAAACTTCTTAGGCAGACAGGTGCTAATATTGTTGGAGCTGCTTTCATAATTGAGCTTTCCGATCTGGGCGGCAGAGAAAAACTTAAAGATATAGATGTTGTTTCTATGATCCAATATAAAGGTTTATAAAAAAAGGAGGTTCAAGCCTCCTTTTTTATTGCTCTTCGCTCAAAAGATTTTTACTTCTGGTTTCTATAAAAAGGTTCATAAGTTCAATGTCGTCATAGTCTATATATGCCATTTGAAAAAGATTTTTACCGGTTTTTATTGTAATCTGGTTATTTGAATTTTGTTTGATTAAGTTTCTTGGAATTTTTATTTGCTGGTTATCTCCGTTGAGATTAAGTTCCGCAATCATATTTCCGTTAAAGAAAATTTGCGGTGCAGATGCATAGGCTGTTGTTACTTTGGACTGTCCCATATCACGTGCCATTTTGGTATCAATGCCGATTACAGAACCGATAATTAAATATGCATCTTCGTTAGCTGCGAGAGTTTTAAATGGAAAGTTTTTTGTGTAGAAAGGTCCGATTGCTTTGATTCTGAATTCGGCGGCATTTGCTGAGTTTTCAGAGTAGTTGTCATCTCCGATGTGATACATGTCCTTGTCTATTATGATGTCGTGAGGATTTGTTTTTTCTATGCCAATAACAATCGGTTTTGATGTTGAATTTCCGTCAACAGTTAGTGAAAATGGTTTGTAGCCTTCTTTTTGTACCGACATAATGGTAGGTGCATCGATTTTTGCACCCAGGTTGAATTTGCCTTCGCTATCTGTTTTTGTTTGCCAGCCTTTTGAGGGTAATGCTACGTCTGCTGAACCAATTGGGTTTCCGCTTTTTGAGTCAATTACCTGATTGTAATCGCCTGTTCCCTTTTTTTCTACGGTTCCATTTATGGCCGAATATACCGGCATGGTGATGCTTACTGTTAAGCATATTAAAAACAGAGTTTTCCATATTTTCATATAATCCCCTTTTTAATTTGATTCATTATTTGATAATTTTAAATAAAATTATCAAGATAACTATACCCGAAGAGGATTAATCAGAAAGGCTAAATAAATATTTATTCACCTCTTGGAATCAGTGTACAGCCTGTGTTGGGATTATATTCACAAATGCAATTTTTGCCGTTATTTTTTGCGTTGTATAAAGCAACATCGGCAAGCTCTATTAAGGTTTGTTCATCTAAAGCACAAGAAGGATATTCGCTCATGCCTATACTTACTGTCGGGCATATATAAATATCATCTTTCACATTAATTTTAATTGCTGCTATATTTTTTCTGATTCTTTCAGCGATGATTTTAGCATCGTTTATATTAGTTTCAGGAAGGATTACAGTGAATTCTTCTCCACCGTATCTTGATGCAATGTCAATTTTTCTTATGGTTTGTTGAATGCAGCTTGCAATTTCTCTTAGCACCTGGTCTCCAACAGGGTGTCCGTATGTATCATTTACGGATTTGAAATTGTCAATATCCATCATAAGAAGAGTCATTTCGTGATTGTATCTTGATGAACGTTTTATTTCGTTTTCTAACAGTGTATAGAAATGTCTGTATATGTATAATTTGGTTAAACCATCTTTTGTTGCCAGTTCATATAGTTTTGCGTTGTCTATTGCAATTGCCGCCTGATTTGCAAGAGCTTCAATGAATTCAAGATCCTGTTTGTTAAACAGTTTGCCGTTCAATTTATTTGTAATATTAATTACACCGATAGGCTCACCTTTTGCAATAAGAGGTACGCATAAAAGTGATGATACATTCAGCTCTCCGCCGTTGTCTATGAATCTCGGGTCGTTCTGACCAAGGTTTGATATTATAGATTTTTTTTCAACAAAAACCGTACCGGCAATGCCTTCGCCTACTTTTATTTTTGAGCACTCAATGAGGCCGTTATTAATTTCTGTTTCAAGGTTTTTATTTGCTAAACCGTATACAACTTTTGTTTGCAAAACGTTTTCCGCAAAGTTATAAAGCATCAAAGAACCTTTTTCTGCATCAATTGTCTCCAGAGCTTTGTTTAAAATTACGCGAAGCAATCTTTTCAAGTCATCAATAAAGTTAACAGCCTGTGAAATATTGTACAGAATAGAAATATTGTGAAGTGATTTTTGTAGTTTTTTCAGATCATTTTCCTGATCACGACGCTTGATATATTTAATCAGAATAGGTCCGATATAGTTGAATACTTTTGTAAGATAGTGTAAATCTTCATCAGAAAATGTAGTTCCGTCTGTTTTTGATCCTATTGAACAAATGAAATAAGGGATTGAATCTTTTTGAAACAGTTTGAAAAATGAGCTGTTAAGATTGTGCAAATCATATTTGTCCCAGAAAGATTTATAGATAGGTCGACCGTTGTCATCAGAAACTTTTATGAATTCATTTTTGTTTAAAACTTCCCAAAAGCCTTCTTCATCATTTTCAAACTGAAAGAATTCATGGTCATCATTTTTTTGATTGGCTACCATGTAATAAACACGATCATGGTTTATGAAAAATCTGACATTTTCAATGCTTAGTGATTGGGTAATAAAATCAGTGATTTTTTCAATCAAATCTTCAATAGAATCAGCCTGAGTAGCTATTATGCTCAGTTCAAACAAACTGTTCAGGTCATAAAAATTCTTTTGCAGTGTGGTGATTTTTTCCGAAAGATTTTCCATAATACCTATTTTATTCGAATTTTAAGAATAATTCAATCAACTAAATATACTGTATATATGATTCCAAACGAAGGTCAGGAATGAGCAATTTTGCGGATTTTAAGGATAATTGGATTGATTTGTTTATATCTTTTGTGTCAAAGCCTGATAAAAAAGTTTTCGATTCATTGTCACCTGTGATTTTAGGTGCAATATACTGATAAATTTTGTCGGCAAGTCGTTTTTTTATGAACTCTCCGTTTAGCTCTCCGCCTGCCTCGACCAGTATGCTTCTTATCCCTTTTTCATAAAGTTTAAGCACAAGATCTGTTAAGTCAATTTTTTCATTTATTGTTTTGCATTTGATAAACTCTACATTCAAAGGAAAGCTTTTGGTTTTTGTTGTTTCTTTTATTGCAATGTAGACTTTTGTTTTATCATTCTTATAAACATTTGCTTCTGGTGAAGTTTTCAGTTGAGAGTCTATTATTATTCTTATCGGGTTTTTTCTGTTTTTCATCCGGCATGTCAAAGAAGGGTTATCCGAAATTATTGTGCCTGAACCTGTCAATATTGCATCATACTTGTTTCTTAATTTTTGTACGTCTTTTCTTGCTTTTTCTGATGTAATCCATTTTGACGAACCTGTTTTTGTTGCAATTTTACCATCCATTGTTGTTGCTGTTTTTATTGCAATAAATGGCATTTTTTTTAGCTGATTTTTGAAAAAGATTTCATTCAGCTTTTTGCAATCTTCTTCTAATATACATGTGATAACTTCTATTCCTGCTCTTCTGAGTTTTTTTATACCGTTTCCGGCAACTATTGGATTGGGATCCGTACAACCAATTATTACTTTTTTGAATCCTTTTTCTATTATAAGATCCGCGCAAGGAGGTGTTTTCCCGAAATGCGAACAAGGTTCAAGCGTAACAACTATTGTTGCCCCTTTGCAGTCATATCCGTTGTCAATTGCATTTTTAATTGCATTAACTTCGGCATGTGCTTCTCCGTATTTTTTATGCCAGCCTTTGCCTATTATTTTATTTTTGTTATCAAGCACAATGGCTCCAACCAGCGGATTAGGAGAAACTTTTCCTTCCCCCTTTTTTGCCAGAGTGATAGCTTTTTTCATATAAATATTATAATTTTTCATTTAATTTTACTTTTTTGAAGAATTGTTCTGCAATTATTTGTGAATATTTGTCGTCTTGATTTGCTGAAACAATGACTTTGTCTTTTCCGTTTTTATCTTCAGCAACAGCTATTATTCCTTTGATTTTTTTTACGGGAAGATTTGTGACTTCAGCCTCAAACTGTGCATAAGGAACAGTTTGCCCCATAGCTTGCATTGTGCCCTGTTTCAGTATTTTGAAGTTCTCTATATGAATATATTGATATTGAAGTTTTTCATTAATATTATCAATTTTCTTTTTCAAAGCACCGTCTTTAAAATCTTTTTTTGTTAAATTCAATGTTTTGTTTTGATTTATTACGGCAAGTTTTTGACCTGTTGCATCATGTTCAGCCAGTACTGCTCTGTAACCTAAAACATTAGCAGATTTGGATATTTCATATTCATCAGGGATTTTTGAAAAATCTGCAACATCCTTACTTTTTTCTATAAGAGTTTCTTGTGAAGGTTTTTCAAAAGGGTGCCAGTTCTTTACTACCCAGTCCCAACCACCGAGAGATTTAAAACCTATAATTGCAAGAACAACAATTGCAACTTTGATTATGAATTTCAAACAGCCCATTAAATTCCAAACCTTTCATATATTTTATGAATGTTTCTCAAATAGTAACTTGAATTAAAGCAGTTTTCAATTTCTTCTTTTGTAAGAATATTGCATATTTCTTTGTCATTAAGAAGATTTTGTTTAAAATTTCCTTCAGGATTGTTAAATGCTCTTAGTGCATTGCTTTGAACAAGCTCATATGCTTTTTCTCTTGAAAGTCCTTTTTCTGTAAGTTCAAGCAGTACTCTTTGCGAATATACGATTCCTCCATATAAACAACTGTTTTTGAGCATATTTGCTTTATGAACAACCAGACCTTCGACGAGCCTGTTAAACCTGTTTAACATATAGTCAATCAGAATTGTTGAATCAGGAAATGTTATTCTTTCAACAGAACTGTGCGAAATATCTCTTTCATGCCACAGAGGAATGTTTTCTAATGATGCAATTGCATTACTTTTGACGACTCTGGCGAGTCCTGACAGATTTTCGGAAGAAATAGGATTCTTTTTATGCGGCATTGCAGAAGAACCTTTCTGACCTTTTTTGAATGCTTCTTCTACTTCAAGAACCTCTGTTCTTTGAAGGTGCCTGATTTCTATTGCGCATTGTTCAATTGCGCATGCTATTAAAGCAAGTGTTTGCATATAATTAGCATGATAATCTCTGGCAATAACCTGTGTAGAGATTTTCGCAGGTCTCAATCCCAGTTTTTTGCAGGTAATTTGTTCTATTTCAGGTGATATATTACTGTATGTGCCGACAGGTCCTGAGATTTGACCAATGCAGATTTCTTCTTTTGCAATAATAAATCTTTTTTTTGCTCTTTCAAATAAATCAAGCCAGCTGCATAGTTTTACGCCAAAAGTCATCGGTTCTGCGTGTATACCATGTGAGCGTCCTATGCAAACTGTTTCTTTATGTTCAATAGCTTTGTTTCTGATTGTTTCGATTACATTATCAAGATCTTTTTCTATAATCTGCGAGGCTTTTTGAATCTGGAGTGCAAAAGCAGTGTCAATTACATCTGAGCTTGTCATTCCCATGTGTATGTATCTTGAAGATTTCCCGATATTTTCATTCACGTTTGTCAAAAATGCTATTACGTCATGTCCGACTTCCTTTTCAATTTCGTCAATTCTTGAAATTGAAAAAGCTGCTTTTTCTTTTATTTTTCTCAAATCCTCATCAGGAATTTTTCCAAGTTCATTGTATGCTTCACATACTGCAAGTTCCACTTTTAAGTAGTAACTGAATTTTGACTCCAGTTCCCACAGTTCTTTCATTTCTTTTAAGCTGTATCTTTCAATCATTTTTTATTCCTTATTGGGGGTATCTTGATGTGGCATGTATAAGCATTTGAGCGAGCTTGTCAGCTCCGTCAAATCCTCTTTCTTTAAGAATTTCTGCTGCTGTTTTAAAGTCGTAATTAACAAAATTGTGTTTTACAGAAAATTCTTTATTGTTAATTTCCAAAACAGCATAACAGGATTTTGGCTCTTCACTGAAGGGTCTGCCTACACTTCCTACATTTACGACAGTTTGTTTTGTATTGGTTTGGTAACCGCAAGGTACATGTGTGTGTCCGCAAAATATAATATCTGCATTGGTTCCGGATATCATTTCTTCCACTTCTTCAATTTTTAAATCCGGATAAATATTTTCATTGTTTTTTCTTGGGCTGCCATGTACAAGAAGAATTTTTGTTCCTTCTATTTCCGTTTCTTTGTGTTTTGGAAGATTTCTCAAAAATAATTTTTGTTCTTCTGAAACTTCTTGGATATCACTTTGAAGAGCATTTGCCATAATCGGGTTGTTTTCTTTAAGCATGTGTAAAATTTGGTTGTCACAATTTGCTATCATCTCATCAGTGTTACCTTGGATGAGTGTAAAATCTGTTGTTCTTTGAAGTTCTCTTATTTTTTCAATGGTTTTTGAGGGTTCAGGTCCTGCCATAGCAAGATCGCCAAGACAAAATATCTTTTCACATTTTTCTTGCTTAATGTTTTTCATTACAGCTTCAAGAGCCTGTATATTGCCGTGTATATCTGAAATAATTGCAATTTTCATACTTTTGCCTCATTAAAATACAAGTTAATTTTATCATAGATTTGTAATTTTTTTTGGTGATAAAATAAACGTATTATGATTAAAAGAAGATTATCAAAACAAATTCAAATAGGTGATGTGAAAATAGGGGGTGATGCTCCAATTTCAGTACAATCAATGTGCAACACAGATACACGTGATATTTCGGCAACTGTAAGACAAATTAAAGAACTTCAAGAAGCAGGCTGTGAACTGATTAGGCTGGCAGTTTTGAATAAAGATGCTGCTTCTGCTGTAAAGGAAATAAAAAAACATGTTGAAATTCCTGTTATTGCTGATATTCATTTTGATTACCGCCTCGCAATACAGTGTATAGAAAACGGAATAGATGCATTAAGATTAAATCCGGGCAATATTGGAAGAACAGAGAATGTTAAAAAAGTTGTCGATCTTGCGAAGACAAATAACGTGCCCATTAGGATAGGTATTAATGCCGGTTCATTGGAAAAAAATATTGCTGCACTAGACATTCCGCTTTCTGAGAAAATGGTTATGAGTGCAATGGAACATGTAAAAATTTTAGAAGATAATGATTTTGATAAAATAAAAATTTCCTTAAAATCGAGCAGTGTTTTGACAACAATTGAAGCATATCGTTCAATTGCCCAAAAGGTGGATTATCCTTTGCATCTTGGTGTTACTGAATCAGGAACACTCAAAGGTGGTCTTGTGAAATCTTCAGTCGGACTGGGGACTCTTCTTGCAGAAGGCATAGGTGATACTATAAGAGTTTCACTTACAGAAAATCCGGTTGAAGAAGTTCATGCAGGTTTTTCAATTTTAAAATCTCTTGATTTACGTCAAAAGGGGATAAATTTTGTGTCTTGTCCTACATGCGGAAGATGTCAGATTGATTTGATAAGTCTTGCAAAAAAAGTTGAAGAAGCTTTGAAGAATATAAATAAACCTCTCACTATTGCAGTAATGGGTTGTCCCGTTAATGGTCCGGGTGAAGCTAAACATGCTGATTATGGTGTAGCGGGTGCCATAAAAGAAGGGTATATCTTTAAAAAAGGTGAAATCATAAAAAGAGTTCCGGAAGAAAATCTTTTGAATGAACTTTTAACAATAATAAAAAATGAAAATTAAAGAAGTTCGGGAATAAATACTTGATTAAAAGGATTTGCTTAAATTAAGAAAATAATATACTATATAAATAAATATAAGATGTGAGGACTATCAATGAAAAAATATTTTTTATTATTGGGTGTAATGCTTATGATTCCTGCTTGTGCGAATGCTGAATTAAGCGTAAAAGAGACAATGTCTCCGGAATTTTTACACAATCAAGGCTATTCTGATGATGTTTCAAGAATTATTCAAATAAAAACAAAAGACCCTATGACACCTATATCAGCAGAGTCTAAAACTGTATGGTGGAAAAAATGGGGAATGGGTGTTTTGAAAACTATTGATCCTGCATTGGATACAGGTACGGAATTTCCTTCTCACAATACAAACTTTAATGGTTCAAACATTGACGATCTATAAGAATTATTATTTTATAAACAACAAAAAGCACCTCTTCAACAGAGGTGCTTTTTGTTTGTGCATTTTTGATTTTCAAAATATATTAAGAAATGTTAAGCTTGTTTTTTGCTCTCTTAAACATGTCAAAAACCATGGCTTACATGGGATTGCGCTATTCTTTGTATTTTGTGTTTTCCGATTAAAAACAATAGTTTGTCCATAATTTGAACATGTTTTATAATTAAAAAAGTATTAGTGTTGCTAATATGTAATTTCTTGGGGAGAAGGTTAAGATTCAAATGAGTACAGTTGAATACAACTTGTCTGAACTGAGGAAAGAAATTGTACCTTATAAACCTATTATAATCGCTGTTACAAAATACTTCGGTGCTGATAAGCTGATAGAAGCATACAATGACGGTCTGAGAGATTTTGGAGAAAACAGAGTACAAGATGCACTTTTGAAATTTGAAAGTTTGCCTGATGAGATCAAGCGGAATTCGAGATTCCACCTGATAGGACATTTGCAGAAAAACAAAGTCAAAAAGGCAGTTGGTGCTTTTGATTTAATTCAGTCAGTCGATTCATTGAAGCTTGCTCAAGCTATATCACAGGAAGCTTTGAATAAGAACATAGTTCAAAAAGTACTTTTACAGGTTAATAACGCAAACGAAGAAGCCAAGTCTGGTTTTAGTGTCGATGATATTAACAGAGATTTCAAAGATATAATTTCTTTGAAGGGAATCAAGGTAGAAGGCTTGATGAACATTGCTCCTATAACAGGAGAAGAAGAGTTAAAAAGACTTTTTAAAGGCATGTGTGACCTTAAAGTACGGTTGGAAAAAGAGTATGCATACAATCTGAAAGAGCTTTCTATGGGTATGAGTAATGATTATAAAATAGCGTTGAGTGAAGGTTCGACAATGATAAGGATAGGAAGAAAGCTATTTACATAATATCGGGAGGAGAAAAAATTGGCAGGCGTTTCAGACAAAATTAAATCAATCGTTGGTTTTTTAACATCAGGATTCGAAAGCAGAGATGACATATTCGAAGACATGGCATCAGAAATGGATGAATATCCGGTTTCTGACAATTTAGCATTGGAGCCTATGTATTCATCTCAAAAACAAACTACACAAGCTTCTAACGTAGTAAGCCATCCTGGCTTTAAAGGTTATGAAGTTTTGGTTTCTGAACCTCGTTCTTATGAAGAATCTGTACAAATTGTTAAACAATTGAAAGATAAAAAAACTATTATTTTGAATCTTCATTTGTTGGATAAAGAACAGGCTATGAGAATTGTTGATTTCTTGTGCGGTGCAACTCATGCATTAAATGGTAATCAACAAAAAATCGGTGATTCTGTATTTATCTTCACTCCAAGCAATGTTGCTTTGAACGCTGAATCACAAAAAAGTAAGTTCATTAGAGATGCATTGTGGAATCAACCACAGTAAGCATTTAAAACAAGAACAAGAATAGTTGGGGATATAACTAGAGCCGCGATTTTATTGCGGCTTTTTATTTTTATTATTCTTTAAGTTTTTTTCTATATTTGAAATAGAATTTCCACCAGTTAAGTTTAAAAATATCCTCAAAAATATTGTAACCCGCAAGCTTTTTACAAACAGAGGGCTTAAAATTTTCCTGTTGTGTCAATAATAACCTTGCTTTCATTTGGTCATAGAACTTTGGTTTTGAAAATAGTGGAGTTTTAAAATATAAAAAAGAATACTGGTTATATTTATGCTGAAAAAATGCGTACTTGTATTCTTCGATGCATTTGTTTTCTTTTAAAACCTGTTCAACTTTGTTTATTGTTCTGAAAATTTTAAAAACACTTTTGCTTATAGTATTTGTTGTTGATGAATTGTTTGTTTGGTTATAAATATACAGCGGTTCGTTGTTTATAATGAAAGCTTTGGCTTTTAAAAATGATTCAATATAAAAAAACTGATCTTCTAAAAACAGCCCGTTTATGAACTTTATTTTATTTTCTCTTAGAAAATCAGCTCTGTATATTTTGTTGTAAACAGCCATATTTCCGCCAAACGGAGAAACCCAATCATCAGCATCAATAAATGAAATATATTCTCCGGTTGCTTCTGTTATACCTATATTTCTGGATGAAGAGGGACTTTTTTGTTTTTGAGAAAATTGATTTTGCTTGTTGTCTATAATTTTTATTCGTCTGTCAAATTTTCATAATTTTTGAGAATGTTTAAGCTCTTATCTGTTGAACTGTCATCAATACAAATAATTTCAAAATCTGTGAATGATTGAGTTAACAATGTGTCTAAACAGACATCAATATATTTTTCTACGTTAAATACCGGTATAATAACAGAAATTTTGGGCATATTTATATTTTATAAAAATATTATTGTTGTGCCAAAAAACAAATGAATGATTTTTCTTTATGTTTAAAAAAACAATTAGCAGGGAATTTTAACTATGATGGTTAGTCGGAACATGAGGAAAGATGTTATGTGTAAAAAGATCTCGACTCCTGTAAAGTCGCTTGCTGTGGGCTTTTTGGTTCGGGGGGGGGGGGCTGAGAGCTAAAATTATCGCACTTTTGATTGCTTTTCTTTTCTTTCATAATATGATTGCTTGTTCACAAGAAATAGAAAAAACCCCTGTTCCTAATGAATCATATACCATTACAGCGGCAGAAGCACCCGGAACAAATGTAATAACAAAATATGAATGGTCAGAAACGGAGAAGAATCTTGTTCCTGTGTATTATAGCGTAGATTTAAAACAAAAAGAATACGGGCATCCTGAAAAAGAAGGAGCAGAGATAAAGGAAATAAAAGTTAAAGTTCCGTCAGGAGAAGGAGGGACAGCATTTGAATATGCGATTAAATATTATATTGATGATGATAGACTTTCAGAAAGAAAAACAAGTTTTACTGAAAATGAAAATATAGATAAAGATTTTATTGCTAATCATTATTCTGCTGCTTCTGACTCTATCAATAACGATATCGGGGGAGGAGCGATATTTAATGAAATAAAAATCGGCGATATAACAGGTGATTTTGTTGCTAACTATGTTACTTCTTCTGGTAGATATCCTTCTGCTCACGGTGGGGCAATATATAACAATGGCACAATTGAAGACATTGATGGAAATTTTATAGGTAATTCTGCATTTTCATATGGCGGAGCAATATATAACGGTGGAACAATCGGTGATATAACCGGTGATTTTATTGGTAATTATATTTATTTTACTCCTACATTGTTATATGACTCAGATGTTATTGGCGGAGCAATATATAACGGTGGAACAATCGGTGATATAACTGGTAATTTTATTGGTAACTATTCTTTCTCTAATGGAGGTAGTAATTCAAGTGGCGGAGCAATATATAACAGTGGAACAATCGGTGATATAACCGGTGATTTTATTGGTAACTATGCATCTTCAACTGAGTCTTATAGTGAAGGCGGAGCAATAAATAACAGAGGAACAATCGGTGATATAACCGGTGATTTTATTGGTAACTATGCATCTTCAACTGAGTCTTATAGTGTAGGCGGAGCAATAAATAACAGTGGAACAATCGGAGAAATAAAAAACAGCTCATTTATAGGTAATAGTGCAGGAGAAGCTGGCGGTGCGATATTTAGTGTAACATCGCTGAACATAATAGCTGATAATGGGAAATCAATATTTTCTGGAAACAAAACAATTTCAAACGGAAAAGAAGAACAAAATGCCATAGCTGTATATGGTTTTTACGTTACTGATGCCGGCATTTTGGATCCTTCTATGTCAGGGAAATCAGGCTTTGTGAATGTTTCAGCAGAATCACAAGAAGATATGTTTGTTGATAAAAATCCTGTAAACATAACATTAAAAGCAGAAAATAATGGAACAATCTTCTTTGATGATACAATCAAAGGTGGTGGTTTTGATGCATTGAGTCGTGTGGAAGATAGGCTCGTTTTTATAGAAACACCGGAAACAGCATTTGATCTGAAACTCACGGGTGACAACACAGGTAAAATTATACTCAACAATGATGTAATCAATGCAAACATAAAACTTGATACAACAAATGTCTATCTCGGCAGGGACGATATTTTCAATAAATCTCAATCCATTACGCTCGAGTCAGGTAATATGTCTATGATCAACAATTCCGCTGGTGTTATGCACCTGCCTTCTGTCAATCTAACCGGTTCAACAAACCTTTCTGTTGATGCGGATCTTGCTAACAAAAACATGGACAGAATTGCTGCTGATAAATATAACGTAGCTGCTGGAGCCTCCTTAAATGTCAATAACATTCATCTTATTTCCGATGCTAAGGATAACTCCACTACCATTCTTTTTGCAGATAGAGCATATTCAAATAATGTAGCTTATACGGGAGAAAGCCAGATAGCCTACTCTCCTATCTACAAATATGATGTTTCTTACAATATCAATGAAGAAGACGGGCTTGGCTATTTTACCTTTAGCAGGGGCGGAGCTTCTTCTGACTCCTATGATAACTTTAACCCCTCAGTCCTCCCCACCGCCGTTTCTACCCAAGCAGGCGCATTTACTACCCAAATGCAAACATTCAACTACGCCTTTCAACACTCGGATAACTTCATGATCCTCCCCTCCATGGAAAGATTAGCAATAAAAAATCAAAATAGATATGCGTTGTCACCCACAGGTGATGCAACAGATGTGGGAACCTTCTCACCTCTGTTTACTCCCAAACATATGCACAACGGCTTCTGGGTAAAACCATACGCCAGCTTCGAAAATATCCCACTCAAAAATGGTCCGAAAGTTAGTAATATAAACTATGGAACATTAATCGGCTATGACTCTGAAATGAAATCAATAAAACGAGGCTTCGATAGAGTCCTGACAGGATACATAGGATACAACGGTGCATCCCAAAGATACTCCGGTATAGATACATACCAGAACGGCGGTGTCCTTGGCGGAACAATAACTCTGTATAAAGGAAACTTCTTCAATGCAACAACCCTGTCCGCAGGAGCAAGCTCAGGCTCAAGTTCAACAATGTATGGAAATGAAAACTATACAATGCTCTTAGGCGGAATAGGAAATAAAACAGGATATAACTTTGAGTTTAAAGAAGGAAAATATATCCTCCAACCATCAGTGCTGTTAAGCTATACGTTTGTAAATACATTCGACTATAATAACGCACAAGGGGTGAGAATAAACAGCGACCCGTTACACGCAATCCAACTGGCTCCCGGAGTGAAAATCATAATGAATACCGAAAGCGGCTGGCAACCATATGTAGGTGTAAATATGGTATGGAATATACTGGATAAACAGAAAGTAATGGCAAATGATGTAAGACTGCCGGAGATGAGCATAAAACCGTATGTAGAGTATGGAATAGGACTGCAAAAATGCATGAAAGAAGACAGTATGACAGCATACGGACAGGCAATGATACACAACGGAGGACGTAATGGTATATCCTTGTCAGTGGGTTTAAGATGGAAAGTCGGCAAAAAATAATTAAATAAAAAGCGGACGATTGATGGTCCGCTTTTTATTTCTACATGCTTTTTCTTATTTTTTCTTTTGTGTTATCTAGATTTTTTATTTTCTTTTCTGTTTCTTTTATCAGTTTGGCTTTTAATGCTCTTTGTTCTTTTATTACTTTATATTGGTTGTCAATATCAGTATATTCTGTTTTGTATTGAATGAGTTGGTTTCTTATTTCAACCTGAGCACTATCTAATTGCATTAGCGCATTTTGAAGATTTCCTGATTCAACTGTTGTTGGCACTGCATTTGCATTATCTGCTGCTTTTGTTGCCGGGGCAATAGCTTTTGGTGTTTGTTGAACAGTTTGAGCAGGTTCTGCTTTTGCAGTTGTTATGGATTCTGTTATTGGCATGGACTCAAAAACAGGTTCATATGGCATGTCATTTGTTGATGCTGCAACTGTAAATTGTGAACATCCGATAATTAATGCTGTAATTAGTGCACTATTGATTATATTTTTTGTCATGGGGATCTCCTTCTTAATTATAATCATGTCGATACATGATTATTTTAATAAACTATATTTGAACATGCCTCGTCTAATAAAGTGATTTATATTTATTTTAGATAAATAAAAAACAAATTATAAAGAAATGTGAAGCTGAAAACCCCCTCTTCATGCGGATTTTTGAATTTGTTTAGAAAAACTGAAAAATTTTTCAAAAAAAATGCTTGAAATAAAAAATCCTTTGGGCTACATTATAAGAGTGGTCAGCGGGCCACGGAGGGAAAACCGAAAAGCCGGGAGTTGATCCCGAAGCTCCGAAAACGCACCCAATATTTAAAAACTAGTTCTTGTTTGGAATGGTTTACACTAAGTTGAAAATTTAAAATTAATAACAAAATAAATTTTAAAAAAACTACTTGACAACAAAATTTGAAGTGTTACGATGAGGTAACGTCAAAAGGATGAGTTGGAAACCTTAATAAAAGGTTACTTAAAATCTGAAACAAGTTTCCACTAAATAAACTCTGACAATTTCGATTGAGGTGAATTTATTTAGTATAGAGCAGTCCTTGCGGGAAGGCTCTCAATTTTGAACCTTGAAAATAGAATAGCTAAAAACGATAAATACCTGTTGATTCAACAACAAATAAAATTAACGGACACGAATTAAAGCAAAGTCGAGCAGGATACTTCGGTATCCGATGGACATAAACTTTCTGACAATGGAGAGTTTGATCCTGGCTCAGGACGAACGCTGGCGGCGTGCTTCATACATGCAAGTCGAACGAGAAGCAAGAGCTTGCTCTTGTGGAAAGTGGCGGACGGGTGAGTAACACGTAGGAAATCTGCCCTTTAGCGGGGGACAACAGTTGGAAACGACTGCTAATACCCCATATGAGCTAAGTTGAAATACTTATCTTGAAAACTCCGGTGCTAAAGGATGAGCCTGCGCCTGATTAGCTAGTTGGCGGGGTAAATGCCCACCAAGGCTATGATCAGTAGCTGGTTTGAGAGGATGATCAGCCACAATGGGACTGAGACACGGCCCATACTCCTACGGGAGGCAGCAGTAGGGAATTTTGCGCAATGGGGGAAACCCTGACGCAGCAACGCCGCGTGTGCGATGACGCCCTTCGGGGTGTAAAGCACTGTCAGTAGGGACGAATTTTGACGGTACCTACAGAGGAAGCACCGGCTAACTCCGTGCCAGCAGCCGCGGTAATACGGAGGGTGCAAGCGTTGTCCGGAATCATTGGGCGTAAAGAGTTCGTAGGCGGCATGTCAAGTCTGGTGTTAAATCCTGAGGCTCAACTTCAGTTCGGCACTGGATACTGGCAAGCTAGAATGCGGTAGAGGTAAAGGGAATTCCTGGTGTAGCGGTGAAATGCGTAGATATCAGGAAGAACACCGGTGGCGTAAGCGCTTTACTGGGCCGTTATTGACGCTGAGGAACGAAAGCCGGGGGAGCGAATGGGATTAGATACCCCAGTAGTCCCGGCCGTAAACGATGGATACTAGGTGTTGAGGGTATCGACCCCTTCAGTGCCGTAGCTAACGCGATAAGTATCCCGCCTGGGGAGTACGCACGCAAGTGTGAAACTCAAAGGAATTGACGGGGACCCGCACAAGCGGTGGAACATGTGGTTTAATTCGAAGCAACGCGAAAAACCTTACCAAGACTTGAAATCGATGGAATCCTTAAGAAATTAGGGAGTGCCCTTCGGGGAACCAGAAGACAGGTGGTGCACGGCTGTCGTCAGCTCGTGTCGTGAGATGTTGGGTTAAGTCCCGCAACGAGCGCAACCCTCGTTATTAGTTGCATACGTCGGTATACTGGCGTAGTGCTCTCTAATAAGACTGCCGGTGATAAACCGGAGGAAGGTGGGGACGACGTCAAGTCATCATGCCCCTTATGTCTTGGGCTACACACGTGTTACAATGGCCGGTACAACGAGCAGCCAACTCGCGAGAGTGAGCAAATCTCTTAAAGCCGGTCTCAGTTCGGATCGCACTCTGCAACTCGAGTGCGTGAAGTCGGAATCGCTAGTAAACGCAGATCAGCACGCTGCGTTGAATACGTTCCCGGGTCTTGTACACACCGCCCGTCACACCATGGAAGTCGACCACGCCCGAAGCACGTGAGCTAACCTTTTGGAGGCAGCGTTCTAAGGCAGGGTTGGTGACTGGGGTGAAGTCGTAACAAGGTAGCCGTACCGGAAGGTGTGGCTGGATCACCTCCTTTCTAGGGAGATACGAAAAGTCGTAGTAATTTTTCATATCCCAGGTCGAAATCGTTGAAGCAATAAGGATTTCTTTCTAAGTGTTTGAAATTTTATTTTCCTTATTGTGGAGATTTGAATAATAGGTATGTTTTTAGACTATTCTTCTTTCAAGCTTCAGGCTTGACATTAGATATTGATTAGATACGATATTTAATGCACTTGTACATTGACAACTACATAGAATTATAAGCGTATATTGATTGATATACATACTGTTATCAAAATAATATAAGCGTAATCATCAATGATAAACCTTGTAGTGAACATACAGCTATGTTTGCTACATAATTAGGTAAAGCTACAAAGAGCTAATGGTGAATGCCTTGGTACTAGCAGCCGATGAAGGACGCGCATGTCTGCGATAATCTACGGGGAGTTGACAAGATGCCTTGATCCGTAGGATTCCGAATGGGGAAACCCTCTGAGGTTAATACCTCAGAACCCATAACTGAATACATAGGTTATGTGGAGGAAAGCTTGTGAACTGAAACATCTTAGTAACAAGACGAAAAGAAAATAAACTAATGATTCCGAAAGTAGCGGCGAGCGAAATCGGAACAGCCTAAACTTTGTGTACGTGATAGACTGCAATCGTTGTGCATAGAGTGTTGTGGGAGCTTCAGAATGCTTTGCAGAGTATTCAAAGAGTTACAAAATTATTTGTTAGATGAAGACAACTGGAAAGTTGTGCCATAGATGGTGATAGCCCAGTAATCGAAAGCAAATAATCTCTTGAAGATTTCCCGAGTAAGGCGGGGCACGTGAAACCCTGTCTGAATCTGCCGGGCCCATCCGGTAAGGCTAAATACTCGCTAGTGACCGATAGTGAACGAGTACAGTGATGGAAAGGCGAAAAGAATAGTGAGAAGCTGAGTGAAATAGACCCTAAAACCGTTAGCTTACAACGAGCTAGAGCCCTATTAATAGGGTGATAGCGTGCCTGTTGAAGAATGAGCCGGCGAGTTATCTTATGTTGCGAGGTTAAGGAGTTAATATCCGGAGCCACAGGGAAACCGAGTCTGAATAGGGCGATTGAGTAACATGAGATAGACCCGAACCTTGGCGATCTAACCATGATCAGGATGAAGCGTAGGTGACACTACGTGGAGGTCCGAACCGACTGATGTTGAAAAATCAGCGGATGAGTTGTGGTTAGGGGTGAAATGCCAATCGAGCCAAGAGCTAGCTGGTTCTCCCCGAAATGCGTTTAGGCACAGCCTCGGATTTATCTTACCGGAGGTAGAGCACTAGTTTGGTGCGGGCCGAGAAACTCGGTACCAAATCATGTTAAACTCCGAATGCCGGTAATGTTACTGTCCGGGAGTGAGACTGCGAGTGATAAGATCCGTAGTCAAGAGGGAAACAGCCCAGACCGCCATCTAAGGTCCCTAATTATATGCTAAGTGATTAAGGAGGTAGAAATACTTTGACAACCAGGAGGTTGGCTTAGAAGCAGCCATTCCTTGAAAGAGTGCGTAATAGCTCACTGGTCAAGTGTCTCCGCGCCGAAAATACGACGGGGCTAAGCATATAACCGAAGATGCGGCAGTAAATTCGTTTACTGGGTAGGGGAGCGTTCTGTTGTAGGCTGAAGCCAGATCGAAAGGACTGGTGGACGAAGCAGAAGTGAGAATGTCGGCATGAGTAGCGAAAACATTGGTGAGAATCCAATGCACCGTAAACCTAAGGTTTCCCCTGGCAGGCTCGTCCGCGGGGGGTTAGTCGGAACCTAAGCTGAGGCCGAAAGGCGTAGGCGATGGACAACAGGTTGATATTCCTGTACTATCTGGTAATCGTTATCAGATGCGGAGGGACGCAGGAGGATAAACACGCAGCCGATCGGAAGTGGCTGTTTAAGCGTGTAGCTAGTTCTAGTAGGAAAATCCGCTAGGGCGTTAAGACGTGAGGCGTTATGAGGAGAGTCTACGGACTCGAAGGTGTTGAATCCACACTGCCAAGAAAATCTTCGCAATCGAGATTATTAGGTATCCGTACCGTAAACCGCCACAGGTAGGTTGGTAGAATATACTAAGGTGCGCGAGATAACTCTCGCTAAGGAACTCGGCAAAATCACCTCGTAACTTCGGGAGAAGAGGTACCCTGGTAGTGTGATTTACCCACGCGGTAATGAGCATGATAGGGTCGCAGTGAATAGGCCCATGCGACTGTTTACCAAAAACACAGGTCTCTGCTAAGTCGTAAGACGATGTATAGGGGCTGACGCCTGCCCGGTGTCGGAAGGTTACGTGGAAGGGTTAGACTTCGGTCGAAGCTCTGAAACTAAGCCCCGATGAACGGCGGCCGTAACTATAACGGTCCTAAGGTAGCGAAATTCCTTGTCAGGTAAGTTCTGACCCGCACGAATGGCGTAACGATATGGGCGCTGTCTCGGCGAGAGGCTCGGCGAAATTGGATTATCCGTGAAGATACGGATTACG
>DBGCOP010000016.1:0-2381 GCA_048360435.1 Candidatus Limenecus sp. | reverse complement strand
AAAACTTTATTGAAGAATTAAGACAAAAGCGTGAGGAATACGGAGTAACACAAACAAGGCTTGCTGTTGCTTGTGGTATCAGCCGTGAATATTACAACCGCATTGAAAAAGGGAAACAGCCATTGAATGACGAATTAAAAGGAGTCATAGAAAAACAGATTGAGCGTTTCAATCCACAAGAACCACTATTCCTGTTGATTGATTACTTCCGTGTTCGCTTTCCTACTACGGACGCATTGGCGATTATCCGTGATGTATTACAACTAAAACCCGATTATATGCTTTATGAAGATTATGGAAAATACGGATATGAAAGCAAATATGTTTTAGGCGACATCAATGTCATGTGTTCCATGCAAGAGCATTTAGGTGTTTTATTGGAACTGAAAGGCAGAGGCTGTCGTCAAATGGAAAGTTATCTATTGGCACAGGAACGCTCATGGTATGACTTCATGCTTGATTGTTTAACGGCAGGTGGTAAGATGAAACGGCTTGACTTGGCAATCAATGATAAAGCAGGAATATTGGATATTCCAAAGTTAAAGGAAAAATACAAGGCTGGCGAATGTATCTCCTACTTTCGTATGCAGAAAGATTACAGCGGTACGGAAAAATGTGGTAGCGATTTACCAAAGAATACAGGAGAAACCTTATATCTCGGTTCAACAAGCAGTGAATTATATATGTGTGCTTATCAGAAAAATTATGAGCAGTATGTCAAGAATAGCATAGAAGTTGAAGATACGGAGATTAAGAACCGCTTTGAAATACGCATGAAGAATGAACGAGCCTATTATGCGGTTGTAGATTTACTGACTTATCGGGACGCTGAACGCACTGCTTTTTCTATCATCAATCATTATGTCCGCTTTGTTGACAGAGAGGACGACAAGCCAAAAAATCAATGGAAAACAAATGATGATTGGGCATGGTTTGTAGGGGAAAACAGAGAACCGATACGCTTAACTACAAAGCCAGAACCTTATACTTTACAAAAAGCGTTGCATTGGTTACAAAGACAGGTTGCACCAACCATAAAAATGGTACAAGCATTAGACAGAGAAAATCATACAACGATACTAAAAGATATGATTGAACAGGCAGAACTTAAAGACAAGCATAAACACTTATTACAATTAGAAAAATCAACCATAGAAGAACGAATAGATACCGCTATTCCACAAGAGAATGACGATGTTTTAGAAAAGCAATAATTTATTTTATGGAGAAAGTTAAAGACAAGTTTAAAGCTAAATGCTACAATGTAAATACAGGTTATATAGATATAAAATATTTAAGTATTAAATGAGGTATAAATAATATGAAACAAATAATATTTATTTTTTGTATGATATTGATGTTAAGTTTCTGTGGGTGTACGAATGTTGGCTCAAATAGAAATGAGTATATGTCTAATTGGTTTAAATCGGAACAAGAAATATCAGATAATATGATGAAACAAATTATAGATTTATACAATGAAGGCAATGTAAAAGAATTTGAAAAATTGTTTTCACAAAACAGTAAAAAAGACATAGAGGATATAAATAAACAAATTTCTTCTTTCTTCGAATTTATTGATGGAGATATACAAGAATATTCTGGTGATTGTGCATCATCTAGTGAAAATAATAATGGAAATAAACGAATTGAATTAGACGGAATGTATCATATATCAACTTCTAAAAATGAATATTATTTGAATTTTTATATGGTCTATAAAGCTGATGATGTTCCCTCAGATATAGGACTATCCAAAATTGAAATTGCGACTGAACAAACTGTAAACAGGGAAAACTTTATGTGGGATACATCAGAAAACGGAATATTTGTCGTGCGGGAATAAACATAGAATGATATGTTTGAAAGATAAACCAAAACAAAGTTGTGACACATACTTCCTCCTACTTTTTGTTTTTTAGCCATTTAGTTTAATCTGTTTTAATGAGTTATAAATAGAGATACCGTTATTTAAAAGAAAGAATAACGGTATTTTTTAATGCAATGGAAATTTTCAGATTTAGTCAACAAAGAGCTTTTTTCATTCCCTATGTTTATTAAAAGAAGAAAAACAAATTTTTTACAGAAATCTGCAACAAAACAGCTACTTGCGTACAGATATGGTGCGAGAAAAGGAAATCTAACTATTTTTGAAATGGGGTCATAAAATTTTTACTCGGTGTACAGACACGAAGATTAAAAAGAAATTGAAATTATTTTGAAAAATCTGCAACAAAACAAGGTTTCTATTCCTTATATGGAGTGAAGTTGAGGAAATCTAAACTTTTTTTGAAAATAGGTCATTAAATTTTGGCTTGCTGTCCCTATATGAAGTGAAAGACGAAAAAAGTTTTGAAAAAAATGTCGGAAAATCGAGTTAA
>DBGCOP010000015.1:0-1256 GCA_048360435.1 Candidatus Limenecus sp. | reverse complement strand
GGGAACCTCTAAAAATTGATTCCCAATCATAATATTTTGCTATTTCGATTATTTTTTCAAAATCAAGGCAAGAAATAGCCGATTGCCATTGATTCTCGCTAAATATTCAGGGAGGATAAGCCCTAAATATTCAGAATTATTCTCATTTGGGCATAGTTATCCCATGTACACCTCTTTTCGTTTTAAAATAGTATATCTGCAAAAGTTATAAACAAGGTTTGTAAGACCTATATTAAACTCTGCTCGCTTTATGCCAATGGAACGCACAGTAAGACCATGCATAGATACGGTAATAAATCCAAACACATGCTCAATTCTGCATCGAATTTTTGATTTTCTTCGATTGCTTTCTTTTTGTTCATCAGTCAACGGTTTGCCGCGATATCCTTTTTCACATATGCGGTTTTCTACATGTTTCGGAATTTCTTTTCCCACATAGGCGCTGTCAGCGTATATTACCTTGTCAGCTTCTCCGAGAAATTCTGAAAATTCATTGCTGTCATGTATATTTGCTGATGTGGTTGCGTAATCCGTAATAATCTTACTGTCGGCATCCACTTTTACATGATTTTTATATCCGTAATGAGTTTCATCATTTTTCTTTGTCCAACGGGCGTCTGTATCTTTTTGCGCAAGTTTATGGGTATTTTTCTCCCATTCTTTGGGTATCTCGCCATTTTTAATTTGATTGTTTTCCTCACGAGTGTTGCGCTGACGCGGTGCATCCACAAAAGTCGCATCAACAATTGTTCCTGTATGCGTTATAATACCTTGCGATTCCAATTGCGCTGTGAACTGATTAAATAAAGGCTCAATTATTTCTTTTTGCGTAATGGTATCCTTAAAAAGCCAGATTGTTTTTGCATCAGGTACACGCTCTCCCAATGATAAGCCAATAAAACGCTGAAAGCTCATTCGATCAGTTATCTGGTATTCAGTTTGATCATCAGATAAATTAAACAATCGTTGCAATACGAGTATTTTGAACATCATTACAACATCATACGACGGTCTGCCGGCTTTGCTTTTACGTTCTTTACAATTTACCTTTTCAAGCAAAGGTCTGAATGATTCAAAGTCTATAACATTCAGTTTTTCCAATGAATCTCCGAGTTCGGATAATCTCTGTAATTGTGTTTCTTCCGCAAAAAGATTGATCTGCATTTCATTTCAACCGCCTTTATTATAGTATCTTTATTATACCATAATCTGACGATTTTTTCAACAATTTTTTATGAATTTTTAGAGGTTACCTT
>DBGCOP010000014.1:0-1271 GCA_048360435.1 Candidatus Limenecus sp. | reverse complement strand
CTCCAACCGAATAAAGAGAACAATTTAACAACAGCTTGTACCCATGACAAATCAAAAATCTCTGTACCCATATTTGAAATTTGCGTAAAGAAATTAGCGATCCCATCATATATTGACTTGAAAAGCCATTGAATAAATCTGTTTAGAATGGCATCAATGATTGAATCGGAAATGCCCGAAAAGGCATTTCCGATTGCATCACCCATACCGGAAATTATATCTCCTAACCAATCAAAAATAATAATCACCTCCAATAAAAAAGATGGTTGAAACAAATCAACCATCTATATAAAAACAAACCATTACATATTTTCAAAAAGTTTTCTTAAAGGAGTATCACTGCTTTTTTCATTCTGTCTTATGACTTCTTGCATAATTGAAATCCCAATAGCTACACCTTTTTTGAATATAGCTCTTTGCATATCGTTACAACACTCGTCTATAGTGTCCATAAAATCATCGAAACATATTTCTTGATTTTCCAACAAGACGCAGGAGAATTTTGATTCGGCATCATCTTTTTTTGCCTTAATGGTATTGATTTCTGTACTGACTTTTCGATTATATGCATTGGTTTGGATTTGTGAATCGTATAGAATATCTAATACATCTTTCATTGACTATTACCTCTACAATGTTTTTATAGTTTGATAATAGCAAATTTTTTCTGATTTTAAATATTTGATGCTTATTTGTCGAGTATATATTCCGTTTCGTAATATTATTACATACCAACAATTCCCCAAATATAGAGCGGAGCTGTAAGCGTAAAGATTAGACAAGCAAAAAGAATAGCAGGAGCCGCAAATTCAAATTGACCGTGTTTTCTGTAATCAAAATACGCTGTGCCGATTTTCACAAAGAAAAGAACGGCGAGAATTGTATCGACAACAGGAAAAACAACATTGTTTACAACTGTTTTAATTTGAGATTTCGCTGAATTCCAAGTGCTTGTAATTGCAGTTGAAACATCTCCGGCAGCATAGACTGTTGTTGCGGTAAAAAGACATGCACATACAAGTGCAACGGCAAAAACAGCCCATTGCTTTTTAGTGAATTTATTTATAACATTGTTCATTTAGAATACCTCCGTATTTTTTTAAAATTGATTTTACTTTATTGTCAGAATGATATTTGATCGGGATTTTGAGCATTTCAGCTCTTGATATTTCCTCCATCATTTCATCTGTCCAAGAATCACCGAATACCCAAAGTTCATCGACCATCCATAAAAAACTAAAATTAGCCAATTTTCTTTGCTCGGTTTCTTT
>DBGCOP010000013.1:0-43812 GCA_048360435.1 Candidatus Limenecus sp. | reverse complement strand
ACGTGAGCAGTAGAGATAGTAATACCTCTTGCTTTTTCTTCGGGAGCAGCATCGATTTCATCGAATTTTTTAGCTTGAGCTTGACCAGCTGCTGCCAATACAGAAGTGATTGCTGCTGTCAATGTAGTTTTACCGTGGTCAACGTGGCCTACTGTACCAATGTTAACGTGCGGTTTCGTACGTTCATACTTTTCGCGTGCCATTAGAGTAATCTCCTTTTGTTCTAATTGTTATCTACTACTTTTTCTATTGTGTTTCAAATAGTTGGCTGCTAATAAGTTAGCATTAAAGGCATATTATGCCCTTCCCATTATACAATCTTATATGCTCATTTTATTTTGTCAAGGCGCAATTTTCGAGCCATTTTTACATGTTGAATTGACTTTTTTAATAAACTCATTAAACAGATGTTGTAGCTATTGTTTTAAGGATATGTAAAGTGTTTTTTAAAAGGAAAAAAGAATGTACTCATCCAAAAGTTACTCCTGACAAAGATTCTTGTTATTGTCCGGATTGCGGGAAATATATTGAAAACAAATGGTATCTGACAAGATGCAGCTGCTGCAATATAAAAAGAAAAAGCATAATAAAATTCGGAACAATTCTGCCTGAGACAAGATATTGTCCTAATTGCGGAGCGGAACATTTTCATATTGAACCTGTAAAAAATATAAATTTTATAGACATTAATTTTGCAGTGCTTGTAAAAGAGGTTAATGAAGAATTATCAAAAAACAGAAGCCAGAGCTGGCTTGAAAGAGAAGATAATGAACCTGTGAAACTTTTAGGTTTAAACTTGAGTTTCGGTTAATCTTGATAAATCCTTTTGTTTAAACTACGATACACTCGTTGGTTACAAATAAGAGGAGACAAATTATGTCAAGAAGACCCGTAATTGCAGGAAACTGGAAAATGCACAAATTGCAGTCAGAATCTGCTCAATTAGTTAACGATTTAATGAAAGAATTGAAAGATATGGACAAAGCAACAATGCCCGAAGTTGTTGTTGCTCCGGTTTTTACATCTTTGTATGCTGTTAACAAAGCTATGACAGACTGTGGCTGCGGCAGAGTTAAACTTGCTGCTCAAAATGCTTATTTTGAAACAGAAGGTGCTTTTACAGGCGAAGTTTCTGTTGAAATGGTCAAAGATGCAGGTGCTGAATATGTAATCATCGGTCACTCTGAAAGAAGACAATATTTCGGTGAAACAGATGAAATGATTAATAAAAAAGCAAAAAAAATTCTTTCACTCGGCTTGATTCCTATCATTTGCTGCGGTGAATCTCTTGAACAAAGAGAATCAGGCGTAACTGACTCTCACATTGCTTCACAAATCAAAGCAGCTCTTGAAGGTTTAACATCTGAAGAAGTTGCTAAATCAATCATAGCTTATGAACCTATCTGGGCTATCGGAACAGGCAAAACTTGTGATTCTGTTGAAGCAAACAGAGTCATCGCTATGATTAGAAATGTTGTGAAAGAAATTGCAGGCGCACAAGCCTCTGATGCTATCAGAATCCTTTACGGCGGAAGCGTTAAACCTGCTACTATCGCTGAACAAATGGCACAATCTGACATTGACGGTGCATTGGTTGGCGGAGCAAGTTTGAAAGCTGACAGCTTTGCTCAAATTGTAAAGGGCGCTATGTAAGCTGGCAGCCGGAAAGGCAAAAGTGAACGGAAAATACAAAAAGCCTCTCTTTAATAGGAGAGGCTTTTTATTTTATCTAAGATTTTATTAATATAAATTCGTATTTTTTGTCACAAAGTCAACAACATCAAAATCTTTTACTTTTTCTCCGAGCATTTTCACTACATCCGGCAATACTTTGATATTTTCTTTTACTTTGTCAATCGGCGTTGATGCGTTTACAAATTTATCCATATAAATATTAAAGTTCTGGTCTAATTTATCTGTTGCAGGTGCCAAATCTGTAAACAATACTGTAATTTTGTCGGGTTTTGCATTAGGATTTACAAAAGTCTTTATCATATCCATAAAGTTTTCTTGTTTTGAATAATCCATGGTATATCCGCCGTTGATTGTTTCTTTTGCAATATCGGGAACAATTTTGGCTGTTTCTTGCATATGTTTTGCCAGCTTTTTGTTTTTAAGAATTCCGCCTGACATCATGCCTAATGCATATTTTGAGGTTGTTGAATCGGTATGATTAATTATGGCATCAGCAAGCTCCATTGCTTCAGGATTTGTTTTTGAGGCTTCAATCATATCTTGAATAATTGCTTCTCTGTAACTTACTCCGCTTTGTGTTTTTGCTGCGAGGTTAACTGTTGTCGGCAACATTTCTTGATGAGTAGAAAGTTCCAGTGTATCAGCGATAGTCCCCATGTGTTTTTTGTCCAATGATTTTATATCCTGAGAGAAACGTTTAATCTCGGGAATTTTTTGAGAGTAATAGTCAATTGTCTGGACAAGTTCTTCTTTTGTTCTTGTATCGGGTTTTCTGGTTATAGCTCCCATTTGCTCAAAACCGCTCGTGAAAAGACGATTGACAGGTTTTTTAATTGTTTCTTGTAATATTTTTGATGTAAATAATCCCATTTTTCCTTCTTTCATTCTTTCGTATCTGTTTTTATAAAACGTGTAATAAAAAAAATTGCTAAGTTTTTTTCATTTTCTGTTAAAATTTGTGTATATAGATAATTAGGATAGAATTATGTTGGATTCAATTTTAGGACATTTGATAAGTTTTATAGAACATGTTATCACTGCAATGGGACCTTTGGGGATAAGTCTTTTAATGGCAATTGAGTCGTGCAATATTCCTTTGCCCAGTGAGGCGATTCTTCCTTTTGCGGGGTATCTTGTTTCAAAAGGTGTGTTTAACATCCATGTTGCTGCTTTTGCAGGTGCTTTCGGGTGTGTTCTCGGTTCGATACCTTCATATTATTTGGGATATTTTGGCGGAAGAAAATTTGTTGAAAAATATGGAAAATGGTTTCTTGTCAGCAAAAAAGATCTTGAAGATGCGGATAAATGGGTTGAAAAATACGGTGACTGGGCGTTTTTCATTTGCAGAATGCTGCCTGTAATCAGAACTTTTATCTCTCTTCCGGCAGGTATCTTAAAAGCCAAAAAGAGATTCTTTTTTACCTTCACTTTTCTGGGTTCATTAATCTGGAGCTATTTTCTTGTGTTTGTCGGTGTAAAAATGGGGCAGAACATGGAGGCATTTAAACACATCTGGCACAAGTTTGATATATTGATTATTGCTGTTTGTTTTGTACTCGGTGTTTTGTATTTATACAAACATTTTAAACATTTGAAAGATTCTTAATAATTTTATATAATAGCTTTTATTTAAGGAGTTAATTATGGCAGGCAGTTTATATGCGTTGATACTTGCAGGAGGTTCCGGAAGCAGATTGTGGCCTTTAAGCAGAGAACTTCACCCGAAACAGCTTATGAAGATAGAAGGTGATTATACACTTTTTCAGGCAGCTTTTATCAGGCTTGTGAACTGTGTTGACGATAAAAATATTCTGAGTGTAACAAACGTAAAACTTGAGACTCAGGTCAGAGCTCAGCTGAAAGAACTTCAAGAAAAATTCTGTCGTAATTCCTGCTATCGTGTTGTGACTGAGCCTGAAAGCAAGAACACTGCACCTGCTATTGCTGTCGGGATAAAATTTATTGAGAAGCTTCAAGATGCTGCTTTGGGAAACTGCATTAAGGAGGATCCTGTTATCATAGCTGTTCCTTCGGATTCCTTAATAGGGGATGAAGAAAAATTTGCAGAAGCACTTGCCGAGGCTGTTAAACTGGCTAGAGAAAATTACATTGTATGTTTTGGTGTGAAACCTGAGAGGGCTGATGCAGGATTGGGTTATATAAAAACAAAACGGAACAAAAAGATAAAAGACATTTCAATGGATGCTTTGAAGGTTGAGTCATTTATTGAAAAACCGGATAAAGAGTCAGCACAGGAATTTGTAGATTCCGGGAAATATTACTGGAACAGCGGTATGTTTGTTTTTAAGTCGTCTGTGATGCTTGCGGAACTTAAAAAGTATGAGCCTGATATTTTTGATATTGTGAAAAATGCTGAAATTTCTTCTCAGACTCCGACAATATCTTATGCGGACTATGAGAAAATGCCGGATGTTTCAATAGATTATTCTGTTATTGAGTCAACAAAAAAACTCGCAATGGTTCCGTTGGATTGTGAATGGAAGGATGTTGGTTCATGGGATGCTATTTATGATATTTCCGAAAAAGATGAAAACGGAAACTATCTCATGGGTAATGTTCTGGATTTGGACAGCAAGGATTCTATGGTTTATTCGACTTCGAAACTTATTACGACAATAGGGCTGGAGAGCACGGTTGTTGTTGAAACAGAAGATGCAGTACTTGTCTGTGACAGAGAACATTCAAATGATGTTAAAAAAATTGTAACTCATTTGAAAGAAAGAGGAGAGGATGTTCAGCTCACACACCGTACAGTATACCGACCGTGGGGGTATTATACAGTTTTGACAGAAGGCAAAGGCTTTTTGACAAAGTGTATTTATGTTAACCCAGGTGCAAAATTGAGTGTTCAGCTTCATCATCACAGAAGTGAGCACTGGGTTGTTGTTGAAGGTAAGGCAATGGTTCTTAAGGGCGAAGAGTTGTTTGAACTTCAAAACGGTGAGAGTGTTGACATAGAGGTTGAAGAAAAACATTCGCTTCAAAACCCGTTTGATGAGCCTTTGATGATTCTTGAGATTCAACAGGGCGATATTCTTGACGAAAACGATATTGTCAGGTTTGTAGACATGTACGGCAGGGTATAAATAATATTTATTATGTAATTTAACTATCAATTGAAAAAAATAGAAAACTCAGACCTGATACTCCATTCAAACAGAATATAATTTAAACCCGTCTCGGCAACTCGGGCAAGATTTTGCTGCTGTGGGATAATTTTGATTTTCGCTGACTGCGACACGAGCGAAGCGAGTGAGTCGGAAGAAGAAAATAAAAATTATCCCTAAAGCGTATAAGAATAAGTTCTCTACCCTCGGACATTACCTCGTTTGTAGTTGTTTAAATAATATTCTGTAATTCATTACGTTAAGGTCTTTGTTTTTTATTTTTTTTAATTAATTTGCTATTACATAATAAATACTATCTTTATGTTATTTTGATGTTATGAACATCAAGATTATTGCAGTCGGAAAATTAAAAGAGAAATATTCAAAAGAGGCGATTGACGAATTTAAAAAACGCCTTGGTGCTTATTGCGGTCTTTCTCTGGTTGAGATTCCTGCTCAGGAGATAAAAGACGACAATCTTGCGCAAAAGTATATGGAACTTGAGGGAGAGAAAATTCTTGCTGCGATAAAGCCTGATGCTTTTGTTATAACACTTGAGATTTTAGGGAAGATGCTTTCATCTGAGGATTTTGCACAAAAAATAAAAACTCTTTCTAACGAGGGTCACAATGAAATTGTGTTTGTTATAGGCGGAGCCAATGGTCTTGCTCCTTCTGTCAGTGCGAGAGCAAATTTCAAGCTGAGTTTTTCAAAAATGACTTTTACACACCAGCTCATCAGAATATTTTTGTATGAGCAAATTTACAGGGCTTTTAAAATTATTAACAACGAATCTTACCACAGGTAGTTTAAAAACTATGTTATGAGGGCATATACATGGTATAAGGTATAACGAGTGGTCTGTTTCTCATGTCTATAAGTCCCATATCAGCTTCCATGATGTCTATGTATGTCGCAAACAGTGCGGCAGCAGCTTCTGCTGAGGGTAAGGACTATGAATATGAGCTAATTAAACAGAAACTTCTGGCTATGGGTTTAACGGTTACAGGGGATAAAAATACTGACAAAATCAGACTTGAGACAGCAGAACGAATACAGGAAATGATGCAATCTCAAAGCAGTTCAACATCAAGACAGTCTATTCCTTTTGATGACATCATGAATACTTTGAATTTGACAGTCACCGGCGATTTGGACAAGGACTATGATACAACCATAGACAAGCTGGATTACGAAATTGGAATGGCTTATTCAGACGAAGAAAAAGACTATTATGAGGCTTTGAAAGATCAGGTTGAATCAGAGTACAACAGTTCAAAACAAAACAGCATAAGCTATTTTTCAGGTACAAGCCAGATAGCTTCTTTAAACAGATACATGCTAGGTATCTGATTTACTCCGGCATAATTAATATTTCATATAGTATGCAAATCTACTTAAATCTATTCAATTTTCTTGAAAGCTCGGGTTCTATCACATCCCGGGCTTTTTTCTTGCCCAGAAACACCGGTTCAAGGATTATTCCGAGACGGTCGGTAAGTGTCTGATAATTTTCGTTTACCTGCGTCGGTATGCCTGTTTCTATTGAATTTAAGAAGTATTTTGCGTGAGCCGGTTTTTTATCCTTTTCAAGAAAAGTTTCTGAGTATGCTGCATCTTTTCTTGCCGGTATAATCAAGCCGCTTTTTGCAAGTTCTTCAAGAGAATTTTTTGAGTTTATGAATTGTATGAATTTTATAGCTTCATCTTTATGTCGAGAGGCTTTTGAAAGTGCGTAGCCTGAAGCATCTATGTTCACGACAGACCCTTTAAAGCCCGCAGGGAATAGGGCTATATCCCACTCAAAATCTGCTTCTTCTCTATATTTTGGAACAAGCCATCTGCCTGAGATATGCATTGCCAGTCTTTTTTGCAAAAAAAGCTGCGCCATTGTCAGGCTTGCGTTGTCTGACTTTGAGGGTGCTATTTTATACTCATTCACAAGGCTGCTGTAAAAATCGATTGAATTAAGTGCGTTTGTGTCGGTAATCTTTAATGTTTTTCCGTCTTCACTCAGGATTGATGCATCATTGCTCAAAAGAAAAGGCAGCCAGTATATAATATCTTTTTCAAAACTTGTCCCCCACAGGTCTGTTTTGCCGTCATTGTTTGTATCTTTTGTGAGTTTTTTTGCTGTTTCAACATATTCTTTCATTGTCCAATTTTGAGTAGGCAAAGGTACGTTATATTTTTTGAACAGGTCTTTGTTATAGTAAACTACAATGTTTGAGACATCTCTGGGGATTGCGTATATTTTTCCGTCAAACTCAAAGCCCTGATATGATTTTTCAAAGTATTCTTTTTTGTCGAGATAAGGACTTAAATCTTCAAGCAGTTCTGCTTTTACATATTTAGGTGCAAAATAGTTGTTTATAAAAACCACATCAGGAGCCAGATTTGATGCAAATAACAGGTGAAGTTTCTGGAAGTAATTCTGGGGTATATGCACAAATTCTATTTTAATTTCAGGGTTTTCTTTTTCAAATTTTTTTAAAAGCGGCTTCAAAAGATCTGTTTCGGTTTGTGAGCCCCAGCTTGAAAACTTTATGACAGTTCTTTTGTCTTTATTTTTTTGAAAAAATAATACGGCAAGCATTGCCGAAATAAATATAATCAAAAGAATAAAAATTATTTTTTTCATTCTTTAATTATAACTCAAGCAGCATTCTCATGTTTGCTTCTGAAACTTCGACAAGGGCTTTGTAGTCTCCGAGTCTTACAATGTAGCGGTCTTTGCCTGCAATTGTTTCGGACAGTCTGGCTCTGATTTCCGTTCCATTTATTGATTTGAACTGATTAAGCATAAAAATTTCGTTGTTTATATAACCGATAAGTGAATATTTTTTGTTGTATTCTACCAGGCATATTCCCTTGTTGCCTGAAAGAACAGAGGTGTTTAAGAGCATAGGGTTTTTTGCCTTTTGAATATTTTGAATGGGAGAAGAGAAATATTTGTTTATTGAATTGCCTGTATTTTGAGGAATTTTTGATGAAGGGGAGATTTTTGCCATTGCAGGTTTTGCTTCTGCTTTATAGATTGGTCTTTTGATGTCATCGACAGGCTTTTTCTTTTGTTGTGGCTGCTGCTTCTTTTTCTCTATTTTAATATTACCGATTTCCTGCTGATTAGATTCTGATTCTCGTCCCGGAACATCATCAAACAGTCTTTTGTAAGCTTTTGCCGAAAGTGATATTATTATAATCGGGAATGTAACAAGTGCACAGATAGAAAATAAGAGCCCAAAATCAAAATTCTTTTTTTCGTCAGGCAGTTTAACTTCTTCAATCGGAGGTATTTTCCCTTCGATAATTTCTTCAGCCTGAGGATTATATTTCGGATCTAATATTTTGTACTGATAGTCAGATGCGATGCTTACAGTACTTGAAGTGAAAAATATTATGAATGAGATGCAAAAATATAAAAGAGTCTTTATTCCAGTTCGATAATTCATAGATGTAAAAATCCAGTATTTTAAATTAATGTATACGGCAAATGGTTGTTATTATTGTAGCAACAAAAATATCCATTTTTCAAGTCTAATATTTACAATTGGTTTACATTTGCAAATAATTAACAAGACCTTTCAAG
Source organism: Candidatus Limenecus sp. (assembly GCA_048360435.1). Lineage (GTDB taxonomy): Bacteria > Cyanobacteriota > Vampirovibrionia > Gastranaerophilales > Gastranaerophilaceae > Limenecus. Next base: position 35,400 of record DBGCOP010000013.1, on the reverse strand, counting down.
CCGAGTTTGTAACTGTCAAGCCCGAATCCGCAAATTTGACCTATGCACACAGGCGCAGTGAGCGAATTTTTTCTGAACTCTTCACGGGCATGAATGTTAGAGATATGGATTTCTACGGTCGGGAGTTCCACAGCCGAAATTGCATCACGAATGGCTACACTTGTATGAGTGTAAGCCGCAGGGTTGATTACAATTCCATTACAATTCCATTCAGGAGATTTTGCTTTCTGGATTGCATTAACAATCTCACCTTCAATGTTGCTTTGAAACGTAATAATTTCAACACCCAGTTCTTTTGCAAGATTATCCAGCTCATTATTGATTTTTTCAAGAGTTAAAGTGCCGTAAATTTCAGGCTCTCTTGTTCCCAGAAGGTTGATATTCGGACCGTTTATAATCAATATTCTCATACATTTAATCTATCATGTTTTAAAGTGTTTTGTCTAATTTTTATTTTGGATTATAATGTAACTATGATTGAAATGAAGGTAATGGGAATAGCACTGGACACAAGAACGGGTTCGCCGATTGTTGTCCTGCATGATAAAGATAACAGAAAAGCACTGCCTATTTGGATTGGCTCGGCAGAAGCCAGTGCAATTATTCGTAAAATTGAAAATATTGCGGTAAGCCGTCCGATGACTCATGACCTTATTGCTGATATTGTTGAAAAAACAGGATACTCTGTTGACCGTATAGAAATTAATGATGTCGAAAAAGAAACTTATTACGCAATAATTTATCTTGTTAATGATGAAGGAAATGTTATTGAGATTGACTCAAGACCGTCTGATGCTATTGCTGTTGCGATAAGGGTTGATTCGCCGATTTTTGTTACGGCAAATGTTCTGGCTAACGGTTCAGTTTCCTGTGATGCGGCAAAAGACGAAGAAGAAGCAAAAGAATTCAGAGATTTTATTCAAACTATCAAGCCTTCAGACTTTGAAAAACTTATCAAACACGACAAAGAATCAGATCAGTAGTGCTTTTAAAACTGTCCGCCTCTGAGGTAATATTCAGAACAGGTCATTCCGCTTGAGTGGCTGTTACAGTCTCTTTCAAGTTCATGATTTGACAGTTCGGAGCCAAAAGCTTCTATCTTGTTTTTATAAACATAAACTCCGAATATGTCTTTTCCGATTCTGTTTGGTTTTTCTATACCGTTCATATCAAAAAGCACTGTTGCACAAGGCTTTGTTTCACTGCAATCACAGGTCAGCCATTTGAAGCCTACTACATTGTTATTTTCCTGATAGGAGAAAAATTTTGTAAAGACAAGAGACTGCATAGGCACCTGTGCGCCATTTTTGAATTTATAGTGATAGTTTTTCAGGGTATTTGGATTTTTGCTTAAATCTACATTTAAATAAGGACTGATTACTCTAAAAATTTCAGGTTCTTTTTCAGGCACATTGCTTTTGCAAATTTTGTCGACAGTGGCAGCATCGCTAACGTTATAAACCTCATAGTTTGATTGCATTTCGCCGTAAAGGCGTTTCCAGCCGGAAATAATTCTTGCCTGTTTTGAGTTATTGAAAATTGTCGGAATACATAAAATGACTGTGGTCATAAGTAAACAGACCACAATCATTATTTCAACCATATTAAATGCTTTTAGTTGTTTCATTTTTTTATCCAATTGTTTATAAGCTTTCCCACCATTGCTATCGAGCTAAATCAAGCTGTTTTATAGGGCTTCCTTATCATTGTTTATTGAGCTAAATCAAGCTGTTTTTTTTCTTTCATCAGCATGTCGTAAATCCATTCCGGGATAAAGTTTTTCCCCAAAATAATCTGACCGTTGTTCGGATTTGGAGCATGGAAATCCGAACCTCCCGTGATAATCAGCCCGTTTTTTTCTGCGATAGTGGAATAGTATTCAACCATAGCGGGAGAATGCTTTCTGTGATAAGCTTCCACACCTCTTAAGCCGTAGTGCATAAATTCTTTGATAAGGTTTTCTGCATCTTCGACATCAAAAGGATGGGCAAAGACAGGGATTCCTCCTGCATCATAGATAATTTCTATTGCTTCATGCGGAGAGATTGTCTTTCTTTGTACATAAACTTCAGAATCGTTGTTTATATATTTATTGTATGCTTCCATTACACTGTTTGTACCCCCTGCCAGAGTAATAGCTTTTGCTATGTGCGGGCGGCCTATGCTTCCGCCTTCTGCAACAAGGCTTTTAATTTTGTCGAATGTAATATGAATGCCTTCTTTTTTATTCAAAAGATGTATAATTTCTTCTGTTTGTTCAATACGTGCTTTTTGCTGTGATTTTAACATTTCCTGAAAATCGCTGTCATCTCGATTCATAAAATAGCCGAGTATGTGGATTTCCGTATTTTTATAGATTGTATTGATTTCTACTCCCGGAAGAATCTCCAGCGGCTTTTTGCCGGTTTCTTGCGCAATTTTTTGTGCATAATCAACAGCAATAGGGTAGGCAAGAACGTTATCGTGATCTGTTATCGCAATAGCATTCAAACCTGCGCTAATAGCAGTATCCACAATCTTCTCCGGAGCAAAAACTCCGTCGGAGTAGATTGTGTGAATGTGTAAATCGACTTTCACCTTTCTATCCTTTCATCATAATGTTACCTCACTAATATTTTTTATAAATTGAATTCTGTTTATGCTTTGGGCTTGCCCTGAAACGGCATCAAAGCTCATCTCTACCGCATTGAGTTCTAACACGGGGTTTTCGTCAATATCAAATCTTTCCGGAATGCTTGTTACAAGACGTTTCAAAGAAGATTCATAAGCCATTCCTATTACAGATTCATGTGCTCCGCAAAATCCGGCGTCAGATATGTAAGCTGTGTAATTATTTATAATTTTTTCATCCGCAGTTTGTACGTGAGTGTGAGTGCCTAAAACAGCACTAATTTTGTATTCTGAACAGAATTTGCCGAAACAGATTTTTTCGGCAGTAGCTTCTGCATGAAAATCAACAATTACAATGGGTGCTAGTTCTTTTATTTTTTCGATTTCGTTCTCTATGATTTCCCATGGTGAATCAACAGGTGTCATAAAGGTTCTGCCAAGAAAATTTAAAACAGCTATTTTTGTATTGTTTACTTCAAAAATTCTGTGGCCTACACCATATGTGCCTTTCGGGTAGTTCCACGGGCGGATGAGTTTTTCGGAATTGTTTATGTATGAATAGATGTCTTTCTTGTCCCAGATATGATTGCCTGAGGTAAAACAATCTATACCCATTTCGCCGAGCTCTTTATGATTTTTTTCTGTGAGTCCGAAGCCATGAGATGCATTTTCTACATTTGCAATGATAAAATCATATGGTTTATTTTCAGACGACAACAGGCCTTCCAGATAATGTTTTACAACATTACGCCCCGGTCGGCCTACGATGTCGCCTATAAATAATACTTTGATTTGTTCGTTTTGTATCATATTTGCCTGCGTAAAGGTCAAACACAAGCGATACAGCAGTTACTTAGCCAATTCTGTTGTTCTGATTTCACGTACTACTGTCACTCTGATTTGACCCGGATAGTCGAGTTCTTCTTCAATACGCTTAGCAATATCACGGGCTAACTTTGCGCTTGCCAGATCGTCGAACATGTCAGGCTGGACGATAATCCTAACCTCACGTCCCGCTTGTACTGCAAAAGACTGTTTGATTCCGTCGTAGCTTGATGCAATTTCTTCAATCTTTTTAAGTCTTTTGATGTAAATTTCAAGAGTATCACGTCTTGAACCGGGGCGTCCGGCTGATATAGCATCCGCAAGTTTTACCAAAACTGCTTCAATCGTATTTGCTGTAACGTCGTCATGGTGTGCTTCGATTGCGTGAACAATTTCTTCTTTTTCACCGTAACGTCTTGCAAGCTCAACACCAAGCTCAATGTGTGTTCCGTCTTGAGTTTGGTCGACTGCCTTGCCTATGTCATGGAGAAGCCCTGCACGTTTTGCAACCTGAACGTTTGCGCCTAATTCTGCGGCAAGCATTCCTGCAATGTGTCCGACTTCAAGCGAGTGTTTCAAAACATTTTGGCCATAGCTCGTTCTGTAATACAAACGTCCGAGTGTTTTGATTAACTCTTTGTGAAGGTTCAATACACCCATATCAACAGCTGCGTTTTCACCTTCTTTTTTTATTTTTTCTTCAATTTCTTCCTGAGCTTTTTCCACCATTTCTTCGATTCTCACAGGGTGGATACGTCCGTCTGAGATGAGTTTTTCCAGAGCTACTTTAGCTATCTCACGTCTTACGGGGTCAAAGCTTGAAAGCACAACCGCTTCCGGTGTGTCGTCAATAATTAAATCAACACCTGTAAGGGTTTCAAGAGTTCTGATATTCCTTCCTTCTCGTCCGATAATTCTTCCTTTCATCTCGTCAGAAGGAAGGTTTACAACTGAAACGGTTGATTCTACAACCTGATCAATTGCGCATCTTTGCATAGTTGTTGAAAGAATATCCTGTGCTGTTTGCTTTGCAGTTTCTCTGATTTTTGCTTCATTTTCTCTGATTAATTGCATTTGTTCCTGTTGAAGATCCTGCTTTAGCTGTTCCATAAGCATATGACGTGCTTCATCACGAGACATTCCTGCTATTCTTTCAGTTTCTTCGATTTGTTTAGCAATTAAATCAGCAAGATAGTCTTCTTTTTCAAGAAGTTCATCCATTTTTCTTTGAGCTGCTGATTCTTTGTCAGTTGCTTCTTGTATTTTGTCTTCAAGCATATCTTCTTTTTTGATAAGCTTAGATTCTTGTCTTTGAAGATCTTGTCTTCTTTCTCTGACTTCATCGTCAAATTTTTCACGTTCTGCATGAAGTGCTTCTTTTGCTTGTATCATTGCTTCTTTTTTCAAAAGATTTTCTTTTTCTGAAGTTTCTTTCGAAAGATTTTCATAAAGCTCCTGCACTGTTTTTTTCTTTTGCCACATTACAACAGAAAGTCCTATGAGACCTGCAATAGCGACAAGGGCAATTATTAAAAGTGCGATTGATAAATCCATTGTTTCGATTGTCCTATACCTCATTATTCTATATATACATATAACCTCACATGCTCATTTTCATAAGCATATTCGGGTGATTTTATTCAAGTTTGAATTTTGATATTTAATTCATATAAAAATAATTTATTCTTTATACTAAACTAAGATAATAGTATCATATATTTTGTATTTTTAAAAGAAAAAACTTGAAAACCCTTGAAAAATTTAATATTATAATGTGTGGTTAAATTAGTTTTTTGGATAATAAGTTGGGATTATTTAAAAGAATAAAAAATATAGTAAGAAGCAATATTAATTCAAGAAATTTTGAAAATTCAAGTTTTGAAAATTTCAATCCGGAATTTGATGCTCAAAAATTTGATGAGGAATTCGAAGAAGCTGTTGAAGTGAAGCGGCCTGAAAATTCGCTTGAAAAAGAATATTATGCGAATCTTGAGCTGCCGTTTGGTGCTGGTTTTGATGAAATAAAGTCATCTTATAAAAGACTTTTGAAAAAATATCATCCTGATAAATTTTACGGAAATGAAAAAAAACTCGCAATTGCTCAGGATGTTGTTAAAAAGCTCAATATGGCTTACAATTATTTTGAAGAAAAATATAACAAATAAAATAGATTGGAGTTTTTAATGGCAGGTTTATTGGAAAGATTGTTTAAGGTTATACAGGCGACTTTACACTCAATTGTATCAAGGTTCGAAGACCCTATAAAATTGGCTGAACAGGGCATCAGGGATCTGAAAGTTGATTTTGACAACAGTTTGAAAGGGCTTGCCGAGGTCAAAGCAATTGCTATTTCGACAAAAAGAGAGCTTGAAGAAAAGAAACAAATAGCTCAAGATTACGAAAATAAGGCAATGGCTCTTTTGAAAAATGCTCAAAGCGGTGCTTTGGATCCTGCCGAAGCTGACAGACTTGCTTCAGAAGCTTTGAACAAGAAACAGGAAGCTCTTCAAGCGGCAGCACAGCTTAAAAGTTCGCTTGAAAAATATAACATGATGATTAAGCAGTTTGAAAATAAAATTGCTAAACTCAAAGAACAGATTAAAAACTGGGAAAGCCAGCTCAAAACTCTCAAAGCCCGTCACACAGTGGCTGTTTCTTCTAAGAAAATCAACCAGCAGCTTGTGTCTATGAGTTCAGACAGCACTGCCGGAATGCTTGAAGAAATGAAGAATAAAATCAATGAAGAAGAAGCTCTGGCCGAGGCATACGGTTCTATGGAAAGTATAGAAACGGATATTGACAAAGAAATCAATGCAGCAATCGGAACTTCAGCTTCTCCTGATGTGCAGGCTGCATTGTCCGAGTTGAAAGCTAAGATGCTGACAGACAAGTCTTCTGAATCTGTAAATTCAGAGCAGGACAATCTTGCAGAACAAAAAAATCAACTTGAAGAGTAATAACAGACAGGAGTTTTTATGCAATTAGCAATAGCGCTTATCATTTTATTTATAGTAATTATGGTATTAATTCCCACTATCGGGTTTAATGTTATATTTCTCATCCTCGGTGCGGTGGTTGCATGGGCAATCATTATGAGAAATAAGTCAATAAAAGAAAATTTGAACAAAGTTCCCGAACAGGCTCCTCATGTTGTCAACCTTGAAAGAGGCGGTGTTTTTGAACTCAGAGGTGTTGGAGATGATTTTAAGGATATGACACTAAAAGTTATTGCAAAGCATCTTTATCAAGAGGGTGATTTTTCCTGGTTTGAACTTGAGTGTGATGACGGTTCTGATGAAAAAGTCTGGGTTGAAGTTGAAGATGATGATGAAACCACTGTCAGTGTAGTCTTGAAAAAAATGAAACTTCAAGATGTTTATACAACGCCTGAAATGCTTGAGATTATTGATGATAACGAATCAGGTGATGTTTTTGGATATACATATCAGGATTCGGGAGATGCTGTTTTTTACAGATTCTGTGATGATTCAAAACCTGAAAAGTTATATTACTGGGATTTTGTTAAAGGAAACAGAATTTTGAGCGTAGAAAAATGGAATGAAAATGATTACGAAGTTTATATTTCACAAAAGATGCGCCCGTCTCAGGTTACTGTTTTAAGAAATAACGAAGGTTAGGAGTTTTTATGAGCATAAGTTTGGCAGAAATTGGGAACAATGCTGTTGTTCAAAGTATAATTTATCTTGCGGTTTCTTGTATAATGTTGTTTTTGTCAAAATTCATGTTTGACAAATTTTCATTGTTTAAGCCGGAAAAAGAGGTAAAAGACGGAAATTATACTGCAATTATTGCTTTTTGCGGTTACATGATTGGTATGGCGTTTATTCTTGTCGGGGCTTTTGTCGGACCCGGTGCAAAATCTTTCAGGCTTGATTTGATTATGTATATGGCGTATGCAATTGTCGGTATTATTTTAATGACATTGTCAGGATTTGTTACAAGAAAGATAATGCTTAACCGATTTGATAATGCCAAGGAGCTTTTACAGGACAAAAACATTGGTACTGCCGCAGTATATTTCGGTTTTTACGTTGCACACGGCTTGATCATTGCAGCCTGTGTGAACGGTGAAGTGGGCGGAATTCTTTCTTCTGTTTTCTATTACATTTTGAGTGTTTGTTTTATGTTCATATTTTTGCGAATATACGATTGGCTCACTCCTTATTCGATTCATGATGAACTGGAAAATGACAATTATGCTGTCGGAATTGCGCTTGCCGGTAACATTATTGCAATAGGTATTATTCTTATGAAAGCGACTTTGGGGGATGTTGCAGGCTGGAAAAGCAGTTTGATTACATATTTCATAGACCTGTCTGCTATCTTGCTTATGCTTCCGACAGTCAGGTTTATTTTGGGCAATTTTATAGTAAAGGTAATAGACATCAATAAAGAAATCAAGAAAAACAATGTTGCTGCCGGGTTAATTGAGTTTACCTGCATAACATGCTTTGCACTTCTTGTATTCTTCATGGTTGATTTCACAGTAACAATTTAAGGAAAGATTTATGTTAATCAGACCTCAACAAAAATTAAAAGATAAGTTTTTTTATAACAATATTATGCTGATAGTCACTATTTTCTGTATAATATGCTTTATTACTTCACTTATGCTTCAGAGTTCGGTTTCTTCGGGGCGAACAGATTATTCTGTGTCGGAAGGAATGACTTACGGACCTATAAAAATCACAAATAAACCTAAAATTTACAAAATTAAGGCTCATTTTAACGGAGATAACACAAGCAGTTACATATCAGGTGAAGTTTTAGATGAAGACAAAGACACACTTTATGAATTCGGAAAGGACTTGTGGCATGAGTCAGGCTATGATTCTGACGGTTATTGGTCTGAATCGGAAAGAAATATGACTGCATATTTGACTTTTAAAGAAAAAGGCACGTATTATGTTCAATTCCATACGGATGAAAACAATATGCACAATATTTCAATTACTTTGCAGCTTGTGAAAGGCAGTTATGTTGCACACTCTCAGGTCGGTTCGATATTTCTTTTTATAGTAATGATTTTGTTCTGCATGTTGAACAGAAGCTGGATACATGAAAAAATAACTGTTATTAATGAAAAATTGGAAGAGATGAGTGATGACTAATAAAGATAAAGGTTTTGAGTTTATAATTTATATCTGCCTTATCATAGTTTTGGCTGTAATTTATTTTGCTTGTTTTAATGTTGCACAAAAAGGCTACGGCTATCCGGGTTATGGCGGTTATCACCGCACTCATTATCATTCCTGGTGGTATGTAAGAAACTATGATGAAAGCTATTATCCGTCTAACAGAGAAAACAGTGTGGGCGGCAACAGATTCTCTCAAAGAGGTTTAAGCGGTGGAAAATAATATAAATGAGAAGAAAGTTCTGACTTCAAAAGAGTCTTTAATTCTTTTGCTGTCTGTTTTTGTTGTCGGATTTTGTACAATTATATATGAACTTTTGATAGGAAGCGTGTCTTCATATTTTTTGGGAGACAGTATAAAGCAGTTTTCTCTTGTCATTGGGCTTACAATGACTGCAATGGGTCTGGGGACGCTTGCTTCAAGGATTGTAAAGAGCAATCTCATCTATTGGTTTATTCTTATTGAGATAATTCTTGCAATTGTCGGTGGGCTTTGCGTTCCGATTTTGTATTTTTCATATATGTGCGAGCCTGTTTATTATCCTGTCATGTTCATTTTGATAATGATAATCGGCGCTCTAATCGGGCTTGAGATTCCCCTTTTGACAAGGATTATGGAGAAATATTATGATTTGAGAAACAATATTTCTAATGTGCTTTCTCTGGATTATCTCGGCGCATTCATCGCAACACTGGCTTTTCCGTTTTTGCTTCTGCCTTTAATGGGGATTTTTGAAAGCTCAATTTTTGCAGGTCTTTTGAATCTTCTGGTCGGTGTCATTAATTTTTACTGGTTTAAAGACAAGATTACCTTCAAAAGAAGAGCAAAACTCAGAGCTTCTGCGTTATTGATATTTCTGCTTCTGGCAGGAGGTTTTGTTTGTTCAAAGAGTCTTATGAAATATTGGGAAAATAATATTTTTGATGATAGAGTGATTTTTTCAAAACAAACTAAATATCAAAAACTTGTTATGACTCGCAACAAAGAAGATATCAGACTTTTTATTGACGGAAACGTTCAGTTTTCTTCTGTTGATGAACACAGATACCATGAATTGTTGATTCATGTGCCTATGTCGCTTGCAAAACACAGAGAAAATATTCTTGTTCTTGGTGGAGGAGACGGGCTTGCCGCACGTGAACTGTTGAAATATAAAGATGTTCAAAATATCACGGTTGTCGATTTAGATGAAGAGATGACGAATCTTGCACGTGAAAACCGTATTGTCAAAGAAATGAATGAGGGAAGTTTTTTAAACCCGAAAGTACATATAGTTAATTCTGATGCGTTTAAGTATGTGGAAAATTCAGACAAATTTTTTGATGTAATAATAATTGATTTGCCTGATCCGAATAATTCTTCTCTTGCAAGACTATACAGCAGAGAATTCTACAAGTTAGTTAAGAAAAAGCTGTCCAAAGAAGGTCTGGTTGTTTCGCAGTCAACAAGTCCTTATTTTTCATCAGAGGCTTACTGGTGCGTGAATGAGACACTTAAAGCGGCAGGGTTTAAGTATACTTATCCTTATCACGTATATGTGCCTTCATTTGGTGATTGGGGCTTTGTAATGGCGTCCAATGTGAAATATGATTTAGACAAATTCAAGCTTGATGTTACAACAAAATATTTGGACAAAGAAACATTCAAGAAAGCATTTGTTATCGAGAAAGATATTGTCAGAAAGAATATAAAATTCTCTACGCTTGACAAACCTGCCATCCTTGATTATTACCTTCAAGGCTGGAGATACTGGAACTAATCAATCTGTATGTTCGGATTGAAAAAATTATACACGGCTTTTGCCGCACGTTTGTTTACTGCCTCACAAAGCTGTTCATAGCCGGCTTGAGAGATATGTTTTATATCTTTAAATTCTTTGATAAGGATTTCTTTGTTTTCTTTTGAAAGTCCTTTAATATCGTCCAGAATCGACTCTGTTGCTTTTTTGCCTCTTAGTTTCCTATGGAAAGTAATGGCGAATCTATGGGCTTCATCTCTTATTCTTTGAAAGAAATATAGAGCCGGCGAGTTTATGGGAAAGATGACCGGACGGGATTCATGGGGCTTAAAGACTTCTTCGAGCCGTTTTGCCAGTGACACAACATCAGGGTGAAAATCGTGTGCGTCAAAAATCTCCATAACCGAGGACAGCTGCCCTTTTCCTCCGTCGATTATTATCAGATCCGGCATCGGGAGAGTTTCCGATAGTTTGCCGAAATATCTTCTTTCCACAACTTCCTGCAAGGATTTGAAGTCATCGGGTTTTGATTCTGTTGAACGGACTTTGAACTTTCTGTATTTTGATTTTTTAGGCAGCCCGTTTTCAAAGGTTACCATTGAAGCAACAGTGTTTGTTCCCTGAATATGAGAGATGTCAAAACATTCAACAATATACGGAAATTTTGACAACCCGAGCTTTTCTTGGATGTAGCTTCCGACTTCGTTGTAGTCTCTTTGGATTTCGGTCAGTTTTTCGAGTTTGACTTTTTCAAAATAGAATTTTGCATTTTTTTCAGCAAGATTTAAAAGTTCCAAATTTCTTTTTGTTGCGGAATCCGTAATTTTTACCTTTTTTTCTGCTATTGAAGACAGCCAGCTTGCGTAGACTTCAATGTCCTGTTCTTCCAGTATTTTGGGAACAACTATTGTTGACGGGATTTCAAATTCTGATGCCATTGTGTAGTATTCTTTTAAAAATGTTGTCAAAACTTCGGATTCATTTGAAAGGTTTAAGTTTGCAAATTGGAAATCTTTTTTGTCTGTAAGTCTGCCCTGACGAATCTGGAGCATTGAAACAACGAATAAGCTGCCTTCATTATAAACTGCTGCAATGTCTTGATTTATGTTTGTATTTTCAAATACGACTTTCTGGTGTTCCATTGTTTTTTGAACATCAAGCCAGCTGTCTCTGTATCTTGCAGCTCTTTCAAAGTCTTCACAAGCGGCATATTTTTCCATTTCTTTTTGCAGTGCTGTTACCAGCTCTTTTTGTTTTCCTGTCAGAAAGAGTTCAACGTTTTTAAGGATTTTTTTGTATTCTTCAGGGCTTATCATTCTCTGACAAGGTGCCATGCACCGTCCTATGTGGTAATAAAGGCATGGACGGTCTTTAAATTTTGGATTTTTACACTGCTTGAGGGGAAAGAGCCTTTTTATTAAATCCAGAGTTGCATACATTGCTCTTGAATCTGTGTAAGGCCCGAAATATTTTCCTTTGAGTTTGTTTTTGTTGGCTTTTCTTGCGACGACGATTCTGGGGTATTCCTCTTCTGTTATAACAAAGTAAGGAAATTTTTTGTCGTCTTTTAAAAGTACATTATATTTCGGTTTGTGTTTTTTGATGAGATGCGATTCAAGAATCAGTGCTTCGACTTCGCTGTCAGTGACAATAAACTGGATTTTTGCGATTTGAGGAACCATGATACGCAGTTTTGGGGAATCATGATGCTTGTTAAAATAACTGTATACACGGCGTTTCAGATTTTTGGCTTTTCCAACGTAAATGATTTCGCCCTTATCATCAAAAAATTGATAAGAACCGCTAAGGTCAGGAAGTATGGACAAAGTCTGTTTGACTTCTTCTTTGAGGTTTTCTGTTGCCATAAAAATATTATAACCCTGTTTTATGCAAATAAATCGGTGACTTCGAATTTATTTACATCAATGAGACCTCTGTCGGTTATTTTGAGCTCGGGTATGACAGATAGTGAGAGAAACGCCATACTCATAAAGGGTTCATCTATCTTGCAGCCGATTTTTTTTGCTGCAATATCGAGTTCTTTGATTTTCTCCTGAACTTCTTCAGATGGTTTGTCGGACATTAGACCTGCGATGGGAAGTTTCAAATGTGCAAGTGTTTTTCCGTTTTCTACAATAATTTTTCCACCCTGTGATTTGACCAGTTCGACCGCTGCATAATACATATCATCATCATTTGTTCCGATTACAATCATGTTGTGAGAATCGTGAGCAACTGTTGAAGCTATTGCACCTGATTTCAACCCGAAACCTTTAACAAATCCCAGTCCTATATTCCCTGTTGCTTTGTGTCTTTCAATTACTGCAATTTTGAGCAGGTCATTTTGAGGGTCTGCAACAGCAGCACCATTTTCGATTTTTGGTGTTTCAAGAGTCTTATTTGTAATCAATTGTTTGGGGATTACATTTATTGTTTTGACTTTGCTTTTGTCTTTTGGAACTTTGATTTGAAGATCTTCTTTGTATAAATATTTGATATTCACGGAACCTCTGAGAACAGGAGCTTTGAAGGATGTCGTGTCTATTGTCATTTTTCCGCTTTCAGCAACTTTTTTTCCGTTTTTGAATACCATTAAAGGTTCAAAACTTTCCAAATCACTGAAGAGCGCAATATCTGCTTTGTACCCCGGTGCAATTGCTCCAAGATTGGGAAGGTTGAAATATTCAGCCGTGTTAAGGCTCGCCATTTGAATTGCTTTAATAGGGTCAACACCGTTTTTCACAGCTTTTTTAACCATTCTGGAGATGTGTTTTGCCAAATGTTTCGGATGTCTGTCATCAGTTACGAAGATACATTTTCTGGTATTTACGGATTTTAAAACAGGCAAAAGAACCTCAAGGTCCCTTGCTCCTGTTGCTTCTCTGACCATTAAATACATTCCGAGTCTCAGCTTTTCAATTGCTTCTTCAGGTGTTGTGCATTCATGATCCGAGCGTATACCCGAAGCAATGTATGCGCATAAATCTTTGCCGCTCAGATGCGGTGCATGTCCGTCAACACGTTTGTTTCTTTCCGTTCCCAGTTTGATTTTGCTCAGAACATTCGAGTCACAGTTTATTACACCGGGGAAATTCATCATTTCGGCAATACCAAGAACCCATGGTGCATCTATTAAAAGAGCAAGGTCATAGCTGTTCAGGTCTACGCCTGAGGTTTCCAGCTCCGTTGCCGGTACGCAGGAAGGCAGCATCATATATACATCAAGAGGAAGGCTTTTTGTTGCTTCTCTCATAAAGCTGATGCCCTGAAGCCCCATTACGTTAGAAATTTCATGCGGGTCGGCAATGACGGTAGTTGTGCCTGAAGGAACAACCATTTTTGCGAATTCTGACGGCATAAGCATTGAACTTTCAAGATGTACATGTCCGTCAATGAAAGACGGAGTAACAAACAATCCCTGAGCATCTGTTTCTTCTTTGCCGCAGTAGTTCTGACCAATTCCGGCTATAACTCCGTCTATTATTGCAATGTCTCCTTTGTGAATTTCTTCTGATAGGACATTTACAATGTTTGCGTTTTTGATTATTAAATCCGCAGGGATTTCACCTTTTGCTGCTTTTATGATTTTTTCCGTGACGGTTGATTGTGATGTTTTCAAAACTTTTTCCTTATTTAATCAATTTCAAATATGTTTAAGCCCATTATGTGGGGTGATTATTTTGTTTTATTATACAATACTTTCTAAGTTTTTCATTCTTTTGTATGATTTTTTATAAAAAAATAGTGCATTTTAAAAATGATGTGTTATAATAGTAGTAGATAAAAAGTCTGAAAAGTGTGTTTAAAATAGGTGATGAAATGAAATTGTTTCGTTACGGTTTTGTTTGCTTAATATGCGGCCTTGTAATTTTAACAACGGGCTGTCAAAAAGGGCGTGATTCTGTGGTAAATACACGAAGCGGAGTTGTTATCCACAGCAGTGATTTTACTGTCGGTGTAAAACAAAAAGTATCAGATTTTTCTTCACATAAAACTCCCTCACAAGAAAGTCAAAAACCTACTGTCAGCGGTAATGTTATTCACCTTGGCGGCGGATATGAGGAAATAGACCTCGGACCTCTTTTTCGGGATTAGTAATAAATAGAATAAAATTTTTTATAATAGATCCGGCATGATTTGTGCCTTATATTGTTTAATTTTATTTGTTTTTGTATTACTATAATTGTAATTGTATATGAATAAAATAAAGGAACAGAAATGAATTATACTCACGGCAGTTTAGAAAATGAAATTTTGAAAACAATCTGGATGTTAGAAGATATATCAGAAGAGGATGTTTCAGTTAACGAAGTTCAGGAGGTTATCAATAGAAATTCCGAATCTTCCAGAGCTTATACTACCGTAAAAACAGTTATGGACAGGTTGGTGGAAAAAAACATGCTTGTAAGATATAAACAAGGTAAAAAGTTTTTTTACAAAACAGTTTCTTCCCGTGATGAAATGGCACAGAAAGCTATCAAAAGACTTGCAAGCCAGTATTTTAACAACGATATGAATTCATTAATGGATGCTGTAAAGAAGGAATGCAGAACTGCGGAACTTGTTTAATTTTTTCAAAAATTTTAAGAGGTTAAATATCCTGCCTCAAAAATCATTGGAAGAAAAAGATTATACAAAAGACAGACAGTATGTAGGCAATATTATAATTGCCGTTATGACTGAAAGAATTTCTGTCAAACGAGGGTTATTGCTCTTTCCAAAAGGCTGTCAGGATCCTTCGATTCATGCTGCCTGGCATGCTTTGTGTCATTATGAAGCTGATGAGGACATAAGAGCAAAAGACTTGGAATATAACAATCAACAAATAGAACTTCTTGAGATGATTGCTTTTGCTTTCAAAGACGGAAGTCCGCTTCCTCAGAATATAATTGAAAGCTACAAACCTTATTATGAAGAAGATCCTATTTCTTATGAAGACGGTTTGAAAGGTCTTATTAAAAGGCTTTTAAGGTTTGTGAATTTTTAGCCTTCTTCATCTTTAGCCAGATTACCCACCTGATTTCTGCCGTGTTCTTTAGCTTTATAAAGACATTCATCAGCAAATTTAATCATATCGGCAGGTGTTTCACCGTTTTGGGGGTAAGTTGAGACACCCAGGCTTATTGTAACTTTTACGTCGTTTCCGTTTACGAGTTTTAGAGGATGTTCTGACACTGCGTTACATATTTTTTGTGCTGTTATAAGTGCTTCTTCATTGTTTGTATTGGTAAGAATTATTGCCATTTCTTCACCGCCATAGCGGCAAACTATGTCTGTGCTTCTTACATTTCTTTTCAGAATTTGTGCAACCTGTCTCAACACAGCATCACCTGACTGGTGCCCGTATGTATCATTGAATTTTTTAAAGAAGTCGATGTCTATCATAATCAGAGAGAACGGTTTATTGTAGCGTTTTCCTGTTTCTATATTTTGAAGCATTTGCTCCTGAAAATATCTGTGGTTATAAAGTTCTGTCAGTCCGTCTGTTGTTGCCAGTGCGTAGGTATATTCAAGGTCTCTTGATTTTAATATGTATTTTGCAAGATAAACTGCAATGAATACAAGAATAATTGAAACTATGGGCAGGACGATACCTATCCAGAGGTTAAACCAGTGCATTACGGCAGTAGCGGTGATTGTATAGATAATGCTTGTCAAAATGGCAATAAGCGAAGAGATTACTGTTGATTCGCTTCTGATTACTATCAGTCCGACAAAAAGGCTTAACAAAAGGCTTATTAAGATGTCACACAATGGCGGAAGCCTTTTTATAAAGTTATTGTCCAGAATGTTATTGATAAATGTTGTATGAATTTCTACACCCGGGAAAATTCTGTCTGTCGGAACGCTTTTCAGGTCAAAAAGAGAGGTTGCGCTTGTTCCTATATAGATAATTTTATCCTGGAAATAGTTCTGTGGGATGAGTCGGGCTCCTTCATACATAGTTTTTTCGACTTTCCACATCGGGATATATTCAAAAGAATTCTGGTTGTTCATTCCGCTTGGGCCATACCAGTTTAGAATGGCTGTTCCGTTGAGTGTGAGCGGCATTTTTCTGTATCCGAGAAGGAGTTCATCGTTTTTATTGATAATATATTCGCTTAACTTGAGTCCTTCTTTTTTCTCAAGATATTTTTGTGCTACTTTCAATGCCAGATGAGGGTAGAAATCATTTTTATAAACCACAAAGGGCGGCAAATCTCTTGCGATTCCGTCATTTTCTCGAATAATGTTTATGTGTCCGATGTTGGGTGTTGAGTCAATAATCTGGCTGATTATTGCACGACAGTTTTTAAAATCAAGGTATTCATTTTTGAAGTTTACTTTTGAATTGTTGTTTACTTTTGCTTTCAAATATTCGGGAAGGTCAACAGGCTTTCTAAGGTCAAAAGACTGGTTGTCAAAGTTTATGGAAGTAAAAACATTATCATATTTTGCTATGTTATCGGCCAGTTTGTTATCAGCGTTGTTGCTGCTTTTTAGTGATTTCACAAACATCAGGTCAAAAGCAATTGCCGCAGGTTTGTGTTTTTCAAGATAAGTAATCAAGTCAGCATATATGCTTCTTGAGATAGGCCATTCTCCGTATTTTCCAAAAAGATACTCGTAGCTTTCTTCGTCAACTGAGATTATGACAATGTCTTTGTTTACCTTTTTGTATGGAGACAAAAGACTCTGACGTACATCAAAGGTTTTGTTTTCTATTGTTGCAAAGAAATTTCTTACATAAGGCTGGCTCAAAAGGCTGAACAGAAGCCCTACCGTGATAATGATGTATACTGAATAAAGCAGGTATTTCAAAAATACTTTATCGTTGAGATATTTTTTAAACTTTTCCATAATTATTTTCACACACAATTTTGTTGAACTCTAATAAAAGCGAGGTTAAATCAATCAGCTCGTCAGGGTTTTGCAGATACTTTAGCAGGCATTCTTCATTCAAATTCATCTTTTTAACTCTCTCAAATTTTTTCTGATAGTCGGGTCGGGGGACATTCTTATTTTGACAAAATTTGAACGTTAAAAAATCACCTTAATAATGGATTAATATGAATTGTTTTCAATTTGTTCATCGATTATATCTTTTATTGTAAAAAGCTGTTTCATTGTTTTTCTTTGTATATCAAAGAACATGGGTATGTCTTTTATTTTCGGGTCATCAAAACAAGTTTGGGCATGGTGTATCATAAGCGAATAGGGGCGTGGAACCGTATAGGCTCTGGCTATGACTTTGTTTTCTTTGTCCAAAAGTTCTGTTTTTTTGTCAAATACATCTGTTGAGATTTTTATTTTGTTTCCGTCTTTACCTTCAATCAGGATGTAGGTTTCTCTGTTTTTCATATACTGGGCTGTTTCCATATATACAGGGATTTTTTTATTGAGTCTGCCTTTGATTACTGCTCTGTCTTCCGCTTCATTTTTGTGTACGGCAGAAAATTCTTTGTCTTTAAATTTTTCGGCGGATACAGAACTAATGTCGGTAAGTTCAAGCCCCATGAGGTTGAGCAGGTTTGAGATGTGGACCTGTAAATCGAGAATTACTCCTCCGCCTTCTGATTTGTTTTTCAGCCATTTTCTTTTTTCAAAATCTTCAGTACCGTGTTCTATTGTTTTACAGACAATGCTTTTTATTTCATCCGGGGTGTAAAAAGCTTTAGCCTTTTGTATTGAATTGCTGAATTTTTTATCTTTTGAATCATCAAATTGGATTGTTACAGCTTCTTTGTAAGGCATTTTAACTCCCATAAGACGAAGAGCGGGGATTTGTGAAAAGAAGAAAAAGTCTCCGAAATAGAGAGGTGTTTTTGTTGTTTTAACTGTTTTTTCAAGTTCTGCCAGCTGTTTTCTTGAGATACAAATCGGTTTGTCTGTATAGATTCCGTTTAGAGATTGATTTTTTGAAAGTACGTTGATTTGGGGTGTGTGAAATTTATTCGGGGAAATAATGTACACCGAGCCGTTTTCTATCTCTTCAAGCCCTTTGAGTATGTTGTAGCCTTTATATTCCTCGAGATTTTCATCGATTTGAAGAAGTTTCGGGTCAAAAATTCCGATTTCGCCGGAATTTCTGTCATAGTAGAAATCTATTGTTTCACCAA
This sequence comes from Candidatus Limenecus sp., assembly GCA_048360435.1. GTDB lineage: Bacteria > Cyanobacteriota > Vampirovibrionia > Gastranaerophilales > Gastranaerophilaceae > Limenecus. The sequence continues at coordinate 16,971 of DBGCOP010000013.1, read as the reverse complement.
GTTTTAAAAAATTGCTGAAAATAGCACCTGCGCCGAGAATGTTTGCCTGTTTTCCGGAAAAAATTCTTTCATAGCTGTTTGGGATGTCATCAAAGATGTCTGAACTCTCAAATTTGTACATTGGAGAGTTTTCTTGAAACTTTAAGGCATCGATTGTTCTTTTGGGATAATATCCGAAAGACGGATGGAAACTGAGAGATGAATTGTATCCCGGCAGTTTGGGTTCTTGTTGTAAAGTATGTGAAGGTTGGGGGATGTTTAGATGATTTGTCTGTTTTGAAACTTGATTGTATCCAAAATATCCAAAAGGGACTGCTCTCAGAGGATTTATGTTCATTTTTTTCTTCCGGTTGTACGATTATTTGAAAACCCTAAAAAGAAATCTTTGATGTTTTTTTGAACTTATCTTGATGTTTATTTACAATTATTAATAATTAAGAAATTCTTAAAATTGAAAAATTCCAATATCAAATTGTTATAATTAGAATATGGAAAAAATAAATTTTGAAAAAATTGTGGAAAATTTAGAAGAGATTGTTGTTGCCGTTGATTATGACAACAAAATTCTTTATGCAAACAGAGCTTTTTGTTCACTTTTTAACACTAACTGTGAAACTCTCAAAGGTAAAATTATTTTTGATTTTGTTCCTGAAGGTAAGGAGACTGTTGTTATAAAAGATTTTACCTATAAAATCTCCAAAACGGATGATGAGTTTTGTTCATACTTTTTTCTTTCTGTTATAGACAGTGAAATTGAAAAAGTTTATTCCGACTTTATTTCGACGGTCAGCCATGAGCTTCGCACTCCTCTTACAAGCATAAGAGGATTTGCCGATACCATGCTTATGTCATATGAAAAACTGGATGAAGGACAGATAAAGAAGTTTTTGTCCATAATAAAAGAGCAGTCAAACAGACTCATAAAACTGGTTGAGAACCTGCTTTCCATTTCAAAAATACAAGTGCAGCAGAGCAATCTTGTTTATAAATCAGTGAATGTAAAATCACAGGTAGAACAGGCTGTTTATGTTTTGAAAAACCAGTATCCCGAACATCCTTTTGAATTAAAGGTTGAGGATAATATACCTCCTGTCCTTGCTGATGAGAACAAATTCCAGCAGATTATGATAAACCTTCTGGACAATGCGGCTAAATATTCTTATGAAAAAGGTGCAGTTTCAGTTGTGATTTCTAACTCTCACAACAAAAATACGGAGAATTTTGTCAGTATAAAAGTTGAAGACCACGGGGTCGGGATTGAGCCTGAGAATATGACAAGAATTTTTGAAAAATTTGCAAGAATTGAAAATCATTTGACCAGAAAAACTCAAGGCAGCGGGCTGGGGCTTTATATCGTAAAAAGTCTTGTTGAGAAAATGGGCGGAAAAATTTTTGTACAAAGCTCCACGGTTCTTCCTAACAGCGGTTCGACTTTTGAGGTGCTTCTTCCTGCTGCCACTTACACCAGCCAGAGTATAAAAGCTATGGAGGACAAATAGTTATGTTATCTAAGCTTGTGATGATTTTGGATAAGAGAAAAGAGCTTCCGGCAAAGTATAAAAAGCTCATCGAAAATACCGGTGCCGGTGTTATGCTTTCTTCAGAATTTGAAAAGGGCATGGAATATCTTAACGATTATGAGCCTGATATGATAATTATTTCTGACAGTCTTGATACACCTTTGGCGGATGCTTGTAAAAAACTCAGATTGTTGAGTTATGCTTCAAGACCATGTATTGTTGCTATATCAAAGTCAGATGATTTGAAAGATAAACTTGCTGTTCTTGATTCCGGTGCAGATGATTTTTTGAGCGAGCCGATTGAGTCAGATGAATTCAAGGCAAGAATCAATGCTCATTTGAGACGTCATTTCGAAAATCTTGTGGATGATGTTACCCGGCTGCCGGACACAAAATTTTCATTGAAGGTTTTGAAAAGAACAATTAAAGAAAATCTTGATGCTTCAAAAAATTCAAAAAAATGGGCAGGCATGCTTGTTAAAATTAACAATTTTGATTCTTACAGAGAAATTTACGGTGAACTGGCTTCTGACAAAATGCTCCAGACTTACACCGCCATTATCACTTCAGCACTGGATGAGAATGATTTTCTCGGTGAACTTGCTCAGGGCGAGTTTTTGATATTAACAAATCCTTTGAAAGCGGAACATGTCGCTTCATTTCTTGTTTACGCTTTTGAAACTATTGTTGAAAAATTTTACAGCGAAGAGGATGCAAAGCTCGGTTATATAATTCTTTACGGTGATGATAATGCAGGAAAAAGAATCGAACTTGTTTCCACAAGCATTGGTGTAATTTCAAGCGAATTCAGGCAGTATGAAAGCGTCAACAATGCTTTGAATGCTCTGTTTGCAACATGTAAACTTGCAAAAATGAAATCAGGTTCTTCTTACATTGTTGAAAGAACAAAACTGAGTGCTGAGAACGCTGTTTTGAACAAAGATTTTAACAAAAAGATAGTCATAATAGAGCCGGATGATGCGCTGAGCTTTTTGCTCAAAACAACGGGTGAAATGCAGGGCTATGAAGTTTCTCAGGCGCAAGATTATGAGGCTGCCATAAGTTTGATTAAAAATACCGAACCGGCGTTGATTATTTTGGATGCCGGAGATGCTGATACTTTAGAAGGTTTGGAGCTTTGCCGCAAGCTGAAAAAGGACAGCGATTTGAAGGATATAAAAATAATTCTTTCAACTATTGTTCATGACAAAAAACTCATTCTTAATTCAGGTGCTGACCTTTATCTTCCCAAGCCATACGAGCTTCTTGGCATATTCAGCTGGATTGAAAGAATGATTAAAGAATTTAACGGCTAAAACAATGACTGTTGAGGGTTATTGAGTTTGTAGCCGAGGTGTCTGAAACCTTCCGGAGAAACTTTTCTTCCTCTCGGTGTGCGTTGAATAAAACCTTCTTGAAGAAGATAAGGCTCATAAACATCTTCGATTGTTTTTGCATCTTCACCCAGTGCCGCAGCCAGAGTGTCTATTCCGACAGGACCGCCGTCATATTTTTCAATTATCAGGGTCATAAGAGCTCTGTCTGTTGTGTCCAGGCCGTAATTGTCTATGTGAAGGCTTTTTAATGCTTCTTGTGCGAGTTCTTTTGTTATTTTCCCATCAGATTTAACAAGCGCATAGTCACCTACCCTTTTCACAAGTCTGTTTGCAATTCTAGGAGTTCCTCTTGAACGGCTTGCAATAATATCAGCACCGTCTTTTGTAATAGAGATTTCGAGTATTCCGGCAGTTCTTGTTACTACCTGTGAAAGTTCTTCTCTTGTGTAGAACTGTAATCTGTGTATAATTCCGAAACGGTCTCTGAGCGGTCCTGAGAGGGCGCCTGCTTTTGTTGTTGCGCCTATCAGGGTGAATTTTGGAAGCGGTACTCTCAAAGTTTTTATTGTTTGTGCTTTTCCAGTTGTAATGTCCAGAAAAAAGTCTTCCATTGCAGGGTAAAGAATTTCTTCCGCAACTTTGTTTAGTCTGTGGATTTCATCTATAAAAAGAATTTCTCCGTTTTTTAAAGACATCAAAATTCCTATAATATCTCTCGGTCGTTCGAGGGCAGGTGCTGCTGTGATTTTTATTTTTGTCTCAAGTTCGTTTGCCGTAACTGAGGCGAGTGTGGTTTTTCCGAGCCCGGGCGGTCCGTATAAAAGAAGGTGGTCAAGCGGTTTGTTTCTTTTTTTTGCTGCTTCGATTGATATTTTCAGTGTAGATTTCAAAGCTGTTTGACCAATGTAGTCATCAAGCTTTTTCGGACGTATGTTATTTTCAAAAGATTTGTCAAAATCAATCTCTTTTGAATCAAGGTTCTCTGATTTTTCATGTTTTATATCAAGAGTTTTTTGAACATTATCGTTGTCGGAAAAAATTGCCACTGTAAAAAATCCCTTCTGTCTGTTAGTATAATTATAGCAGAACTTACAAATAAAGGGGAAAGGTGAAACAAGAAAATCATGTCTGAAAAGAAAACAGCTATAATCATTCCGTCTAGATACGCTTCAACGAGACTTCATGCAAAACCGCTTATTGAAGTGGAAGGCAAACCCATAATCCAGTGGGTTTATGAGAAGGCTCTGGCTGTTAAACAAGCGGACGAGGTGATTGTTGCTACTGACCATGAGGCGATATATGATTGTGTGAAATCTTTCGGCGGTAAAGCCGAGATGACCAGAGCTGACCACAAATGCGGTTCAGACAGGATTGCCGAAGTTGCTTCAAGACATGATGAAATGGAATATATCATAAATCTTCAGGGCGACGAGCCTATGATTACACCTGAAAGTATTGATTCTATAATTTCTGCATTGAAAACTACCGATGCTGATATTGCTACTCTTTTAAGAATAATAGAAGACAAAGATGAGCTTGAGAATCCTAATCTTGTGAAATGTGTTATCGATAACAATAACTATGCGCTTTATTTCTCGCGTTCAAAAATTCCCTATGAAAGAAATCTTGATGAGGCTGTTTTTTACGGGCACATCGGGCTTTATGCATATAAAAGAGATGCTCTTTTCAAGATGACTTCTCTGCCTCAAACTATGCTTGAAAAAACAGAAAGCCTTGAACAATTGAGAGCGCTGCAATCAGGCATGAGAATTATTACTTCTGTTGTGAATTGCAAACCTATCGGAATTGATACAAAAGAAGATTTGGAAGCCTTTAAAAAAGCTGTCTGCGGTTAGGAATCATCTGGAAGCTTTTAGTTCCGATGCTTCTTGCGGTGCGTTTGTAAGCTCTTTATTTTTACCGAAGAAAAGAAATTTCTTTTTCTTTTTGTTTTTCTTATTTTTTTCAGGCTCGCTTTTCTTTGACAATGTAGTCTGAGACGGCGTTGAAGGAGTGAAGGCGTTGGTTAGAAGGACTTCTGTATATTTTTGATCCATGTGTGCAAAGTCAAAGAGCACAATTCCCGAGGTTTTGAGCTTTCTGCTTTCATGAAGCTGGCGCAAAAGATCGTCAGGGTTTCCGTTCATAAATGCCACAAAAAGTCCGGGGTAGATTTTTGTATTGGGTTTTGAATTGGTTTTTATGTCATTTATGAGAAAAACAGCAGTGTCTTTGTCACATGTCAAAATCAAAGGTGTGAAGCCGTCTATGTAATTGTTGTCCGTCCAGGTTTTCCAGTCTTGCATTTTTACTTCCATACTTTTGAACCTGTCAGGGAAGATTACTGCCGTGATTGGTATATTATATTTTGATGTAAGTTGTTTTGCTTTAAAAACAAAGCTAGTTACTTTGTTTTGTCTGTATTGTGCCCATGCATCCCACTGGGGGGTGCCGTATTTTATGTCAATCGGGTCAATTTTTGCTGCTGTTTTGAATTCGTTTCTGGCATATTCTGTATATCCCCAATTGCTCAGGTCATAGCCTGAGAATTTTGCGCTGATGGATTGAGGATATCTGATGTAATCAAGATTTATTCCGTCAGGTTTATATTTTTTTATGATTTCTTCAAGCAGTGTTAAAAGATATGTTTGAACTTCAGGATTGGCAGGATCGAGAAAATATCCGTTGTGTTCGGAAAGTGATGCGACCGGAGTTGGCGAGTTATATTTCATCTTTGTGACGTTTGCCCATTTCGGATAAACCGTAATCACGTTCTGGGGATTATTCATCGGATTTTCGTTGCCTGCGTAGAAAGTTTCAAACCAGATATAGATTTTTAATTTTCTTTTATGTGCTTCGTCTACCCAAATTTGAAGTGGGTCAAATCCTGCAAATTCAGGTCTTTGAGGCTGGACACCGTATTTTGCCAGAGATTCGCTCGGGAATATTGTTTTGCCCTGATAATATGTTTCAAGGAAAATTGTTTCGATACCTGATTTTTTTACTCTGTCCAGTGTTTTTTCAATCTCAGAGGCAGTTTTTTCAGTGGGTCTCAGCCATACGCCTTTAAACTCGCTTTTGTAATAAGGAAGTGCGTATTGCATTGCTTTGTTTGCATTGTTTATTGCCATAGATGAATATTTTTGGGTATCATCAGGGTGGCGGTTTGCACGTTTCAGATTGTCCAGAGCTTTGGTTACGTAGTCATGAGCCATGGAATCATCGTAATAGATGTCGTTGTCTTTGTAGTAACGCATCATTGAATCGATTTCTTTTATTTTTTCCTGTGTTGCAAATATAAAACTGTCATTTGTCAGATATGAATTGAGCATCATATTTTTTTTGTCAATGTAAATTTTTGAGCCGACTATAAGGTTTTGATTCATCCAGGTTTTGGCTCTTCCATGGCCGCTTATGACATATCCGCCTTTTGGAATAATTGAGTCAGCACCGCTGATTCTTACAACAGTATCATTAACAACAATGGCTTCTGCACCGAATTCGTTTGTTCCTGTTCTCAGTCCGTTTTTGTTAGTGTATACGACGAGCTGGTTTGCTCCTCTTCCTCCCGGGTAAAAACTGCCTGTGAAATTTACGCCTGCTGTCGGGTCAATTGCATTAATTTTGATTGATGCTTCGGACAAAATGCCCTCGAACGGAACCGGTGCAACAAGCTGCTCCTGCGAAACTTTTGCTTGTGCTGTCGGTTGTGCTGTGTTTTTTTTCTCTTTTTTTATTTTAAAAAGTTTTGCATCAGCTTTGAGCCCGTAACATAAAAGGGCAAATATACACAATAAAATTGACAGATTGGCTGTAAATTTTTTCATAAGCTTATTATAGTATTTCAATATTGTAAAACTACAATAGATATTGTCGTCCAATTTTCAGAATAATTTATTAATAAATAATTAAAATCAACTAAGTAGTGCATATTTTGATATAAAATGAAAATATATAAAAAAGAAAATATTGGAGCCGTTTAATGGAATATAAAGATTATTATCAAATACTGGGTGTAAAACGCGAAGCAACACAGGCTGAAATCAAATCGGCTTACCGTAAGCTTGCTAAGAAATATCACCCTGATGTAAATAAAACTCCTGAAGCTTCTGCAAAATTTAAAGATATAAATGAAGCTTTTGAAGTTCTGGGTGATAAAGATAAAAGACAAAGATATGACAGCCTTGGTGCAAACTGGCAGGCAGGCGCAAATTACACACCGCCTCCGGGGTTTGAAAACTATGATTTTGGCGGTTTTGGCTCAGGCGGATATCAGTATTCTTCGCAAGGTGTAAATTTTGAAGATCTCGGCGGTTTCTCTGATTTCTTCAATTCGCTTTTCGGCGGAGGTTTCAGCAGTGCAGGCACTCGCTCGAGACGTTCTTCCGGTATAAATTTTGAAGATTTAGGCGGCGGTTTTTCTTCACGAGCTTCTTCTTCAAGAGCGTCAAAAACAAAAACAGAGCCTCAGGATCTTAATGTTACTCAGGAGATAAAAGTCAGCGCAAAGGATATTTTTAATCAAAAACCTGTTAGTGTTAGGATTAATAATCTTGAAAAATGCACACAGTGTTCAGGCGTGGGTTCTATGTGTCCGAATTGCAACGGCACAGGCTTTACTACTTTCACAAAAACTTTGAATGTGAAAATTCCGCTTGAGGTTAAAGAAGGTCAGAAAATTCGTCTAAAAGGCGAAGGCCGTCAGGCTTTAAGCGGTCAAAATACGGTTAGAGGGGATTTATTTCTTGTTGTTAAATTTGCTGATAAGGAATATACAATAAATGGTTCTGATTTAACAAAGACAATAGAGGTAACTCCTGCCGAAGCAGTAGTCGGGACAAAAAAAGAACTCAAGACCCTTCATGGAAACATAAACATAAAGATTCCTCCAAGAACCTCATGCGGTGCTGTATTGAGGCTAAAAGAGCTCGGGCTGCCTAAAAAATCGGGAGGTTTTGGAAATCTGAATGTAAAAATCAGTCTTTCTGTTCCGAAAAATCTGACAGAACAAGAGATTAAACTTTACGAAGAACTATTGAATCTCGAAAATAAAAAATAAAAAAAAGACTCCTTAGTTTTAAGGAGTCTTTTTTATCGAATATTATCAATTACATTGGATAATTTGCTGAAGTATAATCTTCCTGCGGCTGATATTGAGCTTGTTCCTGTGTATAAGAAGGAGCGGCAGAACCGCCGTTTGTTCTGAGTTTTTCAAGGTATAACTGACCGTTTTTAACAATCTGATGAAGCTGTGAAAGGTCGCCTTCTATGTTGTTGAGAATTTGTTCAGCATAATTTTCAGCACCTTCTTTGGTTCTGTGGGCTTCATCTTCTGCCTGAATTTTAATTTGTTTGGCTTCTTCGATTGTTTTTTCACGCAGTTCCTGACATTCTGAAAGCACCTGTTCTTTGATTTTTTCAGCTTCTCTTTGTACCTGGTTCAAAAGTTCTGACTCGCTTAGAATTTTTTCAGCTTCAGCTCTTGCGTCCATTATGATTCTTTCAGCTCTTTGCTGTGCTTCAATCTGGATTTCTTCACGGCGTCTGAGAATAGATTCTGCTTCTTTTATATCTTCAGGAATTGAGGCATCAATTCTGTCTAAAAGAGCTTCCATTTCAGCACTTTTGACTGTGACAAAACCGGGAAGGAAGTGAAAACCTTTGTCTAATATTAAATTCGCTCTTCCTAAGAGTTCTTTAATTCTAAGTTGTGTCATATCTGATTTTACCTTTCCAAATATTAATTATTTATATTATTAAAATATCTTACCACACATTCGGGAACAAATTTCGAAATGTCGCCTTTATATTTTGCAATTTCTTTCACTGTTGATGAGGAAATAAAGTTGTATTTCGGTTTGGTAATTAAAAATACCGTAGTGATAGAAGGTGCAAGAGCATTGTTTGTCTGTGACAGCTGCATTTCGTACTCAAAATCCGATACAGCTCTCAGCCCTCTGATTAAAATATCAGAACCTACTTTTTTTGCATATTCGATAGTCAGACCATCAAAGCTGTCCACCTCGACATTTTTGAGGTCTAGTTCTTTGAGTGATTCTTCAATCAATGCGACACGTTCTTCTGTTGAAAGAGCACCTTTTTTTGCATCGTTTTTCAAAACAGCAATGATAACTTTGTCGAACATTTTTGATGCTTTGGAAAGCACATCCAGATGCCCTTTGGTTATCGGGTCAAAGCTCCCCGGGTATATAGCTGTTTTTCCCATGTATTTCTTGTTTCCTGTCGAATGTAGTTTTTTACATGTATAATTATATAATCGTAAAATTAAAATATTGCGATTTTCTTCAGAATTGTTTATTATTGTTACAAAGTTGCTACATCTGAATTTTTTATATTATTTATATTTCTGGTATAATATTCGGTAACAAGTATTTAGAGGACTGGGTTTTGATAGAGAGAATTGTTTTATCGGTGTTAATAGTTTCGCTTTGGCTCTTTCTGTTTATATTTCAGAACTTTATGTCCACTTTCTGGGCGATACTTTTTTTATGCGGTTTTATGAGTCTTTATTGCATATACATGCAAGTTGCAACAAAACATCAAAAAATCAAGCTCAGAAAAAAACCGGAAGAGTTGAACTGGAATTACAAACCATTTGTTTCTGTTATGATTCCTGCGCATAATGAACAGGACGTTATCGAAAAAACTGTTGAAAATGTTCTTGAAATGGATTATGAAAAATTCGAGATTATTTTAATCGATGACAGAAGCGAGGATAATACCGCAGAAAAACTTAAAGAACTTGAACAAAAATATGATAAGGTTAGAGCTTTTATAAGAGAAAAAGATGCTTTTCCTGGAAAATCGGCGGTGTTGAATGAAGTTCTTCCCGAGTCAAAAGGCGAAGCAATTCTTGTTTTTGACGCTGATGCAAGAGTGAAACCCGATTTTTTGACAAAGCTTGTTCCACACCTTGAAAAGGACAATGTCGGAGCCGTACAGGCGAGAAAAGTCATTATTAACAGAGAAGAAAATTTCCTCACACGCTGCCAGGACAATGAATATGCTCTTGATACTCATTTTCAGGTAGGAAGAAATTCAATTAAAGGTGCTGTTGAACTCAGAGGCAACGGCGAACTTATCAAAAAAGAAGCACTGATTGATATAAATGGCTGGAACAATTACACAATCACTGATGATTTGGATATGTCTACAAGACTCCATATCAAAGGCTGGGATGTGCGTTTTTGTGCGGATGTTTGTGTATATGAAGAAGCTGTTGTGAAATTTATTCCTCTTTTGAAGCAAAGAAGACGCTGGGTGGAAGGCAGCATAAGACGCTATCTTGAACATTTCTGGGGTGTTCTGTTTTCAAAGGATATGTCTTTGCGGGTGAGCATAGACATGATTGCTTACATCACTGAATTCATTCTCCCCTTCTGGATGATTTCCGAGATATGTTTTCAGGCATTCAAGTATGTTAAAGAATCACCGAACTGCATTATGTCTTCACTGCTTGTGTCTGTCATTGTGTGCGGTTTCTTCACAACAGGGCTTTTGTACAGTGTAAGAAAGTATAATTACCTTTCGCGATTTCAAAGTGTAAAACAGGCTGTGGAAACAGGCATTTTTCTTTGCTGTGTGTGGTTCCCGATAGTTGTGTTTATTGTGTTTAAAATAATCTTCTTCCCAAAGACTATGGACTGGGGAAAAACACAGCACGGTGTGACAAAAGTGAACGAAGAAGCTGTTCTTGAACAATCTAAAGACCAGTCAAGCCCTGAACAAACGGAACAAACGGTATAAATATGGAGAAGCTGGTTAAGTTAAAAGGCGGAGATGAGCTCGTTGTTGTTCCGGAAAAACTCGTTTATGAAGGGGCTGCACTGGCTAAAATAGACGGTTTTCCGATTTTTATAGAAGGCGGATGTCCTGCTGACAGCTTGAAGGTTAGAATTAAAAAAGCAAATAAGAATTTTGCTCTGGCTGAAATTGTTGAAATTCTTGAAGCGTCCCCTCACAGAGTGAAGCCGTTTTGCCCCTTGCACAATGTTTGCGGAGGGTGCGGCTGGCAGTTTGTTGATTATGCTTTTCAGCTTGAACAAAAACGAAATATTGTTTATGAAACCGTAAAAAAAATTACGGGTGAAGAAATTGAGGTCAAGCCTGTTATTGCTTCCTCGAAAACAAGAGAGTTCCGCTCAAAAATTCAATATCCTGTTTCACAGACAAAAGTCTCAAAAAGGCTTCTTGCAGGGTATTACAAAAAAGGATCTCATGAGCTTGTGAACATAAAATTCTGTCCGATTCAGCCAAAGATTATTGACAAAATCACGGAATTCATCAGGCAAAAAGCTCAAGAGCTTGAAATTTCGGGATATAATGAAAAAACTCACAGGGGGGAACTCAGACATATTGTTTACAGATACAGTGTTTCTGAGAATGAATGTATTGTAATTTTTGTTGTCAACAATACAAAACTCAGTGAAAAATTCAAAAATCTAGCCAAAAAAATTATGAACGAGTTTGCGCATGTTAAAGGATGTTTAATCAATTATAACACTGAAAAGAGCAACCTTATCATGACGGGTGACACGAGAAAAATTCAGGGTGAAAACCATATAATCGAAAAAATAAAAGATAAAACTTTTAAAGTCAGCGCAAACAGCTTTTTTCAGGTTAATATCGAATCTGCTGAAAGTATTTTTGAAACGGTCAAAAATATTATTAAAGACAATTATAACGAGCCGAAAATCCTTGATGCGTATTCAGGAGTTTCAAGTTTTGGAATTTGGCTTAGCGACATAGCAAAAGAGATTGTTTCTGTTGAAGAAGCACCTTCCGCAACAAAAGATGCCGAAGAAAATATAAAACTGAACGGTATAGAAAATCTTGCTGCAATAAATGGAGATGCAAAAGCTGCTTTTGAAAAAATGGTGAAGGAAGGCGAAAAATTTGATGTGGTAGTGCTGGACCCGCCGAGAAAAGGCTGTTCGAAAGAGTCATTGGATTATGCTGTTCAGTTAAGTCAAAAATCAATAATTTATATTTCTTGTAACCCGTCTACACTTGCCAGAGATTTGAAATATTTAAGAGAAAAAGGTTTTGGACTCAAGTATATTCAGCCTGTGGATATGTTCTGTCATTCTTATCACATAGAGTCTGTGGCATGGCTTGAAAAATAAAAAGAAGCGGCGCTTTGAAAACCAAAGCACACGCTCCTTTTAAGGTTGGGTAACAGTTTAACTACTTACTTGCATCCGCAGTCATTGCCGCAATCGCATGGATTGCAATCGCAAGGAGCCGGTTTTGCACAAGAGTCGCAGGGCTGAACAGGTGCAGCGCAGCCTGTGCAAGAGTTGCATCCGAAAGCTACCGTAATGTTTTCTCTCGGGTTAACTGATGTTACTCTGTTGCCTTTCGGGTCTACGAGGTAAGCAACTTCGTCACCTGTGGTTTGTAACAAGCCGATTGTTCCGGAAAGTGCTGTTCTTGTTAAGTCGATAGGTGCTTTAACAAGTGCTTTTGTAGCATCCATTAAGCTTCTTCCGGCAGCAGGCAATTGTCCTTGTAAAGTTTCTCCGAAAGTAAGTCCTACACCGTCAGAAACGTGTTCGGCAGCGTTACCGGCTGCAATGATAGCACCGCCGACAGTTCTTCCCACTGTACCGACTATGCTTCCTGCCCAGCTGAACGGAGCTTCTACTACTTTAGCGAAGAAATTAGGTTTTTTGTCATTTTTGACTTGTGCGGTCAAAACTTGCTGCGGTAAGTCAGCTTTGCAATCATGGCACTGAATTCTTTCGAAAGAAAGTTTCAAGCCGCCTTTGCAGTTTCCTGTCGGTCTGTCTACTTCTGTAACTTTACCGTAAACTTTTGAGCCTTCAGGGAAGGTTTGACCGTTTATGCAAACGGCTTCAGTTGTTTTTGCTGCAAATCTGTCGCCAATGTTAGCATGTTTTGCATTGATTTCGTCTTCGAATTTCAAACAGAGAGTCGGAATAGTTACGACTTCATCTTTGGCTACGAAAGCTGCTCCGCCTGTGCATCCGCAATCCGGTGCAGTATAAGCTACGTCTTTTTTAGAATAGCCCATAGCGCATCTTACTGCTTCGAGCATAGAAGCTACATCAGCACGGCTTGCATCTTTGCAGGCTTGAATTTCGTTGCCGTTAGGAACATCTTTTAGAGCTCCTGATTCAATAGCTTTGGCAACAGGGATTTTTGCCCATCCCGGAACTTTGTTTCCGTCACAGAATTTGTTTAAGATTTCTTCTGCTTTACAGTTATCCATATCACATGGGATGCCTTTAGCAAGTGTAACCATAGCTTCTGCTCTTGTTACAGGTTTATTGGGTTTGAATAAGTCTCCCGGATAGCCGTCCATTAAACCGTTAGACACGGCAGTGTTGATAGCCTGATTTGCCCAGTGGTCAGCCGGAACGTCTTTAAATGTCTTTTTAGGACATCCGCAGCTTCTGAGGTTAAAGCCGTTTACAGCCATAGAAGCTATTTCTGCACGTGAAACAGGGAGATTCGGTTTGAATGTTCTGTCAGGGTAGCCTGCTACCACTTTGTTTTCGGCAAGAAGATTAATGTCGCATCCTGCCCAGAAACCTGCCGGTACGTCTTCAAATGAAGATGCGCTTGTTATTGGTGATGCACCGCCTGTAATAGGTGGATTGTAAGGTACGATGGTACGTTTGATTACTTCCATACCTGAAGAAGTCTGCATTTCAACAGGGCATCCTCCTGTTACAGCAGTCGGGTTAACAGGTGCAGCACCGCCTGTCATAATCTGATTTAAGTCAATGTTTTGTCCTAAAACAGGCATGTCAGCAGCAGCACCGGTTGTGATTCCTTCACCGCATCCGCAGCCGCAAGTCGGTAAGTCAGAAACCATTACACCTTGCGAAGGTGCAATAGGACATCCGCAAGTTGAGCCTTCGCCGATGATTACGCTGTTTGCGGCAGAACCTACTGCCTGTGTGTCAGAGTAAACGTTGGCAGGGTATGCGTAATGTTGTTTTGCCTGTGATTTTCCGTCAATTTGTGAAGCACAAACTGATTGAACAACCGGCTGGCACTCGCAAGGCGGCGCAACAGCTTCACAAGGGTTGCAAGGGTCACAAGGCTCTACCGGGGCACATGTGTTGCATGGGTCGCAAGGTGCTGCACAGCCTGTGTTGCATCCGCAATCTGGCGCAGGTGCACAGGGACATACTGCTGTGTCGGGCGTTACATCTGCCTGACAACCGGATAACGGGCAAGCAGCAAGTTTTGACATATCTAAATTTGAAATATCTACATTACTTGCAATCCCCGAGTTCATTGTACCTGCCATCAATCCTATTGTTAAGACTGCGGCAAGTGTAAGTTTGTTAATCGTCATCTTTCCCTCCTTAATTAAACAAACTGTAATCGGATTCTCTCTAGCTTTTTTATTGAAATCCAATTTACGATAATTAACATCTTATGTTGCATTATTACGGTGAATTCTTTAAAAAAACATTACCGGAAACGGCTACCTTTACGGGCTATTAAAATTTTTGGATTATAATATTTTGTCCGCTTATATTAAGGTTAAAATATCCTTCAAATGCAGCAGCTGCATGGGGTTTAAATTGCTACACAAATAGTATATAATATAGATAGATTAATATACTTCTCTGTGTCACTAATAAATAGAATAGAGTAAAAAACAATGTCTTTCGGAATTAATGGTCCAAGCCCGAAATTCGGAATTCAAGAAGCCCAAAACATGCGCAACAATGGCGGCGGTGGAAATTTGGGCTATTTTAAACGTCAGAATAAAAATAAAAAGAAAAAAGAAGATGAAATAGATGTTTTTCAATCTGCTGATGAAAATGATGTTTTTATTCCGGAAGAGGATTTGAAAGAAAAAGATGAAACTCTGCTTCAAAAAGCTTCTGACTTCATAAAGATGTTTAAAAAGCCTAAACATTCAAGCTAAAAAAAACTCCCCGTTAGAGAGGAGTTTTTTATATTTTTTTAAGCATATAACATTTTTAGTGTTGCGTTAGGGTCTGCGTTGTTCGGGCGCAATTCTCCCGTACCGTTAAAGGCAGGAAGTGAATTTCTGAATTCAGCAAGTTCTCTGTCGACAGCTGAGCCGCCTGATACGCCAAAAGGATTTTGTGAGCCGCCTGTGCGCTGGATTCCCTGTGAACCCTGTGTTCCAATAGCACCTGTTCTTTGAACCGGCTGTTGGAATAAATTCAATTTTGGAATTTCAAATCCGCCCATGATTTTCCTTTAAACTAAAACTCTATACTTTAATAAAAACATGCAGGTATGGAAATTTGCCATTTTTGTAATATTATTTACAAAAGTTAAAATAAAATGGGAAGATGT
The DNA here is from genome assembly GCA_048360435.1 of Candidatus Limenecus sp. Lineage (GTDB taxonomy): Bacteria > Cyanobacteriota > Vampirovibrionia > Gastranaerophilales > Gastranaerophilaceae > Limenecus. The sequence goes on along the minus strand of DBGCOP010000013.1, from coordinate 1,778 downwards.
ATTATGGATAAATATGTATTAATTACAGGTGCTTCGACAGGGCTGGGAAAAGAAACCGCAAAGAGACTTGCTGATGAGGGTTATAAGGTGTTTGCCGGTGTTAGAAAACAACAGGACAAAGAAAATCTTGAGGCTTTGAGTCCGAATATAAAAGGGGTGTTTTTGGATGTCACAAGTGATGAAAGCGTGAATGCTGCTTTTGAAACTGTTAAGGCTGAAACTTCTTCCTTGTATGCACTTGTGAACAATGCGGGTATTGCTGTTGCAGGTCCAGTTGAATATATGCCGATTGATATGCTTAGAAATCAGTTTGAGGTTAATGTGTATGGTGCAATCAGAACAGCACAAAAATTTCTTCCGTTGATGAAGAATACGCAGGATTCAAGAATCGTGAATATGAGTTCAATGGCGAGTTACGGCGTTTTTCCTTTTGTGTCTCCTTATTGTGTTTCCAAAAGGGCTCTTGATATGTTCTTTAATGCACTGCTTATCGAGGCAAAAATGCCAAACCTCAAAGTCATATCAATCAAACCCGGTGTAATAAAAACTCCTATCTGGAATAAATCTGTTGATGACAGCGAAAAGAACATAGAATTTATCAGTGAAGAAGGCAGAAAAAAATATGAAAAAGAGTTTGCATTTCTTCAAAAAAATGCCAGAAAAAATACGGACAAAGGCTCAGAGCCAAAAGTTGTGGCGGATGCTGTTTCAAAAGCCCTGAAGGCAAAACACCCTAAATGTTCTTACAATGCAGGGTTTGACTCATTGTGTGTAAGAATGTTTTCGAGTCTTCCGACAAGGCTTGTGAATTTTGTTATTAAAAAAGGTCTGGAGTGCAGAATGAAGAACGCCTAGCTTCTTCCGACAGTCAATTTGTTAAACTTGAGTTTTTTCAAAGCACTGCTTCCGTCACCGTCAAGAATTTTCTGAGCGGCTTGTTGGTCTGCTTCGCTCTGGAAGTAATATGTAGCACCGTTATGAACAATTGAATATTCTGTTTGTGTGCCCCATTTTGTCATAACTCTTCCTTTGCCGCAGGAACCGTCAGCAGGGTTAATATTAATCTGGGCATCCATCATTGCCATAATTGTAGGGTAGTAATACCTTACATTGTCATAATCAATATAGTATTCAGTTTTTTCTCCTTTGTCTACAATGACAGCATCGGAAGCCGATTTTATGTTTTTGCTTCCTTCAAGCTCCATTGATTCTCTGCCAATGGCACGTTTTTTTATTTCTTCTTTTTTTAGGTGTTCAACTCTTGATACGTCATATGGGGATGCAAAATAAAATCTTGAATTGCCTATAACTATCCAATAGTCTGTTTTTTCACCCCAATCCTGAGCAATTTCTCCGCATCCGACAGCAGTAGAGGCAGGATCGATTAACAGTTTTGAGGCTTCAAGTTCCAAACGGCTGTTGTAATAGTAAACTTTTCCGTTTATTTCTTCATAGTAAGGGGTTTTTGTTCCTGATGTGAGAGTCATAGAGTCTTCATAACTCATAACTTTATCAGGTTTTTGTGCAGTGGGTTCGTTTTTTTTCTGAGGTGTTTCTTCCTGTTTTTGTTCGGGAATCATTACTACCGGCTCAGAATCAGAGATTTCTGTTTCGTTTCCAAATAACGTATTGTTATTTACAGAAGAGTTTGTTATTTCATTTGCTGCATTTGTTTTTTCTGTAAATATTGAATTGATATTCAATTTCGATGTCAGACTGTTAATATTCATTTTATTCTCCTTTATTTCTTCCTGTTTTAAATATCGTGTTTTTTTTTT
>DBGCOP010000012.1:0-1048 GCA_048360435.1 Candidatus Limenecus sp. | reverse complement strand
CCTTTATAACTAACCCATGTTTACAATACCTGCTTGCAAGTAAAGTATAACATGGGTTATTTTTCACATTCAATCTATTTCTTACAACTGCACCGAATTTATGCGATTGTCTGCTTTGCTTTCTCAAGCATAACATCAGTCAGAAGTTCTTCCATTGTCTTTCCCTTTTCAGAAAAATGCTCTTTTACAACAATCTTTGTCTTTCCTCTGTTTCCAATGCCACACTTGTTATTTTTCTTTTGAATTGTTTTTACAGCATTATCAATAACACATACCCCCTTTCTGTAAAAATAGTTTCTAAGCAATTCAACGGCTTTTGTCATAGCCCACAGGACTTCCACCTCTGCATTATCCAATGTAGCCGTACCCATTGCGTGCGACGCTCTTAACGCTCAAGCTGAGGCTGTACGGGAGTATCATTATCAGACAGAACAGGTCATGGCGATAAAAGAGGACAAGTCTTTTACAAGAACACAGATAGGTTATCGCTCACTTTTGCAGGAGAAAGGTCATGGCGTATCTGTTTCAACGGCTCGCTGTCTGTCAAACGTATTGAATTGCTTTATTCAGTTGTCAAAGAGCGATTGAAAGAAGAAAATCATCTTTCCTATATACCGCGTTGGAAAAGAGGAGAAATGTAACTAAAATTCAAAACTTTTTCCCTTTTTCACTACTATCTGTACAGCAAACGTCCATTTGCTAAGTTGAAATAGAAAAATTTTAACTTCTTTTCATGCACCATATAGGGATAGAAAATGTCATTTTGCTAAGTTGATGATGAAAAAAGAATATTTTCCTTTTCACACCCTAACTACCCAAAAGATACTGTTACTGCCAACAATAGAATGAACTATTTTCTTCACTCCATATCAGGACAGAAAAGCGTTATTTGTATCACATTTCTTAAACTTTTTTCTTTCTACGCCATATAGGGAACGGAAACCTTAAATTGTTAAGTTGAGGATAAAATAATTTTCTCTTTCCACATCAACACTCAACAGCTAATGCCTGTTTGAATACAAATCAAGAAATAAAGTGTGATTTCCTC
>DBGCOP010000011.1:0-1613 GCA_048360435.1 Candidatus Limenecus sp. | reverse complement strand
TAAATCCTTTGATTTCAAGGGATTTCAGCATACTTATTTTTGCAAGTGGGCCATTTAGTGGGCCATTACATTGCCATAAGTGCTTCTGCTACCAAGTCCATTTCTTTTTTCTTTTCTTCCTCGGTAGTATGAACATATAAGTTCATTGTAATTCCAATATTCGAATGGCCCAGTAACATCTGAAGTGTTTTCGGTTTCATTCCTGCTTCAATACATCTGGTAGCAAAAGTATGTCTCAAGATATGCATCGAAAATCTTGGAATTTTTGCTTTGTCACAGATTTTAAACAGCGCTGTATCATATGTACTGTTCTTGACAGGTGTTCCTTTTCGACACAGAAACACAAATTCTTTCCATTCTGTTGAAATTTCTGAAATCCTCTTATTCTTTTCTTTTTGTTTTTTTAGTATAGAAACCGCTTCTTCTGTTAAGGGTATCGTACGGTAACCTGATTTACTCTTTGGTTCTCCGATACGCCACTCCTTTGCACTGTAACGATATTCCATACTTCTGCGAATCTGAATTGTTTTGGATTTAAAATCGACATCTCCCCATTTCAATCCTACCAATTCGCCTGTTCGCAATCCGGTTTGTAGTATAAAACGATACTGATTTTCATAGCTTTGATTTTCTGCATATTGTAAAAATGTTTTTTGTATGTCTCTTGTTAAAGCAACCTTCTTCTCAGAAGGCTTTCCCATATCACTTTTCACAGATTTTTTACAGGGATTGCTACGCAAGACTTCATTCTCTTTTGCATACTCAAACATATTGTATAATGCAATTCTTGCCTGATAAATTGTAGATGTGCGATACCCCTGATCTGCCATATCATAAAATATTTTCTGACAGTGAAGTGGTTTCACGTCTGATAGTGTCATCTTCCCAATTACCGGTTTAATATTTTTAATATATCTCTCCGTATAATTGCGAACAGTATTTGAACGGACTGTTTTCTTTTTTATCCCAATCCAATAATCAAACCATTGATCGACCAGCATATCTGATGGCATTGAAATATCACTGTGTTCATCCACATAAGTCGCATCAGCAATCCATGCTCTGCACTCTTGCAGCTTTTTGAATCGTTTATGTTTTCTCTTTCCAAACCGATCTACAAATCTGGCTGAGTATAATCCCGTACTTTCTTGGGTTATTCCTTTGCCAAGTTCTTTGCCTTTTAAATCTTTTCCCATATTTCAGCTCCTCTCATAAGAAGCCCTAATACAGTACCTTGTATTATACCATAGCATCTTATTTTTGTGAATATTCATTTTCATCTCATCTTCTGTCATTCATTTATATTTCCACACTTTCCGAAATGAATTTTTCAAATTCTTTTCTCTTTACAAGTTTTTTCGTGCCTACGTAAAGCACAAACGGACATCTCGGTTCTTTCAAAAGACCACTTATTCTGTTTTGTCCAATATTACTGTATTCTGCTGCCTCTTCAATTGTAAGAGCCACTTTTTCACATATCGCAACATGTTGTTTGCTCATAAAATCCTTCCCTTATTATTTAACGTGCGTAGCATACACTTCTATCCGCAATACACACGATCATTCTTTGTATTCAACAACGTTTTCGCTTTCTCCATTTTCATACTTGCAAT
>DBGCOP010000010.1:0-195781 GCA_048360435.1 Candidatus Limenecus sp. | reverse complement strand
TCAATCCCTATCCTAACGAAGAAAAGACGAAACCTCGATGAAGGCCAAAGAGGAATGTGGATATGCTCAAGAAACAGCGCAGGTCAATATGTCTATTGGGATAAAAATAACCCGGTAGGCCAGAAAGATAACCCTGACAGCTGGGTAACAACAAACAAATGTGTGTTCACACCGCCAGCCGGAGCAGACAGATTTTCAATTACTGTCATAGGCGGAGGCGGTGGCGGAGGAAACGGTGAATCTGTTCACGAAGTTCTGGCAAGAACTGACGGTGGTAATTCAACGTCATTCTCTCCGTCAAAAACAGGTATGTATGATGTAATTGTTATCGGCGGCGGCGGAGGCGGCGGCGCATATCAAAATACTAATAACTGCTCCGGTGGAGGCGGAGGAGGCGGCGGAATGTTCTCCGGCTTGATTCCTCTTTATCAGGGTTCAAGTTATTCGTTGCGCTCAGGCAGAGGCGGAAACCCCGGCGGTGCTGAATATCACGGCGGTTCCAGTAATTCTACCAGCCATGGCTGGGCAGAAGCTGGTTCACAGTCTTCTTTTGAACGTACATCAGGTCCTGACTCCAAAACAAAAATCATTGTTAATGGAGGAGGCGGCGGCGAAGGTGTCGGCTGTTCAAAATGGAAATGCAGAGGTGGATATGGCGTTGGCAGCGGTGCTGGTGTTGCCAGTTCTTCATATTATACCTCTTTGACTGTTGATGGAAAAACTCAAAATGCTTCTGTTGGTCATTATTCCGGTAAAAGCGGTAGCGCAGGAGATTACTACCAGTGTAAAACTACAAATATCGGCGGTATAAATAAATATAAAGATTCCGGCGGAAATGAAACTACATACGGTGATGGCGGACAAGGCGGTAACAGCTGTACCGGAAGAAACTACTCCGGAATCGGCGGACTTGTTGTCGTTTCTAAAAACTGGCAGCATTACGGTACAGGCGGAAGTGCTGCTGTACCCAATTCATATTACTTACCTTCAATTACAGGTCAGGTAGAAGTTGAAATTGCACCCAGAGCACAGGCAGAGCTAGCTGGTGGTAATACTGTTGCGAGAATCGTGAGAAACGGAATTACCGGTCGTACATTTATCGGATATGGTGCTGCCGGCGGTAAAACAAATGAAAACCTTTCCGAGCCCGGAACAGGTGAACACTCTCAATTCACAATGAAAGGCGGCGGAACACCTGCTCCGGCTTGTGAACCAAGAAAACAAATCCCTGCCGGCTGGGGTGATATTATAACAACAAAACCAAAATGTACCTCAATAAAATGTTCTTTGGATTTGTCTGAATATACAATGGATAAGAATAAAGAGGTTATTAATAACAACGTTACAAGTACCGGAGTGGTTGAAAAACCTGTTGGTTTTGAAAATTCTACATATTACGGAATGTATGTACCTAATCAACTTAAAAACGGTCCTGATGACACATCTATCCAACCGTATCAGTATGAACCGTATGATTGGAATTATGTTAATAGCAGTACGTCATACGCACGACAATATTTCATGGAAAAATTAAAAATATATTATTATGTAGAAAAAATAATAGGTCCAATACATAGCTTTGGACCCGGTCTGGCAAATTCTATGAAGGCACAGTTCCCTGAATACAATGACGGTGACTCTGATTATGCCGAATTCAGTGCATATACAAATAAAGATGATATTTACAAAAAATATAGATGCTATAAAGATAAAAATCTTTATTACAGAAAAGAATGTGCTGAAGAAGATTATGTTGAAACTAAAGAGTCTGGTTATCATGATCAAATGGTTCAACCTGCAATCTGTAAAGAAGACGGCGGTAACGGAACTTCATTCGGTGCCGGCGGTGGTGGAGGAAATGCCGGAGATTCTCCTGGTGTCTTCAGCCGAGGCGGTAAAGGCGGCTATGGTGCCGTAGTTATCGAATGGTAATGTTATAAAGAAGTTATACATGAACTTGACCCTTAGAAATAAGGGTCTTTTTTTTTATTTTTATTATAAAATATCTTGAAGAGAGAGCGTTATGATTAGAAAATTTTTATTAATTTTATTTCTGTTTTTAATATTTCAAAATTGTCCGCAAGTTCAGGCTATGAGCGCAAATAACGGAAGAATAGTTAAAGTCGGAATAAGCAACCAAAATTTTTCAAATTACTATTTCAATACAATCTCTGTTAGTGCAACAGACAATTTTCGTTTGATTGATAAATCACAAAATTCTGTCATTGCTGATTTTGGAGCAGGAGAGAATGTAAAAATTGATATAAAAAATAATCTTTTTACAATAACTTCTGAAGGAACAGAGATTTCATCAGGGGTTACAGGGCCTGTTTCTGTGGAATCTGACAATGGTTTTGTTACCGTTACAAATTTGAAAAGAGCAGGCAAGCCGGCTTATTACAGAGGAACTTTTGAAATAACAAAAGTTCCGAAGAAAGACAACCTGTTTAATGTTATTAATGTTCTTGATTTGGAATCTTACTTAAGAGGTGTTGTTCCTAATGAAATGCCCGTGAGATTCGGGCTTGAAGCATTGAAAGCACAAACCGTTACCGCAAGAAATTATGTTCTTCGTCCGAGGGAAAAAAATTATCACAACTTTGATGTCTGTGATTCTGTGGCTTGTCAGGTGTATTATGGAGCAAATACGGAAAAAGAATTATCTGATAGAGCTGTGATTGAAACTGAAAATCTGGTTGCACTTTATAACGATGAATTGATATTGGCACTATACAGTTCCACTGCCGGAGGATATACGGAAAGTTATGAGAATGCTTTTTCAACAGATCTGCCTAATGGCACGAGAATTTTTCCCGGAGCTGCAAAACCTTTCTTGAAAGCTGTTCCTGATAATGATAAAATACCTGTTTTGAGTTCAGAAGACGAAGCAAGAAAATTCTACACCTCTGAGCCTGAAACGTTTGATAATGCATCACCTTATTTCAGATGGACAAAAGAATGGGACCAGAAAGAACTTGAAGATGTTTTGAAAAAAACACTGAAAACACAATCCAGGACAGGGTTTGTAAAACCAAAATTTGAAAAGACAGAAGATTTTGGCAAATTAAAGGATATAAAAGTCACAAAAAGAGGTCTGTCAGGAAAAGCTATGTCTGTTGATATTGTTACTGATAAAGGAACATTTACAGTACAAAAAGAACTCCCTATAAGAAGAACTTTTCAAAAAAACAATATTTCACTTCCATCAGCTAATGTAGTCTTTGACATTGTAACGATTAAGCCTGATTCTGCCGATAAAAAAGCTAAACCTGTAAAGAAAATCATAGCCAGAGGCGGAGGCTTCGGACATGGAGTTGGTATGAGCCAGTTTGGCGCAGGTGAAATGAACAAAAGAGGATATTCTTACGGAGAAATTTTACAACATTATTACAGGAATATTTCGATAGCGACATATCCTGTTACTCTTTCAAACCAGAACGGTCATGATACTGATTCACAGGTTTTTTACACAAAAGATAAAACAGCAAGTCTTATAATTGAAAATAAATTTCAATTTTCTAAATTTATAATAGTTATAAATGGTCAGGAATTGAGACTTGAAATGGCACCGCATCTTTTTAAATCCGGAAAGTTCGATTTGAGTCCTTACATAGTTGAAGGAAAAAATAGAATAACTTATATGCTGCCATATTCAGAATTACATAAAAAACCTGTAAAATTATATGTAGAGATTAAAGAGGCAAAAAATGACTGAGAAAGTTATGGAAACAGCAGAAAAAAGCGGTAATGCTGCCAAAACACAAAGCTTGCTGAAAGCTGCATGGATTATAGCTTTTGTTACTATAATAAGCAAATTAATAGGCTTTCTTCGTGATGTTGTAATAGCTAATTTTTACGGCGCAGGAATGGTCTCAGACGCATATTTTTATGCCTATCAAATTCCGGCTATTTCTATCATTCTGCTGGGTGGAATAGGTGGTCCTTTTCACAGTGCTGTTGTTTCTGTTTTTTCTAAAATGATTCCAGACTTGAATGAAAAAGCACCTGAAAATGTTAATAAACTTTTTAATACATTTTTGACAGCATCATTTCTTGTGTTTCTTGTGCTTGGAGTTCTTGTTTTTGCATTCTCTGATATAATCATGAAAGTGATTATTGCTAACGGTTCACCGGAACTCATTCATCTTGCAAGTCTGCATTTGAAAATTATGGCTCCTGTTCTGGTTGTAGGCGGTGTAGTTGGAATTTATTACGGTATATTAATAACATATAAGGAATTTTTGATACCTAATATATCACCGATTTTGATGAGCATTGCTATAATTGCAATTATTTCTCTTGTTCATCATGACAACTCAGGCATTGTGCTTGCTCTGGCTACAACGGTAGGTGCATTGTGCCAGTTTGTTTATCAATTACCCAAATTGAAACAACTGGGATTTAAGTTCAGACCGAATCTTGAAGTTTTTCATAATCCGCAATTCAATAATATTTTGGAGCTTTTATTTCCTGCGATATTAAGTTCAACCGTCGGACAAGTTTATATATATGTTGATATGTTTTTTGCCTCTCAGCTTCAAGAAGGCGCATGGTCTGCTATCGGTTATGCAAACAGACTTTTCCAATTTCCTGTGGGTGTTTTGGTTACTGCTTTTCTGGTTCCATTATTCCCGATATTTTCAAAGCTTGTTGGTGAAAAAGACTATGACAACATAAGATATTATTTCAACAAGGGTGTTGGCCTGCTTAATTTTGCTGCATTTCCTATTCTTGTCTTAATAATTTTGCTCTCTACAAATGCTATCCAATTGATTTTTCAAAGAGGTGCATTTAATGAAGTTGCTACAATGATGGTGTCAGAGGCTCTTTGTTATCTTTCGATTTCAATAATTTTCTATGTTTTCAGAGATTCAATCACACGAGTTTTTTATGCTTTTAATGATTCACGTACACCTTTTCTTGTTGCATTGTCTTCAATAGTCATAAAATTCATTTTAAACTTCTTGTTTGTAAAACAATTAGGCATAGGCGGTATCACGCTTTCGACTTCTTTTGTAACATTGATAAATGGTTTTTGGCTCGGACTTTTAATCAAGAAAAAGATGAGTATGGATTACGGAATATATTTTAAAAACCTCTTTAAAATGGCTGTAATATCAATTGCAACATATTATGTCTGCCTTGGGGCATACAAACTGTGGGATAAGCATTTTGAACCGACACAAATGCTTTTGATAATCAAAATTGTATTGATAACTTTGTTATGTGCTGTTGTTTATAGTGTCTTTGCTGCAATAGTCAGAATCCCTTATGTTTTTGAATTGTATGGCAGAGCAAAAGGCAAACTGATGAAGTTTAAAAAATAGGTGAGTTATGATTTTTGATGATGAAAAATTTGTCAGGGAAATGAATAAAAAACTCCAAAATAAAAATTTGGGTGGGGTTGTGTCTTTTGTTACGGATACAGTCTGGGGAGTCGGCTGTCTGCCTTCAAATGAGAAGGGTGTAGAAAAGATTTATGAACTGAAAAACCGTGACCGCTCAAAGCCGTTGATTTTGATGTCCGACAGGGTTGAACATCTTCTTCCGTATGTAAAAAATATTCCTGAGAAGGCACATGAACTTATGGAAAAACATTTCCCCGGCGCTTTGACTTTGATTTTTGAAAAATCAGATTTGACTCCTCTTTTCATGACTTCGAATAAAAATACTGTCGGAATTCGTGTGCCTGCGAATCCTGTGTTTAAACGTCTTTGTGAGGTTGTGGACGGGCATGTTCTTGCTACAACCAGTGCAAATCTTTCCGGCCAGAAAGCTGCTTCAAACTATGAGGAAGCTGTGAAGAGCGTAGGAGAACATGTTGAATATGTTTTTGAGGATTACGGGTTTCACTGTCAGGGATTGGCTTCGACAGTTGCACTTGCTCTTGATGATGATATAAAGGTACTTCGTCAAGGCGAAGTTGTGATTGAGTAGTTATTTATTTTTTTTCTTGCAAAATTAAATCAAAACCTAAAATTTCGCAAATAGCTTGTAATTCAGATATTCTTAGGTTATTACGTTTTTGTCTTTCTGAAAAAGATTGTGGGGTTATTTTTGCAGAAATTTTTTCAGCAATCAAAGGAATAACGCTTTTTTGTGTTAATCCTTTTCTGTTTATCAGAAATTTAATTATTTCTTTGTTAGACCAATCGTTAATATTCATAATTTGATAATAATATATATTGACAATTAATTAATATCAAAATATATTAATACATATTATATGTATTAATTCATGTAAAATTGATTATATATTAAGGAGGATTAAATGAAACGCACTGAAAAAATTAAACTCATAAAAAAAGAAATGCTCTCAAATGTATCAAAACTTGAGAGGATAATTCACCGCCAAAAAAAGTTTTATAATCTCTGGAAAATTATTGAAGTGTACAAAGTTTCTAAGTTAATGCAAAATAAAATGCTATTTATTCAAGAAATGATTCATAAAATTTAATCATTGGTTAAGCTATGTAAATCATTATTTGACCCTGATTTTCCTTTGATTTAACATGTCTTTAATCCCGAAGAGTCACTCGGGTATAATTATGAAAGGAAACATTACAAAATGACATCAAAAAGATTTCTTTTTACGTCAGAATCTGTTACAGAAGGTCACCCTGATAAGGTGTGCGACCAAATTTCTGACGCAATCTTGGATGAATTTCTCACAAAAGACCAGAGTTCCAGAGTTGCTGCTGAAACTACGGTAACAACAGGTATGGCTCTTGTTTGCGGTGAAATTACATCAGACTGCTACGTGGATATTCCGTCAGTGGTAAGAAATACTATTAAAAATATCGGCTATGTCGGTAAAGAAGGCGGCGGTTTTGATTACAAAACCTGTGCTGTTTTAACTTCTATCGATGAACAATCAACTGATATTGCAGGCGGTGTAAACAAAGCTCTTGAATCAAGAAGCAATCAAGCTGATACTGCATCTTCAGAAACAGAAAATGTTGGCGCAGGCGACCAGGGTATTATGTTTGGTTTTGCTTGTGACGAAACACCCGAGCTTATGCCTCTTCCTATCAGCCTTGCTCACAGATTGGCATACAGACTTGCTCAGGTTAGAAAAAACGGCTCTCTCGGTTATTTAAGACCGGACGGAAAATCTCAGGTTACTGTTGAATATGTTGACGGCAAACCATCAAGAATTGATACTATTGTTCTTTCAACACAACACGATCCTGAAATCAACGGTGTTTCTGACAACAAAGAAGTTCAAGAAATCATCAGACAAGATTTGATTGAAAAAGTTATCAAACCTGTGTTTGAAAATGATGCAATCAAACCTGATGAAAATACAAAATATTTAATCAATCCGTCAGGCAGATTTGTAATTGGCGGACCTCAAGGCGATGCCGGTTTGACCGGAAGAAAAATTATTGTTGATACGTACGGCGGATACTCTCGTCACGGCGGCGGAGCTTTCTCAGGAAAAGATCCCACAAAGGTAGACCGTTCTGCGGCTTATGCTACACGTTATGTGGCTAAAAACATTGTAGCTGCCGGTTTGGCACAAAAATGTGAAGTTGAACTCGGTTATGCTATTGGTGTTGCTGAACCTGTATCAATCATGGTTGATACTTTCGGCACAGGCGTAATCTCAGATGATGAAATTTCAGCATTGGTTTCTAAAAACTTTGATTTGAGACCTGCTGCTATCATCAAACAATTCGACCTCAGAGGTTTGCCGGCTAAAAACGGCGGTAAATTCTATCAATTGCTTGCTGCATACGGACATATGGGACGTACTGATATTGACGTTCCGTGGGAAAGAACTGACAAAGCTGCTCAACTTAAAGAGCAGGCAGGTCTTAGCTGCTGCGGTTGCAAGTAATTATATATTATTAATAAACAAAAGGCGGGTTGTTTAAAAATGACCCGCTTTTGTATATTTTTAATAAAAATTTATTATTTTTGCCTGTTTTTTTTGTAAAATCCGTAAAAAATGGTAAAATATTTTAATATATTATGGTTTTGGAGTATTAAATGACTGGCATCGAGACACAAACTGACAAATTGACTGGGGCGCAAATATTTTTAGAATGTTTGAAAAAAGAAAATGTTAATGAAATTTTTGGTTATCCCGGTGGTGTTATTCTTACTATTTATGAAGCTTTGTACAATTGCCCTGAAATAAAACATTATCTCGTACGTCATGAACAAGCTGCTATCCATGCTGCTGAAGGATATGCCAGAGTTACAGGGAAACCCGGTGTCGCTCTTGTTACTTCAGGCCCGGGTGCAACAAATGCAATTACCGGAATTGCCAATGCTTATTATGACGGTTATCCTCTTATTGTTTTCACAGGTCAGGTCGGTGTTAATCAAATAGGAAATGATGCTTTTCAAGAGGCTGATATCATAGGTATTACACGTTCTTGCTGTAAACATAATTATCTTGTTAAAGATGTAAAAGATTTACCCAGAGTTATTAAAGAGGCTTTTCACATTGCTACGACCGGAAAACCCGGGCCGGTTGTTGTTGATATGCCCAAAGATATTTTAAGTGCATCATCAACCTTTTCCTATCCGGAAAAAGTTCAGCTTCCCGGATATAATCCGAATTACAACGGACATCCCAAACAAATTTCGAAAGCTCTTGAACTGCTTTGTGATGCAGAAAGACCTGTAATAATTGCAGGCGGAGGAATTGTTGCATCTGAAGCAATGCAGGAGCTCAAAGAGCTGGCAGAAAAATTGAATATTCCTGTGGCAAATACTTTAATGGCAAAAGGAGCTTTTCCTGAAAGTGACAAAAAATCTCTTGGTATGCTTGGTATGCATGGCAATTTCTGGGCTAATCATGCTGTTACAAATTGTGATGTTCTTTTTGCAATCGGTACAAGGTTTAATGATAGAATTACAGGTTGTTTAAAACGTTTTGCAAGAGATGCGCAAATTATTCATGTAGACATTGATCCTTGTTCAATAAATAAAAATGTTAAGGTAGATATTCCAATTATTGGTGATGCCAAAAATGTTATGACGGCTATGCTTGAAGATTTTAATTCGCATAATTATGAAATAAATTATGAAGTTAAACAGTCTTGGCTTGAACAAATTAATGAATGGCAGAACAAGCGTCCTTCAATGGAACAAAGCACTGACAAACTCAGTGCAATTACTGTCATAAAGAAAATTTATGAATACACAAAAGACTTAGATCCGATTATTGCAACAGAAGTCGGACAGCACCAGATGTGGGCAGCTCAGTTGTGGAAATGTAATCAGCCTCGCAGATTTATTACTTCAGGCGGCTTAGGTACGATGGGCTTTGGTTTCCCTGCGGCAATGGGTGCATCTGTTGCTCTGAAAGACAAGGTTATATTGAATATTGCTGGTGATGGCAGTATTCAAATGAATATACAGGAACTGGCAACATGTGTTGAGTATAATCTTCCTGTTATCAATATAATCATAAACAACGGTTATCTCGGCATGGTTAGACAATGGCAGGAAAAATTGTTCAATAAACATTATTCTGAAACAAAAATCTCCGGACCTGATTTTGTCAAAGTTGCGGAAGCTTATGGAGCTAAAGGTTTTAGGGTTACTAAGGAGGAAGAAATCGAACCTGTAATGAAAGCGGCTATTGAGTCTAAACAGCCTGTCTTCATTGATTTTGTAGTAGAAGAATGCGAGATGGTTTATCCGTGGGTTCTTGCCGGTAATCCGTTAAACAAGGTTCTTCTTTCAAATAGTTGTCCGATAAATTAAATTTCAAAAGGTAATATATGCAAAATAATAAAAATCACATAATTTCGGTAATGGTTAAGGATGAAGCAGGTATTGTTTCAAGGGTAAGCGGTTTATTCTCAGGCAGAGGATACAGCATTGAAAGTATTACAGCTGCACAAACAAGCGAAAAAGGTTATGCACGTATAACAATTGAAACATCCGGTGGTGATTCAAATGTAATTGAACAAATCACAAAACAGCTCAACAGGCTTATTCCTGTTTTAAAAGTTGTTGATTTAGGAGATGTTGAATCAATTGAACGTGAACTGATTCTTTGCAAGGTTGTTGCCAAAGACGAGGACCGTTCTGAAATTTTGAGAATTGCCGAAATTTTTGGTGCAAAAATAATTGATGTTACTCCGAGAACTTATACTTTGCAGGCTCTTGGCGACGAAAGACAGATTCGTTCATTGATTGAACTTTTGAGACCTATCGGTATAAGAGAGCTTGTGCGTTCCGGAAAAGTGGGAATCACCCGTTCTAACCAATTTACCAATGGAAATGCTAAAACGGTGGAATAAACATGGAAAATATAGCTTTTATTCCTATTGATAACAGACCTGTCTGCTATTCGCTTCCTGAACAGATAGCTGATATTAATGAGAATGTGAAACTTCTGCTTCCGCCAAGAACCATGCTCGGTGATTTAAAAAAAACTGCTGATATAAATGGTCTTCTAAAATGGATTGAAACACAAAAGCAAGTTGACAAGATTGTTCTTTCTCTTGATACAATTGCTCATGGCGGTCTTATACCTTCTAGGCGAAGCAAAGACACTTTCGAGGAAATTGAAAACAGAATCAATTTGCTCAAAAGTATTCTTAAGAGAAAAAATGTTCAGGTATTTGCTTTTTCAAGCATAATGAGAATTTCTAACAATAATGTCAACGAAGAAGAAAAAGAATATTGGAATTTATATGGCGAAAAGATTTTTAAATATTCCTATGAATTTCATAAAAATAGCTCAACAGATTCAAATATTCCCGAAGATATTTTGAAAGATTATTTGAAAACACGAAATAGAAATTTCGAAATTAATAAATTGTATCTTGAATGGGCAAAACAAGGATTTTTTAATACTTTAGTTTTTTCAAAAGATGATTGTGCGCAATATGGCTTGAATGTAAAAGAGGCACAAGAACTTCAGGAATTAATCGATAAAAACGGTTTGAATGCATTGATTAAAACCGGTGCGGACGAAATACCTTTGAGCCTTTTGAGCAGGGCAGTAATAGGCGAGAAGGAAATAAAAATTGCTCCTGTTTTTACCGAGCCTGATTATGTTAATAAAATTTCCAAATATGAAGACGTTTCTGTGTATGATTCTGTGAAAGGGCAAATAGAACTTGCAGGTGCCAAAATAGCTCCTGAAAACGCAGCTGATATTGTTCTTTTGATAAATAACTTTAAAGAAGAACAGGGCGAGCTGGTTATGGGTGTTGATGTTGAGGGATTTAAGGGACAAATTTGTTTTCCTGAAAAACCTTTTATAATTGCTGATATAAGAAATGCAAACGGGGCAGACAATGATCTGGTAAAAGAATTGTTGGAGTTTGATTTAACCTGTGAAAATTTTCTGGGCTATGGTGCATGGAATACAACCGGAAATACTCTCGGTAGCGTTATATGCTGTGCCTTATTTAAATATTTATCTTTGAAATTTAACAAAAAAGCTTTTCAAAAAGTTCAAATGATAAGATTTCTGGATGATTGGGCATATCAGGCAAATGTCAGAAAAGAAATGAAAAACGAATCTGTTGGGATTGATGCAAAAATTTTAAAAGACAAGATGAAAAACTTTGAAAGTTTGATAAAAGAAAAATTCTCCTGTAATTTTGCCGAAATATCCTACAAATTTCCATGGGATAGACTTTTTGAAATAGAAGTATTAATTAATGTAAATAAAACAATGTAAAATGCTTCTTATTAGCAAAATTAATATTTTATGCTTTTTAGGCTACATGAATAATTAAGGAGAAAATAATGTCAATAAGAGCTATAAATTTTAAAAATAATAATATTGATTGCTGTAAACCTGCAAAAAACAATGCAGTCAGCTTTGGAACAAAACCTAATTCTGAAGAAAAAAAGAGCCATAAAGGTATTTTAATTACAGCCGGAATTCTTGTTGGTGCAGCAGCTTTGGCTTTTGCTTTTAAGAAACAAATTGCCAAAAACAAATTTGTTCAAGATTCAATGAAAAAATTGAATAAAACCATGGAACCTGTAACAAAAAAGGGCAGTGAAATCTTTGATAAAGTGTCTGAAAAAACAACAGGCATGATTAATAAAGCCAAGAATGCACTTAAAAAATCACCTCAATTTTCTAAAACAGAAACAGAACTTTTGAACAAATATAAAAAAACCGGTGCTAATCAGCAAGGTGTGTTTGAGATTTTGAAAAAACACGGCATGAATGATTCAGATGAAAAATATGTTAAAGAGACTTTAACTCTTTTAAAAGACAAGTTTGCCAATAGAAAAAGTGCGGCTAAACCATTATCTATGAGATCTTTTATAAATATAGCTTTGAAAAAAGAAACACCTGAAAAAATTATTGATACTCTTTTAAACAATTCAAAAAATTTAAGACAAAAATGGTCATTATAATTTAAGAATATAAAAACATAAACAGCAGACACATATAAATTGTCTGCTGTTTGTTATATTATGGCTTTATGATTATGAATAATGAAGAATTGTTAAAATTATATAAATCTGACTTGGACAGTCTTTTGCAGTTATCTTCAAAATATATAAAAAATACTGTGGAATTTTGTTCACTTATAAATGCCAGAAACGGAAAATGTTCTCAGAATTGTAAATATTGTGCCCAAAGCTCTCACTATAATACAGAAATTGATTCTTTTCCTCTTGTAAGTATTAATTCTGTAAGAGAAACAGCACAAGAATCAAAAAAGAATATGGCATCGCGTTTTGCAATTGTGACATCCGGAAAAACTCCTGATGAGAGTGATTTTGATAAAATGCTTGAAATGATAAAAGAAGTAAATAAAATTGATGGTATAAAAAGTTGTGCATCAATAGGCATTTTAAATGAAGAGCAAGCTAAAAAATTAAAAGAAGCAGGACTTGTGAGATTTCATCATAATATTAATACTTGTCGCTCTTATTATCACGAAGTGTGTACGACACATACCTTTGATGAAAGGATAAATACCTGTAAACTGGTAAAAAAATATGGCATGGAACTATGCTGCGGTGTGATTTTGGGTATGGGTGAAAGTGTTGAACAAAGGGTTGAAATGGCTCTGGATCTTGCTGAAATTCAACCTGATTCGATTCCGATAAATATACTTATGCCAATAGCTCATACTCCTTTTGAAAACTATTTTGATAAAATAGATGAAGAGAATATTTTAAGAACACTTGCAATATTTAAAATTGCAAATCCTGATTCTGTTTTAAGATTTTGCGGCGGAAGAATGAGACTTTCTCAAGAAAATCAGGAAAGAGCATTAAACTCTTGCGTTGAAGGAATAATGATAGGAAATTACCTTACTACAATAGGTAAAAAACCGGAAGAAGACATAGAAACAATTAAAAAACTCAAAAAGGATATATTATGCTGGACTACATCAAAGGTACATTAGTTTCAAAACAGCCATGCACTACAAAAGGTGCGTTGATAATTGTTGAGAACAATAATATCGGATATGCGGTGAACACTACCACAAGAACCGTGAATCTTGCCGGCGAGGAAAATTCACAGGTGAAAGTTTTTACTACTTTGATTCACAGAGAAGATGCAATGCTTTTGTGCGGATTTTTGAATAAAGAAGACAGGGATATCTTCAATATACTTTTGAGTGTTTCAGGGGTTGGAATGAAGGTTGCACTTGTACTTCTTGATGAATTTTCAGGTTATGATTTGATTTCCGCAGTTATCAGAGGTGATTATAAAGAACTTTCGAGAGCAAAAGGCGTTGGTCCGAAACTTGCACAAAAAATAATTCTTGAACTCAAAGATAAACTTATTAACTGGCAAAAATCAGCACCTGTTGATATTTCAGATGTTTCTGAAATTGCCGGTTCAAAAGAAGTTTCAAATGAAGCTGTTTCTGAAGCACAAGCAGTACTTCTGTCGTTGGGTTATTCATCTGAAGAGGCAAAAAATGCAATTAAGGTTGCATTGAAAACCGCATTGAAAAAAAATTCTGCGGAAGAAATTTTGAAGGAAGCTCTTCAAAATCTTGCCCAATTCTAATGGAAGTTTTGTGATAAAATAGGTCTATAATGGTATCTCAAGTTGTAACATCTACTGTCATTGGAATAAACTCATACAAAATACTTGTAGAGGTGGATTTTGTCCAGTCCATTCCTTCAGTGGTAATTGTTGGTTTACCTGATACGGCTGTTTCAGAGGCAAAAGAACGTGTGCGTTCTGCGATAAAAAATTCAGGCTTTCAATTTCCAAATCAGAAGGTGGTAATCAATCTTGCGCCTGCTGATATTAAAAAAGCAGGCACAAACTATGATTTGCCGATTGCTATGGGAATACTGGCAAGAGACGGAATCGTGAGCGAAGAGCTTATTAAAAATACGGCTTTTATTGGTGAATTGTCTCTAGATGGTTCTTTGCGAAGTGTGAGCGGTATTTTGCCTATCGTGTCAGGCTTGAAAGATTTTAATGTGGAACAGGTTGTTGTGCCCAAAGCTAATGCAAAAGAGGCTGCTCTTGTTCAGGGCATTAAGGTTCTATATGCCGAAAATTTAACGGATGTAGCTTCACATTTTGCTTTTGAGCAGCAAAACAGAAAAGAGTTGGATTTTTGTGAGGTTGATGTAAAAGACTATCTGAATGATTATACAACTTCACATTTTTCCTTTGACTTTAAAGATATAAAAGGTCAGATAAAAGCTAAAAAAGCCCTGGAAATAGCTGCTGCCGGCGGACATAATATTTTGATGATGGGGCCTCCCGGTTCAGGAAAAACACTTTTGTCAAAAAGT
The DNA here is from genome assembly GCA_048360435.1 of Candidatus Limenecus sp. Lineage (GTDB taxonomy): Bacteria > Cyanobacteriota > Vampirovibrionia > Gastranaerophilales > Gastranaerophilaceae > Limenecus. The sequence goes on along the minus strand of DBGCOP010000010.1, from coordinate 181,060 downwards.
TTTGCTTCTATATTACCGCCTCTGGAACTTGAAGAAGCTATTGAATTGACAAAAATATACAGTGTTTCAGGCTTGTTAAACAATGATAATCCGCTTGTTAATAAAAGACCTTTTCGTACTGTTCATCATACAGCTTCTTCTGTCGGAATTATCGGTGGAGGTCCTAAAGCAAAACCCGGTGAGATTACTCTTGCACACAGAGGAGTTTTGTTTTTGGATGAGATTGTTGAATTTCCGAGAAGTGTTCTGGAGGTTTTGAGACAGCCTTTAGAAGATGGTGAAGTTGTTATTTCCCGTGCACAAACACGGATTAAATATCCTGCGGATTTTATGCTTTTAGGTGCTATGAATCCTTGTCCTTGCGGTTATTTGGGTGATTCTAAAAAGCAATGCACATGCAATGATTTTCAGATACAACGTTATCGTTCAAGACTTTCAGGACCTCTTCTGGATAGAATTGATATACAAATCGAGGTTCCAAGATTAACCTCTGATGAACTTTTGAACAAAAATTATAAATCCGAAAGTTCTGCCGACATAAGAAAAAGAGTTGTTAAAGCCAGAGAAATTCAGGTTGAACGTTACAAAAATTACCCTGTCTTAACAAATGCACAATTAAATGCAGAGCTGATTAAGATATTTTGTAAACTTGATGAAGCAGGTGAAAAACTTTTGAGAACTGCAATTCAAAAGTTCAATCTTTCCGGTCGTTCTTATGACAGAATTTTAAAATTGTCAAGAACTATTGCGGATTTAGAAAATTCAGAAAACATTGAAAGTTCACATATTGCACAGGCTTTGCAATATAGAAATTTTGTGGACAACGAAAATGTTTAAAACAATTCGACAGTAAACTAATTGCAAAACTGTTATCGTCTAGTAAAATAGTTGTATGCAAATGTTTGTGTATATTATAAAAAGATTTTTACAGGCGATACCATTGCTTTTTCTGGTATCTATCATCAGTTTTTTCATAATACGAATGAGCCCTGTTGATCCTTTAGGTGAATTGAGATTAAATCCGTCAATTTCTCAGGAAACATTAAAAGCGGAACAACAAAGACTCGGATTGGATAAACCTAAAATAGTTCAATATGGCTTGTGGTTGAAAAGCTTTTTGAAGGGAGATCTGGGGGTTACTGTTACGGGAGAGAAAGTGAGTTCAAAATTAATGGAAAGAATTCCTAACACACTTCTTTTGACTTCTGTTGTAATTCTTCTGACATGGCTTGTGGGAATTCCGCTTGGGATTTATGCTGCTTTGAATTGGAAAAAACCCATAGACAGAATTTTGACCGTAATCACCAGTATAGGTATGGCTATTCCCTCCTTTTTCTTTGCTTTGTTGTTGTTGATTTTTGCTGTTAAAACGGGCTGGTTTCCCACAGGAGGATTAACTTGTTATAACTTTTCATCTTTTTCACCTCTGCATAAAGTTATAGATATAGTGCATCATCTTGTGCTTCCTGTGATTGTGCTTTTTACTATTTCTCTTTCAGGTCTTCAAAGACAGATGAGAGGAAATCTGCTTGATGTGCTGGGTGCTGATTATATAAAATTTGCCAGAGCAAAAGGCTTGAGCGAAAACAAGGTAATATATAAACATGCACTGAGAAATGCAATCAATCCTATGGTAACACTTTTGGGATTTGAGTTTGCTACACTTTTGAGCGGTGCGGCTCTCACTGAATATGTTTTTCAATATCCCGGTTTGGGAAGGCTGATTCTTGAAGCTGTTATGAAGTCGGATATAAATCTTGTTATGGCTTCTTTGATGATGGGAACAGTGATGCTTGTTGCAGGAAATTTGCTCGCAGATATTTTATTGAAAATTGTTGATCCGAGAGTGAGTGTAAACTGATGAAAAAAAATAGCATTCTTTCTCAAATATTTAAAGATAAATATTCCACTCTCGCCCTTCTTGTACTTGTATTTTTGTATTTGATTATTTTGTTTGCGGATTTTCTGGCACCCTATTCAAAAGAATTTTCTGACAGACACAGAGCTTATGTTCCTCCTTCTAAAGTTTTTACAATAGATGAAAACGGAAAATTTTCAAAACCTTATACATACAATTACAAAAGATATTTTAATCAGGAAGAATTAAAAATTACTTATAAATTAGACAGATCTAAGAAATATTACCTGAAATTTTTTTCAAAAGGTGAACCTTACAAATTCTTGGGAATTTTGCCTGTGAACAGACATCTTGTTACTGTTGAGCCGGAGGGAAGGTTGTTTCTTCTTGGTACGGATATTAATGGCAGAGATATATTTTCAAGAATTCTTTTTGGCGGAAGAATTTCGTTAACAATCGGGTTTTTGGCTTTGTTTATTTCGTTTCCTCTCGGTATGATATATGGCGGTATTTCGGGATATTTGGGCGGTATTGCGGATAATTTGATGATGAGAGTCAGTGAAGCTATAATGTCCATTCCGAGTTTTTATCTTTTAATTATCCTTGCTGCTATTTTGCCGACAAATATGACAAGTATACAGAGGTTTGCTTTAATTACAGTAATACTCGCTTTGATAGGGTGGGCTGGTTTTTCACGTGTTGTCAGAGGTATGGTATTATCCATTAAAAATCAGGAATTTGTTCAAGCGGCAGAATCTATCGGTGCTTCAAAATTGAGAATAATCATAAAACATCTGCTGCCTCAGACATTGAGCTATGTGATAGTGGCAATGACTTTGAGTGTTCCTTCATATATACTTGCCGAATCAGGTTTGAGCTTTTTGGGACTCGGGATACAACAGCCGGATGCCAGCTGGGGTAATATGCTAAAAGAAGCACAGGAGTATGTAAATATAATTTATCGCCCATGGCTTTTAACACCCGGATTTTTAATTTTTATTGCAGTCTTATCTTTTAACCTCATAGGTGATACAATAAGAGACATATTGGATCCAAAGAGTAAAATGAGATAAGATAAATTAATGGAAAATTTTTTTCTTGATAGTTTTGTTATAGAGAAGAGTATGCTCTTAGATATATTGCTGGCTATTATATTGGGCTTTGCAATAGGTTTTGAACGTGAAATCACAAATAAATGGGCAGGTCTAAGAACACATATGCTGGTTTGTTTGGGGTCTTGTATTTTTACTCTTTTATCGATTCATGCTTTTCCTGTTTATGCACACAGTCCTCAGGCTGATCCTGCTCGTATAGCTGCACAGATTTTAACAGGTATAGGTTTTATCGGCGGTGGTACTGTGTTAAGACATGGCTATTCAATTTACGGACTTACTACTGCTGCAACTTTATGGATTACAGCCAGTATCGGTATGGCATGTGGCTGTGGATTTACTGCAATGGCAATAATTTGTACAGTTCTTGCTGTTGGAACACTTGTTTTAATAAGAATGTTTGAAAAACAATATCTTCATAGAGGGGCAAAAGCTCCCAGAAAATTCAAAGTAAGTTTTTTTGCTGATGTTGATGTTGCTGAAAAAGTATATTCGTCGGTTATTGAAAAATTTAATTCAATTTTTGAAATTAAAAAAAGTGTATCAAGTTCTTCTGATGATTTAATGAAAATAAGTTTTAAGCTTGACTTATTAGATAAAAATCCGATACAAAGTGTCCATAATAAACTAAACTCAATTGAAGGAATTGAATCTGTCTCAATCCAAGAATTATATGACTAAGATAGAAATACTGGAATATATTCGTACAATTCTCATAGCTTTACTGGTTGCTCTTGTTATTGCATCAGTCGCAACAGGATGTTCAAAAGTAATTGCAGAACATCATTCCAGAATGCTGGCAAAAATTTCAAATAATGCTAAAGATACAGAATTGATTGGCTATCTTATCTCAAAATATAATCAAGAAGCTATAAAAAATCCAGGAGACTATTCCATAAATGTCAGATTGGGCAACTTATATGAATTGTTATTCAGCTATGATCAAGCGGAAGAACAGTATGAAAAAGCAATAAGCAAATCACCTTATGGAGTTTACAGTTCCTATCTTGGACTTGCTAATTTGTATATAAAAAAAGGCAAATATAATCAGGCTTTGAATATTGTAAAAAGATTAAAAAATACTAACCACAAACCTCTTCTGGTTGCAAAAGGCGATTTTTATATGAATCTTGGTGATGCTTTGTGGGAAAAATCAAAATTTGAAGATGCAGTTAAACAATATAAAATAGCGTTTTTCTATTATAAAAAAGTTGATTCAACAAAAAAAGATTCGGCTATAAATGGTATTCTTGATTGTTATAACAAAATTGCTGATGTAGATTACAGACATCACAGCATATACCATGCAATTGAAAGTCTTGAGACAGCACTTTTGTATAAAGAAACACCTATAATTTATTATAAACTTGCTGTTTTGTATAAAGACATTGACCCTATTCAGGCTAACAGCTATATGGAGAAAACTTACAAGACTGATCCGGGTATAATAAATTTTGATATATATGAAGAAATTCTGCTTAAACTCATAAATTACTATTATTACAATGGAAAAGATGTTGAAACAGATTTATATAAACAGAAGCTTAAAATCATCAAAAATTTCCAAAAAAGATATGTAATCACGGAAAATGATGTAAAAATTAATATTATTTCTTTAAAGTATAAAGAAAATTTCTTTAAAACTAAGAAAAATTTGAAGGTTAAATTTAAAATTGAAAATAGTTCAAAATATGATTTTAATTCTTTGTTTTTAATCGCAAAATTGAGAGATGAGAACAAATCAATCGAAGTTTTCAATCAGCGTTTTTATTCAAAGAAAAAGCCGTTAAAATCCAGAACAGAGTCTCAAGAATACAAATTCCATTATTCATTATCAGACAAAGATGAAATGTTTGTTTCAGAAAAGCTGTTTCTTGATTTTTATGCAGGGAAAAAAGATAATATGAGAAAAATTCCTGTTTTCACTGTTGAATTAACAAATAACTTAAAATTGTAAAAAAAATATTAAAACTATTCAAAAAAAAGAAATAACAAGGTAGAATAGGTTTAAGGAGTTGTAAAACATTGGAAAACTTACTTCATAAGGAGAATCAAAAATTGTATTCCGATGTTCCGCCTACAAAGCTTCGGAACAGGGATGAAAAATTCAGAACAGCCAAAAACAGCCGTTTTTGGGGTTGGGTTGCCGATCAATTTTTCTATAATATGCTTGAAAACAGATTCTTTTCTTTAAAAATTAAAAATGAACAAAATTATGAAAAGCGTAATCCTGATTATGCAAACATTATCTATGCACCTCACTGTAATTGGTGGGATGGCATAGTCGGATATAATATGGTCAACCGTGTTTTCCATTCAAAACTCCGCATGATGATAGAAGAATTAAATCGTTTTCCGATTCTTGCAAAAGCAGGTGCTTTCCCAGTAAATAAAAAATCACCTCAAGCATCTATGAAAGCTCTTCAATATTCTGTTGAACAGCTTTGTGACAAAGATATATCTCTTTGGATTTTTCCTCAGGGAATTATTAGACCTCCGATGTTCAGACCGGTAGAATTTCAAACAGGCATGGCTTATATTGCCAAAAATGTTGTCAAAAAAGCAGGCGGCATCAACCTTATACCTGTTGCTGTTAATTATACGTTTTTAAGAGAAGACAAACCCGAAGTTCTTGTCGAAGTGGGTGAGCCTTATGTTCTTACTGATAAAGATGTTGACAGAAAAGAACTTACACATAAGCTGGAAAAAAGTTTTGAAGAGCTTTGTGACCGCCAGTTTGAAGACATTCGAAGAGGCAATATTGATGATTATGAATATTTATTCAAACAAAAGCTTAAATGGTATAAAAAGCTTGAAAAACGTTTGAAAAAAATCGATATGCCTAAAGGTTCAGGAGTTTAATTTTCAAAATATCCTATGTAAGGTAAATTTCTCATATAACCTTCATAATCAAGCCCATAACCGACTACGAACTTGTCATCAATTTCAAAACCGTAATAGTCAGGTTCAATTGGAACCTTTCTTGCCATTTTTTTGTTTAAGAGTGTTACAACTTTCAGGTTTTTGGGTTTGTGTGTTCTGCATAAAATATCCATTAAAAACTGCATTGTGCATCCGGTGTCAATAATATCTTCTATAATAAGTGCATTTTTGTTTTCGAGATTTGGCAGTGTCAAATCTAATGCCTGTACATGTCCGGATGAAGTTTTTGCGTTTCCGTAACTCGAAACTCTAATAAATTCCATTTGGACCGGCATTTTTAGATGTTTGCACAGATCACAGCAAAAAATGCTTGAACCTTTCAAAACGCAAATGAGAGTTAAATCTTCTTTGGTTCCAAAATCTTTGTTTATTGCTTCTGCCAGCTGTTTTATTCTTTCTTCAATTTCTTTTTGTGAGAATAAAATTTTTAAATCTTCAACTTTTCTATCCAGCATAAATTACCTGTTTTCTATTGTTTTTATTGTAAGTATATGAGTGGGCAAATTTTTGGCTCGAAGTTTTTCACTTAAGCATATTCCTGCTGCCCATAGAACTTCGTTATCTTTGCATAGGAGTATGATATCATCTCTTTTGAATTTTTCTACCCCTTTGTTAATAAATAGTTTTTTGAGTTTCATTGTTCCGCTCATTCCGAATGGCTGGATTATATCTCCATGTAAGCGTGTTCGAAGTTTTAGTTCAAACTCAGATTCAATATTTACATAAGCTTTAAATTCATTCTCCTTAGGAAATTTAGGTATTTCGGACTTTTTGTATTCTTCGAGTGTGAAAATTTTTCCGTGAAACTCAAATTCACCACATTTTTGTATTTTGACTTCTTCTTTGATTTTTTCCGGCTCAATGTCATCAATTGTACACATCTTTTCTTTTGAAACAAAAAGCCATAAATTTTTTGTCAGAGAAAGTGTTTTGCCTGATTTAAGACAGGCACTTTTATTTATAAATTCATAGACTTCTTCAACTTTTTTTGAATCATAATCCAGATTCATGTTGATTAAAAAGTCCAGGATAAACTTGTTTTGAATATCTTTTGAAAGTGTTACAAATTTGGAAGTATCAATAAAGCCGTCTTTTTCTATATCTTTTTTTATTAATGCCATGTATTCTTTTATTATGTTTTGTTCAGAAATGGCAATTTGAGAAAGGTTCCAAAATACGTCGTCGACTTTTGGGTTTATTGTTTTCAGTTCAGAAATTATCTGGTGGCGTATAAAGTTTCTTGCATATTTTATATCAGAATTGCTTGAGTCATTGTTTGGAACCAGGTGATTTAATGTGCAATATTTTAGAATATCTTTTCTTGTGGCATTCATTAATGGTCTGTATACTTCACAAAAATCGAGTTTTGAGTGTTCTAATATGCCGCACAAGCCTTTGACGCCTGTTCCTTTTGTCAAACGATAGAGAATAGTTTCTGTGTTATCTGACTTTGTATGAGCGAGAAAAAGCGCATCAGCATTATATTTTTTGTAGCATTTTTTGAAAAATTCCTGTCTTTTTTCTCTGGCAATTGTTTCTGTTTTTTGAGTTTCTTTAGGTAGCGTTTCACTATAAAATTCAATATTGTTTGTTTTACAATATTTTTCACAATTTTCTTGTTCTATTTCTGCCTCACGTCCTCGCCAGTTATGGTTTAGATGTAAGGCAATAAGTTTAAAACCGGTTTTTTCACTGATTCTATGCAGTATATCAAGTAGACACATAGAATCATAACCGCCAGAAAAACCAACAAGAAATATTTTTTCAGAGGAATTTAATTCATATTTTTTTAAAAAGTTTTTAACTTTATTAATCATTTTTACACGCTTTTATCAGTTCTTTTGCAGAATTTATTGCTTCTTCTAATGTTTTGTTTTTTACAATTTTTCTGGCATAAGAGCCTACACTTATTCCATTATATCTAAGATTACATATCTTAGCCAACTCGGATGTTTTTGAGTTGGTTCCTCCTGACATAAGTATGTATGTGCCAAAATTCTGTACAAGATGCGCCATTGCAGCAGCTTGCAGTGTAGATTCAAAACTGTCATCTCCGCCTGACATAGGTGCTCCGTCAGCCTGTATAATAAAATCAGTACCGCTATTCCATTTGATAACTTTATTAATGAGTTTTTTCAGTCTTTCATTAGAATAATACTTTCTATCAAGACACAAACTCATCAATCCTTTAAAATTATTAATTATATATTTAATTTCTTTATCAGGGATTTTTTTTGTTGAAAGATGAAGTTCAACACAATCTATATTATATTTATTGGCGAGTTCAATAATTTCTTCTATGTTTTGATTTAACTCACAAAAGCTTATTGCTTTGCAGTCATCGCATTTTTTGCAGCCTATACATTTTGCTTCTAAAACTTCAGGATATTTTTCACCCCAAACAATAGCGTTTCTCGGGCATTTTTTTACACATTTACCGCAACGCTTGCATTTTTGAGGATTAATATGACATTTTTGAATATGAGTGTCTCCGCTCATTCCCAGGCTGATTGTGTAGTAAAAGTTGTCTATATTCAATCCGGCTTTTTTTATGCTGTTAAAAACTGTATGAACAGCTTCTTGTGAGGGATTTATATCAATCATATCTGTGCCTGCAAGAGCATATATTTTGACAATTTCTTCAATTTCTTTAAGATCTTGATTTCCAAGACCTAATACCAATTTGAAAATTTTTTGTTTATCTAAAGTTTTTGAAAGACTCTGCTTCATATCTTAATTATACAGTATTATATTTAATCGAGTGAGAAAATATCTTTCAAATCTTCATAAGTAAGAGACTTGCCGATGTTTCTGTCAACAGAAATTACACTGTCCACAAGGTCTCTTTTTCTTGATTTAAGTTTTTGAATTTTTTCTTCAACAGTACCTTTGGTAATCATACGGTAAACAAAAACCTTTTTAGTTTGTCCGATACGATAAGCTCTGTCTGTTGCCTGATCTTCGACAGCGGGGTTCCACCACGGGTCATAATGAATGACATAATCTGCACCGGTAAGGTTTAGACCTGTACCGCCGGCTTTTAAACTAATTAAGAAGATAGGAATTGTCGGATCTGAATTGAAACGTTCAACAACTTCCTGTCTGTCTTTTGTGCTTCCTGTAAGATATTCATGTTTTATACCTGCTTTAACCAGCCATTCTTTGATAATGTCAAGCATATCAACAAACTGGCTGAATAAAAGAACTCTGTGTTTTTCTGAAATAATTTCTTCAAGCATGGATTTTAGTTGTTCAAATTTGCCTGATTCATTTATGCCTTTGACATTTTCTTTGTCATAGAGTCTCGGATGACAGCAAATTTGTCTCAAACGCAACAGGGCTGAGAAAATAGACATTCTGCTTTTTTCAATACCTTTTTCTTCAATTGATTTAAAGAGTTCTTCTCTTGTTGAATCCATAACTTCCATATAGAAGTCTTTTTGATCAGGCGTGAGTTCACAGTATGCAACGTTTTCAATTTTATCCGGAAGATCTTTGGCTACATCGCGTTTCATACGACGTAAAATGAACGGATAAATTTGTGATTTTAAGCGTTTTTCAACAGTTTTGTCTTCTCTCTCCATGATAGGAGTAACATAACGATAGTTAAATTCATTTTTATCAAACAAGAAGCCCGGCATTAAGAAGTCAAAAATTGACCATAACTCTTCCAGCCTGTTTTCAATTGGAGTACCTGAGAGTGCAAGTTTGTGTTTACAATTCAATTGTTTTACACTCTGAGCTGTTATAGAGTCTGCGTTTTTGATATTTTGAGATTCATCCAGAATAACATATCTGAATTCATGTTTTTTTAGTTTAGCGATGTCTCTTCTGATTAACGCATAACTTGTAATTACAACATCATATTTAGGAATTTCTTTAAACAGATCTTTTCTTTCTGTACCGCTAAGTTTCAGACAGGAAAGACCGGGAGCGAATTTTTCAATTTCATTTTCCCAGTTGAATACAACTGATGTCGGACAAATAACCAGGTTGGGTGCTTTTTTGTTTTTTTCTTTGGCTTTTTGTATAAGAGCCAGAGCTTGCAAGGTTTTACCAAGACCCATATCATCGGCAAGAATTCCGTTTAGTCCGTATTGATACATAAACCACAGCCAGCCAAAACCTCTTGTTTGATACTCTCTGAATTCTGCATTAATTCCTTTAGGAAGAGAAGGCACATCCATTGTTGAGAAGGTAGAAATCTGTTTCCAGAATTTGTTAAACCTTCTGCTCATTTTAATTTTCATGCCGAGGTTTTCCATTTCGGATAATAAACCTGCACGGTATGTTTTTACTATGTATTTATTATCATCGTTTTTGTATACATCAAAAGTGTTGAAAGCTCTCATTAATGAATAAATATCCATTGTCGGAACTTCTGCAAATCCGAGATTCTTTATTCTTACATATTTACTGTTGTCAATTGTAAGTGCATATACATCATCAAACGGGATAATTTCATCACCGACTTTTCCGTATAACTCAACATCAAAACTGTCTGTGGAATCTACTGAAAAATCTATGTCAGCACATAATTCAAACGGGCTTTTTGTCAGCTTGAAGAATGACATGTCGTCTTTTTCTTCAAAAACCCAGCCGTCACCTGCCTGTTGGATGTAATAGTTGTAAAAATCGATTGCGTTTTCTTTTTCAAGTGCAAGGTTATTGGTTTGCATAGGTGCAAATTTACAGGCAAGTAGCATGTTGTATGCTGCTTCTTCATGCTGTGTGTTTCTTTTTACCCAGTATAGCAAATCTTCTTTCGGCTTTTTGATTGTTACATAGGGTGTTTTTTCGGTATGTTTTGAATAAGGAACGCGGGTTCCGTCATATTCAAACTCAAGCTCTGCTTTTAACGAACCATCGTAATCCAAGCCCAATTTTACTATATTAATCGGTGGCTTTTGTTCCAAAAACAATTTTTCGATTGTTTCTGAAACAGTTACTTTCATTGCTTTTTGAAGTTTTGGCAGTTCTTCGTATAAAAATTTTGCACCGTCAGCATCTTTTACATCTGTAAAGCTCGCTTTAATAAGATTTTGAGGAAGAGCTGAGACAGGTGTGTTTGTTGGGAAAATAACATTTTTGTATCTGCCCCATTTCAATTGGCGTGAAAAATATCTGATTTCTTCAAAGGGATATGAGTCACTTCCGTCAGGTCTTTCCCAAGTCAGCGACAAAAGAACATTTCCTACCATTGAAAAGTTTACGGAAAGTGCAAGTTCCCATTCTTTGTCATCAAAACGCAGTCTTTGTTTTGTTTTTCCGTCTATAACTTCTTCTGCTTTGGAAAGAAGCTGGAAAAATCCATCAAACTTATTAATAGGAACATCGTACCAGCCTGCTTTTTTATCAAGTCTGGAACGTTGTAACAAAAGTTGGAAAATAGCCAGTTCTACTTTTTCTTCATTATTTAAGATAAAAGATTTATCTGTCCTTTGAATTTCTATCAGTGCCCTTAAAATTGCTTCTAAGTCACGGATAACTTTTCCTGATTCTCTGTCCATTACCAGAATAGAAAAGAAATTTTGTCTTCTTTTGGGATTGAAATGGAATATGTATTTACCTGTCGGGTTTTCAACAGGCGGAACTTCTTCATCAGGATATTCAGGCTTGATTTTGTGTACACGCTCTAAATATTCGTCATAAACTTTGTCTTCAATTACTTTGAGACCAACGGCAATTGCATGCTTGCACCATTCTTCTTTTAACGGGCATGAACAATCAGCCTTTACACCTGTTTTTGTGAAAGTTAGGCTTGTTTCATAAGCATCTTTGAAATTGCCTTTGACTTTGGCATCAACACCTGCAATTTTTTTATCATATGAAAGCACTATGTCTTTTTGATAGCTTTCATAACCCCTTCTCCAACTTCCCGGGGTTGCTTTATCTTTAATATACTTGTAATTGAATTTGCAAACGCTCATATTCTATTAATTAAACAAAAAATTTCTTAAACAAAAGAGAGGAATTCCTTTCGCAGAAGCTTTTCTGAAAACTCTTTTGTTCAGATAAACGATAGCAGCCAAAAACCTTTTCTTAACAGCTGCTAATAAGATTATACACGAAAGTTTTAAAATAACAATACTTTATTGCGTGGTTTCAAAGTAATATGTTATGATTGAGGCATGAAGAAGAATTTATTTAATCTGATAGTTATGACCCTTGGTGCACTGATTGCTGCATTTGCCCTTGAAGCTTTTTTAATTCCTAATAAAATTATTGATGGCGGTATTCTCGGTATTGCTATCATGACAAACTATAAAACAAATTTTGCATTGGGTTTGTGTATTTTTGTTTTGAATCTGCCGTTTATATTTCTGGCATTGCAGAAAATGGGCAAACTGTTTGTTGCATCAACTTTTTACGCAGTATCTGTTTTGTCTGTGGGTGTATCTCTTATGCCTGTATGGTTGTCGCATAAACATGTGTCAGATCCTTTTCTTGCCTGTATTTTTGGCGGTTTGATTCTGGGTGCAGGCGTCGGACTTGTTCTTCGCAGCAATTCCTCCCTTGACGGAACAGAGATTTTATCTATTAGGCTCTCAAAAAGATGGGGTTTTTCTGTTGGTGAGATAATAATGTTTTTCAATCTTTTTATATTCACTGCTGCCGGATTTGTATACAACGATTGGCGAAGCTCGATGTATTCAATGATTACCTACTTTATTGCTTACAGAGTCATTGATATTGTTATAGAAGGTTTAAATGAGTCTAAGTCAGTCAGAATAGTAACGGACAAACACGATGATATCGGAAATGCAATTATGAAAAATTTTGATATCAGTGTTACATACCTCAGAGCACGCGGCGGATATTCAGGTGCAGAGAAGAAAATTATCTTCTGTGTAATCAACAGATTGGAAATAGCAAAGCTCAAACAACTCGTGAAATCAGTTGATGATTCGGCATTTATTACTATCGAAAATGTTCACGAAGTTGATGGAGGAAGAGTCAAATCTTATAAACATTAGTATATCTATCTTTTAATATTCTTGATTTGTATAATCAATATTAAGTTTGCTGAGAATATTTTCAAGTGGTATTTCAAGTCCTTTTGCATATTTAACAAGAGTTGAAAATTTTGTGTCAACAAGACTGTTTTCAATTCTGCTTACGGTAGCTGTGGTAAGATCATTTTCGTAAGCAAAAATGTTAAGAGAAATTCCTTTTTCTTCTCTTAATAATTTGAGATAGTGTCCCAAAAGCTTTGTTAACTTTTTCTCATCTCGTTCCATACACGTAATTATATTTATTTCAAAAAACAACATATTACATATATGTAATTTCCGTTTAGAATAATAAGCGTTAAGTACTGATTTTTCTGATAAAAGACAGCTTTTGTAAAGTTTTTATGCGCACAAAAAAACAGGTCAAACTTTGACCTGTTTTTTCGATTTTTATGAATCAATTTGTAAGGGTTACATCATTCCGCCCATACCGCCCATAGGAGGCATTGCCGGTGCAGGTTCTTTTGACGGAATTTCTACAACAGCAGCTTCTGTTGTCAGCAACATTGAAGCTACTGATACAGCATTTTCAAGTACTGAACGTGTAACTTTTGCAGGGTCTACGATACCTGCTTTGAACATATCAACATATTCGTTTGTTAAAGCATCAAAACCTTCTGCTTCAGGAAGTTTTTTAACTTCTTCAACTACAACATCGCCTTTTTCACCAGCGTTGTCAGCGATTTGTTTCAAAGGAATGTGAAGGGCATCAAGAAGGATTCTATATCCGACTTTTTCATCATCAGAATTGTAAGGGCAAGTATCTAATGATTTAGCCATTTCTTGCATTACTCTGACAAGCGCAACACCGCCGCCGGGTACAATACCTTCTTCTTTTGCAGCTCTTGTTGCGTTAAGAGCATCTTCAATTCTCAATTTTCTTTCTTTTAATTCAACTTCAGAAGCTGCACCAACTTCGATTACGGCAACGCCGCCTGAAAGTTTTGCAAGTCTTTCTTGAAGTTTTTCTTTATCATATTCAGAATCTGATTGTTCGATTTGTTTTTTGATTAATCTTACTCTGTCAGCAACTCTTTCTTTGTTTTCGTCACCAACAACGATTGTTGTGTTGTCTTTTGTTACAGTAACGCGTTTTGCTTTACCGAGCATTTGAACAGTGATGTTTTCAAGTTTGATTCCGAGTTCTTCTGTGAACATTTCGCCGCCTGTTAAGATAGCGATATCTTCAAGCATTGCTTTTCTTCTGTCACCGAATCCGGGAGCTTTAACAGCAACTGCTCTTAAGACTTTTCTCATTGTGTTTACAACAAGAGTAGCAAGAGCTTCGCCTTCAACGTCTTCAGCGATGATTAACAAAGAACGTCCGTCACGTGCAACCTGTTCAAGGATAGGTACAAGGTCAGCAATGAGGTTGATTTTTTTGTTTACACAAAGAACATAAGCATCTTCAAGAACTGCTTCCATTCTTTCAGGGTCAGTAACAAAGTAAGGTGAAATGTAGCCTTTGTCAAATTGCATACCTTCAACAACTTTGAGGTTTGTACCGAAAGATTTTGATTCTTCGACAGTGATAACACCGTCAGTGCCTACTTTTTCCATAGCATCTGCAATCAAATCACCTATCATTGAGTTGTTTCCGGCTGAGATTGTAGCAACTTGTGCCAATTTTTCTTTTGAATCAACAGGTTGGGCCATCTTTTTGATTTTTTCAACAGCCATTTCGACGCCTCTGTCCATACCGCGTTTCATTCCCATAGGGTTAGCACCTGCTGTGAGGTTTCTTAAACCTTCTCTAACAATAGCTTGAGCCAGTACAGAAGCTGTTGTTGTACCGTCGCCTGCAACATCGTTTGTTTTTGAAGAAACTTCTTTAAGAAGTTGTGCACCTGCATTTTCGAGGCCGTCTTCAAGTTCGATTTCTTTTGCAATTGTTACACCGTCGTTAACGATTTGAGGTGCACCGAATTTTTTTTCTAAAATAACGTTGCGTCCTTTAGGTCCGAGTGTTACTTTTACAGCATCGGCTACTGCGTCTATACCTTTGAGTAAGCTTTTTCTAGCTTCTTCATTGAATACAATTCTTTTAGCCATTTTTTTTCTCCTTAATGAATTAATAGTCTAAATTATTCTAAGACACCTAGCACGTCTTTTACAGACATGATTTTGAAAGTTTGGTCGCCCATTTTTACATCTGTACCTGCATATTTTGCAAAAAGGACTTTTTCACCTACTTTAACTTCCATTTCTTCTTTTTTACCGTCTTCGAGAGTTTTTCCCGGTCCTACTGCTACTACTTCGCCTTTTTGCGGCTTTTCTTTAGCTGAATCAGGGATGAAGATTCCGCCTGAAGTTTGTTCAGTGTCTTCTATAACTTTGATTACCAATTTGTCGCCTAATGGTCTGATTGACATGATGTCCTCCTTTTATTGATGAGTTTACTTCTTTTCTAACTTACTATTCTTTTATAGCATTCGATTTTGAAAAAAAATCAAAAGTTAATGAAAAATTAATATTTATACTTATATATTTTAAAGCTTTGTCCTTCGGCAATTGAAGGCGAAGATGCAAATATCAACTCAAAATGTTGAGGTAATGATTCGGAAGGGGAATTTATGTTTCTGAAAGATGAAGTTATCAGATAAATTTGTTTGTCTGTCTTTAAATTTTGTATGTATTCCAATAGTCCATAGTCAGATTTCATCTGTTTTAGATCTTTCCCCCATGTAATATATGAAAATTCTTTGTCAGATGAAGTTGAACAAAGTTTGTGTTCTTTCAAATACGGGAGTATTGAAACAAACACAGGGTCAAAATTTTCGATTATCATTGCGTTTTTATCTATATTCATGTTGATATATTCAGCTGTTTCTTTTGCGCTTGAAAAGTTGTATTGTAAATCTAAAAGCGTATACTTAAGACCGTTGAACATTGTTAGTATAAAAAAGATACCAATACAGATATTGAATGCTTTTCGGGATTTTTCACGCAGTGTGTTTGTGTTTAAAAGAATCCACCAGCAAAAAATCAGAATGATATATGCACAATAAATTCTTGTCACATATACATATACATTGTAACTAAAAATGTATACAAAAAATTGAAACCCGACACCGCATAAAGCTATCAGAAACAATTTTTTGTTATTTTTGAAAAGTCCGATAAAATTTGCAAAGAACAATCCGGCAATCAAACTAATAGATGTAATTGCAGTCGGTGCAAACAAAAAGTGATGGGTCTGCTGATACATATCATCGTAACCGTTCACAAAAAATTTTGAAAATACACTGAATGCAGAACTGACAAGGTTATATTGTCCGTAAGATATAAATTCGTTGCTTGAGGAGGTTCCTGCAAGCTGAAGAACTACTGCCAGAAGAGACAATATCATTATTGTATACGAAGGAATATATTTTTTTGCTCTGTTTTCATACATAAAAAATACAGTCAAGATTGCACAGAATCCGAACATTATCACATGGACATTTGCCGTTATAGCAAGGATTATTGAGTAAATAAGCGGTTTCTCTTTTGATTTTGGATACAATATTGCCAGAAGAAAAACAAAAAACGGCAAAACAGAATAGCTTCTTGCATTAATTGGAAGAAAATATAAAAATCCGGCACTTGTTACAATTGCAAACTTTGCAAATTTTGAAAATGGAGAATATTGAAGCAGCAAAAAGACAGATGCACACATAAATGCCCAGCAGATTATCTGCATTATGATAATTGAGCCGGCTGTTTGAAAGATTTTTGCAAAAGGCATAACAAGCAGGTAGAAAAATGACGGATGTCCTTCATTCACAAGGTGTTTAAACAGTCCTAAGAAAGAAACATTCTGTACAATCTGCCATACTTGAGCTTCATCTGACCAGATTTCATGGTGCAACACCGTAACCAGTGTAAAAACAGCATATAAAGCTGTAAAAAATGTATTTAATACCAAATTTTTTTTATCTTCCGAATTCATAAATGTTGAATCTCTCCTGATTTGTTAAGATGTTGTTTTTTGAGGCATAAATAGGTTTTACATCCTCATAAAAAGCTCCTGCACTCATTATTACATAAACAGTTTCGTGTTTTTTCATTGCTTCGGCAAGCGGAACAGGGGTGAATGATAACGGTATCGGTTTATTCCAGATGGTGTACGTATAAAAGTCATCATATCCTTTGTAATAAAATTTCCATTTGTCTTTTGGAAGATATGCACTGACAGGTGTTGTTGTAATCGGATAGTTGCTTAAAATAAAGGCATCTTCGGGTATATTCTTTTTTATGAATTCAGCTGTATTTTTTCCGTCTGAAAACGGATATTTAAAATCTTTTGTAATAAGTTTGATTCCTTCAGGAATTGTTAAAAGAAAAATCAAAGCGATTGAAAAACTGATAATGTTTTTTGTTTTACTTTCACAAACAACCCATAGACAAAATACACAAACAAGCAGCAGACAAAAGGCTCTTTGTGGAAGTATTGACCAGACAAAAATAAAAATCAAACCTTGATAAATAAGATTTGTAAGACAAACGAAAAATATCTTTTTGTCTTTTTTAAACAGAAAAATTATTGCAGATATCAGAAAACAAAACAACAGAATATTCACAAAAATATTAGTATATCCAAAAAGATTAAATACTATTTTTGAATAGACATCTAACAATCCATTTATGGAAAAATCAGGTGTAAAGGTTTGTACTATGACATTTTCTTTCTTGCTGCCAAAAAGATAGACAACAATTGAAGCAAGAGAAATTGCTGTTAAAGAAAAAGGAATAATGGCTTTTTTGTTTTTATCCTCAATGATGTTTTCAAACATAAACAAAACCAGTAAAGCGAAACAAAAACCAAACATAATGATGTGTGTGTTTGCCAGAAAGATTAAAGTGATTGTATAAAGGTAAGGGTGTTCTTTTTGTTTTTTGTAAAGCCATGCCAGCACAAAAACTAACAGCGGAATCAGACAATAACTTCTTGAAATAACTGAAAACCAGTATAAAAACGCAGAGCTGCAAAGAATTGATATTTTACAAAAAGTATTAAAAGGAGTTTTGTGAAGAAAAAAACCTGCTGCTGTTGTCATAATAAACCAGCTTAGAATCTGCATGGAGAAAATCGAAAGATTTAGCTTTGAGAAGGGAAGAACAAGAAAATACCACAAAAGAGGATGACCTTCTGTTCTTACGTGTTCAATTATTTCAAAAAGATTTAAATCTCTTACCACCAGCCAGACTTGAGCTTCGTCTGCCCATATTTCATGGTGCAAAAGCACAATCAATGTAAAAAGTGCATATAAAAAAATAAATATTAAATTTTTGAGTTTTGATTTGTCCATATAAATTAATAGAATCTTAAGATTAGTGTGAGTACTGATATAAAAAGCAAAATTTGCATAAATCCGATTACCAAAATAGGGATAATCTTGTTTTGAAGGTTATACTTGTATGATGAAAAAAGTATAAAAAACATCGGAATAAGAGGGAACAGATACCTGCCTTGAACTCCTGTAATTATTGGTGATTTTTGATAAATCAAATAAACGGATGTGATTGTTGCCAAAAAAATTAAAATACCCGAGAAAAGAAAAACAGCTTTGTCCTTCAAATGATAAAAAAGAGATTTTTCTTTGAGGTCTTTAAAAAACACACTGCATAATAAAAGAACATAGAAAAGATTTGATACAAATATGGGAACCATTGCAGAATTCCAGCCAAAGCTTGAAATCATGTTATTTATATAAAATCTGTGAAGCTTTGACAGTGTCAAGAAAATCATTTTTAAATATTGTACAGGATGTGTAATGATAAATTTTATCAATATACTTTTGTCAACTGTTTTGTCTGCAAGTTCATATTTTGTATTGCTGTATATTGTTATTACGTAATATACAAAAATCAAAATAATAAAAATATTTAAAAATAAAAACTTTAAAAATTCTTTTAAATAAGCTTTTTTGTTTTCAAATTTTTCCACTGGAATTATGAAATATAAAAAAATCAGCGGAATATAAGTATATTTGCAAATACAAATGAGAGTTATTAATAAACCCCATATTCCCGTTTCTTTTTTTGTCAGCTTTGAATTTTCTGAAAATTTTAGTTTTAAAGTGTATGCTATAAATAAAAATACAAGTCCAGAAGTAATACCGTCGGTGCTTATTGCACCTGCCTGATAGAGGTTTAATGGCAGCATAAACACAGTGAAGAACAATAATTTGTGTACCGGTGTTATTTTTAGTGCAAAGTAACACATAGCCAGATATGTCAACAGAGAACAAAACCTTAGTATGAAAATCATGGAGATAGGTGTAAAATTCAAAAATTTCATCAAAAACATAATTATAAATGAGGGAAAATAAGAAAGAGGAGTATAACCTGTCGGTATAAATCTAAAAAATTGTGTTTTATTTTTTTCAAGCTGTACAGTGCTTGCCGAGGCCAATTCCTGAGGTGAAGTTTTTATATCGCTGTCAAATTTTAACAGGTCATAGAATTTTTGAAGTTTAATAAAATTTTCGGGAAGAATCTGACCTGTATAGTTGTTTTCCTTTTTAAAGCTGAAAGAACCTTCTGTATACCCGTACATTTTGAAAAAATGAGCATCTTCATCGGGTGCTTGAAAAGGAGGATTTATCAATATAAACAAACTTCCCCAGAAGATTGCCAGAATAAGAAAAAGATTTTGTATATTAAATATTTTTTTATCCATTATTTTTTGTCCTGTTCGTCAATTATGTAATAAACTTCTGTTGGTATCAGCGTTGTTTCATCTGAGGCATATATTATTTTTTTTGTTGTTTCAGGTTTGCCCATTCCGCTGTAAAGGTAATATACTTTCTTATTTTTGAATTTATCTTCTTTTTCAAAAGCGAACGGCTTTGACAAATCAAGATTTTTTCCAAAACCGAGGGTGTAAAAAGCTTTGTAATTGGGTGAATAAAATTTTCTTCCCGGAAGATAAGCAAAAACACCGGCTGTTGTAAGAGGATTATTAGAGATTATCACAGAATCACTGCTTATATTTTTTTTGATAAATTCTGCTGTTTTTTTACTTCCTGAATAATCATAGTTTATGTCGTTCATTGTGATTTGATATGAAGCTTGAAAACTGAACGCCAAAATTGCTGATAGAACAAGGTTATATATGATTTTTCTTTTTTGCGTTAAATTCGCTTTGTTTAGAATAATCCAAAAACAAAAAACGATTGTTAAAAGAAATGTAAAAGCTTTTTCAGGACTGGTCTGCCATACAAAAATATAAATCATAAACTGATATAAAAGACTGAAAAGATATACGAAAAAGAGTTTTTTGCTTTCATAAAAAATGATTGCTGATGCTGTAATAATAAACATTGTAATTATGATAAGCCACAGAAAAGTAATTCCTCCGTAAAGATTCAAAAATACTTCCAAAAATGACCGTAACAGGTTTATGCCATGGTCTGAAACAAACTGCTGAATACTGATGTTGTCGTCAGGTCTGGTTATTATGTAGAAAAATAGAGCCAGTATAGAAAATGACATAATCATAAAAGAAAACAAAAACGGCTTCTTTTTTTCAAAGGCTTCTTTATTCTTTAGCAGATTTTCATATCCAAATAACATTGTCAACCCTGTACAAAAACCGCACATCAGAATATGTGTCTGAGATAGAAGAGCAACAAATATCGAATAAATACAGGGATGCTCTTTTTGTGTTGAATAAAAATATGCAGCACCGAATAAAAATAGAGGAATCAGTGAATAATTTCTTGAAATTACCGCAAGCCAATATAAAAAACCTGCACTGAACAAAATACAAATTTTTGAAATTTTGTTGAACGGAGATTTAAAGACCAAAAAACCTGCTGAAATTATCATGAAAATCCAGCTTATTACCTGCATAGAAAAAACAGGAAGATTGAGTTTTGAAAACGGAAGAACAAGAAAATACCACAAAAGAGGATGTCCTTCATTTCTTACATGATCAATTATGCCAAGAAAACTCAAATCTCTTGTTACAAGCCATACCTGTGCTTCATCTCTCCATATTTCGTGATGTAATACAGAAATTAGTGTAATTGCTGCATATATAAAAAGAAGCAGTATATTAAAAATTTTGTCTTGATATTTTTTGAAACTCATAATTTCCTCAAGCAGCCTATTAATACTTTTATAAATAAAACCTGTTTATTAGTGTACCTAAAACAAAAGGCATAAGAATTACAATGCCAATGATTAAATAAATAGGCATTTTCCTCCAGCTCCATTTTTTGTTATCCAAAAGAAAAAACAACAATGGCATTACGGGTATAAAATATCTTCCCTGGATTCCGCAAAACACAGGATAGCACTGAAAAAGAATGAAAGCCGAGGTTAATATAATTACAAAAGAAGCCAAAAATGAAATCAGGAATAAAAATTTCATTTTTAAATCAAAAACTGCTTCTTTTTTGTCTGTTTTAAACAATCCTGCTGTTATCAATATAAGAATAAACCCTTTTAACAAATATACGTTCAAAAATGTGTCATTACATCCCAAAAGACCTATGTAAGAATATAAATATACGCTCCACTGTGATTTTACGGTTTGCCAAAAGAAATCCAAAAACCAGCTGAATCTGTTTAGGATAAATCCAATCATAAATTTTCTGTCATAACCCGGTGTGCCTGAGATTACGTTTTGTCCCACAGACAAGATATGGAGAATATAAATTCCTGTAATAAAAATGTTGAGTAAAAACAGAGTGAAAAAATATAAATATCTGGTTTTTTGTGTATTAAACTTTTCTTCTGGTATACAAAAATATAAAAGTATCAAAGGAAAGTATGCATATTTACAAATCAAAGTAAAGGTGAGAAGGCAACCAAAAATGATAAATTCATTTTTGCTGATTTTTTTTATGTTTTTATCCAATGCAAGTTTTAGTGCATATGCTATGAACAAAAAAGCAAGACCTGTTGTCAGTGCATCTGTTGAAACAGAAGAAGCTTCATAAAGTGTCATAGGCATTAATGCAAGTAATGCAAAGAGCCATTTTTTTGCGGGCATGATTTTTATTGCCTGATAAATCAAACCTGTGTATAAAAAAAGTGAGCATAGCCTTAGCATGTACATCATTATTAACGGTGGTGTGTTAAGGAGTTTCATTATCCATAAAACTAAAAAAGAAGGGAAATATGAAACAGGAGTGTAACCTGTTGGTGTAAATTTATAAAATTTTGTTTTGTTTTTTTCGAGTTTTATTTTTAGAGCTTCTGTGATTTCAGTTTTTGTGGTTTTTAGCTCTTGGTGTCCTCCTATTTTTTCAAATTTGCTGATTTTGATAATACTTTCAGGCAGAAGATCACCTGTGTGCTTATTTAATACTTTAAAATTGAAAGTTCCGTTTGTGAAGCCGTACATTTTAAAAAAATGCTGAGCTTCATCCGGTGTTTGAAACGGAGGGTTGATAATCATCATTATGCTTCCCCATAACAAACACAGGATTAGAAATATATTTTCGGGTTTGATTAGAATCTTTTTCATCTGCGTTTTCTTTTCTAAATATAAAATCTGTAAATTATTCTGATTAAGCTTATAAACAGAACAAAATTTATTAAAAATATAATAAGATACTCAAAAAGCTTTGTCTTAAAATTGATTTTTGTGTTGTAAAACAAAAGAAAAAACAAAGGGGCAAAAGGTATAAAATATCTCCCCTGTATTCCTGCTATTGTGTTTGTGTAATCATCGGGTAAAAAATTCAAATAACAAGATGTGCATATCAAAAACAAACAACCCAGACTGATTATGCTAAAAAGGATTTTTTCTTTTAGATTAATATCAACTGACTTTTCATCATAATTAGTTATTGATGCAAGCACTATTGTGTAAATATAAGTCCAGACTGCATAATAGGGCAGTGGTGTATCTATCCATCCGAACAAACCCACAAAACCGTTCAGATAATATCTGAAATTGTAGAGAAGAGTTTTTGATATAAGCAGAATATATTCAATAGGATGGTTGAATATGAATTTTGTCAAATCTGATTTTTCCAGATTGGTTGAAAATGATTGTACTGCTTGAAGGCCTTGTGTTATATGCATATGGTATAAAATCGGAATGATACATAAAGTTCCGCTTATTCCAAAAATCAAAGCAAAAAGTTTATATTTTTGCAGTTTTGAATCAAATCTTTCTTTAGGTATTAAAAAATATAACAAAATTAACCAGAAATAAGTAAATTTACATATTGATAAGAGGGTAATCAATCCGAGAAAAGTTAAAATGTGTCTTCTGGTGATTTTTTTGACTTCTTTGCTAAAAGATAAATAAAGAGCGTAAGCGGTCAAAAAGAACGCAGCACCGTTAGAAAGGCCGTCTGTGCTTAGTGCAGAAGCTTGATACAAACACATTGGCAAGAGTCCGAGTGTTAAAAACATCCATTTTTTGACAGGTGTAATTTTAATAGTGAAATATAATAAAGCCGTGTATGTGATGAGAGAACAAAGCCTTGAAACATATAGCATCCAAAATGGTGAAGCATTAATGAGTTTTAATATGAGTACAAAAAAGATTGCAGGAATGTAAGATAAAGGTGTATAAAATGGAGCAGGATAGCCTATAAAAATTTTGTTTTCTTTCTCCAGAGAAATTTTAGCGATTTGTGCTGTTTCTTCAAAACTGGTTTTTTTAAGCGGTTCACCTGCAATACGTTTGTTATATCTGGAAGCTTTTACTAAACCTGACGGAAGAATTTGTCCGCTAAAGGTCAGCTTTTTACCCAGACTGATTCCGCCTATATTATCTGTTGTATATTTTTTGAAACTCCAGGATCCGTCTGTAATTCCGTATATTTTGTATAAATGAGAATCTTCATCAGGTGCTTGAAACGGAGGGTTGAAAATCATAAATAAAAATCCCCAGAATATGGCAATAATAAGAAATATATTTTGAGGTTGTTCAATAAATTTTTTCATTTTCGTACATCTTCTCCATGTTTATATGTAATATCTGTAAAATATACTAACAGCACTTATAAATAGTATAATATTTGCAGCAAAAATAATTGTTGTAGCATAGATTTGGGGTTCAGTTCGGTGTTTATTATTGCTGAAAATTATAAATAATAAAGGAAGTACAGCAATAAAATATCTTCCCGAAACACCTACAATATTTCCGTAAACATCTATCTGATTTACTACAAAACATGCAAGGAAAACTAATAAATAAGAGGTAATAAAAATAGAAATACAGACAATTTTTTGCAATAGATTAAATTTATCTTCTTCGTTATTTTTTGGATAAAAAACGGCTGTAAAAATCAAAAATAAAATATACAAATATACTGCTAAAGAAGGCATTCTTGTATCCTGCCAGCCAAATAAACCTATTACTCCGTTTAAATATTTGTCAAAATGAACCATAGTAGTTTTTAAAACGGCAAACAAAACCGTAAGAGGATTATGAATTAAAAATGCAGAAGCTTGTGCTCTGAGTTCATGCCCGAAAAGATCTGAAGAACCGGTCATACTTATATGAGTAATTATGTAGGTTAGTATTATGTTCAAAATGAAATAACATACAAAAACTGTGTACTTTTTAACTTTTGAATGGAATTTTTCTTTTGGAATCAAAAAATACATCAACAATACAGGAAAGTATGCAAACTTGCAGATTGCTGTCAAAGTTATTAAAATTCCGGCTGTTAAAAATTGCCTGTTAGAAATAATTTTTATTTTTGAATCAAATATGAGCTTCAAAAAATAAGCAATTGTTAAAAAACACAGCCCGTTTGTTATTCCGTCCGTATTTAATGCTGCTGCTTGATAAACCGACATTGGTAAAAGAGCAATTAAAAAGAATATCCATTTTTGTACAGCGGCTGTTTTTATTGCCCAAAAAGCAAATAAAGAATAGACAAGAAGAGAACAAATTCTCAGACAGTATAAAATCCAACCCGGATTTATGTCAAAAGCTGTTAAGATTTTCATCAGCATAAACTGTGGAAAATATGAAAGCGGGGTATATGCAGGCGAATAATAATGCTGAAAAACTTTTTCGGAATCGTCCAATTTTATGTTCAATATTTGCTTTGTTTCAGAAAAACTTGTTTTTTCATTACTTTTGAATCTTATATGGTTATTTATGTAAGGTGCTTGCGCTATTCCTTTTGGCAGATAATCACCTGCTATGACATAGGGTTTGTCTGTTTTGTAACCATTTATTGTGTCAGTTGTGAGTTTTTTATAATTTAAAGAGCCCTGTGAAAGCGCATATGTTTTCCAGAAGTGTGCAGTTTCATCAGAGGCCTGAAACGGAGGGTTTATTATCAAAAATACAAAACCCCAGAACAAACAAATTATTAAAAAAATTTTTTCAGGTTTTTCAAACAATTTTTCCATAATTTATAATGGTATCTTAAAATGTCTCATTGCGCTTATATGTGAAAATTTGTTAATTTATAATATAATTTACAGATATGAAAATAGATTTAAAATTAGACTTTTTATTTGTTAAATTTGTTCTTGTCGGAATTCTCAATACTCTTTTTGGATATTGTGCTTATGCAGTTTTGTTGTTTCTTGGGCTTCATTATTCGCTTGCTGTTATATTGTCTACAATTGCAGGTGTATTGTTCAATTTTAAAACAACAGGAACGCTTGTGTTTCAGAACAGAAATAACGGATTAATATTCAAGTTTTTTGCGGTATATGCTATTATATGCTCTATAAATATATTACTTTTAAAAATTGCTAAAATATTTGCGCTAAACTTATATCTTGCGGGGTTTGTCACTACATGTTTTATGGCTGTATTATCATTTTTGTTAAATAAAAATTGGGTGTTTAAAAAGAATCATGAAAAAAATTAGTTTTGTATCCAGCTGTTACAACGAAGAAGAAAATATAGATAATCTTTATGAGAGAGTTATGAAACAGGCAGAATTGTTTTCTGACAGATATGAATTTGAATATATTCTGGTGGATAACTGTTCTTCGGATAATACAGCCGGAAAGCTTCGTGAGCTTGCTGAAAAAGATAAAAGAGTGAAAGTAATTTTGAATGCAAGAAATTTTGGACATATCCGTTCACCATATTACGGAATGATTCAGGCTGACTCTGATGCGGTGATTTATCTGGCATCTGATTTACAGGATCCGCCTGAACTTATTTCTGATTTTATAAAAAAATGGGAAGAAGGATACAAGGTTGTTCTGGGCTTAAAAACAGAGAGCGAAGAAAGCTTTTTGCTTTTCTTAATCAGAAGTGTATATTATGAACTTATTTCAAGGATTGCGGATGATGATACAAATCTTGTGAAAAATTGTACAGGCTTTGGGTTATATGACAAAAAAGTGATGGATGAAATAAAAAAAATAGATGACCCTTATCCTTATCTTCGCGGTTTGATTTGTGAAATAGGCTTTGAAAAAGCTTTTGTTGAATTTAAACAACCGTCAAGAAAAAGAGGTATTACAAAAAATAATTTTTATACAATGTACGATAATGCCATGGTCGGCATAGTAAAACATTCAAAAGTACCGTTGAGATTGATGACGTTTCTCGGGTTTGGATTTTCTTTTGTCAGTTTGTTTATTGCTGTTTTATATCTTATACTCAAACTTTTATTCTGGAATGAGTTCAGCTTTGGTGTTGCACCGATTATAATCAGCTTGTTCTTCCTTGGCTCTGTCCAGCTTTTTTGTATGGGTGTACTTGGTGAATATATTGGAGCAATATACACCAGAGTCAACAAAAAACCCGTTGTTGTTGAGAAAGAACGTATAAACTTTTAATGTTTGTTTTAATTTACGAGTTTGAAAATATCATTGCATATTTTGAATACACGTTGTGCCATTTCAATTGACAACATGTTCGGACCGTCACAGAGTGCTTTGTCAGGATCAGGATGAACTTCGAAAAACAGGGCTTTGGCTCCTGCTGCTGTTGCTGCTTTGGCGAGTGTTTCAACATATTTTCTTTCGCCTGAAGAACATTCTCCTGCACCGCCGGGCAGCTGAACACTGTGTGTTGCATCAAATACCACAGGATAACCCATTTCCTGCATTATTGGAATTCCTCTCATATCGGTAACTAGGTTGTTGTAACCAAAGGAAGTTCCTCTGTCAGTGAACAAAATTTGTTCATTACCTGCCTCTTTAACTTTATTGGCAAGAGTTTTCATTTGTGCTGGTGCAAGAAATTGTCCTTTTTTAATATTTACAATTTTTCCTGTTTTTGCAGCAGCAACAAGCAAATCAGTTTGTCTGCATAAAAAAGCAGGAATTTGCAGAATATCGGCTACTTCTGCAACAATTGCTGCCTGTTCCGGCAGGTGTATGTCAGTAACTATTGGTAAATCAAATTCTTTTTTTACTTCTGCTAAAAGCTCGAGACCTTTTTCAATGCCGGGTCCTCTGTATGAATGAATAGAGCTTCTGTTAGCTTTATCAAAGGATGATTTGAATACATAATTTATATCAAGGGTTTGTGTAAGTTTTTTAAGTTCTTGTGCCACCTTGAAAAGAATATCTTTTGATTCTATCGCACATGGCCCTGCTAAGATTGTTAGTTTGTCTGCACCTATTTCGAAATTTTTAAGTTTTATTGGTTTAATTGTTGACATTTTTTTCTCCATAATATTTTTTTTGACAATAGTTGTTCTAGATTGTAAAATTTAGTTAAGTAAAATTATTATATCATTAAAGAAATAAATCGGAAAAAGAGTAGGAGCATAAATGTTAATAGAAGAATTATTGGAAGCAGCAGTCGGTAAAGGCGCAAGTGATATCCATATATCTGCTAATCTTCCTCCTGTGTTTCGTATAGACGGAAAATTGGTAAGAACTAATCAGGAAGCTCTTACGGCAGAGAACGTAGAATCTCTGGTATTTCCGATATTGAATAACGAACAGAGAAGAAAACTTGAACAAGACTGGGAACTTGACCTTTCATACGGTATTCACGGTCTGGGCAGATTCCGTGTTAACGTGTATAAAAACAATGGTACTTATGCTGCCGCATTCAGAACTATTAACACTGAAGTTCCGTCTTTTGAAACTTTGGGCTTGCCTGCGGTAGTTAGAAAAATCACAGAAAAACCGAGAGGGTTGATTCTTGTTACAGGTCCTACCGGTTCAGGTAAATCTACTACACTTGCTTCTATGATTGACTATATTAATGAGACCCGTAATGAACACATTTTGACAATCGAAGACCCTGTTGAATTTGTTCACAAATCTAAAAAAAGTGTAGTTCACCAGAGAGAACTCGGACAGGATACAAGATCTTTTGCAAATGCTCTTAAATCAGCACTTCGTGAAGATCCGGATATCATTCTGGTAGGTGAGTTGCGTGACCTTGAAACTATTTCACTTGCTATTACAGCGGCTGAAACAGGTCACTTGGTTATGGGAACACTTCACACTTCTTCTGCCAGCCAGACTATTGACCGTATTATTGACGTATTTCCACAAGGTCAGCAGCAGCAGATTCGTATCATGCTTTCAAACTCTTTAACGGCAGTATTTTCTCAAACATTGCTTCCTAAGATAGCTGAAAACGGTGAGAAAAAAGGTCGTGTAATGGCACAGGAAATCATGGTTGTTAACGGTGCGATAGCAAACCTTATCCGTGAAGGAAAAACTGCGCAGATGTATTCAGCAATTCAAACAGGTGCTCAACACGGAATGCAGACTCTTGAAACAGCTTTGGCTAACCTTTACAAACAAAAACTTATCTCAGCTGAAGATGCACTGTCAAAATCAAGCCGTCCTGATGAGTTAAAAAGATTAATCGGTGTAAGCTAAGACTTTTTGTCTTTTTTCATCATCAAATTTTTCTTAATGTATTCTTGTACATTAGAAGAAATTTGTACGTTTTGAAGACCCAGATTGTATTTTTTTAATTCTGCAAGAGTATCTTGTTCACTCATTAAATCTTTTTGAGGAATTTTGATAGAGCTTTTGATATTTTCAAATTCCTTTGATTTGGGTTGTCCGGATATTTTCATTATTATGTCATCAATGTCATTTGAATGTACTCCATGTTTTGAAGCAAGCTCTTGTATACTTATTCCGTAAGGCAGTTTATAAAGCCATTGCAAGGAATTTGCATCTCTTTGCGACAGACTTACTACACCGTATTTGTGAGGTGTGTACATAATATCACTTTGATACGGGCTGTGTCCGAGCCCGAGAGAGTGACCTATTTCGTGTAATATTGTATGGTAAACTTCATTTTCATCCTGATACTGTTGATGAAGTATACCGTCTGATAATCCTATTTGAACTTCAGCTGAGTAGAGTCTGCCTGCATTATCAAAATGGAAATAACAATGCCCGAGTGCTTTTCTGTCAACACGTTTCCATTCCAGATTGACCTGTGATTCGTTTAGGGTTTGAACAAGCTTAAATCTTACCTTGCCGCCGCTTACTTTTTCCCATTGTTCAAGTGCTCTTTTTACAAGTGCATAATATGTGTAGCCTTGATTTTGAAGCGCATAAAATTTGAATGGTGCTATATAAAACCTCAACGGAAAGCAGTTGTCAGGCCATCTTATTATTCTGTCTTCTTTTAAGTTGTCTTGTAAATAAGTGAGCTTTTCCATACTCTAGATTTTATATTTTTTTTGTAATTAAAGCAAAGATATCATTAAATACTATTAATAACATTAAAATAATTAAAAGCATAAAGAAGAAATTGCTGATTTTGGCGATAACTTCTTCATCCAATGGTTTTCCTTTTATTTTTTCTATAATCAAAAATAAAAGGTGTCCGCCGTCTAATGCCGGTATAGGCAGCAAATTCATAATTGCAAGGTTTATACTGATAATAGCTGTCAGCAATATACCGTTAAAGAATCCTGTATGTTGAATCATGTCTCCGCCTACTTTTGTTATGGCAACAATGCCGTGAAGTTCTTTCATTGGAATTTGTCCTGTGAAAAGTTTTTCAAGACCGAGCACTGTCAGGTCGGTAATTCTCCATGTGTATGCAAGAGATGCTGTGATTATTTCTTTTGGAGTATTTGCCGGCATTAGTATTTCTTCAAGCCTTTGTTGTATTCCAATGATACCCTTTTCATCAGAATAAATAGGTTTGAGTTCAATCTGTTTTCCGTTACGTATAACTGTGAAATACATTGGTTTTTGTGTATCAGAAAGTGCTTTGGCTATATCTGACAATGAGATTTCCGTGTCAATTACAAAAGTTTTTTGTCCTTGAATTTTATCACGCAGATTTATTTGTTCTTTTGTGAGTTTTATTTCTTCCGGTTTTATTTTTTCCATGCCCAAAAGAGCAGCTTTTGAGAGTTTTACTTCCGCTTCATCTTTTGTTGGTATAAGATTTATCTTTGTACCTTTTTCAAGCACTTTATAAGCATCTTTTATTTCAGAGTTTTTCTCTGACAGAGCTTTTAAAGTTTCATTATAAATTTCTGTTGTAATTTGTCCGTCATGTTTTTTACTTGCCTGTGCAAATTTGTTAATTTGCAAGGGTTGAAAAATTTCAGTACCGTTGATTTTATAAATCCTGTCACCTTTTTGGAGACCTGAGTTGTAAACGGATGCTCCTTTTGGTGCTGTAATTTTTTCTACATCAATATTATATTTTCCGGCTGGAAGTTTGTGCCAGACAGAGGCTGTAATCATAACAAGGACTATTGCACATAAGACATTTGCAATTACACCTGCTGAAACCACTATTGCTCTTTTCCATATTGGTTTGTTTTTGAACAAATCTTCGGGATTTTTTTCTTCTTTTGATTCCGTATCATCATCAGGGAATGCTACATATCCGCCAAGAAGCAGAGCATGAACAAGAATTTCAGTGTCTCCGATTTTTGTTTGAAAAAGAGTGGGACCAAACGGAAGTCCGAATCCGAATTTCTCCACTTTGATTCCAAGTGCTCTGGCAGATAGAAAATGTCCCAGTTCATGCACCAGAATTAACAAACTTATTAACAAAAGCATTATTATAATATTCATAAATTTCTCTCTTCAAAAAAGCTGTGTATAAGACTATTTTATCATATTATAATTATTATATGATTAATTTTTTCACACAATTACTCGACCTGATATATAAAAAAAAGTGTTATTTTTGTGGAAACACAAAACATAATTCAAAAATGTGTCCTGATTGTATAGAAAAAATTAATTTTCTACCGCCTAAAAAGCTCAAATATATTGATAGTGTTTGTGTATATAGTGCAATGATTTATGAAGATGAAATCAAACGCTTGATTCGTGGATTGAAATATCACAATCAAAAAGAGCTGGCATATTTTCAAGCAAAGCTTATGGATGATTTCTGGCAAAAAGTAGATGCTTCAAAAGGTAAGTATACTTTGCTTCCTGTGCCTTTATACATTAAAAGAGAAAAGAAGAGAAAGTATAATCACATGTCTCTCGTTGCAAAAGAATTTGCAAAGTTAAGGGGATATGATGTTAAAGAAGATTTGATTTTTCGAATAAAAGATACAAAACCTCAATTTAATCTATCAATTAAAGAGCGTGCAAGAAATATGGAAGGTGCATTTGAAGTAAAAAAAGAAAATTATCACGATGAAAAGATTTTGATAATTGATGATATTTTGACAACAGGCAGTACACTTTCAGAGATGATAAAAGTGTTAAAATCTTCCGGAATAAACGATATTACAGTTTTTGTGACAAGCTGTACAGATTTTCATCTATGCTAAGAATTAGTCAATCTTCTGTACAACAATGGCAACCCATTGATCTTGTGAAAGTATTTCAATTACTTTAAGATTATATTTTTCAACAGCATCCAGAACAATTTGTTTTTTCTCATCTAAAATACCGCTCAGAACCATATGAGCTTTGGGTTTCATAATATTTTTTAAATCACCCATAATCTCAGCAAGAACATTATGCAGAATATTTGCACAAACAAAATCATACTGTTCTGTGAGCATATCGGCTGTTGCATGCGCAAAATCTATTTTGTTAAAAACTCCGTTAACCTGAGCATTATCTTTTGCCACATCGATGACAAGAGGATCGTTGTCAATTGCCACAGCATGAGTAGCTCCGAATTTTATTGCCGTAATAGCAAGTATACCCGAGCCTGTTCCTATGTCAGCTGCCTCATCACCTTTTTTGAGATATTTTTCAATAGCTTGAATACAAAGTTGAGTTGTGGCATGTGTTCCTGTTCCAAAAGCTGAGCCAGGATCGAGGGTAATCAGTACTTCATCGTTTTTGTGACTGCATTCTTCCCAAGAGGGGCATATTATTACATGTTCAGAAGCTTTTGTTGGCTTCCAGTGCTCTTTCCATTTCTGAGACCAATCCTGATTGATTACTTTTTGTGCTGAAATTTTCCAGCTTCCGAGTTCTTCATCGGTAAAGCCTTCTTTTTTCAGTTCTTCTTTAGCTTCAGTAAAGATTTGTTGGACTTCTTTTGGAGAGAATTCGTCTGCTTCAAATCTTACATAGCCTTTTGCTATATTGTTTGTTGTTTCGATAAGCTCAAGATCCTTATATTTTTCTTCTGCTTGAACAACACCCTCACATTCGAATCTTTCAAAAAATACTTCTGTTGCAAGTTCAATAGCATTAGGGTTAATGCTTACGGAAATTTCATAGTAATCTTTCAATCTTTTTCTCCTGATTATGAATTGAATACACCCATTCTTCTGAATTTATTGTATCTGTCTTCTTTTAGTTGTTGTGCAGACATATTTTTGTATTCATCAAGGGATTTTAAAATTTCAGATTTCAGCTCATTGCCCATTGCTTCATAATCATAATGAGCACCGCCAAGAGGTTCTTTCACAATTCCGTCAATTATATTGTATTTTAAAAGATCAGGACCTGTAATTTTCAATGCTTCTGCTGCATCAGCTGCTTTTGCTGCATCTCTCCACAATATAGAAGCACAGCCTTCAGGAGAAATAACAGTATAATATGCGTGTTCAAGCACAAGAACTTTGTTAGCAACTGCAAGACCAAGTGCACCGCCTGAACAGCCTTCGCCTGTGATGATTGCTATGATGGGTACTTCTAATTTTGCCATTTCTTTTAAATTTACGGCAATAGCAATTCCTTGACCATGTTCTTCTGCTTTAATACCGGGATAAGCACCCGGTGTATCGATTAATGTAATGATAGGAAGCCCGAATCTGTTTGCATGTTCAAAGAGTCTCAATGCTTTTCTGTATCCTTCAGGTTGAGGCATTCCAAAGTTATAGACAAGGTTTTCTTTAGTAGATTTGCCTTTTACCGTACCAACAATCATAACCGGTGTTTCGCCTATTTTAGCAGGACCGCCGATTATCGCTCTGTCATCTGTGCCTTCTCTGTCTCCATGCATTTCCACAAAATCAGTTGTGATTAAATTTATATAATCTAAAAAGTTTGGTCTGTTAGGATGTCTTGCGATTTGGAGTTTTTGTGAAGGTTTTAGATTTTCATAGAGTTCTTTTTTGTATTCATGAGACTGTTGTTCAAAATTTTCAATTTCTTTGGACAAGTCCATACCTGATTCTTCGCTCATTTTTTTTAATTCTTCTATTTTTTCTTCTATTTTTATTATTGGTTTTTCAAAATCTAATTTCATATTAATAATTCCCAAAAATCTTCTGATTAATGTTTGTGTAGTTTTAAAATTTTAGCAAGAGTTTCTTTTAATTCCTGACGTTTTGCAATAAGGTCGATTTGTCCATGTTTCATAAGGTATTCAGCAGTTTGGAAATCTGCGGGAAGTTTTTGTCTTATGGTTTGTTCAATTACACGTCGACCTGCGAAACCGATTCTTGCGCCTTGTTCAGCAATAATAATATCACCGATTGTTCCGAAACTTGCTGTAACACCTCCGTATGTAGGGTCGGTGAGGATATTTATGTATAGGAGCTTTGCATCATTTAATTTTGCAACCGCACAGCTAGTTTTTGCCATTTGCATTAAAGACAATGCACTCTCCTGCATTCTTGCTCCACCTGAAGCAGTGATTGTTACAACAGGAATTTTTCTTTTCAAGGCTTCTTCTATTATTCTTGTGACCTTTTCACCCACGACACTGCCCATAGAACCGCCCATGTATTCAAAATCCATTATTGCACAGGCTATTTCTTCACCTTCAACTTTGCCTATGCCTGTTATTACGGCATCATTCAGGTTAGTTGATTTTTTTGCTTTTTCCTGTCTTTGTACATAAGATTCTGTGTCTACAAATTCCAATGGATCAGAAGGTGAAATATTTTCAAAATATTCTTCAAACGTGCCTTCATCAAAGAGCTGGCTAATTCTGGTTTTTGCATTTATTCTAAAATGATAGCCACATTCAGGACACACCATCATGTGGTGTTCGAGTTCTTTTTTGGGTAACTGTGCATTACAGTTGAAACATTTTACCCAAAGTTTGCCAATATTATCATCAATTTTCGGATCGATTGGACGAGCCGCAATTTGTTCTTCTTTTCTGGTTTCAAACCAATCTTTTAGAGTCATTTTATTATTATTCCCCTTGTCAAATAATGGTCTAATCTCAATATATTATACTACAAATGAATAATATACAATCTACATTCCGGGTGGTCTTATCAGAGAAGGTTGAAGTAAAGCACCGCCCGGCATCATGTTAAAGCCCGGATTGTAGTCTCTGTAATCTTTAACAGAGCGGTTCATAGGATCTGATTCTTTTTTCTTTTTCTCTTCTTCTGCTTTTTTCTTTTGAGCAGCCATTCTTTCTTTTTCAGATTTTTTATGTTTTCCGATAGCCTGAGGATCGTTCAAAATTAAGCGTTTAAACTCTACATCTGAATTTTCGGCACCGACATTCATTATAACGCCCATAGATGCGTTTTGTCTGTAAACATCGTAACCGACGAGAAATTTCAAATCATCAGGTCCGACAGCAAAGTATATTCTGTTTTCCTGAAACATGTTATCGTTTGGTGTGTCATCTGATAGTACAATTGTGCCTGCATACATCAAAGTTAGATATCTGCATATTCTTAATGATTCACCGAGTTGAATACTCGAACGTCCATAATAGTATTTATCGTAATTCATAGGTGAATCACCTGCCACAGCACCTTGATAATATGCAAGGTATTGTTGCCATGCTTTATACTGTGTTCTGAGATAAGGACCTGCTCTTAAAACTCCCATTGTATCACCTGTTCCGTATAAGCTGGCACTGGTTTGAAGGCTTACGCCGAAATCAGCCGCAAATTTGCTGTCTGTATTTTTATAGGAAAATAGAGACTTTGTGGATTGAGTCATCCAGGATGCCTTAGTTGTTGAAAAAGTTCTGTTCCAGTCTTTTGCATATCCTGCCGTGAATCTGTTTTGGAAGTTCACTCCGATATCATCAAGGTCGTAAGCTTTATGATGAATAAACTGGAAGCCGTATTTTGGCATTCTTCCGCCAAGGAACCAGTTATTCATATATGAATTTATACCGTATTGCAATCTTAAATTGTCTGTAAATTCCTGTTCACCACGTACAACTATTTTGCTTTTTGATGTTCCGTAGCCAAAATCTGTACGATTTTTATCTGTAAGGAAGCGTCCGACTGCACCTACACCAATTTCGTGGTCATAAGTTAGTGCCGGACCTAGTTTTAATGTTGAAGAGTTTGGAGTTTGGAACACAAAACCCGGTGAAACAAATGCGCCTATATTTCTCAAAGATCCGAGTTCCAGCATATTTGTTTCAATATATTGTTGTTCTTTATCAGTGTACAGTTTAATTTTTCCTGCACTTGCCATTTTTGTGTCTTGAATATATAAATCAGCATTTTTTAATGTAGCGACATCTCTGTCTTTGTAGCTGTCTATGATAATTGTTTTTGCTTTCAATCTCCATTTGTTATCATATTTTTCTTTAAAATACAGTTGTGTTGGAATAGCTTCATCCATCATTGGGTTATTAAAGCCCATAATAGGTCTTGACCAGAATCTGTACTGGGTTTTGTCATTAAATGTTACTGTTCCGTCTAAAGCTTCTGTTTGAGCATCATATACTATGCCTGTTTTTGCTTTGATTTTTATGGCAAGATGATTGAGTACGGGGTTATTCATCAGTGCATTATTGTCATTCAGGTCAACTTGGATATAATCCCCGTTTACCTTCTGACCTTCTTTTACAAGAACAACATTTCCATAACCTTTGATATAATTAGTGTCATGATTAAAAATAATTTTATCGGCAATTAATACTGAGTTTTCGGCAGGGAATGTGACTTTAGCATTTCCAATTGCTTCAAATTCATGACGTTCCGGGAAATATTCAATTGAATCACTATCAACCAGAACATCTGTTGTGCCTTCATTTGATGTTTGATCTTGTTTTTTTGCTTTTTCCGTCCGTTCCGTTTTAGTAAAGAATTTTTTTGTTTTTTCCTGTTTTACTGTTTCTTCTTGTAATTCTTTTGATGAAACACTTTCTTCATCAACAGGTGTTTTGTTATCTTTTTCTTCATTGATAATGTTCTCTTGACTATCGGTGTTTTGAGGAACATCGAAAATCTCAGCGCAGAGAGCATAATCTGTTTTAGCACTCCACAAGCCTAGTGAAAATAATAATATTAAACTTATAAAAATTTTTTTATTCACGAAACAACCTTTTTATTAAATATAATTAAGCGGATTTTGCGGTTTACCGTTTACCCTGACTTCGAAGTGACAGTGAGGACCTGTGCTGTATCCGGTAGAACCTTCGTATCCTATGACCTGACCTTTTAGGACGTTCTGTCCCGCACTGACTGTATATCCTGACATATGGGCATAAAGTGTAGAAATTGGTTTGCCGTTAATTATGCCATGATCAATAATTACAACTTTTCCATATCCCCCATACCAACCTGAATAAATAACT
Source organism: Candidatus Limenecus sp. (assembly GCA_048360435.1). Lineage (GTDB taxonomy): Bacteria > Cyanobacteriota > Vampirovibrionia > Gastranaerophilales > Gastranaerophilaceae > Limenecus. The sequence continues at coordinate 144,358 of DBGCOP010000010.1, read as the reverse complement.
TTTCCGGAGTTTGATGCTCTGATTTTTCCGCCATTTATTCCGCCTATATCAATACCCGAATGATAAATTGTTCTTTTGAATATAGGATGAGTTCTGTATCCGAAAGGTGATGTGATTGGTCCGGCAATCGGTTTCATAAAACCTGAGACAACTTTAACAGTAGTTCCCTGTGTATTGCGGCTAATCATTTTGCTTAAAGCTTCGGATTGTTTGGCGAGTTCTCTTTCAGCTTTTTCATAGTATGCTCTGTTAGTTCTATATTTTTGAATGGAACTTTCATTCTGGCTGATAGCACCTTGAATATATTGCTGTTGAGCATTTATATTTTTTATTGAATAGGCTATTATGGTTTTTTGTTGTTCAATTTGATTTCTTAAAATAGCTATTCTTCTGGATTTTTCTTTTAAATAAGCAAGTCTTTTTTTATCTTTTTTGGTAATAATATTCTGATAATATATGCGGTCAAGGAAGGTATTTATATCAGTTGTCGAAAGTAAAAGCTGAAACATTCCTTTTCTTTGTTTTTTAAATATTTGTCTGATTCTGTTTTTGGATTGAAATTCTGTTTCAGAATAATCTTGCATAGTAGCGTTCAGATTTTTTTCAGCTTCTGAAAGTTGTTGTTCGGCCGACTGATATTGTTTCTTTGTGGTATTGAGGTTTTTTTGTGCGTTTTCAAGCTTTTGCTGGTTTTTGTAGAGTTTATTTGTTTCAATGGTTTCAAGTCTTTTGAGCCTTAAAACTTTCGCATGAGTTTCTTTTCTCTTTTTTTCAATATGATTTTGAGAACAAAAAGCATTTGATGAAAAAGAAAATAACAATATTACTATAAAAACCGCTTTTATAAAGCTTCTATATATGTTTATGATATGTGCATTGAGCGACATAGATTTGATTAACCTGCTTCCACTATTCAATTTATCTTGCCATGAATGCAATCAATATAGGTGCAAACATAAACAACAAAAATGAAACGGCAATTATTCCTACTATAAGTTTTTGATTTTTTCTAAAAAATTCCATGAATATAACCCACAGTCTTCTACGATAACATTTTACATGCAAAATATATCTTTTACAAGAAATTAACACACCTTTAAAGTTACATACAGTTATATTTTGACTTTAATTACCGCTTTTTTGACATAGGCTGGTTTGTCTATTGATATGCAAGGCATATGTGCATCTGAAGGCATAAATATCAGAAAATCTCCTTCATTTGCTTTTGCAAAATTGCTATTGTTTTTAATTTTTTCTTCTAAAAAAACTATGTCTTTTTCATCATTATATTGTTCAGTTGCCAAATAATTTTCGATATCTCCAAAACCCAGCTTTTCTTCACCTTTCAAAATTAATTGGATGTCAGCATATTTTTTGTGAGCTTCGAATTTAGAGTCTTCTGCTTTTTTGGTTTGATAATCCTGAATTGAGACGAAGATATTTTTCCCGTCAATTTCATATATACCGTTTTCGAAATTTTTTAAATCATTGTTTAATATAAATTCAAACGCCTGTTGATATCTTTCTCCCAATCCGTAATATAGTTTTGCATTTTCTATTTTATCAATAATCATATGTTTCTCCATATTTTAAAATAAATCTTATGTAACTAATTGTACAATAACAATAGCAATTTTTTAGATGTTCAGGTTTTATATGATAAAATTCTAAAGTACACGGAATGATAAAAGTATATGACCATCACAGTAGACAACAAACCGAAACAGAATGTATTTAGCGCATTTCACAGGACTGAAAATACAAAAAAAATGTATCAAAGCTGGGTTGACAGGCGCTATCACAGAATAGAAAAAACGGATAACAAAACTGCATCTGTAATAGGGGCATCTTCAGTTCTTGGAACAATAATTCCGATGGTCATTTTTGCTAAAAAACAGTTTGGCAAAGTTAATTTGAAAAATCTTATAAAAATAAAATATGAACTTCCTGAAATGCTCTGTGTTAGTGCAGGAAGTATAACAGGCGGTGTTGTATCAGGTCTTGTTGCTGATAAAAAGGCTAATAAAAAAAGAAAGATTAATGAAGGTGTATTTCAATTTATGAATGCGACAGTGCCTACTCTTCTTGTTGGAGGTGTATTGAAACTTCTTGAAGACAACAGTAAATATAAAAATTCAAAACCTGTAAAAGCTGCTGCTGTTGCTACCGGATTGATTGCAGGTATGCCTCTGGCTGCATTTTTGTCAAATCTCATTAATGATCCAAAGGATAAAGAACCGGACAGAAAACTTACTTTGAAAGATTCAATTATCAATATGGATGATGCAATCGGAGCTTTGGTTCTGGCAGATTTTCCGGTGATTAAGCATCTTCATGTAGAAAAGATTATGCCGGCGATTTTTGCATGGTGCGGATACAGAGCGGGACAAAGTAACTAGGCAAAAATAAGAATAAAAAAAGACCCTTATTTCAAGGGTCAAAGTCACATGTATAATTTAAATTTTTAAATGTCTACCATTCGATGATAACTGCACCGGGTGCACTTTTTCCGCCTTTACCTGCAAAATTTAAAACATCCGGCGCATATCCGCCGCCGCCTCCGGCTCCGTATGCTTTTCTTAAAGCATTGCCGGCATCAGGACAGTCATAGCTGGTTCTATAACCAATAATACGTTTTGAAGATTCACCTGTTGAAACAGACTTTTCTTCATCACAATCAGGTACATAATTCAGTCTGCTGTCTCTAAAACAGTAATGACCAAGATCAAGTCTGTAATAAGTTTGTCCTTGAGAAGTAATGTTTTGGTTGTAATTATCATAAGATTTAATTAGTTTATCACTAAATATAAAGTAATTATTCATATTTGAAAAAGTACTATAATTTACACCGGTACCTGCACTATCAGGATAAAAATGTTTAAAATATCCCATACCGATAGCTTTAAATACTTTTTCCAGAGATGATTTGTTATATGAAAGATTTATCCATTGATTATAACCGGTAGAATATTCGGCAGCTTTATTAGGGTCACCCGGAAGAAAACCTGCAACATTAGGCTCATTGTCAGGATCAATTGAACAGCTCAATTTTACGCATACCAGTTTTTTATCGCTTATATCAGAGGCTTCTGATTCATATATAGGAGTAGATTCGCCTTTTTTACAAACGTCACCTTTTAGTCCGCCTCCATCATCTGTCCAGATTGATTTTGCTCCGTCAGTGTTTGTTTCACTCACAATTGCGGTACCTTTTTTACCGCCAAAGCCTCTTATTAATCTTGAGCGTGTACCGAATTTGTTGAAAATTTCAACTCTGGTTTCCTGGCCATCTGTATCAGCGCCCACTGATTCACCGAGTGTGATTTTAACATTGCCTTCGATAGAAGGAACCATAACCTGCTCGGGCTCTGATTGTTCACCGCCTTGCCCCTGTTTTCTGATAATTTGATATACTCCGACATATCCAACCTGACCGTCAGAAAGTTTATCTAAATAATTATGGGTTACAATCCAACTTCCATTGTTCATATATCTGTTGCCCAAAGAACCATTGCCTCCTGCGCCGTATGAATTGCCTGAATTTACGCCCAGTTTGAACAATGAAAATCCTTTTCCTCCTGTTGAATAAGTAACATTTTTCAATGAATTATGACTTCTGTTACATCCTCCGTTTTCACCTGCTTCTCCTCTTTCAACAACAGATTCTCCGTCAGTTTGGAACTGACTTGTTTTATTGGTATTATTTATTACAACCAGAGGAAGTTTTGGTGAGCCTCCACCTTCTCCTCCTCTACATTTTCTTTTACACCAGGTAGAATAGCCGCCTGTTTTAATATTAACTCCGCCTTGACCTCCCCATGCTGTAATAACTAAATCATTGCTTCCTTCTGTATATAACTTTGAAGCACCGCCCGAGCCTGCTCTGTCTGTATCTCTAACGCAACCGTTCCAGCCCGAACCTGTGTTTCTGGTTCCTCCGTTACCTCGCTCAAGTATGTAAGTTTTACCTTTATATAGCTTAACTCTGCCTGCAAAGACAGAGCCTGAAGAACCTGCGCCACCTGCGGCACTGTTACATCCTGAAGCATCATAATACAAACCTTGAGCGCCTCCGCCTCCTCCGCCTATTGCAACAACGAAATATTCACCGTCACTTTCCGGCATGAATGAAGTATTGCCGTTCTTTGTGGAAGCAACTTCTTTTATCTCTGAAATTCCTGAGGCACCTCCACCACCTGAACCTATCACTGTAATTGCAAAATTTCTTGCACCATGCGGGGGGACAAACTTGCATCCTGCATCCCAGCTTTCGGGATCATCTTCGTTTGCCACTGATAGTCCTTTTTGCCAGTGCACAAGATGTCCGAGACTGTGTTGTGTACAAACCCATCTGCCATGGGTTCCATCTTTTAGATCACGTCTTTTTTTTGTCAGTATTGGTATTGATGCCAGTGTAATTAAACATACAACTAAAAGAGTAATCAAGGCTTCTGCAAGTGAAAAACCAGAAAACTTACATTTTTTATCAATTGTTATTTTCATATTCTTAATCCTTACGTGCTAAGTATAAGTTTTATCAATACTTTTTTAGGATTTTACCATATTGAATACAGTATTTCAATATTAAACACAGTATTAATGTCTAAAAATATGTTTTGAATCAAGTTTAGAAAGGGGCTGTATCGCAATATCATTTATTTAGGAGAAAATCATGTCTTTAAAAAAAGATTTTGGACAAAGATTAAAAGAGATTCGTGTAAAAAAAGGAATCACACAATTTCAGCTTGCTGAACAGGTTGGAATAGATGCAAAACATATGAGTCATATTGAAACTGGAAGAAGTTTTCCCAAAGCTGATTTGATTGAAAAATTTTCTTTTGTTTTAGAAGTAGATTACAATGAATTTTTCAATACGGAACATTTTAAAGGCAGAGAAAATATTCTTGATTCATTGAGTAAAATATTACAAAATGCCGGGGATGAAGAATTAAAGAGAATTTATCGTCTTATTATAAACTTATTATATTAATTTTTCGGATTATATTGAATTGCTTTTTAATATTTCACCCCTTTCAAAAAAATATTCACTCTGTCTATAATGGCATCTGTATTAGTATGCTTTTTGTTAATTCTTTCAAGATTTATTTTCTTCATGGATACCTCCTGAATTCATAATAAATCTTTTTTTAAATTACGCTGCTATTTTCCTCGATTTGGTTGGGGGATAAGGGGTACAGGCTTTCTTGAAACTGCCTTTTTTATTAAAGTTGATATATCAAATAAAATTTTGTATAATAAGAAAGTCCAAAGACCCTGAAACGGTTCGGTCAGGTATCGAATACAAAGTACGGAGAGGATTTTTTCGGGCACACCGTGTGAACGATAGTGAACTCAGTGTCCATGTGAGCCAAAACCACGCTTTTGGCGAACGGAAATAATCCGATAGTAACGGCAGGTTCCGTGAAGACATAGTTTATATAGTCCAGGAGGCTATTCACAAAGATTCAGGTAATCTTTGTTCAGTTTAATAGACCAGTAGTAACTATTCAGGTAATAGTGCTGTTTTGGTTTGTTATGTCTATAAAAGTATTTAAGGTAAAATATGTTTATGAAAAAACTGTTTTTAATATTCATATCTTTAATATTTTTATCCTGCTGTTACTCAACTGCACAGACAACTCTGCACCCTATTGATAAAGCAGAACAAGACTGTATATCAAAAACTTCTGATACACAGGTGATGAATCAATGTAGTCTAATTGCTCAAAAAGAATGGGAAAAGGAAATAAAAAAGACTTTGTCAGAGTTAAAATCTTTTTTAGACAAAGAAAGCTATAAAAGTTTAATTAATTCTCAAAATTCTTGGGAAAAATACAAGATTGATGAATTTAGTTCTATCGATAAAATGCTTGAAAATAAGCAGGGTACAATGTATTTGAATGTAAATAAAGGTTTGAAAGTTGATATAGTAAAACAGCGGGCTTTAAAGCTTAAAGAATATTTAAACACAGTAAAAGAATAACAATTTTGCCTTGGTTTAATTAAAACTCAAATCAAGGAGAAAATTATGAAAAATTTATACATTAAATCGGACTAAAAATATAAAGAAGTCCAATTATTAAGGAAATTATTGAAACAATTAATCCTAAAATGAAAACTATGAAATGAATTTTTTTTAGTTTATCTGTTATTTTTATAAATTTTGGCTCTGTTTTTTTGAATTTGTAAAATAAAAATTCAATGAATACACAAGGTAAAATAGCAAGTTCTATCAGTGTATTGATAAAAATATACAATGCACAAAAAGACATCAACCCGAATATTCCATAAGGTGCGTCTTCGCCTGACATATGGTCGTATGTGCTCATATCAGGATACAAATATAAAATAACAGTTAAGGATACAACAAGAAAAATTAATCCTAAAACAGATAAAAAATTCGATGTAATATACTTTTCAAAGTTTTTCATAAAATGGATTCTATCACAAATCAGAAAGGAACAAAAATGTCTAAAAATAAAACTAATATAGTGAGACAATCTTATAACAATTACATCTATGAACAAACTAAAAAATATCAGAAAAAATACGGCTTCGAAATTGGTGAAGGCTCTCACGATGCTTGGAACAATGAAGCTGATGCATTCAAACACACATTCATGAGTGCAGATATGGCATTAAAAACTAATGCATGAATTAGTAAATATAAAGGCGATGAACATGAAATCGAAGGTAGAAACAATATGGGACAATCCTCAGGCGAAGAAAACATGGACAGATGGAACAACGCAGAAGGAAGAAAAATCGCTCAAAAAATTGCAAAAGAAATAAAAAATCCATTTGTCTTGAAAGCATACGCCTTGAGTGGTCGTCTAGAAGATAGAATTGCAGAAGAAGTAATGCATAAAATGAGGAAGGGAGATTTGATAACTCATCCAAACGACAAACGAAGATATACGGAAACTCCTAAAAAAGATACACGAACCCCAAGTCAAAAACTTGACGATGAAATCAGAGAAAAATACAAACGAATGAAAAACCAAAGACTTCAAAGAGTGTTTGGCAAATCAAGCAATTCATCAGGTAAAGGCAAATGGGTAACTATTAACGGTAATCACATATTCATAGAGGATTAATATTTACTCAAATAGCAGGCATGCAAAAAGCCTGCTCTTTTGGTATTTACCGCAAGTTGAATCAAAATACTCCTAAAAAACAGCAGTACACAAGGCAAATACGGGATTGTCCGCATATCCGATAGGGAAATTATTAAACAAACAGGCTTAACCTGATTAAATGCAGCAAATACTGCCTTTTATGCCGAAAATATAGTAATATCAACAAATTTATTTCATAGTCCCTTAAACAGTCCCTTTGTGGACCCAAACGGTTCATTTTTTCTTAATTGCAATACGACAGAAAGGCATAAAAAAAGAGCCTTTACGGCTCTTGATTAATGGAGCGAGAGACGAGGCTCGAACTCGCGACCCCTTCCTTGGCAACGGCTTTAGAACACTTTTTTTATTTCGATTGATTTCTATTTTTCTTTATTTTTCGGTACTTTTATGCTTCATGTAAATTAATCAAAATCAATAAAATTTGACGGGGGTCGTCAAAATATAGTCGAAGGTATGCATGAATAATTTTTTAGATATCGATACACTTGCTTTAAAAATAAAAAAATACAATAGAAAAATAGAAACTCTTTGTGATGATATTTTTTCCGATTTTGTAGAAAATTCAAACTTGGATATATCTAAATTTGATAGTGTTTTTGAAGAATTTTCTGATTTTATTTTTTCAAATAATTTACTCAAGGGAGAAATGACAAGAAGAATCGAAATTTGTGAGAAGTTTTTTGAAACAAAAGAATTTGAAATACATCGAAAAAACATAGAAGATTACTATACAGATATTTCACGTATTACAGGCATTAATATTATGTGGGTGAGAATTGATAAACTCAACATAGTTGAATTATTGACAAAAATTCTTTATAAAGAGTTTGGAAACTTCAAAAAATCTCATAAATTATTGCAAAAGACTTTAATTAAAAAATTCTTCAAGGGTACACAACTTCTTCAAAACCTTGCTAATATATCAGGTATTTTGAATTCAATATACGGAAAAAAGATTTCGAAAAGAGCATATCAGAATTGTAAGTTCAGTCTTTTATATTTGGAAGATTTAACCTATGGTTGTTTTTGTTTTTATGTATTTAAGAGGTTTATTTTTTCAACATCAGAGTGGTCGGGTTTAAAGAAAATTTTTATATCAACCGCAATAAAAGAAATCTGTGAAAATTTAACTAAATTTTTGGAATATAAAAGCGAAGAATATAAACCACAAAAAATTACTTTTGAAGAACTTTGTCGAAGTTCATCTCTTACCAAGCGAGAAATAGAAACATTACAATTGTCTTTACAAGACCTTTCAAATGAAGAAATTGCAAAAGAAATGGCGATTACTATTAAATCTGTTGAAAATTATAAAAACAGACTTGCACCTAAAATTAAGGCTGTTTTGAATATTGAAGAACAAGTAAGATTCAAAGATGTTGTAAAAGCTTTAAAAACGCGTATTGTAATTAATTAAAAATTTTTGGGGTGCAAATTGAGGTGTCAACTCTCTTCGTGTGAATTTACTTTGCTGCTTTAATGAAGAAAAATTCGACAAGGAGGACAAATGCAAAATACAGATTTTTTAAGCGTTACTGAAACGGCGGATTATTTGAAGTTAAAATCTACCACTCTTTACACTTGGCTAAGCAAAAAGGTTTTGCCAACGCAAATTTACAGAAAATTAGGCAGAAGAACTATTTTTTTGAAGACAGAACTCGATAAATGGGTACTCAAAGGCTGTAAATTTGTGTAGACGACAAAAAAAGAATATTGAATGACCAATCGATATGAGGGGATAAGGTACGGCGCCGGCTTTATATCTATTTTAATTAATCATTCAAAAAACAATCACAGAATAAGAAAGATAAGGAGAAAATATGATTACTCTCGATAGAGTGCGACTTTTGGTGCCTGAAAATAAGGTTACAGAGGTAAATGAAGAAGCATTTGACACTGTTAACGCAAAAATGACAGTAAAAAAAGAAATTTTAAATAACATAGTCGGTGTACGTGAAATCTCATATATAAACAATTCATTCCTTTTGGATGTCAGCGGAAAAATCACAGCTGCCAATGGAAATTTGGGTTTAATCCATAAACATAATATAAAAGAGATTTTTGAAAAAATAGATAACACGGGAATCTTAAGGTTTAACAGTTCACCTGTTGAAGCTTCTCAGGTTCTTTACCTTGACGTGACAAAGGATGTTGAGGTTGAAAATCCTCTTGAAACCCTTACAGCAATTGAACTTTTAGCCACTCAAAGAAAACACAAAAATAAAATTTTACCATTCAAAAACTCAGGATTAATCATAAAGCCTCATGCAAAAAGCGTGTCAGACAGCTTGGCTATATACCTGAAATACAAAGAAATAATCCAAAACAAGTCACCGAAAAACCTGATATATATTGAAAAAATAGGTGCTGAAACTATTGAAAAGACTAAAAATACTGTTCGTTTTGAACGTCATTTAGGAACATTCAAAGACATCAGAAAAGCTTTTAAAACGGATTCTGAAAAAATCAGGCTGGAAGAAATCCTTAATTCCGGAGAAAATCCCGTAAAAGAAAAATTTTGTGAAGTCACTGCAAACAATGAGGATGACTGGTTTACAGTTGGGAAGGTGGTCTTCTAATGAAAATTCAAAAATTTTTGAAAAAAGTAGGAATGAGAGCGATTTTAAGCCGTTTTGACGATGACGTTAAAGTCATCAGAAAAATGTTAAAACTTGAGTGCGAATTTTCCTCACCCAGTACCCTTAATACCGTAATAGCCACATTTAAAGAGGAACTGAAAGAAAAAATATCTGAAAATAGAAACTTTTTCAGATACCAAAAAATTGTCAGAGATTTAATAAATAAGATTGGAGAATAAAAATGAACATGCCTAAAATACCTATTATCATTGAAAAAATTACAAATTTTCTGTTGACATTACAGCCAAGTCTGTACCCAAAAGCAGCATTGTTATTAACGATTGTCAAATTTATGCAGGCTCTAAGCTATAAACGTTTAAGGTTTAACACATGCTTTGGAACAAGGATAACGAATATTTTCGCCCTTGTCTTTCTCCCGAGCGGTGGGGGAAAAGACCTCGCCTGCAAAAATCTTGAAAATTTTATTCTTAACACTGTTTTTGACGACTTCAGCGAAAAATCAAAAGCTGAATATAAAAAAGACTATGATCAACTGCAACAAATGTATTACGGAAAAAAAATACCAAAATCAGAGCTTAACAAAATATTTCCCATCGCATTGGAGTCACAAAACGCTACACCAGAGGGGCTAAAAAAAATTGCGGATTTCCTAAATACTAAAGACTTCGGCGGTATATTTCTGTTTGTTTCTGAATTAGCATATATTTTTTCAGGCAGTAAAGGGGTTGAGCTTTTGTATTATCTTTTAGGATGTTACGACGGAAAAATTGCAGGGAAGTCTATTAAGGCTGACAATCAAGGTGAAGCCGTTAAAAACATTTCTATTAGTTTTTTAGGCTTTTCTGACCCTGAACGGTTTTTCAACAACACAAACGTAAACTTTAACGCTCTATTAGCGACAGGACTTGCAAGAAGGACATTTTTGATTTTTCAACCAACACTACCTAAAAATCAGTTTCTCAAAGCTGAAAGAAATTTGATAAAACACGCAAAAGACAAGGCAGAAGGGCTTTCAAAGGAGGTTAAAGACATAATTGATTGTCTTGAATATAAAACCGTTTTTAATGTTTCAAACACAGCTTACGATAATACATTTGTTCAATACAAACAAAACTGCTTACAAAAATCAGAAACAATGGAAAATTCTCACCTGCAAAAAGAGGTAAAAGATAGACCCTTGAAAGCATTAAATATAGCCTCCCTCTACGCGGTTTTAAATCATCCGACAGAAAATGTTGTTACAGAAACAGACTTAAAACAAGCGATTGAGACGGTAGAATACTTAAGTACTGACCTTGAAAAATTTATTAACTACACGCCTCAAAAATACGACACGTATCAACAGTTCTTTGAGTTTTTAAAACGGAACAAAAATAAAGCTTTTGCCAAAACGGAACTCATCACAAAATATTATTCAGAAACAGGTTTTAGTCGAAAAATATTAAGAAAGGATTTTGATGAGATAGTTTCTGTTGTCAAAGAAATAGCTGATATGAACGGTTTTACAGTCACATCAAATTTCTTCCACAACAACATCGGACAGAAAATAACATTAAAGGATAAGGTTCAACCTGTTGAAAACTGTAAAATTTCTCATATTTCCCCTGTTGATAACACGGAAAATGCTTGTGTGAGTTGAAATTTCATAAATTTTCGATATTTCACACAGTTTAAAAAGATTTTTCTTGAAAATCTCCTCCCCGTCTAAAACGACGGGGTTTCTTTATACGCGGTTTTAACAAACGAAAATGTCAGAGGGTATAGTAACCCTGTACACAGAGCATAAAACCTCTCATAACTCGCTTGTAATCGAGGTTTATGACTGTTTTTTATATTAAAATAAAGGAGAAAATCAGGTGGATAATTCACAACAGATTGTAAATATACAAAACCAAATTGATCAGGAGCAAACCCGTCACCGCAATCGCATGCAGTCACTCAAAAAGAGTCTAGAAAACGCAAAACAGGCAAACGAAACCATTTTACTATACAGAAAAATGTACGAAAAATTTGATAAGCAAGGTATGACAATAAGCCAAATCATCCGTTGTCTTGATATTCTTATGAGTGAGTATAGGCATTAGTATTGTTGTTTGGGTATTGACCAAACAAACTCGCCTTTTGTATTTATATATCCTTCACGAGTATCAGAAACAATGTAGGCTAGGTCATGTACAAGATATGCGAATCCATAGCTTGAATAATCTACACTTTGATTTGAAAAGCTTTGTGCATACTCAAGAGTTGGTTTAATAATATATTCTCCTTTTTTATTTATGTAACCGAACTTTCCGTTCAATTTTACAAGAGCTACACCATTAGCAAAATTAGGATTCCAATAATCATAGCCCGCAGGAGGTACATCATAGATAGGCGGTGTTATTTCTATTCCATCATAATGTATGTATCCATATTTTGTTGCATCTTGATTATAGTATATTTTGACATCTTCAAAATATTTGCGATCTTTATTAATGCTAACATAATATGTATCAGGTAATCGCTCTCCTCTTATATTTATATCATATGTTTCTGCGATTTCTTCTGCTATTTCATCGTTATCCATTTGTTCAGCCACTACAATTCGAGCTCTGCCTCTATAAAAAAACGGAATAGCTTTACCTTCTAATGGATGATACATAAATATATCTGGTTTAACGGTTGTGATATATGAACCAGTTGAGTCGAAAATTGAATATCTGACTATAATTGGAATGTTTGGGAAATCTTCATATCCAGTATGAATACTTTTTATTACTTTGCCAAGAAAAATATAACCTTCGTTAAATTCTCCGATTACTCCGTATTCTTTATTATCAACTTCAAATATAGGTGTTCCGTATTTATTTATAAAGACAACCTTATCTTTTTTCATTTTATATACAGGATAAAGTTTACTTTCTTTTATTTGTTTATACACTGGCTCTTTTTTATTTTCTTCATATGTAGAAGAATTATTTATATATGCAAAGGCACCCGTACAACAGAATATAAGTGTAACTAAAATAATACAGATGTAGCTTTTAGAACTAAAAAAATTTTTATGTATATCTTTTGGGATCATATTATTATTTCCTTTACATAATTTAATTATCATATGGATTAATTACTCTCTCATACTTTCACAAACCTGTTTTTGTTGTTCATAATAACCGCTGTTTTTTAAATTTTCTTTTCTCCATTTCACACGTTCGAGATGTTGTTTGTAGGCAGTATTTTGGTCATACCCCATAGTTCGGTAATAACATTTTTCAATATCTGAGCCAATATCAGAAATTGTTAGACCTTTTTGTACTCGTTGAAATATAATGTAACAGGGTCTAATATTCCCGCATATATGGTCACATGCCTGTTTAGATTTTTGAGCGGAAAAATCATCATAAGAAAGAACAACCTTTAACAATTTTAATTCATCAAAGCATGCCTGTTTTTGGGATTTTGGTTCTATTGTTTTTTGAGGTCGAGTATGTTCCTGATATTCTGTGTTGTAATTTCTCAAAGGCATATTCAAGCCCTCTATCTCAACTTCATAGTAAGCAAATACAGCCTTTTGAAGCAGTAGAGTTATAAATAACAGGATAAGTATTTTTTTCATTTATCAACCTTTTTATTAGGGAAACAACAAAAACAAATAATATTTTATACGTTTTGCTATTTTATTATACATATAACGCATAATAAAACATCATATTTATACAGTAGACTATATTCTTGTGTAACAGTTTGTCCGATAGCATGAGAGAAAAGGAGCAGTTATGTCATCGGGCAACAAAGTATTCGGAAAACGTATAAAAGAACTCAGGGAGAGGAAAAAACTTACACAGGAAAAACTAGCTGAAAAAGTAGGACTGGATTTACAGACAATAAGTCGTATAGAAACAGGATATTACTTCACGAGTTTTGAAAACCTTGAAAAACTGGCAAACGCTCTTGATGTCACAATGGCTGATTTATTCAACTTCGGACACTTAAAGACAAAAGAAGAATTGATAAAAGAAATCAACACAGAACTTTCAACCTCATCAGAAAAAGATGTTCAAAGAATACACAAGCTTATTTTCGGGTATTTGAAGTAAAACAGTATATGCCATATTATTCTCTACATTCTATTTTTGTAGTAAAGTTATAATGAAATATTTTTTAATGGAGGCTCCTTATGATTGAAATTCCATATGGTCTGAAACAAGCTTTGGAATCTGGACAGTGTGTTTTGTTTATTGGTTCAGGTATAGGCAAGAATATGTTCGATGAATATGGATGCAATGCACCGACAGGAATAGAGTTAGCTAAATCAATAGTAGAAAAGTTTACTCCAGGAATTGATTGTTCGGATTTAGCTAAAGTTTCACAATATGTTGAAATAAAAAACAAAAGTCGTATTGAGCTTGAAACTTATATTAAACAAATATTTTCAAAAATGAAACCGGATGATATTTATAAATGGATACCGACTGTCAGATGGAAAGCTATTTATACAACAAATTATGATAATTGTCTCCAACAAGCTTTTGATTCTTGTTCAAAACCGGCTTTAGAACCACATTATATAACTTATAATCAAAATCTTATGGATTTTGATCCAAGATTTCAGGTACCAATATATTATCTGCATGGTTCACTGTTTATTGATGAAGATCCACATATAATACTTACTGAGAGAGATTATACAAAATACGCAGAAAAAAGAAAAATGATGTTCGAACAATTAAAATATCATTTTGCAACTTCAAATATACTATATATTGGATATTCAAATAATGATTCAAATTGGAAACAGTTATTTACCGAAATTAGAGAAGAGTTTACACCGAATTCATTACCATATTCATATAGAATCGATCCATTTCCAAATGAAATTGATGTTGCAATTTTGAAAGATAGTAATATAGAAACAATTAAATGTACTTTTACTGAATTTGTTAAAGAAATTTCCAAAGACCTTAACGATACGTATATAGATACGACTAAAAGAAAGGAATTGGTTAAAAATATTCCAACAGATTTACAAAATGCATTTGAGAAAAATCCTACTTCGGTATTACGTTTGTTATCTGCTTGGGATTTTATTAATAATGCACCGTTTAATGAAAAACCGAATATTTCTGATTTTTTACGTGGTGAAAAACCGAATTGGTCTCTTATTGGTAATTCCGGTTATTTCGCACGTGATATAGAAGATGATGTTTACGACTCAATATTAGATTATTGCACAAGTTTATCAATACGGCCTAAAGTTTCTGTAATTTTAGGTTCAGCAGGCTATGGAGTAACTACATTAATGATGGTTTTGGCCAAAAGAGCGGTTTGGGATAAAGCCGGTAGAATATTTTTTCATAAACCATTTAAAGACATAAGAGAAGGAGATATAGAATATGCTCTCTCTCTATCAGATGATAAGGCTATATTTTTTATTGATAACGCAGCAGATAATATTGAAATAATTAATACATTATATAAAAAATATAACGATGCAAAGAAAAGTTGTATGTTTATTTTAGGTGAAAGAAAAAATGAATGGCAACAAGTTAGTTCAAAACTACAAGCAGATTTTTTCGAAATATTACCTTTAAGTGATGGAGAAATTGATAGATTAATTGCACTACTTCGCGAAAATGATGAATTAAATCATCTTGCAAATTTGTCATACGAAATGCAAATTGCGGCAATAAAGAAAAACTACAGTAGTGAATTATTGGTTACAATACGTGAGGCAACTGAAGGTAAAAGTTTTGATGCAATTATTGAAGATGAATTTCGTGGAATTAATAGTGATTTTTCTCAAAAAGCATACTTAACCGTTTGTTGTTTTTACCAACATGGTGCATATATAAGGCAAAGTATACTAGCTAACATTTTAAATGTTGAAGAAAAAGAATTATATGAACTTACTCATGCAAATACAGACGGAATAATGATTTATGATTGTTTAGATGAGGAAAATGGAATATATGCGCTTAGGGCAAGACATCGTATTATATCTCAAATAGTATGGGAAAGATGCGGAGAACAATCCTTAAAACAACAAATAACTCAGGATGCACTAGATAATTTGAACTTGTATTATAATGTAGACAAATTAGCATTTAAGGCATTTATTTGTTCTGACCATTTTATTGATTCTTTAAAAACGCTTGAGGACAAAACCAAATTTTTTGATAGAGCAATAAATAAAGATCCTGATAACCCCTATGTAAGACAACATTACGCAAGAATGCTTTTAAGAGCCCATAAAATGAACCTTGCATTAAGCCAAATAGAGGAATCCTTATCAATAAATAAAAGTGCCAGAATTTTATATCATACAAAAGGATTGATTCTATCAGAAATGATGAAAGAGTCACCATTGGACATAGCAAGAAAAAGGCTTTTGCAAAGTGAAGATTGTTTTAACCAAGCCCTAGCTATGTATTCTAAAGATGAGTATAGTTATCAAGGATTAGCTCAATTGTATTTAAATTGGGCTAAATTAATTTCCCAAATTTCTGAACAAGAAGAAACGGATTATATTGCCAAAGCTGAAAATGTTATAAATATTGGACTGAAGAAAGTTAAGCAGAAAGAAAGTCTTTTAATTGAATCTTCAAAAATTCAAGATTATTTAAATGAACAATCTTCACGAATACACTGCTTGGAAAAAGCCTTGAAAGAAAATGGAAATAGTATGATTGTGCGTTTTTTATTAGCTCGTGCTTATAGACAAAATAAACGTTATCAAGAGGCTGTCGATATATTAAAACCGGTAATAATACTTGATCATAGTGAATATAGAGCTTTTATTGAATATACCTATGCAGTACTTGCTTTAGGATGTAGTTATGCTGAAGCTATTTCTATCTTGAAACAGGCAACATTATACGGGTATTCTGATCCTAGATTCATTTCATTGTATGGCGGAGTACTTTTTATGAATAAAAATTTTAAAGAGTCAAAAGATGTATTTATCGAATTTATGAAACGTGATACTTCAGGTATTGATTTGTACCAAATTTATTTTAAACCATTTATTAAAGAACCTGAAAATTTTGTTAGACTAAATGGTCGAGTTAAAACAGTAAAATCGGGTTGTTCAATTATTGATACAGAAGAATATCCTGAGTTTATGTGTCCTGGCTCAAAATATAATGGTTTGGCCCTGGAAACAAATATGACTGTATCATTTATACCTGCATTTACTCCAAAAGGTAGAATTGCGACAGATATAAAGCTTTTAACTTTATAATAGTAAGTAAAATAATACATTAAAGTACATTTAAACCGTTCGTTTACATTGTATGAATTCCTACAGTAAAAACGGGTGAGTTTTAGTGTATGGATTTATATAATAAAATAAGATTTATACGTATTTATAGGATAATATATATTTTTCGTTTACAGGCAGTTAATTTTTTAATTGCCTTGTTTTTACACGTCAAAAAAAGAAATGAAAGGACAGCCTATGACCGTTTTTGCTTACCTCCGTGTCAGTACTTTAGAACAGGACACTGAAAAGAACAAACTCGAGATTTTAAAGTTCGCCAATGACAAAAGGTTAGGGAATATTGAGTTTATTGAGGAAAAAGTTACAGGCAAGCTGCATTTCCGTAAGCGTGAGTTGGGGTTATTGATTGAGAGAATGGGTATTGATGATGTTTTGATTGTGCCTGAATTATCGAGGCTTGCGAGGTCGATTACACAGATTTTGGAAATACTTAATTTATCAAAAGAAAAAGGGTTTGTTTTGTATTCGTTAAAAGAAAATTTTTCGAGTAATGACAAAAGTATAACAGCTGTAATAACTTCAACAATATTTGCGCTTGTCGCTCAATTAGAAAGGGATTTAATCAGTTTGAGAACGAAAGAAGCTTTACAGGCGAAGAAAGCAAGCGGTGTGAAGTTAGGTCGTCCAAAAGGTAAGAAAGGAAAGTCAAAGCTTGATGTTTACAGGGAAAAAATACTGTATTTAGTGGGTTTGAACGTACCTAAAACAGTTATTGCGAGGGAGTGTCAAACAAGCACAGGTAATTTATATCGTTATTTAAAAACCTGATGTAAGTTTATTTCATCGGTGATATTCCTTTCCTGTCGGGTGAATATATCTTTAAAGGTATAAAAATAGGATAAGAGCGATGAAAGACAAACGGGTTAACATACCAAAGGAATTCAACAGGTTATTACATGAGGTTGATACCTCAAAATCAGTGTCAGAAATTTTTAATGATTTTTTGACGTTATCAATTTACTCAATAGCCCAACCTTTTTACAGGTCACAAATTATTGAAGAAAAATATTTAAACACGGCTAAAAAATATTCCAGAAAACAGCTTGATTACTTTGCTGCAATGAACGCTTACACTTTGATTTCACTTGATATGGGAATGAAAGATTTTTTAGGTGAAATGTTTAATATGAACGGTCTTGGAGAACACAGAAAAGGTCAATTTTTCACACCATACCATGTCAGTAAACTAATGGGGAGACTACACTGCATAAATCTAAAGGTAGATATTGAAAACAAAGATTTTATCACAATGTGTGAACCGTGTTGTGGTAGTGGCGGTATGGTTATTGCCTTTGCGGATTGTATGAAAGAGGAAGGAATAAATTTTCAACAGAAATTATATGTAGCGGCAATGGATATTGAAGAAATATGTTATAAAATGGCTTATTTACAGCTGTCTTTGTTAGGAATAGCAGCAAAAGTCCAACTTGGAGACAGTTTAACACTGAAGGTAAAAGAAACATTATACACACCGATGTTTTTTATCAATGGGTTTTACAGACGACTCAAAGAATTTAAAGAAATTGAAGAAGTACAAAGTGGTGAACCTGTACAATTAAGGCTAATTGATGAGGAAATCAGAATTTAAGATAAACAAAAGTAGTTTTGAATTAAACAAACTCATTACAACAAGCAGAATGTTTTCAAAGATAAACCTGATGATGTCTTCAAGATTGGTGTTAAGGTGTATTGTTGACTTTTGGAATCCGAATTTAGGTTATGCGTATCCTACACAAAAGACGATCGCTGATTGTACGGGGTTAAGTGAAGTATCAGTATTTCAAGCTGTAAAGGAATTAGAAACTAAAAATATATTAAAAAAAGAAAAAATAAATAAAAGAATACATTACAAATTTACTTTAACCTGCTTAGGATATCTAAACCTCGTCCCCAAAGTTACTTATGGAAGTTCTCAAACTTGCTTAGGGAATATTTCCGAAGTAGCTTATGACAATAATATATTAATAAATAAAGAAAATACTTCTTCTTTAACTTCTTCTGAATCTGAATTAACAGAAGACGAATGGAAAAGAATAACTATAAAAAATTTAGGTAATAACCCGCTGTTTCAAAGGTTGGTTGAAGAGTTAAAAACTAATTCAGACGAATAAAAACAGTCCAAAAAATATATAAAAATTTGTAAATTTTTAATTTTATTCATAGAGTTATATGGAAATAAATTAATTTTTACTATTTTGGTTTGATTTCGATAAATCTATATGGGTGAAAGTGTTGCGTGCGTTGACTTTAAGCTTCTTACGACGTGATAATTAATCAAAAGGAGCAGATAAAAATGTCAGTCTATAAACATAAAAACGGTCGCTGGTATTATAAATTTGTTATTAAAGGTCAACAGTATCACAAAGCAATTCCTGAAGCTGTTGATAAAAAAACTGCTGAAATGGCCGAAGTTAGAATAAAATCAGACCTGTTACAGGGTAGATATGATCTTGTTGAAAATAAAGGTACACAGCCGTTTTCTGTGATTGTTGATATGTTTATAGAATACGCAAAAAACAATAGAACAGGCTGGAAAAATGATATGTCAGAGGTGAATATTTTAAAAAATTTCTTTAAAAATACGCCGTTAAAAGATATAACACCGAAGAAAATAGAACAGTACAGAAAATTTAGAAAAGATGAAAACGGCGTAAAACCTGCGACTATTAATAGAGAAGTCGGGATTTTAAGAAGAATGTTTGCTCTTGCGATTAAAGAAAATATGGTCAAAGAAAATCCCTGTTTAGCAGTCAATTTGACACCTTTAAAAGTAGATAACATAAAAGAGCGATTTTTAACAAAAAAAGAAGAAGAAAGATTACTTGAAAACTGTACTGGTGATTTTACTTATCTCAGACCGATTATTAAATGTGCCTTACTTACAGGTATGAGACGGGGTGAGATTATGGAGTTACGGTGGAGCTTGAATGTAGATTTAAAAAACAGGTGTATCAATCTTTTAAAAACTAAAAATAATAAAATTCGTAAGATACCTATATGTAATGAGCTAATGGCAATTTTTAAGGAACTCAAACAAAACGCCATATCTGATTATGTTTTCACCAATCCTGTTACTCAAACAGGTTATAAATATCTGTCTAAAGCCTTTCGTAATGTATGTAAAAAAGCTGAAATTACGAATTTGACTTTTCATGGATTACGACACACCAGTGCCACAAGAATGGTTGCAGCTGGTATTGACCTTGTAGTTGTAAAAGAAATTTTAGGACACGCTGATTTAAAAACTACTCAAAGATATGCTCATCCTGTTCCTGAAAGGAAATTAAAAGCAATTGAAGCACTTGAAAATTACAGTGATTAATTACATTGATTTTTATTCATATAGATAAATCTATACAGAATTGTAATCCTGATGTAGTCGTCGAAATATAGTCGAAGGAAAAAATGAGCATTAAAAAAGAGGGCTGAAACCCTCTATTTAATGGAGCGAGAGACGAGGCTCGAACTCGCGACCCCTTCCTTGGCAAGGAAGTGTTCTACCACTGAACTACTCTCGCAATCGGTAATTTTTATTATACATGGCAAATTTTAAATTTCAACTATTTTGTTTGAGATTTAACAAATTCAATTTCATCATTTTTATTTGATATACTGCCGGATAGTTTCTTTTTCAATAGTTTATCAAGCATTTTGCCTATTTCACGACCGTCAGTTATGCCCATTTCTTTGAGTTCATCTCCTTTAATCAAAACTTTTATATGTGAAAGCTTTTCCAAATAAACCAAAGCTTCTTTTCTTCTTGTTAAAAGATAGAAAATGATAATTGCTTCCATAGAGCGTTTTTCAAAAAATTTATATATTTTGTAGTTGGAATTAATAATACTTAAACTATTATTTAAAAGATAATTTCTGTCAGAAAAAATTTTTTTTTCTTGTCTTGTAAAACAAAAATTTTCGATGATTTTATCATTTTTAAGTATACAGCCCAGGTAAATCAACCAAGTATATTCGGGGATGTATTTATCAATTAGTGTTTTTATTTCGAGTCCTTTAATTTCAGGTTTTTCTCCGTAAATAAGTTTGTAAACACCATTTAATAAAAACATGTCAAATACTTTTGCATTATTTAAAGAGAAAGTTTGTTTTAATTCTTGTTTAACTCTTGCCCAAGAAATATCTTCATGTAATGAGTTCTTCAAATAATAATCTTGAAGTTCTTTGGTATGTCGGTCTCTGTGAAGATTAAATCTTGCTGCGAATTTCAAACCTCTGATGATTCGTGTCGGATCTTCATTAAAGCTATTGTCATGAAGAACTTTGAGCGTTTTATTTTTTAAATCATCTATCCCCGAAACATAGTCTATGATTTCACCAAAGTTCTTTTTATTCAATGATATTGCCAGAGAATTTATTGTAAAATCTCTTCTGTAAATGTCTTCTTCAAGAGTACAGCCTATTCTGACTACAACAGGTAAATGCCCTCTTCTTGGGTAGAATTCTTGTCTGGTGGAAGCAAAATCTATTTCAATATTGTTTTTAAAACATGCTTTTACTGTTTTCAAGTCATTTTGAACTTGGAGAATTTTGCAGATTTTTTTGTCTGCCAGCTTGTGGCAAAAATCAGTTGCATTGCCTTCAACTGTAACATCAATGTCAAAAATTTCTTTTTCCAATAGTAAATCTCTTACAACTCCGCCTATCAAATAAATTTTGAATCCATATTCATATGCGGCTTTGGAACAAAGTTCAAGAGCATTTAATACATCTTGGGAAAGTCCGGTTTGCATTTTTTCTTTTAAATTGAGTGACATAATCCTGTTTTAATTTTTTATATATATATTTCCAAACACTTTGGAATAAGAGTTATTTTCTTTTTCCAGTTCTTCTATCCTTTTGATTAGAATTTTGTTGTCAGATATCAGTTCGTCAATTTTTTCTATAAGAATCTGGTTATCTTTTTTGTATTCACCCAGCTGAACAGCATCCTCAATAAAATCTGTCTTTTTTATAAAATCTGCTACATCATAAGTTATTTTTCTTGCAATTGACTCAGCAAGAACAGCCAGCGTTTGATTTGAAATATCAAGTGTTACGTTTTTTAGTTCTGCTTCAACTTCTTTTTGAATAGCAATCGGAAGGTCATGTGATTCTATTTCCACTTCTGTTTCAGGTTCAATGTTATGTTCTGTATCTTGGTTTTCTTCATTTTCAGAAGGTTCGACAATTGTTTCTTCTTGTTCTTCAATTGGTTTTTCAACAACAATGTTTTCTGAAATTTCAACAGCCATATCTACGGGTTTAATTTCATCTTTGTCCATGATGTTGATTTCATATTTTGGTTGTGATTTTTGATTTATGCCGTTTCTGATTTTTTCAACTGCCATTTCGTCAAAATATTCAACGCCTTCGGCATCTTCGTATATTGGTTCTATTTTCCAATTTTTTATGAAGGCTTCAAGAATGAAGTTGTCAATAAACAAATCTTCTTTGTTTAAAATTTCGAGAATTTTTTCTTTACTGAACATTAAAACCTCCAATACGGTAATAATAATATACTTTTTAGAAAAAAGAAATAGATTGTAACAATAGTGGAAACTTTTTTTTAACAGCATCGTCTAAAAAATCAAGAGAGAGATTTTACGAAAATATTTTAGAGGATAGTTAGGTTATGGACACTTTGACAAGCGCATTTGTTGTCGATGATATTGAGCTGGAACATAATTTTGATAAAGAGTCACAATCAGAAAGTGTTGAGGATACAGCACAAGAGGTGAGCATTGAGACAGCTGAGACATTTAGCACTATTGTGAAGAAAAATGATATTCTTCAAAATTATCTTAAAGATATCGGCAGAATAAAACTGTTGAAAACATCTGAAGAAAGGGAGCTCGGTAAAGCAATCAAAGAGGGAGGGCGTTCGAAAGCAGCCCAGCTTGCTAAGAAAAAGCTTGTTCAGGCAAATTTAAGATTGGTTGTGAGTATTGCAAAAAAATACATAGGCCAGGGTGTTCTTTTTATGGATCTGGTTCAGGAAGGATCTTTGGGTTTGATAAAGGCTGCTGAAAAATTTGATTATTCAAGAGGATTTAAATTCAGTACTTATGCAACATGGTGGATTAAGCAGTCTATTGTAAGAGCTATATCAAATCATTCACGCACAATCAGAATCCCTGTCCATATGACAGATAAAATCAGACTTTACAAAAAAGTTTCTGCTGATTTGTCTGCACAGCTGGGCAGAGAACCTACGGATGAAGAAATAGGAAAAAAATTGGGATTGTCTTCAAAAAAATTGGACAACATTAAAAATGCAATTTTTAAAGACCCGGTGAGCCTGGATACTCCTATTGCAGAAGACCTGGTGCTTGAGGATTATGTGGCTGATGACAGTTACAAATCTCCTGATGCAACTACTCAATCCACATTTTTATACAAAGATGTTATGTCTATGCTTGATTTCTTAAATCAAAGAGAAAAAACAATTTTGATTAACAGATTCGGATTGGACGGGCATAACAAAAAAACTCTCGAAGAAATCGGCAAGGCACTTGGTTTTTCAAAAGAGAGAATCAGACAGATAGAAAATATTGCAATCAGAAAATTAAAAGAAAAAGGAGAAATCAGTCATTTGAAAGAATATTTAAACTAATTCTCCTTTACAAAAAACCTAAAAAGAAGCAATTCTTTTTTGGACATCTTAAACTCCTTAGTGACGCTATTTCAGCAAAATCTTTTAATAAGATTTTGCTTTTTTTTGTCTTATGCGATAATTGGTTTATGAATGAAAATTATAAAAAACTTTTAGATTTACTTTCAAAGTTAAAAAATGAACATTGTGCTTCAGGTCTGAAATTGGAGCTGGAGACTGAAATCATTTCCACAGAAGAAATAGATCTTGCAAAAAAACTTGTTACTGATGCCGGTTTGGAACTTACGTTGAAAATTTCCGGCTGTTCTGCCGTTAGTGATATTTTTCTTGCGAAGGTTCTTGAAGTGCAAAATATTCTGGTTCCGATGATTGAAAGTAAATATGCGCTTGAAAAATTTTATTCAAATGCAAAGGAAATTCTTGATGGGGAGAATGTAAAATTACTATTCAATATAGAGACTGTAAATGCTTTAAATAATTTTGATGAGATTTTGCAAAGCAGATTTATCAAATTTTTTGATTCGGTGGTGTTTGGCAGAAATGATTTTTGCTCTTCAATTGGGAAAACAGCTGATTATGCTGATTCTAAAGAGATTTTTGCTGTTGCTTGCAATATTTTGAGCAAAATAAAAAATAAAGACATGAATTTTATTTTGGGGGGAAATATTTCAAACTCGTCAATTGATTTTATGAAAAAAATTGATAATAAAAATTTTAAAAAATTTGAAACAAGAAAGATTACATTTGATGTTAATTGTTTGAAAAAGAATCCTGAAAAAGCATTGTCTTTAGCGTTGGAATTCGAACTCTTGTGGCTGAATTCTAAAACTTTTTGTAACAATCTTGATGAAAAAAGAAAGACTGTTATTTGTGAAAGAATTTCAAAAAATATATAAATTAGAAGTAGTTTTGTCGGTTAGATTGTAAATTGAAATTTATTATCCATGTCTTTTTGTAAAGTTTATTGAAATTATATTAAAACAGAGTTATAATTATGGAGCTGGAGAAAGTAATTAGTAATTTACACAAGGAAAGAAAGGAGAATATCAATGCGCATCAGTTTTTCCACAAACAATGCTGTTTCATGCCAACCTCTAAAATTTGGGAAAGCTGAGCACTCGCAGAAAAATACTCCTTTTGCCGCTGCTACTGTATCAAAAGCTGACTATGACGCTTTGCAGCAAAAATATGACAAGCTTAACAGAAATTATGATCTTGCTTGCAGGGTAGCTGTTTCTCAAGCAGAACAATACAAAAAATATGTAGCTGCTCATCCTGCTAAATAACAATTTTTAGTTTAAACTTATATTTTTCAAATGTTCAATTTCAGGCTTATCTTTTCCGAGTACAGAGATTATATCTATTCTGTATCTTTTGTAGTGTTCTTTTGTTTTTTGAAGATATGACAAACCTGCTTTGAATATATTTAGCAGCTTATTTTTGTTTATTGCTTCAAACGGATGTCCAAAATTTGCAGATGTTCTGGTTTTTACTTCAACAAACACAATAGTATCATTATCTTTTGCTATGATATCAATTTCAGAGATTCTGGAATATCTAAAATTTCTTTCCAAAATAGTCCAACCAAGGTTTTTTAAATAAGAGCAGGCTGTTTCTTCACCTTTTTCACCCACAGTTTTGTTGTTACTTTTTTCAGACATACATATGTTCCATTTCCTCAATTAGATTCACTATTTTGGTGCGGCATTCTTTGGGATACAAAATTTCACATTCATTATAATATCTGAGAAGTCTTTTTATTAAGACGTCACGATCTTCGTTTTTGTTTGAAATAATCGCGTAGTTTTCGCCTTTTTCCAGAAGTGTTTCATTTTCTTTTAAGGTATATGAAGCTGCCAGCCTGTTTTTGATTTTATAAGTTACTATTGAAGGCATGTTGCCTTTGCTGACCTGAGGAAGTTGTTTTGAATCAGTGATGTTTTGTATAAGAAATTCTTTGTACGAATTTGTTTCATAATCATATCCTGTTAAAATAGCTGTACACTTTTTATAGATTATGTTTACAGGTGCAATTTTATAAAAACTTTCTTCTGAATTGTTATTCGGTTTGTATCTTATCTCCAGCTGCTGCCGTTCCAAACAGTATTGTTCAAATTTTTTTATTTCTTTGTCTTTAACAACAATTTCAGTTTCATTCTGATAAGCATTTATTTTGTTTTCTTTAATCAGCTTTTTTGTTGAAGCAGAAAAACTCTTTTCAATAGTATGTATTGCAGATGATAAATTATTTTTTAGCTTTTCATGTTTGAGTTTTTCAGTATATTTTTCCATAAATAAGAGCATGGACAAATCTTCTTCGTTTAAATCAATTTTGTTCATGCCATTTTCAAGATAATATTTGTCTTTAACTTTGACAATTTCAAAACCAAAGGCTTTTAATGTATTCAAATATTTTAGAATGAGTTCTTTTCTATATGATGTGTCATTCATCTCTTCGACAAATTGCAGCATTTCATTGGCTGTCATTGGTTTTTGTGTTAAGACTTTCAATATCTCAAGAACTCTAAATCCTGATGCGGGAATTTTTTCTTGATTTTTCATTTTATATAATCCCCTTTTATTCTTTCCAGTGTTTCCAAAAATTCTTTTATAAATGGTTTTGGTGATAGAATACGACATTCTGTACCGTATGATAAAAGTTTTTGGATAAAGTTAAATTTATTCTTGACTAAAATTTCTATCTTTAATGGGAATTCATCATTTTTATTTTCTTCGATAATTTTTTCGCCTGTCCCCGGTATATACATCATTGCGGCAGAACCTTTCAGTTCATAGACGGCTTTGAACTGTTGTTCTTCGAATTTGTCCTGTTTTTGTGCAATGTCGTAGTCGAAGGTGTAATAGTTGATGTTTAAAATTCTGTCAATTCTAAGAAAAGATGTTGCGTTATATTTGCAGTTGTAGCACCAAACATATAGTTTTTCATTTTCAAAATTTATAAAATGAGGAATGATATCAAAATCTTCTATACCGTATTTAGGTGAATTGTATTTTATGCTGATTAATTTTTGTCTGGAAAATATCATATCCCGAAGAATTTTACCACTAATTCTGTTAAAAGGGTGTCCAAATTTTAACAGGTCAGCCAGCTCATCATTTGGAGCAAACTTTGCTGCTTTTGAATAAAGATTGTTTAACCTCAAAAGCATTTGCCAGTCACACATAGTTAACATACTTTTTCTGAAAATTTGAAGAGCTTCTACTTCTTGTTTTGAAAAATTCACAACAAAAGGATGAGATTTAATAACATATTTGTTATTAGTCTTTTTTGTGGGTCTGCTTATGATACAACCTGCTTTTTTCAAAAGATTAATTGTGTTGGTGATTGTATCTTTTGAAAAATCTTTGTTGATTACAGGATCGTTAGCAGCACAATCTATAAGCTCTGCTCTGGCTTTGGGCGATTCTAACAGTTTCATGAGAATGTACAAAGCCCTGTAACCTGTTTTTGATATATTATTGTCCAGGTTAAATGACTTTTGTGCATTGGGTCTCATAATTTATACCGTTTTTATTTTTTTGTTGCCTGTTCTACATTTTGGCTGACAGTTTTTTGTGAATTGTCGTTTATACTTATTTTATTAATAATGCTTGCACGTTTTTTACGGAAAAGCATGTCAGTAAAAGCTTCTATTCTTGTGACAAAACCTGCTTCACCTGTTTGTTCATCTATTGAAAGATTCAAAACAGGTTTGTTGAATTTTCTGGCAGCACGTGATATACGTTCTACCATGATTGAATCAGGACCGCAGCCAAATGCGTTGATCGTGATAATGCCATCAATATTATTATCTTGGAGGAAATGACCTGCCCCTCCTGTCATTTCGTATTCATTTGCCCAGTATAATTTTGAGTCGAGTGCAGAAATTCCTTCTGAAAGCTGTTCGATTGAAAGTTGTTCGGCTGTATATGTTTTTACGTCCAACTTTTCAAGCTTTTCGAATATCTTCATTGAAACTCTCTCATCAAAAAGGTTATAACTGTGTGCAAGGACAGCAACACTAATAGGATATGATTTTTGATTGTTGACGATTACAACCTGTCCTTTTTTTGCGTAAGAAAGTGCTTTTTCAAATGGAATGCCTGAATTAAGCATAATTTTAAAATTGTTCATGACTTTCCAGCCTGCTTTTGAAGCAGTCTTGATTCTTTTTTCGTCAGTGATTCCGAAAGGTTTTACACTCTCTTTCAAAAATTGATATAAACCTTGATTTTTTTCTGACTTGTCAAGAGTAGCTTCTATTATTGTAAAATTTCTTTTTACCACGTTTCTGATTAAATCCGGAAGTCCTCTGATTTTTGAACAGTTATATATTTTGTGATCAATTGATTGAATCGAAGGAACAAATATCTTGTCCACTCCTTTGTCAAGGAGATTCAAAATGTGTCCCACGTAAACTTTTATAGGAAGGCATGTTTCAGAAACTACTAAAGCAGAGCCCTGTGACATTGTTTGTTTTGTAGTTTTGTCAGAGATTACAACTTTTATGCCAAGATCTTCAAAAAAGCCGTACCAGAACGGGAAATAATTGTAATAAGACATTGCTCTGGGAATTCCGATGGTCATTGTTTGGGGCATTGTTTCAGGCATTTATATTTCCTTTATTTTACACTTATTTTTTATAACTAGATAGATTATAAATCAAACAAGATATTTTTTGCTAAATTCGAATTTGTTGTTAATTTATTTCTGCATTTTTAATCCCTCTAAACACTACGTTAATAGTAGATGTGAGGCGGTTTGCGAACTGTTACAAGCTTAATATTACTTAATAAAACTAGTAAAAATAAGTGTAAAGGGTACACATATTTGTAAAATTATGTTAAAATACTCGTTACAATTAGCAATTTCTAATAACGATTTGCATTGTAAAACATGTGAAGACCTGGTAGAGGAAAAATGAAGTTACAGTCAGTAGGTTACATTAGTCAATATAATAATGCATTAGAAAATAATAAAAAGAAACTGAATCCGTCTTTCGGAATGGGAAATCCTCTTGTTTCTTTTGCTACTTTTATTGAAAATAACGGTTTTATGGGAGAGTTTTTGACTATTGATACTGTTGGTATGATGGCTCCTCGTACAGCACAGGGTTATACAAGAAACAAAGAAGAACTCGGACATCTTAACTACAAGGCAGGCAGAGAAGAGCTGGTCAGAGAATTGCTTTCAGGTCCTGCATACTTCTATGTTCCACTTGCTGTTTTGACTATTGCCGGTATACTTCGAGGTAAAAGTGCAAAAGTTTCCCAAAAAGTTTTAAACAGTTTCAAAAATATCATGAAAAATACAGCAGGTAATTTAAAAGAAACTGCTTCTTTGAAAAACAATTTTGTTAATGAATTCAAAAAAGAGGCTTTTGGTGATTACAAAAACGGACGTGATTTGGTTGAACGTTTGGGAGAATTGATGAATCAAAACCTCAACCATAAATTAAGTTTCAAAGATTCAATTTTGAATCTTTTCAAATCAAAAACAAATAAGAAAACTACTGCTTCTATGATTAGAAAAGAAGCGGCTGAAGTTTTGACACGTTTGAATAAAATGAACGGAAAAATGCTTGATAATTCAGCTTCTGTCAAAATAAACGGCGGTGAATATAATATTTCTAATCTTTTTAAAGATATGGCAAATTATATGGATGATTTTTCTAAGAAAGCTTCAAAATCAAATCTTGAAAAAGAAACCTTTATTGAAAAATTCCATAAAACCGCTGTAAAAACCAGAGATATTACCAATGTGCTTGCTATATCAGCACTTTCTGCTTTCTTGATGATAATTCCGAAGATTTATCAAACAGATAAAAAATTCCCCGGAACTGACGGTCTTGAAGCCACAGAGCAGCAAAATGCAGGAGAGGAGGTAAAAAATGAGAATAAATAATCATTTTAACTCTTCATATGTAAATACAAACTCTTATGCTGCACAAAACAATGCAAACAACAATAATCCTTCGTTCAAAGGTTTGAATCCTAAAAATGTTGAAAAATTAAGAAATCTTTTCTCAGTTGACAGTACAAACGGCTCTTTGAGCAGAATGATGTTTTTCATTGTAGGTACTGTATTCATGCTGGGCGGAAGATTTTTTGAATCAAGAAGTAATGATGAAAAACGTGAAGTTGTTACCAGAGATATTCCGGCTGTTGCCCTTTCTTGCGGCGGTGCTCCGTTAATCAATCAGGCAGTTGCTTATGGAATAACAAAAGCTTCCGGTATTCCGATTGTTACAAACGGAAAGAAATTTTCATTCAAAAATACAGGTTTTACAAGCCAAAGTCAGCTTGAAAACTGGTATTCAAAATGGGCGGAAAATCCAAATGCTCTTGTTGATTTTTCCGAAACAATCGAAAGAAACGGCGGAAAGCTTTCTAAAGTTATGAAAAAGCTCGGTTTGGGCAAACAACTTGAAGCGATTACAAAAGAAACAGAAAACGGAAAAATTCTTGATGCAATAAAAAATGCTAAAGGTACTGAAGCATTCAAGGCTTTGGAAAAAGGCATTAAGAATATGTCCACTGATAACAAAGTTCTCAAATTTGCAAAAAATGCACAGTCTGCTGTTAAAGTCGGCGGAATTGCATTTATGGCTGCTTTGTTAGGATATTTTCTTCCTCACTTGAATATTATTACAACAAAGAAAAAATATCAGGGTAAAGTTGATGATGCTACTCTTCAAAAGAAACTTATGAGAACGTCTCCTGTGTTCAGAGTTTCTTCTGGTGTTTTGAGTTTCCATAAAGCATCAGCAGTAAAAACTTTTCAGAGTCTTTTGAACATGGTTGAGCATTCTTCTGCATCAGCAGAAAAAAGCAATTAGAATTTCATTTGTTGAATTTCAATGCCGTCAATATCGCACAGTTCGTTAGCTATGTCTATGGCTGAATCATCTTGCGTAATTTCAAGAAGAATAAGTCCTTTGGATGAACAGATACCATTTATTTCTTCATGCAGTCCCAGGCGGGTTTTTATTATGCAACCGTATCTTGTTAAAATTTCTTGAACATCAACCGCCCTATCAAGGCGATTATTTATTTTTATACCTATAATTGTTGTCATTTTTCCTCCGGATTATTTTAAATAAAAGCCCGTTAAAGTTATTAAATTTTTAAACGGGCTTGATCTAAATTGTTTTATTTCACTTCCAATTTTTTAGTGTCTTCTTTTGTCAGAAGTTTTGGGAGGTCAAGATTAAGGACACCATTGTCCAATTTTGCTTCAGCTCCTTCTATATTAATTTCATGAGGAAAATATATAGTTCTGGAATAGTTACCGTAAGCAAATTCTGTTTTATGATATTTATTTGATTTTTCTTCTTTTTCTTCTTCTTTTTTAGCAGTTACTGTCAAAGAATTTTTATTCAATTCTACTTCTATATTTTCTTTTTTTACGCCGGGTACTTCTACTTTGACTTTGTAATTGTCATTATATTCTTTTATATCAACCGGAATAGTCAGCCCTTTAGATTCTTTTTCCAAAACATATTCCGGAAAAACCGAATCAAAGCTTCTTTTTAAAATGCCATTTATTTCTTCATTTAATGTATTCATAAATGTATCAGGTTTTCTTATCAGATATTTCATTTAACCTCCTTTTGGGAATTTTCCCTCTTTTTGATATACAGGTATTTTGGACAAAAAAAATGATACTTACATTACCGTTAAGTATCATCTTTCTTTATATAAAGGTTTAAAATTTATGTTTTATTCTTTGTTAACTTGAATTTTGTCAAAATGTGCAAGTTGTTTTTTCTTTAAATTGTGTACAACAGCATCAACAAGAAAATCATATGATTTCATTTTAGTAATTTCAGGTGTAAATTCTCTGATTAAAGATTCTCTAACTATATCCTCAAGGCGTTCATTGTCACTTTTTGTATCATTGTCATTGCAAATCATGTCAATGTATTTTGAATTAATTTTGTAATCTTGCATTTGCGAAAACATAAGCCATTTCAATCGTGGTTTAATAGAATTAAGCTGTTTTACAATTTTCAAATTTTTCAAATTAAACATAATTTTCCACCTGTTTTAATTAATAATTTATTTTTTTACTCACACACAATAATAAAGTTGGCTGAAAAAATAAATTTACTCATTTTTGTATGCTCGTAACAATTTGTTACTTAGTTTTTATTAATGGTATTCTCGCTTTTTTTTAGCTTTTTGTCAATAAAAAAACCGCTTTGCATCTCATAACTACAAAGCGGTTTTTGTTTCTATTTTTTATTTATTTAATTTTCCCAGCAAATTTTATTTTTAAATTTTTTCTCCTTTTTTCTTGTTTTGATGCAGTTTTTTTCATTGAACATTAGTTTGATTCCTTCCAGTTCTTCCTGAAGTTCTTCTAATGCCATGTCAGATTCCATGTCTAAGTACATGTTCTTTGTAATCACGAATACGCCTCCTGTTACTGTATTACAGAACCGTTTTTATTCATCCCTCCGGTTCACTCTATGTATTACGGCATATTTTTTCAAAACTTGAGTAAACTTTTGTTAAATTTTATAAAATAGTTTAAATTTGCCCAAAAAAGAATTACAATGTATTAGGAGGAGATTATCTTGGAAAGAACAGAAACTATATTTGATATAAATGGCTTTTTAAGAAAAGCAGTAGAAGAAGGGGCTTCAGATGTTCATTTGAGAATAGATGAAGTTCCGGTAGTCAGAAAAGACGGAAAAATTGTAAAAACAAACTATCCTTTGATTAAAGAGAAAGATATTTCGCATGTTTTGAATGTTGTTCTGCCAAAATACTTGAGAACAAAAGTTCAGGCTGCTTTTGACCTTGATTTTTCTTATGAAATTAAAGGTGTATCAAGATTCAGAATCAATCTTGCTCGTCAACTGGGAAATACATCTCTTGTTTTCAGAATTATTCCTTATGAAATTCCGACTTTTGAAGAGCTTCGCCTGCCTCCGGCAATAAATACATTTGCAAGATTTAACAGCGGTATTGTACTTGTTACCGGCCCGACCGGATCAGGTAAATCTACTACAATCGCTTCTTTAATTGATTTGATTAACAGAAATGAGCGTAAGCATATCATAACAATTGAAGATCCGATAGAGTTTATATATTCGAACAAAAATTGCATAATTACACAAAGACAGGTCGAAATTGATACATTATCCTTCCCTGATGGTGTTAAATATGCACTCAGACAGGATCCGGATGTTATTTTGATTGGTGAAATCAGAGACATAGAAACTCTGACAAGTGCGATGAAAGCTGCTGAAACAGGGCACCTTGTTATTGCTTCATTACACACAAATGATGCGATTCAGACCGTAAGCAGAATTGTTGGTATGTACGATCCTAAAGACAGAGACAATGTCAGAAAACAGCTTGCTGAAACTTTAAAAGGCTGTGTTGCACAAAAACTTATTCCACTTAAAAACGGTCATGGTCGTGTACCTGCTTGTGAGATTATGGTTGTTACTCCTACTATAAAAGACTTTATTATTAAAGATGAGCTTGAACAAATCTATGACCTTGTTAAAAAAGGTTCTTACAATGATATGATTACAATGAACATGTCATTGCTCCAATTGATTAAAGAAGATTTGATATCAAGAGAAGTTGCTGTTGAAGTCAGTGACAACAAAGTCGAAATAGAACAAATGCTTCGCGGTGCTTACCACGGAACAGTGGATAAGTTTAATATCCAGTTCTAAAGATGAATTTACGTTAAAAATAAAATGCAGAACTTTACTACAAATGCCATAAATTTGAAGTCATATAATCTTAGCGAATCCGATAAGATTATTGTCATGTACTCAAAAGATCGCGGTATAATCAAGGGTGTGGCAAAGGGAGCAAAAAAAACAGCAAGTAAGCTCGGCGGCAGAATGGATATGCTGATAGCCAACAGACTGATGCTGCATAAGGGGAAAAATCTTGACACTATCTGTCAGGCTGTGGCAATAAACACCTTTAAAAATACGAGAAGTGATATGGATAAGCTTTTTTATTCCATTTACTGCTCTGATATAGTGCACAGTTTTGGTGTTGAGAATGATCCCAACAGTGAAGAAATTTATGAACTTTTTTACAAAACACTCGAAAGTATTTCAAAATCGAAAAATAAAGTTGAACTTTTGCTTTCTGTTTTAAAGTTCCAATTGAAAATTACTCATATAGCCGGATATTCTCTTGAGCTTGAAAACTGTTCTGTATGTGGGTGTTCGTTGGATAAAGAAAACATGTATTTTGCTGCGGAGCAGGGCGGTACGGTTTGTGCCAATTGTAAAAAAACTTTGACGGGTGCTTCAAAACTCCATTTTAAAATAAGAGATTTTTTAATTACATTGTTGCAGCTTGACTATGATGCAAAATCAAGATATGACGAGCTTGCTACTGAAAAAATTTGTGATTTTTGTTTTAATCTGTTGAGCAGGCATGTTCAACAGTTTGCACCCAAAAAAATAAAATCTATGCAGATGTTAGAAATGATGAAATAAGAAGAATCAAAACAGGGGAATTTAAGATGCCGGAATTATCAGAATATATTGAACATACACTGTTGAAACAAGATGCAAAAAAAGAAGAATTATTAAAACTTTTTGATGAGGCAAAAAAATTTAATTTTAAAGGAGTTTGTGTAAATCCTGTAAATGTCTCATTAGCAAAAGAGTATCTAAAAGATACCAATGTTAAAGTTGTCACAGTGGTAGGTTTTCCGCTTGGAGCTAACAGAAGTGATGTAAAGGCATTTGAAACACAAAAAGCTGTGGAAGACGGTGCGGATGAGATTGATATGGTAATCAATGTTTCTTCTTTAAAGGATAAGGATTATGACTTTGTGAAAAAAGATATAGAAACTGTTAAACAGGCATGTTCTTCAAAACCCCTCAAGGTTATATTGGAGACTGACTTACTTGAAAAGGAAGAAATAAAAAAAGCTTGTGAAATTTGCATAGAAGCAAAAGCTGATTTTGTGAAAACATCTACGGGGTTTGTCAAAAACGGAACAGGTGCAACAGCCGAAGATGTTAAACTTATGGCAGAAACAGTTAAATCAAAGGGATTGTGCGTTAAAGCTTCAGCAGGAATAAGAGATAAAGAAAAAGCACTTTTGATGATTGAGTCAGGTGCTGACAGGTTGGGAACGAGCTCCGGTGTCGCAATTGTTTCTTAATTTGTATATGACAGCTTTTTAATAGAATTTTCTAAGGTTAGGGTTTTTTATGAAATTTACGTTTGAAGATATAGTAAAAGCGACAGATGCAGAAATTTTGCAATGTCGCAATAAATCAGGACAGTTTACAATTTCAACAGATAGTAGAAATATTAATGACAGTAATATTTATTTACCGTTAAAAGGTGAAAGATTTGATGGGCATGATTTTATAAAAGATGCATTGGAGAAAGGTGCCAGAGGCTATTTTACAAGTAATAAAAATACTATTGAAACAAATGCAAAATTCATTTTATATGTTGAAGATACTCTTGAAGCTTATTTAAAATTAGCTCTGTTTTGTAAAGAAAAAATAAAACCCATAACTGTTGCGATAACGGGCAGTTCCGGTAAAACAACCACAAAAGAGATGATGGCTTCTGTGATGTCACAGGATTATAAGGTACATAAATCACCATTGAATCACAACAATGAAGTGGGGTTGTGCCAGACTATACTATCTATGCCTGATGATACGGAAATATTAATTTTGGAAATGGGTATGAGAGGGCTTGGTGAAATCGAGCTTTTGTCTAAATATTCAAAACCTGATATTGCTATTATTGCCAATACCGGTACTGCACATATTGGTCGTTTGGGTACAGTAAGAAATATTGCAAAGGCAAAATGCGAAATTTCAAAATATTTGCATAAAGAAGGACTTTTGATTGCTCATGATACGGAACTTATCAGGAAAACAAATAAATTTGAGGGAAATACCCTTTATGTAAGTTTGGATTCTAAGGAGCTGAAAAATATAAAACTGGAATCACATTCCAGTGAATTTCTTTATAAAAACCAGAAATATAAATTAAATGTCGAAGGTATGCATAATATACAAAATGCATTGTTTGTTATTAATGCAGGTTTGAAGGTAGGGATTCGTCCTCAGGATATTGCAAAGGGACTTGAAGAATATAAACCTATTGAAAAACGCTGGGAAGTTAGTGATATTGCTGGTTATAAGATTATTAACGACAGTTATAATTCAAATCCGGAATCCTTAAAAGCAGCTGTTTCAACTTTTATTTCAACCCAAAAAGGTCCTAAAGTTCTTGTTCTGGGAGATATGCTTGAACTTGGCAAAAGTGAAAGAACTTATCATAAGGAAATAGGTGAATACTTAAATACATTAAAAACAGATGATGTGATACTGATAACTGTCGGAAATCTTGCAAAATTTATATCAAAAACCTTTGAGGGTGAGTCTGTTCAGTTTAAAGAAAATCATAGTGCTGCAAAATACATATTGGAAAATATTTCTGCTGGTACTACAATGCTGTTTAAGGCGTCACGCTCGATGAAATTTGAGGATATAATCAAGGAGTTGGATAAGCGATGATATTAGCAATAGTAGCAGCACTGATAGCATTTGTTCTGGCTTTATTATTCGGTGTTCCGTATATAGAATTTTTAAAGAAGAAAATGCTTGGTCAATATATAAGAGAAGAAGCACCTGAATCACATGCCAAAAAAGGCGGAACTCCTACAACAGGCGGAGTTTTTCTGGTTGCAGCTGCTGTTGTGTCTGCTGTTGTGTCTTTATTTATGGCGGAAAAGGCTTCTACAAGTGCATTTTTGTTATTGATAACTTTCATATTTTTTATGTTTGCGGGTTTTCAAGATGATGCACAGAAATTTGCACATCATGACAATAAAGGTTTAAGTGCCAGAGGCAAACTTCTTTTGCAGATTGCTATTGCGTGTTTACCTGTAATGTATGTAACAATAAGCGGAAGAACTTTTTTGACTTTTGGTGAATTTACTTTGAATCTGGGTTATTTATACCCGATTTTTGGAGTGTTTTTAATTACAGGTGTATCAAATGCCGTGAACCTTACAGACGGTCTGGACGGGCTGGCGGCTTCGAATATGATTATATCTTTAGGAGCGTTGACATTGATAAATCTGATAATGGGTAATGTTGATATTGCGATTATTTGTGCGGCAGTAATGGGGGCATGTCTGGGCTTTTTGTATTTCAACAGAAACCCTGCAAGAGTTTTTATGGGTGATACCGGTTCTCTGGCTCTGGGAGGGGTTTTGGGAACAATTGCAGTAATGGGCAAATTTGAACTCTGGCTTATTCCAATTGGAATTATTTATTTGATTGAAACTTTGTCAGTAATGCTTCAGGTAACAAGTTTTAAATTAACAGGAAAAAGAATATTTAAGATGAGTCCTATTCATCATCATTTTGAGCTTTCAGGCTGGAAAGAAACCACCATAGTAAAAGTGTTTTCATTGGTGACGTTTCTATTTAGCGCAATTGCAGTAGGGCTATTCTGGTATTTGAACAAATAGAAACATACAGGTTTTTTAATTATGATAAGAAAATGGTTTGACAAAAAGGTTTTAATACTCGGACTTTCAAAAAGCGGAACAGCTGCTGCAAAATATTTAAACTCAAAAGGTGCTGAGTGTTATATTACAGAAAAGAAACCTATGTCTGATAAGGATGTTGAACTTGTTAACGAGTTGAATAGTCTTGGTATAAAAACTGAATTTGAACATCATTCACAGGAATTTATGAATGATGCATACATTGCTGTAACCAGCCCGGGAATACCTCCTGCTTCTGAAATTATGAAAAAATTAGCGGAGCAAAATATCAGAGTGATAAGTGAGATAGAGCTTGCTTATCTTGAAACACAGGTGCCGTTTATTGCAATTACCGGTACAAACGGCAAAACAACAACAACAGAGCTTACAAATTTTATTTTGAATAAAGAATTCAAAGCTGAAAAATGTGGAAACATAGGAATTCCACCTTGTTCGCTTCTTGGTAAAGATACAGATTTTTATGTGTGTGAAGTCAGCTCCTTTCAGCTGACATACAGTCCCAGTTTTCGTCCGCAAATCGCAGTATGGATGAATTTTACACCTGACCATATAGATTGGCATGGCGGACTTGAGGGATATTTTGAGGCAAAGGCTTCTTTGTTTTCAAATGATAAAAAGCCGGGATTTGCTGTTTTTAATGCACTTGATGAAAAAGTTTTTGAATTCGGACAAAATTACGGCGGAGAAAAATTCTTCTTTGGAAAAGAGTTTGAAACAAATTGCAGTTACATTAAAAATAATGCACTTTATTTCAAGAGAAAACCGGATAGTGAAGAAAAAATTATTGATTTGAGCGAAATACCTCTTGTTGGAAACCATAACTATCAAAATGTTATGGCATCTGTAATATGTTCAAAAATTGCAGGTGTCAGCACTGAAAAAATTAAAGAAGCAATTAAAGAGTTCAAGGCTCCCGAACACAGATGTGAATTTGTTGATAACATACAAGGACACGAAGTCTATAATGATTCAAAAGCAACAAACCCTGAGGCAGCAATTTTTGCTTTACAATCATTTGAGGGAAAATCTTTAACTCTGATTGCCGGCGGGACAGACAAGATGACAGATTTGACAGAATTTTGTGAGACTGTCAAAAAATATGTTAATGAAGTTGTTTTGACAGGTTTGGCAAAAGACAGATTTGCCTCGGAACTAAGAAAAAACGGATATGAAAACATAATAATGACAGAAACCTTTAATGAAGCCGTTGATAAGGCTTTTGAATCTGATAATCAAGTAATACTTTTATCTCCGGCATGTTCAAGTTATGATATGTTTTCAGGCTATGAAGAACGAGGAAGGGTTTTTAAAGATTATGCCTTATCAAAGAAATAGAGCTAATAGATCTGAAAAATACCGTGTACAAACTCCACACAGCGATGTGGTTTTGTCTCCTCCTGATACAACCTTGATGGTTGTAGTGGCTTTTCTTGTAGTTATAGGTTTGATGGCAATTTTTAGTGCAGGTGCTCCAAAGTCTATGGAAGCAGGTCAAAATCCTGCATCTTTTGCTTTGAAACAGTTTGCATATTTGATTGTCGGACTGTTTGGTTTGAAATATTTTATAAAATTGGATTATAAGAAACTCAAGGATTGGGCGGTGCCTTTTGCATGGTTTGTTATAGCTATGCTGGTTCTTGTTGATTTTACGCCTCTGGGTGTTGTTGTTAACGGCGCAAGAAGGTGGATTATGCTCGGACCAATTCAATTTCAGCCTTCTGAAATGACAAAGCTTGCTGTGATAATGCTTTTATCCAACGCATTTTACAGAGACGGAAATTTGTTCAGTTCTACAAAAATTATGCGATATTTTGTACCAATTTTGATAATGATATTTCTTGTTTATAAACAGCCGAACCTGTCTATGGTTATACTTTTGCTTTTAACCTCAATGGTAATGTACCTTAGTGTTTCCGGTTCAATAAAGTACATGCTTGCAACAGCAGGTGCTGCTATAACTATGATGGCAGGAACTTTTATGTTGTTTGGAAAAAAACTATTGCATGGTTATCAAATGCAAAGAATCCAAATTTGGCTTAACCCTAATATTGACCCGTACGGAGCAGGTTATAACATTATTCAGTCTTTACTTGCTTTTGCAGCAGGCGGATTCTGGGGGGTAGGATACGGAAACTCAAAGCAAAAACTGGCGTGGCTTCCTGAAGGACATACAGACTTTATTTTTGCGGTAATTGCCGAAGAACTCGGCTTTTTGGGTTGTTTCTTTGTCATAGGTTTATTCTGGACATTCATTCACAGGGGGATTATTATTTCTTCAAGAGCAAATGATAT
Source organism: Candidatus Limenecus sp. (assembly GCA_048360435.1). GTDB lineage: Bacteria > Cyanobacteriota > Vampirovibrionia > Gastranaerophilales > Gastranaerophilaceae > Limenecus. The sequence continues at coordinate 104,916 of DBGCOP010000010.1, read as the reverse complement.
GTTTGGAAAGCTCATGGCTGTGGGTATTACCCTTTCAATAGGCTTGCAGGCGTTTATTAATATGAGTGTTTCAAGCTCTCTTATTCCTGCAACAGGTGTTCCGCTTCCATTTATAAGCTATGGCGGAACTTCATTAATAGTTTCATTGTGTATGGTTGGAATATTATTAAACATTTCTAAGAAAAGAATAAAGAGGATAAAAAACTATGACCGAGGATATTAATAAGAAAAAAGTATATTTTGTTACAGGAGGCGGCACAGGCGGACATATATATCCGGCAGTTGCTGTGGGTAAAGCACTCGAGAAAGAATCTGATACAGAAAAAATTTATTATGTCGGCAATCCTGACAATCTTGAGAAAAGAATAGCTGATGACAAAGTTTTTGATTTTTTAGATGTAAAGATTTCCGGTATGCCCAGAAGATTTGGACTCGATTTTCTTAAATGGGGATTTCAACTGTTTTGTGCAACCATGAAATCTGTAAGCTATATAATGAAATATCGTCCGAGTCTGGTTTTTGGTACAGGCGGATATGTCAGTGCTCCCATGTTATTTGCTTCAATTCTTACAAATACTCCGTTTGTGATTCATGAATGTGATGCAATTCCCGGCATGGTATCAAAACTTGTTGCTCCTTTTGCAAAATCAGTTTCTTTGGCTTTTGAAATTTCTAAAGAAGCAATAAAAGCAAAAAATATACAGGTGAATGGCAATCCCATAAGAGAAGAATTTTTGAACATTGACAGATATCATGCAAGGCAAGCTCTTCATTTGAAAGACCGTTTAACTATTGTTGTAATGGGCGGTTCTCAGGGCGCAAAAAAATTGAACACAGTGCTTGTTCACAGTTTGAAAAATTTGTTCAAAAAATATGATATTCAGATAATTCATCAGACAGGTTTGAAAAATTATGATGAGACAATAAGAGAGTTAAAAAAAGTTTATCCTAACTATACTGAAAATTCATATTATATGGTGAGACCATATTTCAAAAAAATGTATCTTCCTATGATAGCTTCTGACATTGCTGTTTCAAGAGCAGGTTCTTTAAGCATTTCGGAAATTTGTGTGTCAGGTCTGGCTTCAATTCTGGTGCCTTATCCTTTTGCAGCTGCTGATCATCAGAGAAAAAATGCAAAAGAAATGGAAGCTGAAAATGCCTCAATTTATCTTGATGACAGAGAATGTACCCCTGAACACTTTACGGAAAAGCTGGAGTCATTAATCAATGACACCCAAAAAATGATTGAGCTCCAAAACAATGCCAAAAAACTTGTTAAGTACAATGCAACAGATAATATTATAAAACAGATAAAAGAAGCATTATCTTAGAAAATATTATTTAAAAACGAACATTATAGCCCCAAACTTGCCAGCTGTGCATGTTGGGGCTATAATATCATGGTATTGCATTAGAGTTTATAGACTTATAGGGGCTATTAAGTGAAAAAACCTGATTTGATTGAAAAAACTCAGGAGAAGAACAATCAGCGTAAAAACAAAATTCGTTTTTATTATTCTTTTTTGACAATTGTTTTGTTGATTTGTCTTGTGCAAATCGGAATAAGTGCTTTTAACAATATTACAAAAAGCATTAGTTATCACGGAAAAATAAAGAAAATGAAGGCTCTTAATCAACAGGCACAATTGGAAAATCAGAGATTGAAAGAAGAATTGGAAGATTTCAGCTCTCTGAAAAGTCTTGAAGCAATTGCAAGAAATAATTTGAAAATGGCGGGTGAAGATGAGGTTCTTGTTATTATAAACAAGCCTCAAGCACCTCAAGCGGAAAGTAAGACAAAAAAGCACGAAAAAAAACGTGTCAGAGATAAAAAATAATAAGAGAAAGCTCCTTTGCCGCTGGAATAATGCAAAAGGAGCTCTGTTTTAATGTTGCGACTTGAAGTAAAAACCTTACTTCTTTCTGCTTTTCAGCTCTTGGAATCTTTTCGTTAATGTTTACTTTAAGGCAACTAATTTTGCTGATAAACCTATATCAGAATTAATCATCTTTGCACTGGCAATTGCCATAGATCTTCTTTTCTTCGCCCCTCTTAAAAGAAATGCTACTCCGTCACTTATATTGCTCATTGCTTTATCTGTTTTTTTTATCATCAATTGCACCCCTTAATCTGAATAAGAACTGTATATTATTCCTATCGGGTGAATTAAATTTTTCTTTAGTTTTTTTTATTATTTGTTTACATATGTTTACAAACCGGAATTATTTATTGAATAACAAAAAGCTTTCTTTTAAGAATTCATAACCCTTTTTGAATGATTCAATATTTACCATCTCATTGCTTGAGTGCATATTATAAATGTCAGCAACCCCGAGAAGATAAGGTTTTAGTGTTTTTCCATGTTTGTTTTTTTCATGTGCATAAATGTGAGTTTCTGCTCCGGCATGGAATGAAGAAACGTCACCTTTAATTCCGATATTTTCACAGGCATTTACGCAAATATTTTGTATAGTTTCATCTTCAGACTTTTCAAAAGCTTTCATTTTTGATTTAGCAACAAACTCGGCTTTTGCAAGTCCGACATATTTTTCGTTAAACCTGTTAACAATCTCCTTGATATCATTGATTAACTGGTTTTCATTCGCTTCTTCTGAGCTTCTGATTGAATATTTCGCCATAGCTTTTGTATTGATTATATTTGTGAGACAGTTGTTTGCTACATATTCAATGTAGCTGTCTTGTTCCTGTCCTTTTTGGACAATTTTTTGGATAGTGGGTTCAACTCCACCCCCTATTACACACCCTATGTTTATGGAAGTTACTGTTCCGTAATCATCACGCTTGTATTCGCCTTGAGGAATTTCGTTTATTAATTCTCCAATGAGTTTTACAGCGTTGAGTCTTGTTTTGTCACCTATGTCTATTCCTGAATGACCGCCTTTTAATGATTCAACGGTTAAGGTTCCGTTTGTATAACTTGCACCTGAAATTTGAATTTGTCCAAGTTTGTCAGCATCTAGCACAAGCACATATTCTGAGTCAATTTCATTGAATTTTACGTTGTGTATGCCGCTCATATTTTGTTCTTCGTCTTTTGTGAAAATGAGTTCAAGACCACCATGTTTAATTTCAGGATGTTTGATGAGATAAATTGCCAGATACATCGCAGCAGAGACACCAACTTTGTCATCAGAACCGAGAGGTCTGTTTTTGTCAGTTTCAATAAACATTCCGTCTTCTGAAATTTTTATATTTACTGCTGAATTGTCTCCCACTACATCCATATGTGCTGAAAGGGCAATAGGCTTTTTGCTGTTGTCTGTTGCAGGAAGTTTTGCTCTGACATTGCCAAAATCATCGTGTTTTGCATTTATACCTGCATTGTTTAATATTTCAACAATTTTTTGAGAAACTTTTTCTTCTTCTCCTGAGGGGGAAGGGATTTGCGCCAGTGTGCAGAATAAATCTATAAGTTCATTTTCTTTTCTTAAGTTATTAATATCTTTCATCATAAACTCCTTTGCGTTCATAAATATAATAGGAGCCATGATGACATTTGTAAATAATCTTTTTTGATTATGTATAAAAATTAACCGGCATAGAAGAATCTTGCGTTACATCCGCCTTCGCCGATTTTCATGCGGATAGACTTTAAACATTTTGGGCATCTTCCGACATAGGCTGTGCCTTCTTTGTTTTTATAAACTCTGCCGTATACATTGCAGCAGGTAAACATTACACCGACAAAATTTTTGGTTGAAGGATTATCGTACATAGTGTGTTACACCTTAATTTCGATAAAATGCTCTACGATAACTATTATACCACTATTTTAGTCAGATAAAACCTGCGGAATATCCACATCAGGCTTGCCCAAAACTCTGACGAGTTCAAGAACGGATGCTTTCATCTGGCATTTTTGAGATGTTCCGTTAAAAAAGTCTGTATAAAAACAACCTTCGCAAACACATCCTCTTTTATAACATTCTAAAGCTGTATTTGTCCATCTTCTTACAGCAATAGATCTACCCATGTCTCTGCTTCTAAGCACTGAATTTTCCTCCCGAAGTATTTCCCCTTGACCGTTTAAAAACAGGTTCCCATTCCTATCTTTGTTTTTTAAGGTCATTTAATGTATCATTCCTTGCAAACCCAACAGGCATGCGCATGAATGACTTCTTTTTTCTATTATATAGACAAAAATCCTTTTTACAAGCCAATCATGAGGAATTGTTACGATATATTTCAAAACGGCTATTGCCTGAATATCAACTGTTTCAAGGGTTTTGGAGTTCCGCAAGCCAGACCATGACATGGTTTTGGCGTTTTTGTATCATGCAAACCATGTCATGGCACATGTTTTCATGCGTTTTGAGAGGTTTTAAGAAATGTAAATTTTTGTCAAAAATTTTTCTAAGACCCTGAAATTAACGTAAATTAACATATTTGAATTGATATATGAAATAGTCTATATTTTTAATATAGGTAAATAGTAAGTAAATTTTGTAAAAATAAAATTTAGACAAAGGGGAAAAGTTGGAGACAAATTATTTTAAGCTGTTTATAGATGACTTGACAAAACTGTGGAACGGCTTAGAAATGGGTCAAAAGTTCGGAATAGTGGTTTTGAGTGCCATCACTCTTGTTGTGGCTTCATTCTTTATAATGAAATCATTAGAACCAAATTGGTCTGTTTTATATTCTGATTTATCACCCCAGGATGCTGCGGCTGTTTCTGAAAGCTTGAAAAAGAGCGGGTATCCTTTTAAATTAAGCTCTGATAAAAAATCTGTTATGGTGCCTGCCGAGATGCAGGATGAATTGAGAATTTTCGTTGCTGAAAATGACTTGATTCAGGATTCTTCTCCCGGATTCGAACTTTTGGATGATATGCAGCTCGGATCGACAGATTTTAAAAACAAACTTACAAAACAAAGAATTTATCAGGGTGAATTGACCCGATCAATTGAAAGAATGAGCGGTGTCAGAAAAGCGAGAGTTCAAATAGCAGATCCGGAACGTTCCGTTTTTCAGGAACGTGACGAGGCTCCTACTGCTTCTGTTATGCTTATTCTTGAACCGGGATACAAATTAAAAACAAGTCAAGTTAAGGCAATCAAGAATCTTGTTGCTTATGCCATACCGAGACTAACTCCTGAAAAAGTCTTTTTAACCGATCAATCAGGCAATAATCTTTCAGATGAAATAGAAAAAAACTCAAACGATATTGAAACTTACAAAACAAACTTTGAAAATCAAACAGCAAAAAAAGTTCAGTCTGTACTTGATAAGATTGTAGGTTCTGATAATGCGTCTGTGCAGGTTAGTGCTGATATTGACTTTAATTCTACACGTTCAACAATAGAAAGTTATACTCCGGTAGGCGATACTCAGCAAGGTGTTTTAACTTCATCTCAAACAGAAACAGAAAACTATGATAATCCATATCCGAATCAAACCGGTGCACAGACCGGTTCAAATAACCCTCCGCCTGTGAATACCCAAACCGGTCAAAATAAAAATCTTAATTATCAAAAACAAAAAACAGCTGCAAACTACGCTGTTTCAAAAGAAGTTAAACAGATAGTTTATGCTCCCGGTTCTGTTAAAAGAATGACAATTGCAGTTGCTGTAAACAAAATTTTGACAACACAGGAAAAAGAAGAACTGGAAAAACTGATTGTTTCTGCAAGTGGTGCTGATTTAGACAGAGGCGACCTGATTAATGTAACAAGCCTTGAATTTTCTGCTAATGATCAAAATAAAGCAATGGAAGATCATGAAGCTAAAGCAATTCAGCAGGAAAGAACACAAGAAATTGTTGTTAACAAACTTGTCCCGATGCTGGTTATCTTGATTCTTGGTCTTGTTGCCTTGTTTGTATTCCGTTCTTTATTTGGTAAAACAACAAAAGATGATGAGTGGGATGATGGTTATCAAGAGCAACAACAGCAAATTACAGATAATCTTATTGAAAAATTTGAAGTTGAATCATTGCCTCAGATAGAAGCAAAACTTAATCCTGAGCTTGACAAGCTCAAAACTGATTTGACAGATACAATAATGGCTGATCCTTCAGAGGCGGCTAAGATACTTATTTCATATATTAAGGACTAATTAAAAATGGCAGAATTGACTTATGAAGCTATGACCCAGAGACAAAAAGTTGCTGCATTGCTGATAGCACTTGGTCCGAGCACGGCTTCTGAGATTTTAAAAAATATTAAAGATGACGAAATGCTGGAACAGATTACATTTGATATTGCCAGCTTGAATAAAGTTCCTACTGAAATTTTAAATCAAGTTTTGGAGGAATTTCATTCCCTTTTTTTAGCAAGTGATTATCTGGCTTCAGGCGGTACAAGTTATGCAAGAACTCTTCTTGAAAAAGCATACGGTCCGGAACAAGCCCAGAATATGCTTGGCAGGCTTGTTAATCTGCTTACTACAAATCCTTTTCAGTTTTTTAATGATGCTGACCCTTCGCAGCTTGCTACTTCTTTTCAGAATGAAAACCCACAGTTGATAGCATTAATTCTTGCTTATTTAAAGCCGGAAAGTTCAGCTAAAGTGTTGAATAGTCTTCCTGCTGAAGTTCAAGCTCAGGTTGCATTTAAAATTGCGGATATGAATTCTACAAATCCTGAAATTATTTCTGAAATAGAAAAAATAGTGGAAGGCAAATTCTCTTCTGTTGTAGCTCAAGACTTTTCTAAAGCAGGCGGTGTAGGTGCTCTGGCTAACATATTGAACCGTTCTGACCGTGCAACCGAAAAAAATGTTCTTGAATATTTGGAAATGAAGAACCTTGAACTTGCTGAAGGTGTAAGAGAACTCATGTTTGTATTTGAGGATATTGTTAACCTTAAAGATAATGCTATTCAAAGAATTATCAGAGAAGTTGAAACGAAAGATCTTGCGATTTCTTTAAAAGGTGTTCGTGAAGAAATCAAAGAAAAAATATACAGTAATATGTCAGAACGTGCTCAGGCTATGTTGAAAGAAGAACTTGAATATATGGGGCCTGTCAGAGCTAAAGAGGTTCAGGAAAAACAAACAAAAATTGTTGGCATCATCAGAGCATTGGAATCTGCGGGTGAAATTGTTATAACCAGAGACACAGCTGAGGACGAATACATTGAGTAGAATTCATGGTGACAAGGTAAATCTCGGCTCTTCTTTTGTTTTGAGTGCTGAAGGCAAATCAGATTTGAATAAAGAAATTGTTGATGCAAAGATGATTGCTGATTCTATTATTGCAGATGCTAAAAAGCAGGCTGCTGCTACAATGGCGCAAGCAGAAAATCAGGCAGCACAAATAATTCAAAGTGCAAAAGCAAAAGCTGAAACATCTATGGACGAAGTTACAGCCGAAGCAAAAAAACAGGGCTATGCTGAGGGCTATGAAGACGGGAAAGAAAAAATTACGACGGAATTAGAGAATAAAGTTTACAATGTTGATAATTTTGCAAAAAGCAAATTTGAAATTAAAAATCGAATTATAAAATCCTTGCACCTTGATATTCTTGATTTGGTTTTGGATATTTCGGAAAAAGTTTGTAAAATCCAAATGCAAAATAACAGAGAAGTTTTGAGCAAAGTTGTTGCAAATGCAATTTCTCAACTTAAAGAAAAGGAACAGGTTACGATTGTTGTGCATCCTGAAATGGCACAAAAAATCTATGATATTTCTGACGAACTAAAGGAAGCTGTTCATAATCTGCAATCAATTAAAATTATTGAGGATAATTCAATTTCTCCTGACGGAACGATTGTCGAATCTGTTGGTTCAAGGGTAGATGCCAGAGTTAGTGCACAAATAGAACAAATTGCTCAAAAATTAATTACAGAGTTAAACTCTACACCTGAAATAGAACTTTCAAGAGAACTTGATGATGTAGACGGCATGAACGACGATACAGATGATTAACCTGACGAGATACAGAAATATTATTAATGAAACTAATCCTATTCAAGAAGTGGGCAAGGTAATTCAGATTATCGGTTTGATAATTGAAGCTGACGGTCCTAAAGCGAGTATAGGAGATTTGTGCTACATATATAATAAACTTGATGCTGAACCTATCTGGGCTGAGGTTGTAGGTTTTAAAACCTCGAAAATTCTTCTTATGCCGCTGGGTTCAATGGAAGGGCTGATGCCGGGTGCGGTTGTAATTAATACAGGCTCCTCGATGAAGATAAAAGTGGGACCTCAGCTGTTGGGAAGAGTATTAGACGGTTTGGGTCGTCCTATTGACAATCTTGGTGAAATAAATTCACAATCTTTGTATTCTACACAGGCAGAAATTATAAATCCGCTTAACAGACAGCTGATTCGTACACCTCTGTCTTTGGGGATTCGTGCCATAGACGGATTTATTACAGCCGGCAAGGGGCAAAGGCTCGGTGTTTTTGCCGGTTCAGGTGTAGGTAAATCTACCACTCTTGCTATGATGGCAAAAAATACAAATGCTGATTTAAACGTAATTGCGCTGATAGGTGAACGTGGCAGAGAGGTTCGTGAGTTTATTGAATCTACTCTCGGACCTGAGGGTATGAAACGTTCTATTGTGGTTGTTGCTACTTCTGAACAACCTTCGCTTGTTAAAATTAAGGCAGGTTTTGTTGCAACAGCGATAGCTGAATATTTCAGAGATCAGGGAAAAGATGTGTTGTTTATGCTGGATAGTGTTACCCGTATAGCCATGGCTCAGCGTGAGGTTGGTCTTGCTGTCGGTGAACCTCCGGCTACAAGAGGTTATACTCCGTCTGTATTTGCTTTGATGCCAAAACTTTTGGAACGGGCAGGAAGCAATGAATATGGTACAATTACGGGTCTTTATACTGTGCTTGTTGAGGGGGATGATTTTAACGAGCCTATCTCCGATACAGCGAGAAGCATCCTTGACGGTCACATTATGCTTTCTCGTGAGCTTGCACACAAAAATCATTATCCTGCTGTGGATGTTTTGCAAAGTGTCAGCAGAGTTATGAAAGAAGTTACCAGCAAAGAACATGTCAGTGCTGCCGGAAAAATCAGAACTCTTCTTGCAGGTTACAAGAAAAACGAAGATTTGATTAATATAGGTGCGTATGTATCGGGTGCTGATCCTGTTACTGATCAGGCTATAAAGTATATGCCGATGATTAATGAGTTTTTGCAGCAAAAAGTTGATGAAAAAACTACTTATGATGAAACAATAAAAAAACTCTTGTCTCTTGGTAGTTCAATAACGATTTAAGAAGATTGTTAAACATTATAGGTTTCTTAATCAAAAAAAAGCTGTTGAATTAGGGGTTCAACAGCACAGTCTAAACAGGGATGATAAAATAAATTTTTATATATTTTGTAAGTTTGTAGTTGCATATGGATATGAAATTGTTTTTGGTGTACGTCCGTGAAGAATTTCAGGAAGTTCATCCAGAGAATTGATGAAGGTTAATGATTTGTCATTCATCATTCTCAATGTTTTTTGTTCCGGTTTTGCATTTGTGATAATAACGTGAATGGGGAAATATTCGGAGAATTTTTCAATTGTTGATGCAATTACAAAATTATATAAATCAGCATCAATAATTACATAGGATATGCCGGCAATTTCCAGGTATCTTTCCGCTGATTCAATTTCGCCAACAGAGAAAATATTTTTTTCTGATATACCTGCTTCGAGACATTTTTCTGTCAATTTTGAAAGAGCTTTGATATCATCTTCTATTAAAAGTATGGATGTTTTATTTATCATTTTCTCTAATCCTCTGTACAGTTTTTAATATCGAAAAATAAAATATTTTCTTTATAACTAAAGTATGAATATCCTCCAAATGATGTAGTTTAAAAACGAGTTCGAGTGGAAGACCTTATGGGTAATAGACAAATATAATACGGGTTTTTAAAATGATGACATGAAGCGAATTGTTATTATCGGCGGTGTGGCCGCAGGTCCAAAAATTGCGGCAAAATTGCTCAGAACTGATTGTGATTGTCAAATAGATTTATATACGGATGAGAATCTGATTTCTTACTCTGCATGCGGGCTTCCTTACTTTATAGAAGGTCTGATAGAGGATTCTAACAGACTTATTGTCAGAAGACCTGAACAATTTGAAGAACAAGGGGCTCATATACATTTGAGCAAAAGATGTATAAAAATTATGCCTGATGAACACAAAATATTGATTCTTGATGTGAATACAAAGGACATACAAGAAGTAGAATATGACAAGTTGGCAATTTGTACAGGTGCAAGACCAATAGTGCCCTCAATTAAAAATATAGACTTGAAGAACATCTTTACCGTTCGCACAATAGATGACGGAATTAAAATTCGTGAGAAAATGAGACAGTCAAAAAAAGCAGTAATTGTCGGAGGCGGATATATAGGAATTGAAATGCTTGAAGCGCTTTATCTCAACGGTCTTGAAGTTAACTTGATAGAAATGAATCAGCATATTTTACCCATATTTGATCCTGAAATAAGCGATCTTATTGAAAAAGAAATATTGCGAATGAGTCAGGGTAAAGTCAAAATTACAACAAATGATGCAGTAGTTTCTTTCTTGGGAGAAAAGGAGGTTGAAAAAGTTGTAACTGCAAAAGGACAAATAATTGATGCTGACCTTGTGATTGTTGCTGTTGGGGTGACACCGAATACTGAAATAGCCAAAGAAGCAGGAATAGAATTGGGTGTAAGCAATGCAATACGTGTAAATAACAGAATGCAAACTTCTGCTGCGGATATTTATGCAGCAGGTGATTGTATTGAGAATTTCCATCTGGTTTCTCGAAATTATGCATGGATACCTCTTGGTTCTTCAGCCAACAAAGAAGGAAGATGTGCTGCCATAAATATTGCAGGTGGCTATGATGCTTTTCCGGGTGTTTTAGGTTCTGCTGTGACGAGATATGATGGATTTACTATGTCATTGACGGGTCTTACTGAAACTGAAGCAAAAAAATATGGATTTGATGCAATTTCTTCCACTATGACCAAAAAGGATAAAGCAGGTTATATGCCTGAAGCTGAAAATATCACTATAAAATTGGTGGTTGATAGAAGAATGCGAAAAATTTTGGGGGCACAGGCCATTGGCAGTGGTGATGCTGACAAGAGAATAAATACTGTGGCTTCTGCCATTCAAGCCGGACAGACTGTGGATGAATTTTTACACCTTGATATGACTTATGCTCCGCCATATTCGACGGCAGTTGATCCGCTTTTGTCGGCGGCACTTGTTATCAATAATCAAATATACAAAGCATAAAAAAACAGCTTCATATGAAGCTGTTTTTTTGTTTCCCCAAATCTAGTATTGCCTTAATTGTTTTTGTTTTCCTCTATTAGTCCGTTTTGCCTTTATTAGTCTTTGTGTTTTGAAGTTTTCTCTATTAGTCCAGTTAGCCGTTTGTTTTAATTTCCCCAATTGTCAGCTTTGCTTCGATTTATTTTAATCAAGCAATGCTTCTAAGATGCTGGCATTTTTTGCTGCCAGTGAATTTTCTCTGACTTTTTGTTTATGAATATAAGTTCTGAGTGCTTCTCTGATAAGTTCGCTTCGTGTGCGATTTTCTGTTTCAGCTACTCCATCGATTTTGTTTAAAAATTCTTCGGGCATTGAAATTAAAACTCTTGCCATTGTTGATTCCTCCAATATAAATTCTGTAATCTCTTTTGTGGTGTGGGTTTGGAGTTGTTTGACTCCTTACTCTTATATAAAGTATTTTTTCTATAATTAATTGCTAAAATTTATCTACAAAATATATACTAAAAGGCAAGAATTACAAAATACCTGTATTTCCAGGTTTACAAAACTTAATAATTGTTATTTGAGTATTTTTTGCATTTCCAAAAGTGCAGTATAAGTTGGCATGATAATCAGCTGTTGGTTTTCTTTTATGGAATTTATGCAGTGATTTATTGCAGTTTTTATATCATTTTTTACTTCTATTTTTTCAGGAGAAACTCCTGCATATTTTAGTCTTACAGCCATGTCGTAGGCTCTTTCACCGCTAACGGTAATGTTGTTTGGATAGTCTTTTAAAAGTTCAAAATCAGCATCCCATAGCCAGGATACATCTCGTCCGTCTGCATAGTTATCATTAATTATTATCAAAACTTTTTCGGCTGCATTTTGGTTTACTGTCCTTAAAACTTCAGAGGCACCCGTAGGATTTTTTATGAGCTGTATCAGGATATTTTTATTATTTATTGTTAGTTTTTCTGCTCTGCCAAATATTGATTTGTAGGTCTTTAGACCTTTTTGTATATCTTCATATGATATTGAAAGTTCTTTTGCTGCTGTAATTGCAGCCAGTGTATTATAAGCATTATAAAGTCCGATAAGAGGTGTTTTGAAACATTCTTCGTTTCCGTTATTGTCTTTTAAGTATATTTCAGAATAGTCATCATATATAACTGCAAAGGCTTTATATTTTGGTTCGGGTCTGGATTTTGAACAACTTTCACAGTAATAATGACCTATGTGAGCATAAAATCTTTTTTTATAAGCGAGTGGTTTGCCGCAGCTGCAAGTTACTGATTCGGGCGGAGCTTGAGATTCTTTGATATTATTTTTATATGTTATATTTTCAAATCCAAAATAGATTCGTTTGTTTTCAGCTCCCAACTCCGAAAGCATGGGGTCGTCAGCATTGATAAACAATTTTAGTTCGGGATTTTTTGAGATTGCTTCTTGTATCTTTTTTGCCGTTGTATCCAGCTCACCGTATCTGTCCAGCTGGTCTCTGAAAAGATTTGTTACCAGAAGATAGTTGGCTTTAAGATAATCATAAAGTTTTGTCAAATAAGCTTCGTCAGACTCTAAAACTGCATAGTCAAACTTTGTAAAAGGTTTGTAATTAACAGCAAGTGAGCTTGCAATGCCGGAGAGCATATTTGCACCTTTTTCATTGTGTAAAACAGTGTTTTCATTTATTTTTAGGATATGTGCCAAAAGACCTGCTGTTGTTGTTTTTCCATTTGTTCCTGTCACTGTGATAATGTTTTTTTCACAGTATTTTGAAAGGAATGACAGAAAATTTTTAGAAATTTTTAATGCAACAAGACCCGGAAGGGATGTACCTGCACTTTTAATGGCATGTAGTCCGTGATTGACGGCTTTTGCCGTAAATAAGCCTGTATAAAATTTGAATTTGTCTGAATTATTTGTTTCTTTCATAAAACAAATTATAACTTAAAATGAACATTCGGTTAAGTTCGTGATTAAATTGTTATATGGAAAATGAATATCAAAAAGCAGTAAATTTAATTACTTCTCAGGAAAAATTCCATATCTGTCTAGGATTGGAAAGAGTGTCTGAAGTTTTGAAGCTTTTGGGAAATCCTCAGGATAATTTAAAAATTATACATGTGGCCGGAACAAACGGAAAAGGCTCCGTATGTTCTATGCTTTCGAAAATTCTTACAACTGCCGGATATAAAACAGGTTTGTATACCAGTCCTCATATTGTGGAATATACAGAACGAATAAAGATAAATCAAAAAAATATTTTGAAAAGTGATTTTGCTGCATTGATAGAAGAAGTTTCAGTATTATCAAAAAAATATAATATCTATTTAACAGAGTTTGAACTGTTAACAGTTTCTGCATATAAATATTTTTCTGACAGAGAGACTGATATATGTGTAATTGAGACCGGGCTTGGCGGTCGTTTGGATGCTACCTCTGCAATAGGTACCAATTTGTTTTCAATAATAACCTCCATAAGCCTTGATCATACAGACAGGCTTGGTAATACTATTGAACAAATTGCATATGAAAAAGCAGGGATAATAAAAGAAGGAATGCCGGTTATTGTTGATAGTAATAATAAAGGTTTTGATACAATAAAAAAAATTGCCGGTGAAAAGAACAGCAGGATAATTATCCCGAAAATAAAAATTGAGCTTTCTTTTGACACCGGTAAAAATTATGCATTTTTTGATGGTGAGAAGTATGAATTTAATATGCTTGGATTGTGGCAGAAAGAAAATCTCAGGCTTGTTATTGAGGCAGTTAAATATTTGAATTCATCGGGTTATGATGTTTCCAAAAACGCATTAAAAAAGGCACTTAAGGAAGTATTTTGGACATGCAGAATGCAATTTATTCCAAAGTACAATTTATTAATTGACGGAACACATAATCCTGACGGTGCACGTGTTTTAAGAGAAAGTCTTGATTATTATTTTCCTGACAGAAAACGTGTCTGGGTATACGGTGCTTTGACAACAAAGGATTATAAAAAGGTTATGGAAACTTTGTTTGATCCTGAAGAAGATGAGATCTTTTTTTATGATTTTGAATATAAAAACAGTGTAAAATATGAGGAATTAAACAAGCATATGCGCTCGGGTAAACCTTTAAAACAAAAGGCTCTCGAATATTTGGTTTGTGAAAATAAAAACAAGTTGATTATAATTTCGGGATCTTTTTATATGATAGGAGATATTTTAAATTCAAGTTCTTTTTTCCGAAATATTGCCGAGGTGGATAATATCATCTAAACCTTCAGTCGTTAATAATGTCATGGAATAAAACTTTTGATTACCCCATTAGAGAAAGGAAAAGGTTCGGGCATGTTAACGACAGTTGAGCAAACTAACGATTTAATCAATGTAGTAATTGTAGAAGATTACAAATTAACAAGAGTAGGCTTGCGTTCTACAATCAATGAATTCGAAAACATCAGGGTTATAGGTGAGGCTGAAGATGCAATCAAAGGTCTTGAAATTATTGAAAGAGAAAAACCACAGGTTGTTTTAATGGATTTGGGCTTGCCTGAAATGAACGGCATAGAGGCTACTCAAAAAGTGAAAGAAATGTCTCCCCAAACAAGGGTTATTATTTTGACATCACATGACAGAGAAGAAGAAGTTTTGGCTGCATTAGGTTCAGGTGCATCTGCTTATTGTTTAAAAGATATTGATCCGAATACTCTTGCCAATGTAATAAGAAATGTGGCAAAAGGAGCATGCTGGTTGGATTCTGCAATAGCACAGGTAGCATTGAATCTGTTTCCAAAACCTGAAAACACAAATCTTCAAAGCAGTTCTGAAATTTCTGATGCCAGAGCACAACTTACTGAAAGAGAATTTGAAGTATTAAGACTTCTTGTGAAAGGTAAAAGCAATACAGAGATTGCAAAAGAGCTTATTGTTTCAGTTCATACAGCAAAAGCTCATGTTTGCAGCATATTGCAAAAACTTTGCGTTGATGATAGAGTTCAAGCAGCAGTAAAAGCTATTAAAGAGAATATTATCTAATTTATTATTTAGGATAATAAGAACACTAGCAGCCCGTTTTTAGAAATAAAAACGGGTTTAATTTTTTTCACAATATTCAATCAGTTCTTTTTGCCAATCTTCAACTTTTTCTATGTAAAAATCAGCACCTTTTTTCATACAAAGCTGTCTGTGTTCTCTTTTTGATGAAGCTGTCATTACACCTATCACGGTGTTGCTTTCATTCATTTTAGCTAATTTAACAAGCTCATCTAAAAGAATAAAACCTTCTCTGTCAGTTGGGATAAACAAATCCATAATAACAAGATTGAAGTGGAATTTTTTATATTTTGTTATTGCATCATATATTTCTTTTGCGATAGTTACTTCATAGCCGAGATTTCTGAACATAACACCTAATTGATAAGTTATTACACCAAGGTCATCAACTATCAGGATATTTTTTTCCGGCAGCTGATCTTCTGAAATGTCATTTTGAGCTTCTGATTTTGTTTGAATTTTAGCATGAGAAGAGCCTGATGTTGAAGCAACAGTTTCTGTTTTAATTCTTTCCATTTTTCTTTTTATATCAAGAATTAAATCTTTTAAAAGATCCAGGTTGATATTTTTTTCTCCCGGGGGAATTTTATCTACCAGGCCATATAATGATTCTAAAAACTCTGTGTCAACTTCAATTGTTCTTTTTGTCTCACTCATGACTCTATCATACCATATTATCAAATTTGTGAAACAGTTTTTGTGAATGAATTAGAAATTTGTTCCACAGATTGTTTTTGTTCTTTTTTCTTTTTAGTGCAGTTATATTATTTAAAATGTTTATAATTTGTTTATCTGAAAGGCTGAAGTGTTTTTGCAAATCAGAAAGATACCTGCCAACATATTTTTCGGCAATTTTAGTATGATTATCTTTTTTATTTAAAAGATTTTCACGCATTGAAACTCCTTCCTTTTCTATAATATAGAGAAGGAGATTGAAAAACATTGTCAAAAAGAGTAATAGTAAAGTTTGGAAAAGTTAATTAGTGTTACTATCCAAATCTTTTATTGTTGAAACAATCGACTCAAAAGAATCCTCGAATGCTTTTACTACAATTGGGTCAAACTGCGTTCCGGATCCTTCTATTATTTTTTGTTTTGCCTGTTGCATGTCAATTTGATTTCTGTAAATTCTGTTTGAAATTATACTGTCAAAAGCATCGGCAACAGCTATTATTCTTGAACCGATTGGGATATCTTCTCCCCTTATGCCGAAAGGATAACCTGTTCCGTCATATTTTTCATGGTGATATTTGATGATTTCTACAACATCTTTTAACTGTTTTATATCTTCGAGAATTTTTACGGAATATGTGATATGTTTTTTAATTTCGTCATATTCATCCTGTGTTAAAGCATCAATCTTGTATAAAATTTCATCAGAAACACCTATCATGCCGATATCATGAAGCATACCGGCAAGTTCGACTTTACCTATATCTATTTGAGAAAGACCCAGTTGTTTGGCTATTAAGATTGAATAATAAGTGATTCTTTTGCTTCTTCCTGAAGTGTATGAATCTTTTGCATCCAGTGCTTCCATAATAGCTTTGATTGTACCGGAAAAAAGCTCTTTCAAGTCAGCAATCAGTTTGTCATTATCGTATTTCAGCTGATAGTATTCAAGAGCGGAGGATACAATCAATTGGAGTTCATCAGGGTTAAAGGGTTTTTTTACGTATCTGTAAATTTTAGCGTAGTTTATTGCATCAATGAGGATATTTGCATCTGAATATGCTGTAAGAAGAATTCTCATAGTTGCAGGGTGAGCAAGCTGAACTCTTTTCAAAAACTCAACTCCGTCCATTTCAGGCATTTTGTGATCCGAAATAACCAGCTCAAATTGCTTTTGGTCTAAAATTTCCAGTGCTTTTAAAGGAGAAGTCGTTTTTTCAAGATTATATGAGCCTCTTAAAGTTCTGTATAAAAGTGCGAGATTGTCTTCTTCATCATCAACCAGCAGTATGTTATATTTTTCCATTTTTTATCCTTTTGGCATTTCCATTTTTAATGGCAGTGTTATAGTAAATTTGCTGCCTTTGTCAGGCTCTGAAACAAGTTCTATATTTCCTTTGTGATTTTTAATTACTTTGTAGCTAATTGCCATGCCAAGACCTGTACCTTGACCTACGGCTTTTGTAGTGAAGAACGGATCGAAGACTTTTTTTCTTGTCTTTTCGTCCATACCGCATCCGTTGTCTTCAAATTCTATTATAGCATTTTTACCGTCAGATTTTAATCTTATCCACACATCGCCTTTTTCTTGTATTGCAAAGGCTGCGTTGTCAAGAATATTCATAAATACCTGGTTTAATTGTCCTCCGTAAGCTTCGACATGAGGCATATTTTCTTGATATTCTTTATGTACTGTTATTTTATTTTTAAACTTGTTGTGGAGTATATTCAATGTGGTATCAATTTCTTTTGGAAGGTCTACATTGTTTATGACAGCTTCTTCAAGCCTGGAGAAGTTTTTCAAATCAAGAACGATGTTCTTTGTTCTTTCTGTACCTTCTTGACAGCTTCTAATCAATTCCGGCAAATCTTCTTTGAGAAAGTCTAAATCGATTTCTTCTTTCAAGGCTTTGATTTTTGCTTTGTGTTCTTCGGATAAATCTGAATCAAACTCTGTATACGCATCTATAACGGACATCATATCTGACGTATAATTTTTCAAATGAATGAGGTTTCCGTAGATAAAGTTTACAGGATTGTTGATTTCGTGTGTAATGCCTGCAACAAGCTCACCGAGAGACTTCATTTTTTCGGAATGTACCATCATAGCTTGTGTGCTTTTTAACTCTGAATAAGCGGCTTCCAATTCTTTTGTTCTGTCTTTTACCTGTTGTTCCAAGGATTGATAAAGCTTTTCCAAAGATTCAGCCATTTCATTGTAAGAACGAATCAGACGATTTATTTCAAGGTAATTTGTTTCTTCCAAACGATGTGAAAAGTTACCTTTTGCAAAGTCTCCCAAACTTTTTATCAGAATGTTAATAGGCTTGATTAAAATACCCGCAATCAGATTGGACAGGAAAAATCCGAGGAAAATGAAGATAAATACCATAGCCAGCATATTGTCTCTAAGCATGTCCAGATATATTTTGGTAACAGGTTCATTATAGAATCCCAGTTCAATTAATTTTCCGTCATTTACAACCGAAATTTTGTAAATATTTGTTTCAAGAGATTTATCATTTTTTTTCAATGATTTGTCTGAAATTTTGTTTTCCTTAAATACTTCAGCGAGTTTTGCACTGGGGTGGGTTTTTGTAATAATTTTGTTTTCTTTCAGGTCTTTTATGAGAACGGTTGCAACTACATTGCTGTCAACCATTTTTTGAGCTGAGCTTTTTAAATTTTTAGTTTCATTTTTGTTTATTAAATCACCGAGTGTAGAGAAAATAGTTATTGAAATCGAATCATTCAAATCTTTTGATTGTGCGGTGATTTGCTGAGCAAGATTGTTAACTGTTGCAATTGAATACCAGGCTATGCAAAATACCGTAATTGCAATCAACATTGTCGTGAATGCTGCGAATTGTGTGCTGAGTTTAGTTCTGAATGTTTTCATTTTGTTTTGCATAATATAATTACCTGAATTATTATTTTATGAATTTATTTAATGATTTTTTCTTTTTTGTGGAATCAAAGATTTTACCGATAAAATAGCCGAGAAATCCCATAGCAAGTGTTGCAGGCAGAATAACAGACAGAGCATACAAAAGAACGGTCATGTTTATTGTAGTAGATTTCAGGAAAATTATTGTTGTGCACAAAAAAGCTGTCAAACTTGCCAGCATACCGCTAATTTTTTGTGAATATGTAATAATTTTTCCAGCCATATTTATTTATTTATTGGTATTTTCCATTTGTTTTTTGAAACAGAATTGAACAATAGCTATCTTATCAATATTTTTGAGTGCAATAAATCGTCCGGATACAATATTTTTTCCGTCTTTTTGTTTGTCAGTTCTGATTGGTTTAAAGAAACATTGAATGGGAATATTGCTTTCAAGAGCAAATTCTATTGTATAGTCTTTGTCTACCGACAAATCGGCCGATGTAATAAATTTCATACCTCCGGCACTGATATCTTCACATTTGCAGACATAATCTTTATCTTCATCTTTAAGTGTAAATTCTTTATCAAGTTCTATTCTTGTGTATTCACGTCGTTGAAGAAGATCATATTTTTCTTTGTCAAAATTTACTTTTATTATGCCTTCTTCTTCTCTTATTTCAGAAACTACTGGTTTGAAATAAAGCATGCCGTCATCAACCACTGTGAACATTTCGATTGTTTGTTCAGGTGCATAAAATTCGGAATCAACTTTGGAAACTTCGATTTCAATAGAATTTCCGATTACTTTTTTTATTGTTGAAGAAAGTGCACCTTTTATGTTTTCAGGGACCATGCTTATCTTTTGACCGTTTTTTAATAATTCTTTCATATTTTGTTTATATTCCTTGTATTTTATAAAATTAAACTTTTGTCTGCATTATTCTTACAACGCCGATTGATTTTGCTTTTACGTTGTTGCTGATTTCATTATACGACATAACCGCAATTTGTGGATAAGTTCTTTCAATTAATCTTCTAAACGGTAATCTTATGGGCGAAGAACATAATAGAACAGGCTGACATCCTGATGTTGTAATTGCTTTTTCAAGTTCGTAATTCAATGTATCAAGAAGCTTTCTTGTAAATTCCGGATCAAGAGTAAGGCTTGAGCCGTCAGGGCTGATTCCCTGTGCGATTGTATTTTCTACTTCAGGTGCAAGGGTTACGGCAAGAAGCTCTCCCGTGTCAGCCAGATTCTGTTTGCAAATGCTTCTTGCAAGAGCCTGTCTTACCTGTTCAGTCAAATAATCTGCATTTTTACTTACACGTGATTGTAAACTTATTACTTCAAGTATTGTTTTCAAATCTCTTACCGAAACACGTTCTCTTAAAAGATTGTAAACAATTTGTTGTACTTCTGCTGTTGTGACGTCTTTCATTAAATCACTGACATATTCTTCAGAGACTTCTTTTTTGAGGTTTTCAATCAGCTGCTGTACATCTGCTCTTGAGACAATTTCTGCTGCATTCTTTTTAATAACTTCTGTCAAATGAGTAGAAATTACGGCAGACGGGCTTACTACTGTATAACCGTAGGTTTCGGCTATCTCTTTGTCTTTTTCTTCAACCCAGATTGCAGGCAGACCAAAAGCAGGTTCAATTGCACTAATTCCGTTAATTCCAAGATCATTGTCAGAACCTCCCGAATTCATTGCAAGACTTCTGTCAGGGTATACTTCTCCTGACTCAATAGGTACGCCTTTTAATTTTATCTGATACGTATTTGGTGAGAGTTGTAAATTGTCACGTACTCTTATTGAAGGTAAAACTATCCCTAAATCAAGAGCAGTCTGCCTTCTAATTTGTGCAATTCTTTCAAGAAGGTCTCCACCTTGTTCTACATCCAGAAGCGGTACCAATCTGTAACCGATTTCCATTTCAATTGTTTCAACATTCAAAAGCTCCATGACACTTTCTCTGGTAGCTTTTTTCTTCTTTTTACCGATTTTCTTTTCATCAATTTTTGCTTCTTGTTGAACCTTGGCTTCTTCCGCTTTTTTAGCTGTTTCTGTTTTATTTTTGCTGTATGCCATCCAGCCTAATGCAATAGCAACCATAATAAACGGAATAGTCGGCATACCCGGCACCATCCCAAGCAGGAATAAAAGAACTGCAACGATAGATAAAACTATCGGGTTTGAAAACATTTCTTTTTTTATGTCATCACTCAATGACTCATCCTGACCGCTGGCACGAGAAACAATCAAACCTGTTGAGAAAGAAATCAACAAAGCCGGCAATTGTGACACAAGACCGTCACCGACCGTTAAAATAGTGAAGGTATTGAGTGCGGTCATAATATCCATTTTCATCTGCCACAAACCGATGACAATACCGGCAAAAATGTTTACAACCGTGATGATGATACCTGCTGTGGCATCACCTTTTACAAACTTTGAAGCACCATCCATGGTTCCGTAAAAATCAGCTTCTCTTTCAAGTTTTCTTCTTCTTGCTTTTGCTTGATCTTCGTTGATTAATCCCGAGTTTAAGTCAGCATCAATTGAAAGCTGTTTACCTGGCATACTGTCTAAGGTGAATCTTGCAGATACTTCAGCAACTCTGGTGGCACCGCCTGTGATTACCATAAAGTTGATAACAACAAGAAGTATGAATATGATGAAACCTACAATGTAGTTCCCTCCGACTACGAATTGTCCGAAAGAATTGATAACCTCACCTGCGGAGCCGTATAATAAAATGAGCCTTGTGGAGCTGACATTCAGTCCTAAACGAAAGATTGTTGCCACAAGAAGTATAATCGGGAAAGATGAATACTCAAGAGGCTCTTTGATAAAAAGGCATACAAGGAGAATTATCACGGAAAGAGATATATTAAGCGTCAGCAAGATATCAAGCATCATTGGAGGCAGCGGGATAATCATCATAGCAACAATTATGACAATGCCGATTGCCATAATAATATCGTTATTCTTTAGTAAGCTTGTTAATGCTCCGAAATTCATTTTTTGTTAAGTATACTCTTTCCCACTTAAATCATATCCTATATCCTAATATTTATCGAATTCTTTACCAAACTTTAAATTATGTGAATAAATAGCAAAATTTTTTTCATTCCGGTTTTATATACTGATAAAATAATAAAAAAACTTGAAAGGATTTGTCTTGATATCAGGAACAAGTTTGCTAAATAAAATTCCTATACAGGTTCAGCAACCGCAGGTTGTTGCTGATATACCGGCGGCTGTATCTGTTGCTGATGTTTTGAAGAGTGATGACACAAAAGAAACAAAAGGATTTCTTCAAAGATTTGTTGATAATCTTAAAGAAAAATATATGCAAAGACGTATAAAAAAACTTGAGAGCAAACCTGTTGAACAACTTTCTCAAGTAGAAAAAGCAGAACTTGATGCAAACAGGAAGGCTTCTTCTCAGGTAGCTTATCTGGCATAATAATTTTATAGAGAGAAAAATGGGGATAAATTAGTATGATAATAAAAACTTTTCGCCTTGGATTGATAGGCACAAATACTTATCTTTTAATTGATGAAATTTCTAATGAGGCAATAGTTATAGATTTGGGCGGAGATTTCTCAAAGGTAAAAGAAGAGATTGATAAACACGGAGCGAAACTAAAATTTATTTTAAATACCCACGGACATTTTGACCATATTATGGGTGAAAGAGATGCTCAAAATGTTGAAGATGTACCTGTTTATATCCACGAAAACGATAAACTTATGGTTGAAACTCTTCCGAAGCAGCTTGCACGTTTTGGTTTTGTTGAGAATGCCGAAGCTCCTAAAAACATAAAAACATTTACTGAAAAAGATACTTTTATGCTCGGTAATAATGAAATAAAAGTTATTCATACACCGGGTCACACACCGGGAAGTGTTTGTTTCCTGATTGGTAAAGATTTGTTTTCGGGTGATACACTTTTTTACACCTCGGTTGGCAGAACTGATTTTGAAGGAGGCAGTTTTCAGCAGCTAAGTGACTCAATCAAGAACAAACTTTTTAAGCTTGAAGATGATATAAATGTGTATCCGGGGCATGATTCAAAAACAACAATAGGTTATGAAAAAAGACATAACTGTTATTTCGGGTCTGAAAATTTATAATCTGTAACTATCGACTTAAAAGGACCATAAGAACAGAGATATCAGCAGGTTTTACGCCGCCTATTCTTGATGCCTGACCGAGAGTGGCAGGTCTGATTTTTGCGAGTTTTTCTCTTGTTTCAGTTGAGATATGAGTCATTTCGTCATAGTTTAAATTTTCGGGAATTTTTATTTTTTCAAGCCTGTCCATTGTTTCAATCTGTTGGTTCTGGCGTTTTATGTATCCGTCATATTTAATTTTAATTTCTGCTTCTTCATAAATTTCAGAGGGCAGGTTCAGTTCATTTGTTTCTTTGTGAATTTCTTTCAAAACTTTATAATCAACTGAAGGACGTTTAATCAAGTCTGCAAGTTTCATTCCTTTATCTATATGTTCGTTGTGTTTTGAAAGAATATTGTTAACTTCTTCTGTTGCGGAGATTTTTTCTTGTTGGAGTCTTTTTATCTCCTGTGCGATTTTTTCTTGCTTTTCAAGGAATCTGTTGTATCTTTCATCTGAAATCAAACCAATTTTGTGTCCGATTTTTGTAAGTCTTTCGTCAGCATTGTCCTGACGCAGGAGAAGTCTGTATTCGGAACGGGAAGTAAGCATTCTATATGGCTCTTGAATGTCTTTTGTGACAAGGTCGTCAATAAGTGTACCTATGTATGAGTTGCTTCTTGATAATTCAAGCATGTCATTTTTATTTAGGTAATTGAACGCATTTATACCTGCGACAAGACCTTGTGCCGCTGCTTCTTCATAACCGCTGGTTCCGTTAATTTGACCGGCACAGAAAAGTCCTTTGATTTTTTTTGTCATCAATGAGTGTGTAAGCTGCAATGCAGGAACAGCATCATATTCAACAGCATAAGCAGGTTTGATTATGTGAACATTCTCAAGCCCGGGAAGTGATTTCAGCATTTTTACCTGAACATCGGCAGGAAGACTTGTTGAGAATCCCTGTACATAAACTTCATAAGTGTCTTTTCCTTCCGGTTCTATAAAAATGTGATGAGAAGGATTGTGAGCGAATCTGATAACCTTATCCTCAATTGAAGGACAATACCTCGGACCTATACCGTGTATAAGACCTGCATAAAGAGGTGATTTGTCCAGATTGGCTTTGATAATTTCATGTGTTTTTTCTGTTGTTCTGGTTAAATAACACGGATATTGTTTTCTGATAGGTCTGTCAGGCTCAAAAGAGAAGAAATGAAGCTCTTCATCACCGGGTTGGATTGTCATTTTCGAATAGTCTATGGTTCTGGCATCCACCCTTGCAGGAGTACCTGTTTTCAGCCTTTTTAGACTTAGTCCGTTTTTTAATAACGATTCTGAAAGGCCTGTTGCAGCCCTTTCGCCCATCCTTCCGGCACTTACGTATTGAAGTCCTACATAACATTTGCCTTCAAGAGATGTGCCTGTTGTCAAAATTACAGTCGGTGCGAGATATTCGATTCCGAATTCATCACGTACACCTTTTACTTCATCATTCTCAACAATCAGCTCGGTTGCCATAGTCTGCTTTAAAGAAATGTTACGATTACACTCGATTAAATTTCTCATAAATGACATATATTCTTTTTTGTCAGACTGTGCACGTAAAGCCCTGACAGCAGGACCTTTTGACGAATTAAGCATTTTCATCTGAATATATGTCGCATCTGTCACAATTCCCATTACGCCGCCAAGAGCATCTATCTCTCTGACCAGACAGGATTTTGCAGGTCCTCCGATTGCAGGGTTGCATGGCATGAGAGCTATGTGCTCCAGGTTAAGCGTTATGAGCAGAGTCTTTAAGCCCAGTTTTGCAGCTGAAATCGCTGCCTCACAACCGGCATGACCTGAACCAACAACTATTAAATCATAAGTAAACATATTTATATTATAAAACAAAATAATTAATGATGTTTATACACTTGATTTTTTGGGAATTCCATTAAATATAGGTATTGCAATTTTATGTGTAATGATTTATAGTGTTCAATATAAATTTGTTTTATTATGAATAAAAACAGAAAAATAAATAAGAAAAGAAAGAGGATCTTATGAACAAAAAATCTGGTTTTACTTTAGCGGAAGTTTTAGTTACATTGATGATTATCGGTGTAATTGCTGCTATGACAATTCCGTCATTGATGCAAAGCACATCTCAACAAGAGTATAAAGCTGCATTCAAAAAAGGTATTTCAATGCTTAACCAAGCAATCACTTTGAACTATGCATTAGATGGTAGAGATGCTACTGACTTTACAAGTACAAACTTCTTCCACTTAATGACACAAAGATTGAACGTTATGTCATCAAAAGTTAAAACAAATTTTGACGTTTATACAGCTGATGGTATGTACTTCTCTCCTGCTGCATCAGGTGCAGGTTTAACTTCTGCCGCTTGTGCTATTGAAGCTGCTAACCCCGGCGGACCTTCTAACGTTTGTTCTGTTGTACAAATTGACGTTAACGGTATGAAAGGTCCTAACAAACCTTCTGACTCTACAACAAGAGTTTATGACATCTTTACAGTAGCTGTATATCCGCAAAAAGCATTACCTGCTACATATACTCAATCACAAATTCTTTACAGAAAATAGTTTGATTGTGTAGTATAGATTTAAAAAAGAGCTCAAGTTTCTTGAGCTCTTTTTTTGTGCAATAAAAAACCCTATACAAGTACGATTTTGTTACCTGCGAGTCTCGCAGGTGGGTGAGTGCCTGAACAAATCCGTTTCCTACTGGCATAGAAGGCTATGGTAGGTATACTTCAATGTTTTAGAGTCGCCTCTCCCGATAGTAAATAATGTAGGAACAAAATTAATACCTGTATAGAGTATTAATATTCTATACTTTTTTGTTATAATAAACAAGGGTTATGTTTAATAATATTTAAAAAGGAATGGTAATGGATAAAATTACAATCAGATCAGACAGAAAAGATGATTATACTTTCACATACAGAGGTGAAGATGTTGTTTTGAAAGCAGGTTCTATTTTGAGTATTGCAAACGGTCTCAATGATGTAGTTCTGCCGACTACTGCTATGAAAATTATGAACAATTTGATTGTAATTAAGGATGATGTAAAATAAAAAGCCTTCTTATTTCTAAAAAGGCTTTCTATAATAATACTCGTTTTTATGAATTACTATCCTGCGGATAAAGGTTGTCAATCAAACTGGATGGCTCTGAATCTCCGTCTTCGTTTCCATAAAACACACTCATTGAACTGGGTTTGAAGGATTTATATTCTGTTTTGAGTTTTTCTTCATCAGCTTTCAGGTTGAAGGCTTGAATTTCTTCATTTGTGACCCTGCCGTCTTTGTTTGTGTCAATCTGGTTGAAATAGGTCAAGACGTTGTTTAACATTTCACTTGAGCCCATGCTGCTTGAGCATAATTGACAAAGTTCCTGATAAGTTAAACCGTTTTGTGAAAGCTTTGTAGTGAGGTTGTTCATATCTTCAGAGCTGATTTTTCCGTCACCGTCTTTGTCAATCGCTGCAAAATTTGATGATAAAAATTGTGCAAAAGAGGTATTTCCTCCAAGCTGCTGCAAGACACTGCTTGAGGGATTTGTTATATCCTCGATTGATAAACCGCCGTTTTTGTTATTTTGAGATAAAACAGAATAGGTGTTTTGTAAACCGTAAAGCGCTTGTGAAAAAAGTGCCTGTCCATTTAATATTGCCATTTTTAGGTCCCTTCTTGAATTAGTTTTTACAATTGTGCATGTACAGTTTAAGGTTTTTTTTTTGAAAGTAAACCCTTTAATTAAAGTATTTCTGTTTTTTTGTTGTGAACTATTGCTTTTTTTCTTTAATCATCTTAGTGATAATAACTGAAAGGAATAAAACAATTGCACCAATCAAGAAAGAATATTCCCAATGGTAATTTAAACCTTGAGGAGTTTGCATTGAACATTTTGAGATAAACCATGCTATTACTGTGCAAACCAGAACTTGCGGCCCTGCGATGAAGATATTAAAAATACCCATAACAGCACCTTCGGAGCCTTTTTTTATGTATTCAGAAAGCATTGCAAATGGAAGGGCTAAAATGCTTGCCCAGCCTATTCCTGCGATTCCCATAAGAAACATTATTGCCTTTGAGTTGGATGTCAGTGTCATCAAAAGATAAGCAGCTGCCATAATTAAAAGAGCAATGATGTGTATTTTTTTGTTGCCGAATTTTGTAGAAAGTATTCCGATCGGAATTGAAACAATGAAACAAACAAGATTTAAAACAGCGAAACATATTGATGAAAAATTTGTTGCATCAGCTGTTGCCTGTGCATATTGAGATTTTATTAACTCGTTTGCACTTGTTAAATCAGGCACATTATAAACGGTATGTATTGCAAATTGGGTGAAGAAAATGAACATACACATTACACCAATCCATGTGAAAAATTGCATCAAGCATATTTTATAAACTTCAGGTGATGATTGAAGGAACGTTTTAAAATCTTCCCAAAAGCCTGCTTTTTCTGTTATTTCTTCTTTTTTATCAATTTTTGCTGCCGGTTTTTCATTAAATGTTACACAAGTCCATGTCATACCGAGAAAGAAAGCCAGAGCTGCCATAATAAATTGTGCTTCGATAGACATTTGATAATTAAAAGCCCATTTTAAAAACGGAGCTGTTCCTGCTGCAATAACAGAACCAAGACCGATTGCAAAACTAAGATAAGAATTTGCAATTGAATGCTGTTCAGGAACAATATTATCGGGAATCAATGCTCTGTATGGTCCTTGTGCTGCATTTACACACGCATCTATTATCCATATCATTATAGCTGCTACTATAAGTCCGCCGAATACAGGAAGAGGAAGATGAAGTTTGTTTGCCAAAATTTGTGCAATATCAGCTGAATTTGGGAAAGCCCACAAGGCTATTGCAGCAAGTATTGCACCAAGCATCAGATAAGGACGTCTTCTTCCGAATTTTGTGTGAGTATTGTCACTTAAAGCTCCTATTATAGGTTGTACAACCATACCTGTAACAGGTCCTGCCAGCCAGATTAAACCGAATATAAATGGAGATGCACCTAATCCTTCAGTAACCGGACCTGATAATATGATTCTCATTTGCCATGCAAATTGAAGGCCGAAAAATCCCAGACAAAAATTTAAAAGCTGTATTGTAGAAAGTTTTCTAAGACCTTTGGATGATTCATCGATTGGTGTTCCATTTGTGTTTTCACTCATAATTGTTCCTTTGTATAAGTTGTAGTTATACAATTATATTAAGAATCTTAAATAAAATCAAAAATAATAATGTTATGAAACATATAAAATCACTTATTAAAATTGACCGGAAATATAATTGATAATAAACTTGTAAAGAAAACAGCTAAGTTTAATTTTTTTGAAAGTTAATATAATGGAAAAAACAAAAACTTTATTTGATGTTATAGGACCTGTGATTATAGGTCCGTCGAGTTCACATACCGCAGGAGCAGTCAGAATAGGACTTCTTGCAGGTAAAATTTTTGGTGAATGTCCTGTATCGGTAAAATTTAAATTATATAATTCATTTGCCAAAACCGGCAGGGGACACGGAACAGACAAGGGACTTCTTGGCGGTGTGCTGGGGCTGGATGTAGACAACAGCGATATAAAGAATGCATTTGATCTGGCAAAAAAAATCAAGGTTAAGTATGAATTTGAATATCTTGAAGACTATAATCGTCATCCAAATTCTGTGGATATAATACTTGAAGGCAAAACAATTCCTAAGATGGAAATTTCAGGAATTTCTGTGGGTGCCGGTGAAGTTAAAATCACCGGAATTAATAGATATAAGTTTAATATCGACGGGGACTATAATACACTGATTCTTATTTATAAAGATAAACCGGGAATGGTATATCGTGTTACAGCTCTTTTACAGGGTCAGAATTTAAATATAGCTTCAATGCACTGTGACAGAAATGCAAAAGGCGGTGAAGCCTCAATGGGGTTATGTTTGGATGCACCTGTTTCTGATTATGTGATTCAGGAACTTGATAAGATTGATGAGGTCTATTTGATTAGGAATTTGAAGGTGCTTAAAAAATGATTAAATTTGGAAATTTTGAAGAGGTTTTTCAAGAAGCTCAGTCAAGAAATAAAAAATTATATGAAATATGCCAACTTATAGAAGAACAAAATACAGAAATTCCTGTTGAAGAAATTCGCAAGAAGGTGAAATGCAATTTGGATGCTATGGAGGAAGCAATTAGAAAAGGTTTGAAATCCAATGAAAAATCTATGAGCGGAATGTGCGGAGATGATTGTGCAAAACTGATAGAAATGTACAAACACGGCTCGAAATTGTTTTCAAAAACCTATCAGAAAGTTCTTTTATATTCACTTGCCACTGTTGAGCAAAATTTGAGAATGGGCAAAATTGTTGCCTGTCCGACAGCCGGCTCATGCGGAATTGTTCCCGGAGTTATTATTGCTATCGCTGAATCTTTAAAGGTAAATGATGAAGTAAAAATAAATGCTCTTATTACCGCAGGGCTTATAGGAGAGCTTGTTTCGAACAAAATTGCACTTGCCGGTGCAGTTGCAGGCTGTCAGAGTGAATGTGGTGTTGCTGCTGCAATGGCAGCGGCTGCGCTTGTTGAAATGTATGATGGTGACAATGAACAGATTATTAATGCTGCTGCTTTGACGATGAAAAATATTTTGGGTCTTGTTTGTGATCCTGTGGCGGGTTTGGTCGAAGTTCCATGCGTTAAGAGGAATGCGTTTCTTGCTATATATGCTGTAACAGGTGCAGAATTGGCTATGGCAGGCATAAAATCTGTGATTCCAATTGATGAAATAGTGGATTCCATGCAGCAGATAGGTGAGATGATGTCTCCTAAATTGAAAGAAAGCTCTGAAGCAGGGCTTGCTACTACTAAAACAGGGCTAAAAATAGCACAATGTCTGGCGAAAAGATGGCAGAAAGAATGAAAGATTACGAAATAATAGGATTTGTTTCAGTTGGCGTTATTGCATTTTTGTTTGCATTATTTTTGAATGCTTGGAGTGAAGATATTATATTTTATTTGACTAACAGAAATCCGTCTGTGAGTGAAATTACTTCACAAAAAATTGATTTGCAAAAAGAACCTTTGCAAAAAGATTTGGCAGATTTTCAGAAAATGAAAAAATATTACACACATCAAAAAACTTTTTTTATTGAGCCAAAAGCTGAATATGAAATATCCGGCAGAATCCTCAGCACTAATATGAAACTTGGAATGTGGGGGTTATCCAGAACAGATTTTGATTATGTAGCTTTGATTGATGTAGTTTTGGGCTGGCAGGATGTTGCAAATATAGAATTGTATGAAGATAATGTAAAAGGGCTTCATCAGGCAAAAAGCCCAAACGGCGGCAGGTATTATCGTTTTTATGTTCCCGGAGATTCAATCTGGAGTGTAGACTATGTTTCGTCACATACTTCACATAATCATATTGTTCCTGCTTCTAATAATATAATGGCTGTTTTATGGAAGTTAAAAAAATATGATGTTGTAAAACTCAAAGGCTATCTTGTTGATATCTATAAAGACGGAAATACAGTTGCTTGGACAAGTTTATCCAGATATGATACTGACCAGACATCAAGAGGATATCAAAACGGCAAGTTTGGCGGAAGCTGTGAAGTTATGTATGTTACAAGTATTCAGATAGAAGATAAAATTTACCGCTAGTTTAAGAAATTATGATATTATTTTTGAATTGGATAATAAAAGTTTTTTAATCTGCTTAAAAACTTTTGGCAACAGATTTTCGTCTTTGATAAATACTTCTTTCATTGTTTCTGTATTTTTGAAACCTAATTTTTTTAAAATAATATCAATATTGCTTGAGATTTCGACGCCTCCTACAATCAAAATATCATCTTTTTGCATTTTTTCAGCAAGATTACAGGCAAGTTTTATCTGGTCTTTTTCAGGCATAAAATACCACCCGTTTGCGAATTCAAAAATTCTGAGTGTATTCTCATCAGCTCGGGCAAGTTTTTTCATATCTTTTCTTATATCACCGATACGTAATTTTGCATTTTTCAATAAGTCTTCTTTAAATCTATATGGTGTTATTTTTTGAAAATGAAGAGCTTCATTTCCAAAAGTTTTTAAATCAACTTTGCTTGCTGTATAGACTTCTTTTGGCTCTCCTTTCAAGAAGAAATTTTCATTTTCAACTTTTTCAAATTCTTTCAGCGGATTGATGTTAAACTCATAGCTCAGGTCTTCAAGATCAGCTATTGTTAACCCGATAAGTCTTTTTTGATTTCTTGAAATGATGTCTTTATCTATGTCTATAAGCTCAATATCTCCGAATAATCTATCTTGTGTTTTGCTGTCTATTTTTTGACGCATTGCAAACATTTTTGATATATATGAAGAAAGATCCGAACATCCCCATATTTTCATCTCTGTTTTTTCTTTTGTTTTAGCTTGATTAATTAAAAAATCTACAATGTCCTGAGGTGATGCTTCTGACTCTCTGAATAGATAGTTGCAGTTTGCTACATTAAGACCCCTTTTCCCCAGGTTGATATTGCTTTGTCTCTCTGTTGTTCCAAAACTAATTTTATGCGGTGTGAACGATGTTATTTTTTGCATGGTGATAATGTAAAATTTATAAATAAAATAATTTGCGCATTTAATAGTGTAGTGCTTACAATTGTTAACATAATTAATTTTTTGATGATAATATATTGCTATGCAAACAGAAGATTTGAAACTTACTTTTCAAAAAGCTATGGATGAACTTGAAGATCCGAACGGGTGTTTTTTGGATATAGATCTGGAAAATCCGGAATTCAAGCTGGAGTTGAAATACTCGAGAGCAGAGTTTATTCAAGATATAAACTCTGCAATCTTGAAATATAATGATTCTCAAAGGATGAATTATACTGGACTTTTTGGTTTTGTTCTTGAAAAAAATGAAGAAAGAGTGACTTTGAAGGGTTATCCTTCTGTGGAAAATATACAGGAAGAAACTTCTTTTCCCTTATCAAAGATTTATTACTGCGTAAATCTTTTTACAAGAGAAAATGAAATTAAAATAAAAAATTATCCTGAATTAGCAAAAATTATGAATAAGATAGTAAAAGTTTTTCCTGAATTTTTGACTGCAATCGGAAAACTTCAGCACCACACTCACAATTATACGGTTGATGTTCATACTTTGAAGGTTTTACAAGGTGTTATGTCTAATGAAAAATATAAGACACTTCCTTTAGAAGATAAAAGAGCTTTGCAGACAGCTGTTTTGATGCATGACATAACAAAAAAAGAAGGTGAAATAGACAAGTCTCATCCTGTGTGTTCAGCAAAAGATACCTCATTTATTTTAAACAGGTTTAATATTGATGAAAATGAACGTAAAAAGATTTGTTTGCTTATAAGAAATCATGATTGGCTTGAACGTTATAATAAAAATATTACCTCAGCTCTGGAACTTTCTAAGGAGCTTAAAGACGGGAATAATTTTTTGATGTTGTGTATTCTTGCTGAAGCTGATTTAAAGGCGGTTCAAAGAGGTGGCGTTTTTTATTTTAAATATTCTGATGTATTACACAAAGGAGTTCAGGAGATAAGTGCTCTCATTGAAATAAACAACAAGCTTAATGTTGCTTAGTGTATAATAATTTTATGTTTATAAAGTCGGTGAATCTTAAGAATTATAGAAATTATGATGATTTAAACCTTGAGTTTTCTTCTGACAAAATATTACTTATTGGCAAGAATGCACAGGGCAAAACAAATCTTCTTGAGGCTGTGTATTATTTATCTTGTCTCAATTCTGCACGAGCTAAAACAGACAGTGAGCTTATTTTATGGCAGAAAGATTTTGCCAGGCTTGGGGCAGTTGTTCAAAAAGGTGATTTGGAAAAAGAATTACAGGTTTTGATAAACCCTCCAAAAAGAAAAGAACTCAAAGTTAACGCTGTAAAGAAAAATAAATCTTCAGAATTTTGTTCAAATCTTTCTGTTGTTTCATTTTCAGTTAATGATTTATTGCTTTTAAGAGGAGTTCCTGATGATAGAAGAAGCTGGTTAGATATGGCTATAAGCCAGATTTATCCTGCTTATCCTGATAGAGTTTCAAAGTATAATAAAATTCGCATCCAAAAAAACAACTATCTAAAAGAAATAAAAGGTAATATTAATGCAGACAAATCTATGCTTGAAATATGGAACAGTCAACTTGTCGTAGCAGGAAGCAACATAATATTTCTACGTTTAAAATTTTTGAAGGAACTTCAAAAAATTGCTATGGAAAAGCATCTTCAAATTGCACAGCAGGAATTGCTGACAACCTTTTATAATTCAACTGTTGCAGGTGATGTTGATTTTGGAGTGCGTGTTGATTTGTCGATAGAGAAAATTGCTGAATTATTTGAAAAAAAACTTCAAGAAAGGCAGCTTGAAGAAATTATAAGAGCACAGTCACTTGTGGGGCCGCACAGAGATGATGTTTCATTTTTTATCAATGGAATTGAGGCTAAAAAATTTGCATCTCAGGGGCAGCAAAGAACTATTGTTTTGAGTTTGAAGCTGGCTGAACTTGAACTTGTCAAAGAAAAAATTGATGACACACCGGTTCTTCTTCTTGATGATGTTTTGGCAGAATTGGATAATATCAGGCAGAACTATCTTTTGAATGCTATCGGGCATAACACCCAGACGATAATAACTTCTGTGGATACACTGCATTTTGATGCAGAGTATTTAAAAGATGTTGAGATATTCAAAATTTCAGAAGGTAAGATTGTTTAAATTTTAGTTTTGGAATTCAGGAAGTACACACTGTAAATAGTAAATGGCTCTTCTGACTTTTTCATAGTCTTGTTTTGAAAGTTTGGGATATCTAAATTCCTCATATGGCAATTTTTCATATTTTTTGCCTACTGTCGGTAAAAGATTTTTCATAAGTGTTTCGTATGCAACATACGGATTATTTAAGAAAGGTGATTTGTCTGCAAAATTCGGTCCTCCAATATTGCCGTCAAGATAGTACAGTGTTTTGTTCAGGATAGTTTCCATTTTTGCGCATTTTTCATCGGGAATATTGAATGTAACTTGGTCAAATCTCGGATCATCAACCACAGATGTAAACATTTCTTTTATTTTTGACTGTATTTTGTTAAATGTTTCCTGTGCTGCTTTTTTTCTTTCATCAGGTTCCATTAAATCTATTGTGATTGTGCTTTTAGGTTTGTTTTGCATGCTAATGTCAGAATAAAAGATTTTGTTGTATGAAGAATCATATTTTTTTGTATTAAATAAATTGTTATTGCTTCCACCTATGGCAAGAAATTTTTCATCTCCCATTGAAGGTTGTTCAATTTTCCGTCCTGTAATTTCTTCAAGTTTTTTGTGAAATTTATAAGTGTCAGAACCATATACATGTTCTTTGTATCCAATTGTTTGTAAAGTATCAGTTGCGGCTTTTAGAAGCATACCATCTTGCTTTTTTGTTGTTTTATAAGTATGTGTTACAGTTGGTGAATTTTGGCTTTCTTTTGTTTGTATTGTAATAAGACCTTTAAAAGAGATCGGAGAAATATTCATAATTAGTTTCCTTATTGTGATTTGTTGTTTGAAAACAGTAAAATGAAATTTTTTGCTATTGGAAAATTAAAGTTTGTATAAAACCCCGAAATAAGGTAAAATAGCATTATTATCGGATTATATGCTAAATGGGGAGAAACTGATGGCAGTGAAAGAAAAAGATACAGAGACAGTTGGTGTTTCTGAAGAAAAAAATAAAGCATTAAAACTTGCGATTGAAAAAATCGAAAAAGATTTTGGCAAGGGTTCAATTATGAAACTGGGTGACAAAACAGCGGTTGCTTGTGAAGCGATTCCGACCGGTGCACTTGCTCTTGATTTGGCTCTTGGAATAGGCGGTGTACCAAGAGGACGTGTGATTGAGGTTTATGGTCCTGAAGCATCAGGTAAAACTACTCTGGCACAGCATATTGTTGCTGAATGTCAGAAAAAAGGTGGAATTGCTGCGTTTGTTGACGCTGAACATGCTCTTGATCCTGAATATGCCAGAGCATTGGGTGTAAATGTTGATGAATTGTTAATTTCTCAGCCTGATACAGGTGAACAGGCTTTGGAAATTGCAGAGGAGCTTGTTCGTTCATCGGCTGTTGATGTAGTAGTAATCGACTCGGTTGCTGCTCTTGTTCCAAAGGCTGAAATTGAAGGCGCTATGGAAGATCAGCAAATGGGTCTTCAAGCCAGACTCATGAGTAAGGCTTTGAGAAAATTGACAGGTATTGTCGGAAAAACAAATACTACTGTAATTTTCATTAACCAGTTAAGACAAAAAATCGGTGTTATGTATGGAAACCCCGAAACAACAACCGGTGGTAATGCATTGAAGTATTATTCTTCTGTTCGTTTAGATATCAGAAGATGTGATTCTATCAAAAAAGATGACAAAGATATCGGAAACAGAGTACGTGTTAAGGTGGTAAAAAACAAAGTTGCTCCTCCTTTTAAAACATGTGAGTTTGATATTATTTTTGGAAAAGGTATATGCAAACTCGGCTGTATTTTAGACGTTGCTGTTGGCATGGATATTGTTAAAAAAGCAGGCGCATGGTTTAGCTATAACGAGGAAAAACTCGGACAAGGCAGAGAAAAAGCAAAAGAGTATTTTGAAGCACATCCGGAGGTTCTCGCTGAGGTTGAGGCTAAGGTTAGAGAAAAATTGGCGGCTGAAAGATAGGAATGTTTGATGTTTGACTGGATAAAAGTTGAAACTGATGACGAAATAAAAGAGCTTTGTGCACTTGCTAAGGAGATTTGGAACGAGTATTCTATCTGCTTCATTTCACAGGAGCAGATAGATTACATGCTCGAAAAGTTCCAGTCCGAACAGGTTGTGAAAGGTCAGATAAATTTTCAGAATTATCAATATTATTTCATTGAAGAAGATGGAGAGAACATTGGTTATTTTGCTGTGCAAAAACAAAAGGATAACCTTTTTCTCTCTAAAATATATATTAAAAAGGATTTTAGGGGTAAAGGCTATTTCAGAAAAACTTTTACGAATGCTATTGCTCCCATAGCAAGAGAACTTGAGCTTCCTAAAATCACACTTACCGTAAATAAGTATAACTTTGCTTCTATTATGGCCTATGAAAAATTGGGATTTGACAGAGTTGATTCTAAAGAATTTGATATTGGTAATGGCTATATAATGGATGATTATATTTATGAATTTGTTTTGTAATTTGTTTGCTAGGCTTGCATGATTATGGGATTATATATCTATGGGAAAATCTAAATACAAAAAAATTCTTATAATCAGAGAGGGTGCTATCGGTGATGTAGTTCATACTACTAATATTTTCAGAAGTTTGAAAAATTATGATTCTGATATACAGATTGACTATGTTACATCAAAAGTGCCGTCACAGCTTCTTGTTAATGATTCCAGACTTCGTAAAGTTTATGTTTTTGAAAGCAAGGATTATTCTTTCTTAACAAAACTTGGTTTGGAACTTAGAAAAGAAAAGTATGATCTTGTTATCAATTTGCAATCTTCTTTGCGTTTCAGATATTTTTGTATGCTGATTAACGGAAAAGAAACAATTTTATACAAGAAATCTTATAGATTTCATGCGGTTGAAAATTTTTATGATACAGCAAGACAGAAAATTCCGGAACTTGTCAATCCAAAGAATCTTGAACTTGAAATTCCTGATTTTGTTTTAGATAAGATAAAAGAAGAAATTCCTACCGACAAAAAAATTGTAATTTTAAACACACAAACGAGTCTGACAAGACACGGACGAAAATGGTCATTTGAATCATTTAAACAGCTTGCATTTGACATTTTAGAAAGATATGACTGTTATATTTTAATTCCCGGTTCAAAAGATGATATTGATGAAGTAAAATGTTATGAAGGATTGCATCCGAATATAATTGTAACAGCTGGTAAGTTTAATATACTTGAATCAGCTGCTTTATTTTCTTTGGCAAATGTATTTGTATCAAGTGATACAGGTCCTTTACATATAGCTACGGCGGTGAAGAAACCTTATTGCATAGGTCTTTATGGTGCAGCAGCTGTCGGAAGAACTGGTCCGTGGGGTGAAAATCATTTTGCAATTGCGGCTGATTTACCTTGTATTCCTTGCGGTCTGAGAAAATGTAAACTTGATGGTGAGAAGAAAAATTTATTGAATCCCTGCATGACGGCAATCAAGCCTGAACATGTTATGCGCATAATTATTGATAACGATTTGTTATAAACAAGAATAGAGTATGAATTTGAAGGAAGAAAGAAAAAGTTATAGTCTCTTTGCTCTAAATATTGTGAAAACAGCAGCAAAACGCCTTTTCATCAAGAGCAAGACTTTGTCCTGTTTGATAAAATCTGATTATTTTTTCAAAG
Source organism: Candidatus Limenecus sp. (assembly GCA_048360435.1). Classification (GTDB taxonomy): domain Bacteria; phylum Cyanobacteriota; class Vampirovibrionia; order Gastranaerophilales; family Gastranaerophilaceae; genus Limenecus. The sequence goes on along the minus strand of DBGCOP010000010.1, from coordinate 67,568 downwards.
AGATTCTTGATATTTTTAATTCACTTGAAATGTATGGAATTACTTCTGAAAAATTTAAACAAATCATTATGTGTAATAGCTTTGCGAAAGTTGATTTTGAAAGATTAGAGTTGCTTTCTTCTTTATATTCTTTCTATGAAAAGACAATGATTTCAAATAATTTTAAATTTTCATATTCCTCTCAATCACTACCAGCTTTTGAATTTGTATCAGAAAATCAAGATATTTCAAAAAGATTGGATTTTCTTTGTAAATTTTTAAAATCCGGTAAGACAAATGATTTTTATTTTGAAAAATCTGAAAATATTGAATATAGAAGCTTTTCTGATATACAAAATGAATCATTGTTTGTAACGGAGCAGATAAAAAAACTTGTCAACAATGGTGTTTGTTCATATTCCGATATAGGTGTATTTGTTGATAAATCAGAAGCCAGACAAAAGTTTTTGGATATTATGAAAGCTGAAAGCATACCTGTTGTGAGTAGTATTTATAATGAAGAGTATGAAAATTTTAAACATAAAATCTCTGTTTATCAAAAAATCTCTGAAGTGTGTATTGGTTTGAAGCTTGAAAAATTTTCTTCTGAAGATTTGAAAAAGACGAATATTGAATCAAAAGCTAAGAAAGAAATCCTTTTTGAACAGCTTGATGAGTTGATAAAATCTTTAATTACAGAAATATTTGATGACAGTTATAACGTTGATAAGATTCTCTCAAAACAAGAAATGTCCAAAAATTGCACTTTTGTTGATGCTTTGTTTTCTTTATGGAATAGTATTTCAGAAGAGGATAGAAATCTTCTTATTAGTGAATTTGGTGCAATTAAAATATTTTATGAGAGTTATAAAAACGGGAGATTTGATGATGCTGTTAAAGGACTTTTAAACAGCTGTTATAAATTTTTTGAAAATGCTCAACTTGCAGAAATTGTATCAGGGAAAATAAAGAGTTTGAACGAACTTCAAAATCTTTATGACAATGTTCTGAAAGAAAGACCTGATTTTGAGTCTTTCAAGGAAATACTTGAATGGCTGCCTCCTTCAAAAGAAAGGAATACCGTCACTCTGGCATCAATTTCAAAAGATGTAAATAAAAATTTTAGGTTTGTGTTTGTTTCAGGTTTGACAGAAAATAATTTTCCGGGGTCGAATTCCTCTTATCCTTTCATATCGGATGAAGCTGACAGAATTATTGTTAATGAATGCAAAAAATTGAACATTGATTTCTCATATTTTATAAAAAATGATGAAATTTTTTTGAAACAAAGATATGAATCGTTGTGTGCTTTGCTTGAGAAAACTGTGGAGAAGATAACTTTTTCCACACATGTTTATGAAGCAAAAAAACAATCACAGCCTTCAAAGGTTTTTAAAATTCTGTGTGAACATGATAAGAAAAATTTTGTTGAAATTAAAACCCAATCTGTTAACGAATTGAAAATCTCAGATTCAAAACTCAATTTTAATAATAAAGTTCTTCAATGTGAAAAAATAGTTCCTGAAAATGATGTTTTGAAGCTGAGCGCATCTGCTGTTTCAACCTATCAGAAATGTCCGAGAAAATATTATTATAAACATCTGTTGAATTTAAAAGAGCCTTATGTTTTTGCTGCAAGTTACGGAAGTGCTGTGCACAGTGTAATGGAACTGTTGTGCAGAAGGTTTCTTCATTCTTATAACAAGAGAACTGCTATCGAATTGGCTGAGATTTTGTTTGATGCAAAAACTAATGAGAAAAAAGCGGTTGATGCTGGTTTCAAACAAACTGATGTTGATTTGATAAAGGAGACTGATGTTCTTTCAATTGCACAAATGAAGGATAATTTGAGAGATGCTTTTGAAGATTTGGACATGACAGGCTTTTTTGATGAGGTGCCTGAAAATGTTGTTTGTGAAAAAGCTTTTTCTTTCAAACTTGAGGAGCTTCCTAATGTAGTTTTTGAGGGCAGAATAGATGCAATAGTACAATCAAAAGACAATATAAAAGTTGTTGATTACAAAACCGGTAAGGATAAAGACAACAAACTCTCATATGCAATTAGCGAAAATGGTGTCAAATTCAAAACAGAAACGGGAAAAGAGCCTTCTAACGTTGATGTTTATAAAAACAGATATGATTATCAGATTCCTCTTTATTATATGGCTTGTCAAAATGATGACCAACTTTCGGAATATAAAAATAAAATTACCGAACTGGGGCTTGTTTATATCCGTCCTAAAATGAAGGAGAACGGTTGTAAAGAGGATTTTGTCTCTGCTTCAAAAATCGAAGAATTTAAAAAATATATCATACAAAATTTGAAGGAGAACATAATAGACAAAATTGTAAACGAGAAGGACTTCAAGAAGAAAAACGGCTGGGCTTGTGAAACTTGTGCTTTTAAGTTTTTGTGCGATGAGGATGATGCTGATGAGTGATATGGAAAAGAGAATACAAGATATTGCTTCGGGTTTAAATGACGCACAAAAATCTGCTGTGTTGAACCCTTGTGAGTCTTGTACCAAAATAGTTGCAGGTGCCGGAACCGGTAAAACAAAGATTATTTCAAAAAGATTTACAAAGCTTGTTTTTGAGCTGGAGCAACTCGGGATAGAAAATCCTCAATCAAGAATTCTTGTTATAACCTTTACTGATAAAGCTGCTAATGAAATGAAAGAAAGAATAGTCAAAGAGCTGGATGAAAATGAAGTCCAAATAAGCGGTCTTTCTGATAATGAACTTTGGATATCTACGTTTCACAGTTTCTGTATAAAAATTTTGAGAAAATATTCTATTGAAGCGGGTTTGTCTCCGTCTTTTCGTATAGCAGATGAAAAAGAACTGAAAAAAATCTATGATAATTTAATCAAACAAATAAAATATGGTGAAACGGCATATATAGAAAATGCAAAAAATGTGCTGGAATCTTACTCAATGAGCATAAATGATTTGTCTGTTAATTCAATCAATATGCTGAACAAAATAGATGATCTTGATAATTTGTTTGAGGATATTTATGAAATCATTAAAAAAATAAAATCTCTGGGTATCAATCCTTCTGAATTCTTAAATAAGTCAACAATAGCCTTGAAAAATTATTCCGAAGTTGTAGAAAATATACCTTTTAAATTTGATTCAAAGGAAGACTATGTGCAGGCTTGGAAGGAACAGCTCAGTAAATATATTGATGATTATTGCGACTTTGACGAAAAAATCTTTGATGATATTGCTAAAGAAAAAGTTATTCTTGATAAATTTGGAAAAAGAAAAGCTATTGAATACGGGATGGCACAGGGCTTTCCTGAAAATATAAAACCTGTGACAGATATTGAACTTAGATTAACAAGAATAATTTGTGCAATCTATGCTCTTTATCAGGCTGAGCTTGAAAGGGCTGATTTGGCTGACTTTGATGATTTGATAAACAAAACCATTCAAATTTTTAAAGAAAATGAACTTATACGTTCTTACTACCAAAAATATTTCAAACATATTATTGTCGATGAGTTTCAAGATACAAACGGTGCACAACTCGAGCTGATTGAATTGTTGCTGAATCCGCAGAATCCTGATTTGACCTATGTAGGAGATAGAAAACAGTCAATTTATGGTTTTAGGTTTGCACAAATGGAGAATCTTGAGGTTTTGTTTGAAAACATTAAAAAACGATATAAAAAAAATTATAAACCGATTAGTCTTTCCATAAACTATCGTTCTACGCCTGAGGTGTTGAATGCGGTTAACTATGTGACGGAAAAAGAACTTTGCCTTGAAGGAGAGAATCTTTTTGCAAATCCGAATCAGGAGTTTTCGAAAACTGACGAAGACATAAAAGTTACTTTGATAGAAGGGTTTGAGAACTCCTTTGAACATAAACAATCAGAAGCAGCATATATTGCAGAAGAAATCCAGCGTTTGATTAAAAGAGATAATGCCGAATTCAAAGAGTTTTCTGTTCTGGTAAAGTCGCATGCTCAAGCGGATATTGTTGAAAAAGAACTTAAAAAATATAATATTCCATCCGTAAAAAAAGTGAATACCGGATATTTTAATGAACCTGTTGTTAAAAATGCTGTTTCGGGATTCAGGCTTGTTAAAAACATTAATGATGAACAGGCTTTTTTCAGATTATTAAAGGTTGTGATGAGTGATTCTGAAATATATAGGCTGAAAAAAAATCTTGATAGAAAGTTGTCAGAAAAAATTGAGTTTGAAGAATTAAAAAAGATGAATTTTGTACAAAAATTTATTCTTTTAAAATCAGAGCCTGAATATGAAAACACTTATGCAGCAAAGCTGTTTGAACTGTTAAATAATATTAGAAAGAATAAAGATTCCTTGTCTTTGCTTCAAACATATGAAATTTTGAAAAATAATCTTGTGTTTTTTAATGAATCAACGGATTTTGAAAATTCTCAAGCTTTGAAAAATCTAAAAATTCTGGAAATGATTATTGATGATTTTTCTCAAAATGAAAATTATATAAGCATTTCAGCATTGTTGGATTATTTGGATAATGCTAAAGAAGATAAGAGTTTTGAGCTGCCTTCAATTGATTCAGGTGAGGTAAATGCAGTTCAAATATTGACTATCCATGCGTCAAAAGGTTTGGAATTTAAGTATGTTTTTGTGTTGAGCATAACAAGTGCATCTAAAACCACATCAAAATCAAATATTCTTTTTGATATGCAATTCGGGAATAAGCCTGGTTTTGGTGTTGTTGTAAATAAATATAGGGGCAAACCGAATCCTAAAGCTGTTTTGTATAAACATATCTGGCAAAAACCAAGGGATTTGAATGAAGCATTGAGACTCTTTTATGTTGCGGTAAGTCGTGCTAAAAGTTATCTTAATATTCTAAGTTTTGAACCATATAGTTCAATAAAACCTGTGGAATATATCATAAGCTTAAATGATTATTTGAATTGTTGAGATTTTGTAACAAAAGTGACAATGTAAACGAATGTTAAATTGAATTTTATGAATTTGTAATGTGCCAGAAATCCGTTCATAATGCCTAATAGGATAGGATAGGGTAGAGAAAGTCTAAAAATAGGCATAGCAAGCCATAACGAAAATGAACCTTTATTGAAATGTAGGTTCAAGATAGGAAGGAATTCGTTATGGCAGATTATTTGTGGCAGGGTATTTCTAATCAGGGATATAACAAATACGGAAAGGGAATAATAGGCCCCGGAAGCAAAGAAGCACTTGATAGAGCAGTTAATTTTCATGCGGGTGATGGGGTAACAAAAACAATTATTGAAGTTTTAGACAAACCCACACACATAAACAACCGTTGGGGCGGTTTTGGTACAGATTATCATATGAAACCAGGTGAACTTAGGATGACATATGGTGAACAGGCAATTGATTATATGGATTCAAGATGGCAAAAATTGGCTAAGAAATTAGGCAAAACAAAACTCGTTGACCAAGCAGGCAGTGTAGATGTCGCATTAATGGAAAGCACACACAGGGATGCGAAAACAGGTGAGTATCTTATAGGTAAATTACGAAAATTAGGGACAAAAATTACAGCTGTAAAAGATGCTAATATCGGTGTAACAATTCCTACTCCGGATATGACACACGTTTTAACCTCAGAAGCTGCAAAAACAGGTGCAGCGGCTACAAAACTTAAGCCCGGTATGGTTATTGCACAAGATGCCCTTGGTACATATACACCTCCATTAAAAACTCTTTTGAAAAAGAATAAACCTGTTGGTGCCGTAGCAGAAGCTGTTTACAAAAAACTATCTAAATTTTCTAAAATTCAAGATATAGCGACTAAATATGCAAAAAGCGGAGAATTGCCGGCTGCTAATGCTCAAAAAGCAATAAATAATGCCTGGAAATTTGTTCAAAAATGGGCAACAAAAGTTAAAGTATAAAAATATAATTGTTTAAAATAAAAAACCCGTCTGCAATTGCAAACGGGTTTTTCAGTTTTTGTATGGAACTACTTGAGTTCAACAGTAGCGCCAGCAGCTTCCAATTGTTTCTTGATAGCTTCAGCATCTTCTTTTTTAACGCCTTCTTTGATAGCTTTAGGAGCAGCATCAACGAGGTCTTTAGCTTCTTTCAAGCCCAAACCTGTGATAGCTCTAACTTCTTTCAATACAGCGATTTTGTTAGCACCAGCTGATGCCAATACAACGTTAACTTCAGAAGCTTCTTCGGCACCGCCTTCAGCAGCAGCACCAGCAGCAGGAGCAGCAGCAACTGCAACAGGAGCAGCAGCAGATACACCGAATTTTTCTTCCATAGCTTTTACTAATTCAGCTGCTTCTAACAAAGTTAATTTTTCAATTGATTCTAAAATAGATTCTACGCTCATTTTTTTCTCCTTTATTTGTTTTGTAGTTAATCTCTAATTTATGCGACTAAGCGCTTTTCTTTTTTGCAACTGCATCGATTGCTCTGACTAAGCTGCTCATTACAGCGTTTACAGAACCAACAATACCTGTTGCAGGTGAATTTACGCAGCCAAGCATTTTTGCGTAAAGTTCTTCTTTTGAAGGTGTATTAGCGAGTTCTTTAACTTGATTTGCATCAAGAAGCTGACCGTCTAACGCACCGCAGATAACTTCTGCTTTTTTCTTGTCTTTGATGAATTTTGCAACAACTTTTGCTGCTGAAACTTCGTCATCAAAACCGAATGCAATAGCAGTAGATTCTTTCATTGAATCAGAAAGAACTTCAAAGTTTGTGCCTTTGAATGCTATCTTTGCCAAAGTATTTTTTGTAACTGTATAATCAGAACCGACTTTTTGAAGTTCACGTCTCAGCATTGTGATTTCTTCAACAGACAATCCTTTATAGTTTGTTACGATAGCTACTTTAGCCTTTTCCACGTTTTCTTTAATGTGGGCAATTTTTTGTTCTTTAAAGGCTTTTGTTGCCATAGTTTGCTCCTTTTTATATTATTTGTATCGACCTATTTTGTTTGTTAAATGCAAAAAATGATTTTGCATTACTTACCGCAAAATCATCAGACAAACATTATTTTATGTTTTAGTCAAAAGTATTACCTTTAGACTTTTCTGACCTCGATAGGAAATTAAGAAAACCTGGGGTTTTCACCTATTGTCTGCGGTTCGTATTGTTAATATAGGTAAAACATGGTTATTTTGCAAGTATTTTAGTTCACAAAATTTAATAAAATAATGTATAATTGACTTAAAAAGCAATTTTAATCAGGATAAAACATGAAAAATTTTAGATTTTTAACATCAGGCGAATCTCACGGCATATGCTTAAATGCAATCATCGATGGGGTTCCGGCAAATATAAATATTGATAAAGAATTTATAGATAACGAACTGGCTAGACGGCAAGGGGGTTATGGCAGAGGCGGCAGGATGAAAATTGAAACCGACAAAGTTTCAATTAAATCCGGCGTAAGATTTGGGAAAACCACAGGAGCACCGATTTGTCTTGAAGTTGAAAACAATGACTGGAAAAACTGGACAGTGCCAATGTCTGTTGAGCCGATCGATCTTTCGGATTCTGAAATCTCAGATGCTGTTGAAGCAAAAAAAATCACAAGAGTCAGACCCGGACATGCTGATTTGAGCGGTGCAATAAAATATAATCAGGAGGATGTCCGAAATATTCTGGAACGCTCAAGTGCCAGAGAAACTGCTGCAAGAGTTGCAGTAGGTGGAGTTGCAAAATGTCTGCTCAAAGAGTTTGGTATTGAAGCTTCATCGAAAATTCTGTGGGTCTGTAATGCTGAAACTGAAGATGATATTAAGACCGAGATAGATAAAGCAAAAGCTGAAGGCGATACACTTGGAGGCTGTTTTGAAGTTAGGATGAAAAATGTGCCTGTTGGTCTGGGTTCTTTTGTTCAATGGGATAGAAGGCTTGATGGCAGATTAGCTCAGGCTTTGATGAGTATTCAGGCTGTAAAAGCAGTAGAAGTCGGAGCAGGCGTGAATGTTGCCAGGTTAAAAGGTTCTGAAACTCATGATGAGATTTATTATGAAAACGGACGATATTTCAGGAAAACCAACAATGCCGGCGGTATAGAAGGTGGTATGTCAAACGGTGAAGATATAGTTCTTCGTGTTTCTATGAAAGCTATTCCAACAATGAGAAAGCCTTTACTGTCAGTGGATATAAAGAGCAAAGATCCTTATACAGCTCATTTTGAGCGTTCTGACACATGTGCGGTTGAAGCGTGTGCTGTTGTTGGAGAAGCAATGGCTGCGATTGTTATTGCAGATGCGTTTCTTGAAAAATTCGGCGGAGACAGTTTGGAAGAAATAAAGAAAAATTATAAAAATGGATAACAAGAAAAATATAGTTTTAATCGGTATGATGGGTGCAGGAAAAAGCACTATCGGGCATCTTTTGGACGAAAAGCTGGAAGATTTTCAGTATCTCGATATTGACAGAGAAATCGAAAAACTTGCACAAAAACATATCCCGGAAATCTTTGCTCAAGACGGGGAGTCTCATTTTAGAAAACTTGAACACGATTTGATTGCAAAGTTTTCAAATTATCACAATCAGGTTATTTCAACGGGCGGCGGAGTTGTTGAAAACATAGAAAATATAAAACTTTTGAAAAAAAATAGTGTTATTTTTTATTTAAAAGCATCGGCTGATGAGCTTTTTGAAAGAGTCAGAAAGACTTCTCACCGTCCTATGTTAAATCATGAGAATCCTAAAGAAAGACTTAAGGAGCTTATCAATAGAAGGGAGCCTTTTTATAAAATGGCAGATTTCGAAATTGATACGGAAAACAAAGATTTGATTGTTATTGTTGAAGAAATACTTAAAGACTATGAAAACATTGTTTAATTTGAAAGTTAATATACCTGAAGAAAAAGCCTATAATTATGATATTTTGATAGGTGAAAATCTGCTTGATGATTTTGAAAACATTGTTAAAAAATATACTAAAGCTGAAAAATTTCTCATTGTAACAAATGACAAAATTTTTAAATTGTATAAAGAAAAAATGAAGCTTTCGGGTTCTGAGATTGTTGTTTTGCCTGACGGTGAGGAGTATAAGAATTTTGATAATTTAAAAAAAGTTCTTGATGCTGCTGTGAAATTCAGGCTCGAAAGAAAGGACTGTATAATTGCTTTTGGCGGTGGTGTAATTGGTGATATGGCAGGTTTTGCTGCGGCTTCATATATGAGAGGGATTGATTTTGTTCAAGTGCCAACAACACTGCTTTCTATGGTTGATTCTTCTGTTGGAGGCAAGGTTGCCATTAATCATGAGCATGGGAAAAATTTAATAGGAGCTTTTTATCAGCCTAAAGTTGTTATTGCTGATATTTCTACTTTAAAAACTCTTGATAATAGACAGCTAAAGACCGGTCTTGGTGAAGTTTTGAAGTATGCATTTATTGAAAAATCCTGCGGTGCAGATTTGAATTATAAATTTTATGACTTTTTATGCACTAACAAAGATAAAATCTATAAAATTGATATTGGTATAATATCAGAGCTGGTAAATATTTGCTGTAATTTAAAAGCTTCTGTTGTGAATCAGGATGAAACAGAAAAAGGCCTCAGAGCTATTTTGAATCTTGGGCATACTTTTGCACATTCAATTGAAAATCTTACAAATTATACGTTATACACCCATGGCGAGGCTGTTGCAATTGGTATGAAAATGGCATTTAAACTCAGCTTAATAAACAATCTTATAGATAACAATTATTATGATTCAGCTATAAAATTAATTGAGTCTTATGAATTAATCCCTGAGTTATGTGCTTTGGATAGAGAAAAATTTTATGATGAGATGTTTTTAGACAAAAAAGCAAAAGGAGGCAAACTCAGATTTATTTTGCCGGATGCTATGTATAGTGTCGGTTGTTATTCAAATATTAATAAAAATGAAATTTTTTCTGTAATTTAATCTTATATATATTATGTAAATAAATATGAAGTTGAGTTTCTTGACCTTGAAACATACTCCCCATAAGCTTTTCTGTAAGATAAGATAAGCGAGCCTGAATTGTATCAATTTTGATTTATTTTTTTATTTTATTAATAAGTAAACAAAGCAAGGAGGATAATTCATGGCAAAAGTAATCGGTTCAGAATTTCAAAAATTTGCAGAATCAATTAATAGAAGCATTCCGGAGAGAACAAGTACAGTCTCTGAGAAAAATAATGTAATTGCTGCCAAAAAACGTATCCTGAGTCATCCTGATTGCCCACCTGAAGCCAAGGCAGAACTTTTAAAAGATATTCAGACTCTGGAAAAAGAAATTAAAGAACTAGAGGCAAAAGAAAAAGAAGAAAAACATCAAATGGTAATAAACACCAGCATTTTCCCAAAAAGAAATATTGGTTAACAAAAAGGGCTTTTTAAGCCCTTTTTTAAACTAAGTTTTCAATTGCAGCTTTTACGCCTGAACCCAGTTCAAATTTGTAACCAAGTTTGTAAAGACTTGCTTCAAGTGAACTTACAGCGGCTAAGACATCTCTGTCGCATACAAAACCGAGTGTACCCATTCTAAAAATTTTGTCTTTCAACTCATTCTGTCCGTTTGCAACCACAATATCAAAATCTTTTTTCAAAGTGCTTCTGATATCAGGAACAGAAATACCTTCCGGCGGATAGATTGAAGTGATTGCGTTTGATGCTATTGAGTCATCTTCAACCATTGGCTTTAGGCCGATTGCTTTAATTGCTGCACGAAGCGCTTTTGCATGTTTTGCATGACGGGCGAGAATATTTTCCAAGCCGTCTTTTTTCATCATTTTCAAAGCTTCATTCAAAGCAACTATCAAGTTAACAGCCGGTGTATACGGTGTTGAATTAGCTCTGACAGATTTTCTGTAAGCAGTCCAGTCAAAATAGAATGAAGGATGTTTACACTGTTCGTGCATTTTGAATGCTTTTTCGCTTGCAGCTAAAAAAGCCAGTCCCGGAGGAATCATAAAACCTTTTTGAGAACCGGAAATAAGAACATCTATTCCCCATTCATCCATTTTACATTCAATGGCGCCTACTGAGGTTACACCGTCCACAACTGATACAGCACCATGTTCTTTAATCAATGCAACAAGTTCTTTTAAAGGATTTGTTACACCTGTTGCAGTTTCATTATGAGTCAGGGTAACAATTTTTATTTCTTTGTTAACATCAGCTTCCAGTCTTTCTTTTAAAACTTTCGGGTCAATTGCGTTACCTGCTTCAACTTCGATTTTTTCAACATCAGCACCCAGTTTTGCTGCTATTTTTGCCCAACGATTGCCAAAATTGCCTATTACAAGGGAAAGTACTTTGTCTCCTTCATTTACAAGATTCGATAATGCTCCTTCCATTGCTCCTGTTCCGCTTGATGTATAAATAAAAACATCATTTTGAGTTTGGAAAAGCCATTTCAAATCAGCATAGGTCTCTTCCAAAATAGCGGAGAATTCAGAACTTCTGTGTCCGATAGGATGTTTTGCCATTGCCAAAAGTACACTTTCAGGCACCGGTGTAGGACCTGGAATCATTAAAAATGTTTTATCTTTCATTCTTCTCTCCCTGTAAAATTTTTTAGACCAGAATTATTGTCTCATATTTTTAAGTTTTAATAAAGAAATATTTTATAATTTGCAATCAAACATTCACATTTTGATTTTTTAAGGTTTAAAGAATGTATTACTTGTTTGTATCTGTAAAGGGGAAATAAGATTGTATCATACTTAATATCATTTATTTGATCCGGTTTTATAATTTTTAGTCCTTGATAAGTATTTTCTTCAAATTTTTCAAATTTCTTGTCACATATTCCGACTATGTCAAACATTTCAGTGATTTTATAATCGGTGTTTAAGATGTCGAATATCAAACCTGCTCCATATAACAATACTTTTTTGTTCTTGTATTTTTTTGAAAGCTTTTTTAAGTATGTTTTTTGATTATTTTGTTGGAAATAAGTTCTCCAATTATTATGAGCAATCAGTTTGAGTTGCTTTGGATTTTTGTAAAGGATTAAAATCTGTGTTTTTATAAATGCAATAACAAATAGGATTTTTTGTTTAAATGATAGAAGTTTGAACATAGAATAATAATTATCAAAAAAGTTGTCATGATATATGATGTTCATTGAAATTTTTATACAAAAAAGTTCAAAAAGAGATTTGCAATTGTGTCTTAAATTCTCTATGATGAAAAGTTGTGTCTTTCTGTCATTTATAAGCTCAAGTGAATTCATATAACCGTTGATCCACATCATTTCTTTTTTTGATTTTGGAATATCACTTTTTTGCATTCCCCTGATATATGTATTATAGTCGTAGCAGCTTTGATTCATTAGAACAAAATCTTTAGAAGGTATGAAGAAAATGTTTTTGTCATTTATGTTTTTTGCTAATATCGAAAAATGAGGAAACATGTTTCTTATGTTGTCGAACATGTTGGTCATTACTGTGTCGGTAATATTTGCGGTTTTGTATATACAGGCAGGAAGAAAGGAACCCGAATAAAAAATGTCTGCCGGATTATTGTTTACTTTTTTTGTAAATATAACATCATAATTTTCTTCTATTGCGGTTTCTATTTCTGAAAAATTTGTCCAGTCATACTTATCATCATCACAGATTACCCATACATAGCTTTTTCTTGCTTCTTCAAAAGCTCTTGCGATATTGCCGTTTCCTCCAATGTTTCTATTATGCTTTACATGTTTTAAATTCGGATAAATTGTAGTGTAAGAGTCGATTAATTCGGAGCTTCCGTCTGTCGAGTTGTTATCCAGTACAGTAATATCTAATCCTTTTACGGGAGAACTTTCTTCAAAAATGTAAGACAAAGTTTTTTCGAGGAAAGTTTTTCTGTTGTATGTAATTAATATCAATTCCAGTTTATCTTTTAGCATATTTCTTCTTCATTTCCGTAAATTTCTTTAAATTTTTTGAGAAATTCTTTTTTTATATTATTATTTTCAATTTTTTTATACCAATATTTGAGAGTATTTTTTTTTGTCTTTTGAAAATAATCTTCGATATCTTTATATAAATTTTTTTCTTTAAGAATTCTTTCTTGAAGTTCAAGAACTTTGAAAAAATCAAGTTTTTTTCTGTCGTGTTTTGACAAATGTGAACATGATGTGTTTGATGTGAATCTGTAAAAATACAGGGGTTCTCTTATGAGAGAAATTTTTTTTGTGTTTGTATATGTATCAAGAAAAAATACGTTGTCTTCAAAAGACAGACCGTCTTCGAATCTGAATTTGTTGTTTTTGATAAAAGAGTTTTTATATATTTTATTGCAGGGTGAAACGCATATTCTAAAAATGAAATCAAGCGTTTCTTCGTATGAAAAAGAACGATTGTCAAAGCTTTGCGAAAACAGATTGAGTGACATATATGAGTCATTTGTGTTTTTTTCATATGTTTGGTCATTGTACATTGTGATTGAGCACATTGATATATCTGAGTCAAAATGTGTTGCATTATTGTATAAATTTTCAAACATTTTTGAATCAACAAAATCATCGGAATCTACAAACCCGATATATTCTCCCGATGCGGTTTTCAATCCGTTGTTTCTTGCACTGGATTGTCCGAGATTTGGTTGATTTATTAATTTAAAACGGGAATCGTTTTTTATAAAGTTTTTTATGATTTCTTCGGAATTGTCTGTTGAACCGTCATTTACACAGATAATTTCTATGTTTTTAAGAGTCTGTTTTTGCAGGCTTGCCAAACATTCTTTTAAATATATTCCCGTATTGTAAACAGGTACTATTATTGAAACTTTTGTAGACATATTTAAAAGAAATTATACATCAAGTTGATTATTCACCAAAGTAAATTATCGACAGGTCATTGTCTTGAGCATATTTTCTTAAAAATTCGGGAATATCTTCAACCTTGTATTTGTTTCCATCCTTGCCTTTGCCTACAAAGAACAATGCAGAAGGTTTACACTTGCTGACAAGGATTTCGTTGTAATCTCTCTGGAATTTACGTTTGTGAATTTCCATTTGTTCAAAAATCTTTTTGATTGCATTGGCAGCTTTTGGATTTTCTATTTCGAGAACATTGAGCGGTTTTCCTTTGATTTCTTTGTATAAAGCTATGTATTGGTCATCAGAGAGATTTAACTCTTTTTTCATCAGGTTAGGAATGTAGTTTCTGTAACTTATATTAGAGCCGTTTATGTAGTCTTTTATAAGGCTTTCCGTTGTTTTTTTGCACCCTGAGCCAAAGTCCCTGTAATATGCCGCACCGATATTGTCATAGGGAACTTGCATTACAAAGCCTTGAGGACGGAAAGTATGATAGTTTCCTTTGGAATAAACTACATATGATGCGCTTAAAAGAGCTTCCTGCTGCGCAAATTCCAGAGCCTCGAGTGTTGACTGCTGGGTTTTGGTATCAAAGCCGTGAACAATAACGTTGAAGTTATCAGTTGTTACTCCTTTGTCAAAGCCGTATTTTTCAAGATTAAGTCCGGGGGACAGGTAAATGACTTTATTTTTGATATCGTTATTATCTTTATCTTTTGTTATTGTTTCTTTCACCACTTCGTCGTCAGTTTTAAGGCTGCTTGCTTTAGGTATTTTTGTTTGAGGCAGAGCGATTGAGTTTTTTTGAATATTTTTGATTTCTTTTTCGAGTTTTGTGCTTATTTTTTCAAGCACTCCCCCATATTTTTCATAAAACTCTCCGTTACGTTTTACACCCATAAGGTCAGCTTTTGTTAACATGATTTCGAGTTTAGCAAGATTATCCGAACGTAATTCATAGGCATATTGTTTAACAAGGTTATTTTGCTTATCTTCGCTAATCGGTCTTTTTTCTCCCGTTTCGACATCAACAATCTGTTTGTTGCACTGTTCAAGCAGGTCATGATTTTTTATCAGCTGATAGATATTGAGTTTTTCGTTCTGGGGCAGACCGAATTTTTCGAGAATAAAATATGCATCATAAGCGGAATTTTTGGGGTGAGATTTATCTATGCTGTATTCTTCTTTTGTTATGTCATGAAGAAGTGCAGCAAGTATGAGTGCTTCTTTTTCATTTTTTGAAAGTGAGGCAAACTCGGGATTCTTTATACATTCCTGTAAAACAGCCAGAGTGTGGACATCTACTGTATAAGAATGAGTTTTGTGTTGTTGTTTTCCGATAATTGAATATAGTTCAGGCAAGCCTTTCATAATATCATTCAAAACTTCAGCCGTTTGTGCTGAAACAAATCTGTTATCAGGTAGTATTGCATTTTCTGTTGTGAATTTTTTTATAAAAGGTTTGATTTTTTCAATCGTTGCTTTGGTATCGGGATTTTTTATCTCCTTAAGCTTTTCACCGTTGTTTATTGATGACGGATAGCCTAACATTATAGTCTGATTATTATTGTTTTTTTTCAATTCAAAACCAAAGTAATCCCATACTTTCATTTTTTCGGTTTCATCAAGATTATCCGTAAGCTTTTCAATGTCGTTCATAAAGTCTTTGCGGTCGTATTTGACATTAAGTTTAAAATCAGGGTGTTTTAAATTGAGGTTTTTAAATTCCGAATCAGATGCAGTAATTTTTTCTATTGCATTGAAAAATGCAGATTTGTCTGTTTTGTCTAGCGGTCTTACGTCAATACCCGCTGATTTTACCAATTTATTAAGGATTTGAGCATATTCTTCATCGTTTTTAGGTATTATTTCCGTACAGTTGTAATTGTTTTGAAAATCCTTTGAATAGAAAACATATTGCTTTTCAAGCAAAAGCTGTAAATATTGGCGTTTTTCTTTAAAGCTCAATTCGTTTATTGCATGTTTTTTATCCAAACCGAGTTTGTCGGCTTTTATGATAAGAGTTTTTGCGGCAATGGTTTTGCAGTCATTTTTTTGTGCCAGAAATGCGGCATATTCTTCGTCATCCAGAGCAGCCAGTGCTTTCATAACAGGTGCATCTTCAGTGTAATTGTCCCAAGCTTCGTAAGAATTTACATATTGAAACAGGTTACGCTTCATCAATCTGTTATATTGTTCATCATTTAGTGTCAGGAGTTCTTGAATGGTAGAAGGGTAAAGAGTGTAGTGTTCTTGAGAAATTTTTGTAAATTTTTCAAAATCTTCATCAGTCATTTTTGCAAGACTTGCTGCCAAATAACCATCCGAGAAGCTGTGATTCCAGCCGTTGAAGGTGTAATAATTGTTGTAAAGTCCTCTTTTTTCAAAGTTTTCCCAGTCTTTTTCATCAAGAGTTGTAACAAGATGAGCAATTTCTTGTCCGTTATAAAAGTTCGTATCATTCTCTTGTTTAGAGCGGTTTTCAAGCAGTTTTTTATCAAGTGCAGTCTGCCACTGTTCATCAGTAAGTGTTGCAAGATATGCCCAGTCTTCGTACTGATTGGGTTTTATTTCATCCAGTTTGCGTTTTTTGATGTTATGCCAGTCTTCATCAGACAACAATGCTAACTCGTTCAGTCCGTATGAAGTGTAAGTAGTTGTTAACAAATCTCTGTCTTTTAATGTTTGGTAGGCTGTATCTTCAAAATTGACGAGAGATAAAAGATTTTGAGGGTGCATTTTTATATCAATCAGATTGTTTGTGATTTCCATCAGCCTGTCCCATTTTGCGTTGTCAATTGAAGCAAGAGACAGAACATAATTTGCATCAAAATTTTTGTCCGTTATGTATTTTTTGTCTTTTTCAATATCAGATAATTTACGAACTCTTTCTAAAAACGGAAGTTTAAGATTTTTTGTTTCTTCACTGTTATTCAATTCAACAAATTGTTTAAGGTTTTCGACTTTGCAGCCTGTATCAAGAAGATGCGAATACAAAAGGTTATTATAGTCATAATCGTCCATATCAACCGTTGCATTAACAATTTCATGAACCTGACCGTACAGATAGTGATCCAACGGTAATTCTGTTAAGTTTCGTTTTTTGACAACTTCCCATTGTTTATCCGTTAGTTTACATAATTCTGAAATTTCCCAGCCACCTATATCGTCACTGTATGATTCATCATTTCTGCAAGGTTTGTAAAGCCCTCTTTCCAATGCTTTCTGGTGTTCTTCATCAGTCATTTTAGCCAAATAGCTGTAATCGAGCATACCGAATTTTTTAAGTCCGTAATGAGCTTTGAATAAATCTCTGTCGTGTAGTTTTTGCCACTGTTCATCGGTAATTTTAAGAGCAGATTCTCTATCAATACTAAAAGACAAATCAAAACTGCTCAGATTGGTAAGAGCAGGAGTGCCTTTTTCAAGAAGCCCTCTTTTTTTAAGTACTTTATTGTCTTTATCATTCTTTATAAAATTTTTCAGGTTGTGATATCTGTTATCTAATACATTAAGCAATTCCAATACACAGGTTTCCTGATGCCTGTATTCTCCTGTAATAGATTTTTCAGTTTCATAATTATATTTTGCGGCAAAAGAATTGATTGCCTCATAAAGCTCCTCATCAGTCATTTGAGAAAGTTCTTTTGCCGCATCGGGGTTGATAGACGGGTTGCGCATTGTATTGATTTCGTCAATAGGATAATCAAATTTTTTGTCTTTTGGTTTTCCGCTTGCACGATACCCCAGAGAACCTGAAACAGACATTTTTACGGGGGTTCCGTCTTTATCAATTTTGGTATTATCTTTAGACAGACCGTTTCTGTTTCCGAGCCAGACATCAGCAACAAAAGATTGATAGAGCGCTTTTTTATTTGTTTGTGCGGGTTCCAGTTTTTCTTCAAAAACTTCTACAAGATAGCCTGTTTTGCCGTTCTTTTCAAAGGCAATATATTCCGGCGTTCTTACTCCAACGCTCTGATAAAGTTTTGAAGCCATAACCTGCTGTGTGATTCTGTCTTTGTCTTTAACATAGCGGATTTTATAGATTTTAGCTCCGTCAGAAGATTTTACATATTCATTATGTTTTGTTTTGAATAACTTTAACTCTTGTTCTTTTTCCCCAATTTTTAATTTGATATGGGAGATCTCCGCACGCTTTTCCAGATCCGCACGAAAATTTGTACCGTCATAAGGTTTGCCTTTAAAATTGATTCTATTGTATGCAGCATAAAAATCAGGAGATACGGGAGAAGATATCTGATTTATCTGTATAGGATTTGTCGCCGGCGGTTTATTTTCTTTTTTACTCTGTTGGCTACAATTTACCGAAATATCTGCTGAAAACTTGTTTATGCGCATAAAAAGACCTTTATATTTCACACTGAATTTATGAAAACAAAAGGTCTTTTATTGTTTACAAAAAATTTGTTTTTATAAAGTTTTATTAATGACAACTATGTCCGCAGGAATGTCCTTCGCCATGGTGGTGATGACCTTCCCCGTGGTGGCTGCAATTTGGAGAAGTTGTCTGCTCCAACGTGCCGTTTAGCAAAGCCTTCACAGCTTCATCAGCACTGCCTGAAATGCCTGCAAAAATTTCAATGCCTGCTTCACCCAGTGCGTTTACGGCACATCCGCCGATTCCTCCGCAGATGAGTTTGTCAATATTTTCATTTTCCAAAAGCTGGGCAAGTGCGCTGTGACCCTCTCCGTCAGAAGAAAGCACACGCGATGACATAACAGTGTTGTTTTCTATTTCATAAATTTTAAACTGTTCTGTGTGGCCGAAGTGTTGAAATACATTTTGATTTTCATCATAAGTAACTGCAATTTTCATAGTCAAACTCCTATTATAAATACATATTAAAAAAGAGCCGATTGGCTCTTTTAATCTTTTAAAATGGTACTCCCAAGGGGATTTGAACCCCTGCCGCATCCGTGAAAGGGATGTGTCCTAGGCCTCTAGACGATGGGAGCCTATCAGTTCGTAAAAATAATATATCTAAGACATAATCCTATGTCAACAAACTTTTTACATTTTTGTTTACAGAATTGAAAAACGCTGTTATTTATAGTAAATTTCTTTTATAAATGAGGGGACGGGAATCAGGTATGTCAAAATCTGAAATTAATTATGTAAACAGCGTAGATGTTGATATTAATGAAGCTACACCTATGCTCAAACAATTTTTAGAAATAAAAAAGAACAATCTTGATGTTCTTCTTCTTTATCGCATGGGTGATTTTTATGAAACTTTTTTTGAAGATGCTTTGACTCTTTCACGTGATTTGGAAATTACACTTACAAGCCGTGAAGGAGGAAATCTCGGAAGAATTCCCATGGCAGGAATTCCTGCTAAAGCCATTGACAATTATCTTCCAAGACTTTTGGAAAAAGGCCATAAAATTTCAATTTGTGAACAGCTTGAAGATCCTGCAACAGCAAAGGGGCTTGTTAAAAGAGATATAATAAAGACAATCACGGCAGGTACTCTTACTGAAACCAGTCTTTTAAAATCTAACATGAACAATTATCTAGCTTCCATAATTAAAGATAAAAAAACAAATTTATATGGTTTTGCTTATACGGATATTTCAACAGGTGAGTTTAAAGTTACTCAAACAAGCTATGAACAACTCTTGAGTGAGCTGTCGAGAATTAAACCTTCTGAAATAGTTGTACCGAAAATTTCTCAAAAAGTCCTGCCTTTTCAAATAGTCGGTAATGAATTAATTGATTTGCCCGAGGAGATAACAAACAATTATAATTGCTCAAAAATGAGCTACAATGCGTTTGATGAGGAAAGAACCAAAAAGAATATGAAGGAGATTTTCAAAGTTGAATCAGCAGAAACTTTTGGTTTTTCACAATTCAAAACGGGTTTTTGTGCTGCCGGAGCTATTTTTGAATATCTTTATAAAACACAGAAAGATAATTTTCCAAAATTTGAAAAAATTGATACATACAGCCTTACTCAATATGTTTCAATTGATGCAAATACAAGAAGAAATCTTGAATTGACGGAAACTTCTAGAGACAAGGCAAAATACGGCAGTTTGCTCTGGGCAATAGATAAAACTGCCACAAATATGGGTTCACGTCAGTTAAAAAAATGGATTCATCAGCCTTTAAAAAATATCGAGAAAATTACAGAAAGACACAATGCAGTTCAAGAGCTTATTGAGAATACTTCTTCCAGAATTCAACTCATCGGACTTTTGCAAAAAGTTTATGATATTCAAAGGCTTTCTACACGTATAAGTAATAATAGTGCTAATCCGAGAGATTTTCTTGCACTTAAAGATACTATCAAACTTTTACCTGAATTTACTTCGGTTTTGAAAAACTTTAAATCAAATCTTTTAAATAAACTTTCATCAGAACATTCAGGTTTGTTGGGTTTTGCTGATATAATTGAAAAAACTATTTCAGAGGATGCTCCAATTGTAATAAAAGACGGTAATGTTATAAAAACCGGTGTGTCAGGAGATTTGGATTATTACAGAGAGCTGCTGACAGGCGGAAAAAATTGGCTTGTTGATTTTGAAAACAAACAAAAAGAAGAAACAGGTATAAAGTTCTTAAAAGTAGGCTTTTCAAAAACTTTTGGCTATTTTATCGAAGTTTCGAATTCTAACTTGAGCATGGTTCCTGATCACTATATCAGAAGACAAACTTTAACTAACGGTGAAAGATTTATTACAGAAGAACTTAAAAAACATGAAACCGATGTATTGTCAGCTCAGTCCAGATCTTTGGAATTGGAATATAAAATATTCTCTGATATGCGGGAATATTCTAAAGAGTATGTTGATTCTGTAAGAGAAGTTGCCGAAGCAATTGCTGATTTGGATGTTCTTGTTTCATTTGCGGTTTGTGCAATCGAAAACAAATATGTAAAACCAGAAATTTCCGATTCAAATGAATTGTATATAAAAAACGGAAGACATCCTGTTTTGGAAAAAATACTTCCGATGGGGCAATATGTGTCTAATGATTTGAGACTGGTTGCGGACAATCATGAAGCACAAAATGCACAGTTTATGGTTTTAACAGGACCAAACATGGCCGGTAAATCTACATATATGCGTCAGAATGCTTTAATAGTTATACTTGCTCAAATTGGCAGCTATGTTCCGTGTGATTCAGCAAGAATAGGACTTGTTGATAAAATATTTACACGGGTCGGCGCTGTTGATGATTTATCTTTGGGACAATCAACGTTTATGGTCGAAATGAATGAAACAGCGTTTATTTTGAATTCTGCAACAGAAAAAAGTTTGATTCTGTTAGACGAAATCGGCAGGGGAACAAGTACTTATGACGGTGTGGCAATAGCTTGGAGTGTTGCTGAATTTATTGCAACGAAAATTAAAGCAAGGACAATCTTTGCGACACATTATCATGAGCTCAATGTTATGAGTTCTATATTTCCTCAAATTAAAAATTATCGTGTAACTATTTCTGAAAATGAGGGTGATATTATCTTTTTAAGAAAAGTTATAGAAGGATCAGCAAGCAAAAGCTATGGTATACAGGTAGCAAAAATGGCAGGTCTTCCACAGTCCGTAATAAAGTCAGCAGAAAATATGATGACAAAAATGCAGCTTGATTATTCAAAAGATTTATCAGCAAACAAGCGCAAGGGGCGTTGTGTTACTCCTGAAGTACCGCAATTATCTTTAATTTTTGACAGCAATGATGATTAATCCATATTTCTGGATAATTTCATTCCGTATATAACACTTTCTAATTTTCTCAATGAATCATCATCTTTCAACGCAGCAAACGCTAATTTTATGTATTCGGTTGCATGCTTGTCTTTACAAATTTTCTTGAATTCATTCATGACGTAATTAATATTTTGTTTAGCTTCAACATCAACAGAACTTCTGATTACTTTTTCTTTGCCGTCCGGGTAAAAGACAACTATTTTAGAACTTTTCTTTTCATCAAAATATTCTACAAAAACAGGTTTATTCAATGCTTTTGCTGTTTTTGCCATAAGATCATCGGAACAAATTTTTGCCTTTTGAACAGGACTGTCCGGGGATGGGTTTAATTCATAAACTTTACTTTTCTTGCTTTTTTGAGCTTGAAATCTTGTTATGTTATCTGTTCCGGTCATAATTGCTTCTGTTTCATCAACCAAAAACTCAAAATCGAATAATTCTTTCGGGCTAATATCCAGAGCGATACAAGCTTTTTCAAGAGTTTTGCAAGACGGAAAATGTTCACCGGTTTCAATTTTTGAAAGTTGTCTTGGGTGAATACCGATTATTTCAGCTAATTCTTCCTGAGTAATGTCTTTTGATTTTCTGATTAATTTCAGATTACTGCCAACGCCATTTTTAAAATCTGCCATAAACACGTCCTTTCGTTTAGTATATAAGTCTTAAATTATTAAATTAACGTTGTTCAACGCTTATGAATCTTTAATAGTTGTATTGACTTAGGCGTTTTACGACATATCATGTAAAAATGTATCGTATTTTACATGGCCTTTTGCTTTAGTACAAAAGGATTGTATATTCGGAATTAAAATGTTAGCTGGATTAAAATATTAGAATGGAATTTAATTGAATAAGTCGGAATACTACAAGAAGAAAATTTATACTTTTTTTTCTGCGGGTGATGAAATGGTACCTTATTCCGGCTTATGTTTGAAAACATGGGAAAAAAATCTTCCGAAAGATTATGAAATTGAAATAATAAATGATTCAAAAATTTTTTCTTATATTTCACGAAACTTGTTACCCGGCCCGGTTGAGGCAATGTGTTCTTCCCCTCTTTTCCTTGATTATCTGGCATTAAATGTTTTGTATAATAATGGAGGAATTTTTTTAAGACCTCATATTATAATGACAGAAAAGTTCAAACCTTGTGAACTGTTGTTAGAGAGTTCTGATTTGGTGTTTTATTACAATATGGATTTGTATAATTGCTGTCCCGGATTTTATATGGCGAAACGCGGGTCTTTACTATTAAGAAATATGTTAGACAGGTTTTCTTCTGCTTCTGATATGTGTTTAAGTAAGATATTTTTTCATAGTTTAAGGGATGTGAAATATGGTCATTTTTTAGGTATTGATGCTGAAAATACGGGATTTTTAATGGAAAAGTCTTTGTTCGGGGTTTATAACAAATATATTCATAAAAAATATTATTTTACAGATATATGTTCGTGTGATGAGTTTGTAAAAACATCTAAAGGGGTTACATTACTTAACAGTCTTTGGCTTCCTGAAGAATATAAGAAGATGGAAGAATTTGAATTTTTAAATCAGAATATACTTCTTTCAAAAATTTTCAAAAATATTCTTTATGTATAACAATTTTAAACTAAATTAGAATTGTCTGATTTTGTGTCTGCATGATGATTATTTTATTGAAAAAATATTTTTATAATTTTTCTGCAAAGTTATTAAGGAATTTTTATGTATAAATTAAGATTGAGAGAAGACCGTGGAAAAACTATCACAAAATGGCTAAAGAGCGCGCATACGTTCTCTTTTGCTCAATACTTTGATCCTTTCAATATGGGTTTTAGTGATCTCAGGGTGATAAATGATGACATAGTTGCACCTGATGGAGGTTTTGGCTTGCATCCGCATGCGAATATGGAAATAATAAGTGTTGTACTTCAGGGTCAGCTTGAACATAAAGATTCAACCGGTGAAGAAAAAATTCTCAATGCCGGTGATATACAGGTAATGACTGCCGGTTCCGGGGTAATGCACAGTGAATTTAATCCTTCTTCTGAAAATATAGTTCATTTTTTACAGATATGGATTTTACCTTGCAAAAAAAATCTCAATCCTTCTTACGAGCAAAAACATTTTTCTAAAGAAAGTATGTTGAATAAGTTGTGTTTGATTGTTTCTGATGATGCCAGACATGGTTCGTTAAAAATTAATCAGGATGCGCTTATATATCAATCTGTGATTGAGGCAGATAAGACTATAATCTATGATATGCCCGAAAACAGAAAATTCTGGATTCAGGTTGCAAAGGGTGCTATTGAAGTGAATTCCAATATTCTTGAAGCAGGAGATGGTATTTCAATAGTCAAAGAAAGCGGTTTGCTTGAGATTGAAGGAGTTGATATGGAATCAAATTTTCTGTTGTTTGATTTAAGAAATCTGACAATTTAGATATTTAAAAAATATACACAGCCAGTACGGCAAAGATTATCAAAGGTATATTGTAATGTAGAAATGTCGGAATGCATGTGTCTGTAATATGGTTGTGTTGTCCGTCTGCATTCAGACCTGCTGTTGGTCCTAATGTTGTATCAGATGCCGGAGAACCTGCATCTCCAAGGGCTGCTGCTGAGGATAAGAGTATTATTGTTGCCGGTGTACTAAATCCCATTTTTATACAGATAGGTATAAAAAGGACAGCCAGAATTGGAATTGTACCAAAAGATGTTCCGATTCCCATTGTGATAAATAATCCTATTGCCAGCATTATTGTAACAGCAAGAAGCTTGCTTCCCTGCATAAAAACTGCCGCACTGTGTACGAGTGAGTCAATGGAACCTGTTTCTTTTAAAACGAGAGCAAAACCTGCTGCTATGAGCATAACAAAAGCAACATATCCCATAAGCCCTATGCCTTCATTCATCAATTTATCCATTTTTCTGTGATCAATTGCTCCTGTACCGAAAATGACTCCCAATCCGACGAGTGCCCCAAGAGGAAGAGATTTTGTCCACAACTGAACTCCAAGAGTGGCAAAGGCTGCCAGAAGAGTGAGATAGTGGTTTTTGGTGAATTTAAGATTGTCTTTGTCCGGCATTTCATCATTCATTCCCGCAATTTGAATCTCTTTGTATTCTCTGGGTTTTCTGTACGTTATCAATACAGCAATCAATAGACCTGTGAGCATTGCCAGTCCAAGAAACCAGTTGGATTTCCATATTTCTGAAACCTGAACATTAATTCCATTTAGAGAAAGATTATCAGCAATAAGTCCTTGAAAAATCAAGCCGAAACCAGCCGGAATTGTTATATACGGGGTTTTTAAGCCGAAAGCTAAAGCGCATGCTATTGCTCTTCTGTCAAGTTTGAGCTGATTCATTACATGCAAAAGAGGCGGTATAAGAATTGGAATGAATGCAATATGAACTGGAATCAGATTTTGAGACATCATTGCTATAACAGTTATAATTGTTATAAGGAGAAAAGCTTTACCTTTTATTATGTTTGCAATTTTTTTTGCAAGAATTGGTGCAAGTCCCGTGTGTGTCATTGCAGCGGCAAAAGCACCTAAAAGGATATAGCTGAGTGCGGTTTCGGAGTTTCCTCCCATTCCGGAGATAAAGGTTTGCATAATTTTATTTATGGGCATACCTGCGCATAAACCTGCCGTGATTGCTGAAATTATAATTGCCAGCAATACATTTATCCTGTAAATACACATTACGCATAAGAATATTACAGATACGACAACCGGGTTAAATAAAATTTCCATTACAGCTATTCCAGGTTCACTATGCAAATTAAAAATAACATAAATAATAAGTAATGCAACATAGTTAGTCAATCGGACTTGACTTAGAATTTTATGATATCGATAATATTCATAATTCAAACAAAATGTGAAAGATATAAATTATGTATAAACGTTTAATTTCCCTTTTATTATTAGTTGTTGTTTTATTCAATTTTTGCGGCTTAGGTGCTCTTGCTCAAACATATGTGAGACAGAGCGTTAATTCGTATTCACCGAATTACGACAGTCTTGTACCAAAAAAACTTGAGGCTTCGATGAAAAATGCAATTGTACATATTTACGGTAAAGAAAAGGTGGATGTTATCTATCCTCAAATCGTAAAAATAATTAAAAGAGCAAAATTTCAAAGAAGTCCAGAGCTTTATGAAGATGACTTAAAACGCGACTCAGACTGGTATAAGGAAGAAGTTATTTATATGTTTTATCCTGATCAATTCGGTGTGGATGAAACAGGAAAACCTGCTACATTTAAAACTTTGATTGGAATGCTTGATTATCTTAAAGATTTGGGAGTGACAACAATTTATGTCCTGCCTTTTGCTGATTCACCGATGGGCGATTCCGGTTTTGATGTCAGAGATCCGAAAAATGTGAGAGCTGATCTTGGCGGAATGAGTGAATTTGAAGAATTTATGTGTGCAGCAAGACAAAAAGGCTTTAAGATTAAAGCTGATTTGATATTGAATCATTTCTCCGATCAGCATGAATGGTTTCAACAGGCATTAAAAGGCGATATAAATAAGCTTCATTATTTTATTGCACGTGAAGATATGCCTGAATACAGGCAGTATAAAGATGAAAAACTCGGTTATATGGTCGAGTACAAAGAAAAAGACGGTACAATAAGCAGGAGACGTTTGATTTTTCCTGAAATCACGGATAATCATTATAGAAAAGTGACAATTAAAGGAAAAGATTATTACGTTTATCATACGTTCTATCCTTTTCAACTTGATGTGAACTGGGAAAATCCTCAAGTGTTGTATTATATGCTTGATTCTGTTGCATTTTGGGCAAATATGGGAATTGATATTTTTAGAATGGATGCGATTCCTTATTTGAGCAAGGAAGAAGGCACAAGTGCAGAAAATCTTCCCAAAACTCATTATGTAATTCAGCTCATTAGTGCTTTTTTACAGACTGTTGCTCCGCGCTCAGTTATTCAAGCTGAAGCATGTCAACAGCCCAAAAAGATTCTGCCTTATTTCGGTGCTGAAAAGAAAGTTGAGCATAATATAAAAAATAATTTAAAAGAAATAACAAGAACAGATGAAGTTCAGATAGCATATCATTTCCCCTATATGCCTGCTATATGGGCATCTTTGGTTACTGCTGATAACAGTTATTTTTGGAAAGCATACAAAAATACTCCAAAAATTCCTGATTCTGCCGCATGGGCAATGTTTTTAAGAGTTCATGATGAATTAACACTTGAAATGGTGAATGAAAAAACCAGAGAACTTTTATATGATGGCCTTGCACCAAAAGGTGCTGCATTCAGAAAGGGATATGGTATAAGCGGAAGACTTGCAAGTTTCCTTGATAAAAATCCTGATAGAATTGGTATGGCATTTTCCATACTCTTATCTTTACCGGGAGTTCCTATTATTTATTACGGTGATGAAATAGGAATGCCCAATAATTATGCAAATGCGAAAAAAACTGCAAAAATCAGAGAACAAAAACAAAAATCTCAGGGTAAGAAGAATAATACAAAAATGCTGAGCTATTTTGACAGCAGAGATATTAACAGAGGTCCTATAAAGCAAAAAGTTTTTTATGATGCAATGAAAAATACTGAAACCTATAATCATAAAGTTTACAAACGTGTTCAGAAATTAATCAGAGTCAGAAAACAATATCCTGTTATAACAAGAGGCTCTTTTACTGAAGTAAAAACAGAATCACCTGAGGTTTTTGCATATGTAAGAGCTTTGAATGATGAAAGAGTTGTTGTTATCAATAATCTTTCAAATGATAAAATTAAAGCAACAGTTGTTTTTACAGATGATGATTTTGGTAAGAAAAGCAAAGATGTTTATCTTAAAGATTTGTTGACTGACAAAATGATACGTGCAAGAGCACAAAATAAGAAACTTACGGTAAGGTTGAATCCTTATGATGCAATGTGGTTAAAACTCTAAATTTGAGCAAAGAGTTTGTTCTTGAGCCATTTCAAGCCAACTCCTATATATGTGCTCGCTACCATTGTCACAACAAAATAAAAATATGTTGTTTGTACGGGATTGTAAATCCAGTAAATATCATGGTTTGCTCTTTCAGAAATAGGAATGCCGTTTGCGTACATAAATAATGCTGTAATAATGTACATAATAAGCAGATGGTTTGCCATTATGTGATAGGTAGTTTCTCCCATATGACGGACAAACACTGAATCTTTAAAATACGGATATGTGATTTTAAGAACGAGAAGTGATGCCCATATACCTGTAAGAGCTGTTATTATAGGTACAATCAACTGTTGGTCAAAGCGAGCCCAAACAAGTACATAGCTTAATCCTATGCCATGTTCAGGGTTGTAATCTCTGTTGAACAACCACATTAATGATTGTAAAGCTACGATAATCCAGAACCATTTGAGTGTAAATATATCAATTTTGTTTTCAATGTATTGTCTGTAATAGTAGCCTAAGTATACGAAAAATACTGAAAACATTGTCCTTATAACAACAAGTGCAAACGGATCAACCGGAATGACTTTGGAAACCGGAATTGCCGAAACACCAAGCAGTGTAAAAACTCCCAGATGAAAATATTTGTTGTTCTTTATTCCTCTTAAAGCTCTGAAGATAAATAAAAATGCAATCATTGTTATAAAAAGTTGTGTTACAAACCATAAAGGACAGGATAAATCAAATTGGTGTCCGTTTAAAAAAGGTGTAATAAAAAAGTTTTTCAAACTTATAGGCATTCCCCAGAACTTGCCGGTGAGTTTAAATATAAGAACTGTTACTCCAAGATAAAAAATGTTATATAAGAAATAAGGAAGCAAAAGTGTTTTCGCTCGTCTTTGAATAAAGGTGACTACATCATCCAGATATTTTTCTTTGAATAAATATCCTGAGATAAAGAAAAACAGTGCTAACTGAAAAGAATAAGGCGTAAACATACCCAACAATGAAAATTCAAGGTGTCCTGAAACAACAAGCAATATTGCAAGTGCCTTAAGTATGTTAACTTTATTTGAAAATTCTTCTGCCATATAGTCCTCTGTTTTCTTCTACAAATTCTGATATTTTGTTTAAACCTTGTGCAAGAATTTTTTTGTCTTTTCCATAACCTGCTCTGAAACAGTATTCAAGCTCAAAGCAAAAACCGGGAGTAAGAAACACCCCCTTTTCTTTTGCAAGTCTTCTGCAAAACTCTTCTGAGGTTATGTTTAAATCATAATATAAAAGAGCGGTTGTTCCTGCCTTCGGTTTGATATAGCTGAAGTGCTCCTGTGTCTTTACCCAGTTGTCCAATACTTCAAGATTTTCACAAAGTATTTTTTGATTTTTTTTAATTATTTTTTCAGAATGTTTTAAAGCTAATGATGCAATGGCTTCATCTAGAATTGAACAGGAAATCATATTATATTCTCTGTGTTGAATGCAAGCATCAATAATTTTTTTATTTTTGGATGCTATCCAGCCGAGCCTTAAGCCTGCAAGTGAGAATGTTTTTGACATACTGCAAATACTTATGCCTTTTTCATACAAATCGGCAATTGATTGACAAGAACTTTCTTTTTGATTTAGCTCTCTGTATACTTCGTCGCATAATATCCAAATATCCTTTTTTCTTGCAATTTCTATGATTTCTTCAAGCAATTTCAGAGGAATTAAAGAGCCGGAAGGATTGTTCGGGTTGTTTAAACAAATCATTTTTGTTTTGGGGGTAATTAAATTCTTAAGCTCGTTTATGTCAGGTAAAAAATTATTTTCGGGCTTCAAATGCAAAAACTTCACATCAGCATTAAAAGACTTTGGGATTGAATAAAGCTGCTGATAGGTAGGTATCACAGAAATTACACTGTCTTGTGGTTCAATAAGTGAATAAAAAACAAGATGGTTTGCGCCTGCTGCTCCAATAGTCGGCAGAACATCAGATTGAGTAAGTGTTTTGTAAAAAGAACAGATTCCTTGTTTCAATTCCGGGTTTCCCGTTATATAACCGTAGCCCAGTTTTTTGCTGCTTAATTCTTCAAAAAATTTTTCTTTGTTTGTATTGGTAATTTTAAATAAATCGTCTAAAGAGAGTGTATTAACTGTGGTATTTCCAAGATCAAATTTTGAGTATTTTTCGTACTCGTTCATCCACTCTTCTACTTTGAATTTATCAATTCTCATAAGTTAATTATGTAACAAAAAAGGACTTAATACGCAATTTTTCGCAATTTATTTTTATGTTCTGTTTTAATATATACAGGCAGGTTTGATCAATGGCAGTGAATTTTACAAATAGTCCATATAAAGATTTGTATAAAATGACAGGTGTTTCTCAGATGAGGACACCCGGTTCAGTTATATCCGCACCGGATAACAATTCTGCAATTGCAGCTGTAAGAGTTGGGGATATTGATAACGAAAATACAAAAGACGGACCCAGTAAGAAAAAAATATTCGGAATAATAGGTGTTTCTGTCGGTTCTGTTGCTTTGTTGTCTCTTATTGGTTTGTTTACCTTGTCTAAAGGTTTTTCAGCAAGTTTTGCCAAAAAGATTTCAGAAATGTCTGACAGATTCAAGAATTCAATTTATGAATTGACTTCCGAATCCAAAAAGCTTACACCTTCTCAAAAACTGAAATTGCAAGTCACTAAATTTATGCAGCCCGTTGCTGATACTTTGCAGGCAAGTTCTAATATTTCTGCGGTAAAAGACAGCTATGTTCATCACTGGTTGAAAAAATTAAAACTTGAACCGGTTGTTGATAAAGTTAATAAATCATTCAAAAATATAGTTTTGAAAACAAAGAACAATTCATACAACGAAGCTGAAATTGCTATGGTTGATTTTTGTAATCAGCTTAGAAAAACCAAAAATCCTGTCCTGATAAAAAAAGCTGATGAGATACAAAAGCTTTATGCGGAAAAGTTTTCTGTTTCTGCACATATAATGCGTTCTGAAACTGCCTGGAATAAAATGAAAAATCTTCATCAGCAGGTTTATGATACTTTGTTTAAAGATAACGGCTTGTTTAAAAATTTGAAGAAATATCGTACATATATTACAACCGACAAAATAGATGTTGATAGAAAACTTATTCAGAAAGAACTGGAAACTGCAAAATCACAAATTTCTAACGGAATTGATGACGTTTATAATTCTTTAAAACAGGCTTTGTATGAAGTAAAAATTGATGTAAATCCTAAAAATAAAGAAGCTGTTAGTGTTATAAAACAGCTATCCGAAAATATTGAAAAATATAAAGCTCTTGATAAGACTTTAAGCGGCGGAGCAGAAAAGCTGGAAAGAGAAAAAATATTTGCTGAAATTAAAAGAAATCTTAAAATGCTTTCGGCTGTGAGCAGAAAAGATTTTCAATCTTCTGAAAAATTTAAAGCAGCACACGACAAAATAAACAAAATGTATCAAACAATGTCTTTTGATTCTTCTAAGAAAGGTGTTGCTCAAGAGGCTTTGTCTTTGATGGATAAAAACACGCCTGAATATAAAGCAGCAAAAGCATATCTTGCTAAAATGAATGCGAAACTCAATACGGCGATTGATAATGAAATGATTTCTTACGAAAAGCTTGCGGAACTTCAGGTTGGCTCTGCTCCGACTGATATTCTCGGTATATTGGGACCTTCTGCGATTGCTACTTTTATGGTCGTGAATTCAAAAGATAAAAATGAAAGAATTTCAAAAACACTTACACAGGGAATACCTATCCTTGGCAGTATCGGTGTTGCTTATTATGGTACAACAAGAGGCTGGACAGGGGCTAAGAATCTTATCCTCGGTGCTTTGACAGGTTTGATTTTGAATCTTGTTGGAACAAAAACCGATGATGCTTACAAGAAATATGCTGAAAAACAAAGCATTCTCAAAACAGCCTTTGATTCATTTAATAAACTGCAAATAAAGCTGACTCCTGAAGTAAAAGTTTCTCACATAGAGGAAAAAACTGTTTCGTAAGTCTTAAAAATAATATATATGTATTAGTGCTGTGGTACTTTAAAGATAGCGTAATTTGTTGTAATATAAATTATTATCGGAATGATAATGATATTACATAACAGGTTTATAATATGCTAAAAGTTTTTAATTCATACTCAGGCACATCTGAAGAATTTATCCCCATTAATGGAAATAAAGTCAATATGTATGTTTGCGGACCAACAGTCTATGACCATCCGCATCTTGGGCACGCCAGATGTTATATTACCTGGGATGTAGTATACAGATATTTAAAATTTCTCGGGTATGATGTGAAATATTGCCGAAATGTCACTGATGTTGATGACAAAATTCTCAATAAATCAGTAAAAGAAAATTGTACACCCGATGAAATAGCAAAAAAATATTATGATATTTTTTCAGATTCAATGAAAAAGCTGAACAATCTTAAACCCGACATCGAGCCTTTTGCTACAAAGACTCTCGGGGATATGATAAAAATGGTAAAAATCCTTATTGAAAAAGGTTATGCCTATGAGGCTGACGGTGATGTATATTTCAGGGTAAAAAAATTTCCTAAATACGGTTATTTGAGTAAGCAGCCGATTGATGATTTAGAAGCAGGTGCGAGAGTGGAAGCTTCTTCCATCAAGGAAGATCCTTTGGATTTTGCTTTGTGGAAAAAAGATGAAAAATTCGGTTATAAAAGCCCATGGGGTGTGGGACGTCCTGGCTGGCATATTGAATGTTCGGCTATGAGCAAAAGACACCTTGCTGATGAGATTGATATTCATGCAGGCGGAGCTGACTTGATTTTTCCTCACCATGAAAATGAAATTGCGCAGTCAGAATGTGCAAACGGATGTCAGTTTGTGAAATACTGGCTGCATAACGGTTTTGTTACTATTAACAAAGAAAAAATGTCTAAGTCTTTAGGTAATTTTATAACAATAGACGGTCTGCTTGAAAAATATGACGCTAATACAATAAGATTTTTCATTTTAACGAACCACTATCGTATGCCGGTTGAGTTTAATGATGAGGCATTGGAAGCTGCATCTGCCGGAGCAAAAAGATTGAAAAATGCGGCAAGTAATGTTCTTGTCTGGGTTGGCAAAGATGCTCTTGATGAAAAGGCTGAAGCTGAAGAAATAGAACAGTTTAAGTCAGCAATGAACGATGACTTCAATACATCAAAAGCTCTTGCGGTTCTTTTTGAGCTTGCTTCAAAGGCAAACAAGGCAAAAGATGCTCAAGACAGAGAAAGTGCAATAAAATATGTTTCAGTTCTAATAAAACTTTCACGTGTATTGGGCTTTGACTTTGAGAAAATCGAACTTGATGAGGAGCAGTTGAAAGAAAAATTGTCCTCGGTTATTAATGAATTTGATTTTATTGAGGATAAAAATGCTCCTGCCAAAGACATGATGGCAAAAATAATTGAGGTAAGAAATGAAGCCAGAGCTCAAAAAAACTGGGCTGTTGCTGATAATATCAGAAACACTCTGGACAAGATAAATGTTGTTCTTAAAGATACTAAAGACGGAACAGTATTCGAATTAAAATAGTTAACTTATAGAAGGTTGGCAGATATGCTAAAAGTAGGTCTCACAGGTAATATTGCATCAGGTAAGTCAATAGTTCAAAGTTATATTGAAAAAAAGGGTATTCCTGTTATAGATGCGGATTGGATTTGTCATCGTTTAATGGATGATAATAAAGAAGTTATTGAAAAAATCAAAAATCTTTTTCCGAATGAAGATATCTTTCTTGAAGACGGACGTCTGGGAAGACATAAGATAGGTTTGATTGTTTTTGCCGATCCTGAAAAAATGGAAGCCCTTGAGGATATTCTTCATCCACTGGTTGAAAAGAGAATAAATGAATTTTTTGAGGAAAACGAAAACGAAGAGATTGTTGTAGCTTCAGTACCTTTATTGTTTGAAGAAAATATGCAGAATCTTTTTGACAGAACGATTCTTGTTTGTGCTGACAAAAAAATTCGTCTTCAAAGACTTATGACAAGAAGGGGGTACCCTCTTGAACATGCTCTTGAACGTATCAATGCACAAGTGTCTCAGGAGGAAAAAAGAAATCTTGCTGATTTTATAATTGAAAACAATAATAATCTCATTGAATTAGAAACCCAGATTGAAAAAACGCTTGAAAGGCTCTGGTTATGATTTTTAAACTGCATAAGATTCCTGACAAATTTGTATTTCGGATAGTTTTTGCATTGATTATACTCCTGAATCTGAAATATATTTTTTTAATAGCTCAAGTTCCATTTACACTGGCGTTTGTAGATTATAAGCCGCAAAATGAATTTTATTCCGAGGTAATGGCACTTCGAAATTCTGCGAAAGAAATAAAGAGTTTTTATGATGAAGGAAAAACGGGTTTTGTTTCCGATATTGAACAATCAAGTGTTTTTGATATTCAAGAGTCAATAAAGTCTTTTTATATTTCACAATATGCAATAGTTCCTTCCATTTTGAAAAATGATAAAGAAGAAATGTATGTCATAGGTAAGTTTGATAGACTTTCGAGAGCACCTGAAGAATATCAGGTTTATAAAAAAATTAATGAGAAATTTTATATTTATAAAAGGATAAATCCGTAATGTTTGCATTTTTATATAAATTCTTAATGATAGTTCTGGCTTTTGTCGTTCCTTATTTGAGCGGATATTTTGCTGTGTCGTTGCTGGAAAGAAATATGGAACTTCGTTTTCGTATACTTTTTGCGATTCCTATGGGGTTTGGCATAAGCTCAATATTATATTTCTTATATCTTTGCTGCAATTTCAATCATTTTCCTTTGTTTGCAATCTTTGAAACGGCACTGGCAATTGTTCTTTGTATTCTTTATTACAACGAAGAAAAGCCTGATTTGAGCAAACACAAGTTTGCAAGACTTTCGGGATGGTTTTATCTTTTGAATCTATACGCAGTTTTGATTTATCTTAAATATTTTATAATCAATCCTATGGGAAGTTGGGATGGTTTTAGAATATGGAATATAAAAGCCGAGTTTCTCTTTCTTGATAACCCTTTGTGGCGAAATGTTTTTGAGCTTCCTCATTTTATGTCTCACAATGATTATCCTATGTTTTTGCCGTCTGCAACAGCAAGAATATGGGGATATTTGGGAGGGCAGGATTTTACCGCAAATATGACACTCGGGTTGATATTTACATTCGGTCTGGTTTATCTTTTGTATCAGGCAATAAGATATTTTAAAAGTGAAAAAGTGGCAGTGGCGGTGACTTCTGTGTTTATGATTTCAGATGTTTTCCTTGTTAACGGAGCTGCACAATGTGCTGATATACCGCTTGCTTACTTTTTTCTGTGTGCAATAGTTTCTTTATTTATGTTCTTTAAAAAAGAAACAGTTTCATATTTGATTTTAGGAATGATTTTTGCAGGTTTGAGTATATGGGTAAAAAATGAAGGAATGATGTTTTTCCTTATTTATGCGTTTGTGATATTATGTTATTTTATTTTCTCAAAAAAATATAAGTATGCTTTGATTGCTGGCGGCAGTGTGATTCCTTTTGTCCTGTTGACAGTTTTGTATAAAAAATTCACAGGCTCACCAAATGACTTGATTATGGGCTTTTTCCTGTTTAAGACATGGCATTTTGCTTTTGATATTCAAAGGTATATAGCTATTTTAAAAACTTTTTTTACAATGCTGTTTACCAAATTTTATATCTTTTTTATCTTGGCTCTACTTTTGACAAAAGGTTTCAGACTCAAAGACAAAAACAAAAAGGCCTTTTGGCTTTCTCTGGCGATTTTTGTTTTAATGTCGATAGGATATTTTTCAGTATATTTGTTTTCTCCGCACGATATACAGTGGCTTGTAGATAATTCGTTAGATAGAATTGTGCTTCAAATTCTCCCTGTATTTTTATTCCTGTTTTCTATAAATCTCAGAATAGGTAAACCGGATACAATGAATTAATTAGTACTATTTTTTGCAAATATGATAGAATTGGGTTAATAAAAGACAATAGACAAGGTTGACGATGATGAAAAATATAAAAAATAAATTGTTAGTGCCGTTGGTAGCAGGATTTGTTCTTGCCGGAGGAATGATAGCTTTTGCTGACAAAGTTCAGGTTGTGGAGAAATCACCTTCTCAAAAGGAAGTTAATCTTGATTTGAAAGCACAGGCTCCTTCTACAACTCAAAAAACAGTTGTATCAGGAAATTATATTTGTGTTTCACCTCTTGAAGTTGTTTCATCTGTTGATAAATATTTGAATAAAAATATTAAATTCAAAGCAACCTTTGACAAATTTTCTACTCTCGGACTTGACTACAAACCTGCATATCGCGATTCTCAAAAATATATCTCATTTTTGATAAAAAGAGATGACGTGACTGATCATACAATTCCTCTTGCTGAAATGAAGATATTTATTAAACGTTCCGAAGCGGAAAAATTTATTGATTTGGATTCCGGTGATATTATTGAAGTTTATGGAAAAGTTTTTTCAAATGCTTTGACAGATACCTGGGTTGATGTTGATAAACTGGTTGTTGTTGAAAAGAAAAATAAAGATAAATCTAAAAAAGCATAGTCTGAAGATTAGTTAATTTGAAAAACGGGAACAAGTACCTGTATAATGTTAACAATGAGAAAAGTTGCGGAGTTACCATAATGACAGATAAAAAAGAAGTTATTGACAAAAGCGAAAAAAATAAAAATTACTTAACCATACACGGGCATTTTTATCAGCCGCCCAGAGAAAATCCTTGGCTTGAGGCTATTGAGCTTCAAGATAGCGCACTTCCGTTTCATGATTGGAATGAAAGAATAAATCTGGAATGTTATAATCCCAACTCTGCTTCAAGAATTGTTGATGATAAAAATAAAGTTCTTGATATTGTTAATAACTATTCCTTGATGAGTTACAACTTTGGTCCCACATTGCTTTCATGGATGGAAGCTCATGCCCCAAAAACTTATGAAAGAGTAATCAAAGCTGATATAGCCAGCCGTGTTAAATTTTCGGGACACGGAAACGCGATTGCTCAGGTTTACAATCATATTATTATGCCTCTGGCAAACAGGCATGATAAAGAAACACAGGTAAAATGGGGAGTAAGAGATTTTGAATACAGATTTGGGAGAATGCCTGAAGGCATGTGGCTTGCTGAAACTGCTGTTGACGATGAAACGTTGGAGGTGCTTGCTGACAACGGAATTAAATTCACAATTCTCTCTCCTTTTCAAGCTCTAAAATTCAGAAAATTGGGTGATAAGTCTAAAGAATCATGGAAAGATGCAGGCTGGGGAAATATTGACCCTGCAAAACCATACAGATATTTTATTAAAAATAATCCTGAAAAATATGTTGATTTGTTCTTCTATGACGGTGCGATTTCTAAGTCTGTTGCTTTTGATAACATTCTTCAAGACGGAAATAAATTTGTTAACCGTCTGAAAGAAGGTATTTCCGCAGATAGAGATTATCCTCAATTAATAAACATAGGGACAGACGGTGAAAGCTACGGCCACCATACAAAATTTGGTGATATGGCTTTGGCTTATGTATTGAGAGTAAAAGCTGAAGAAGCCGGCTTTACGATTACAAATTATGCTGAATATCTTGACAAATTTGGGGTCCATGATGAAGTTGATATCAAACAAGCTTCTTCATGGAGCTGTTTCCACGGAGTAGGGCGTTGGAAAGAGGATTGCGGATGTTCAACAGGCGGTCAACCCAGCTGGAATCAGCGTTGGAGAAAACCTCTTCGTGATGCTCTTGATTATTTAAGAGACAATCTGGCTCAGCTTTATGAAAAACAGGGCAAGAAATTCTTTACAAAAGATCCGTGGGAAGTCAGAAATGAATATATCAATGTTATTTTAGACCGCAGTGAATTGTCTATTAAAAATTTCTTTAAAAATAATCTTAAGCCTGAGTGCAATGATGAAGACAAAGTTGCAGCAATGAAGCTTTTAGAAATTCAAAGACAAGCAATGCTTATGTATACAAGCTGCGGCTGGTTCTTTGCTGAGATTTCGGGTATTGAAACAACACAGATTATGAAGTATGCGGCTAGAGCAATGCAGCTTGCTGCAAGCTTTACTGATAAAGATTATGAAACTGAATTTTTGAATATTCTTTCAACCGCACAGAGCAATATAAAAGAATTTGGTACAGGGGCTGATATATACAGAAAATTTGTTAAACCTTCCGTTGTTTCTATAAAACAGATTGTCAGCCTCTGGGCGATTCTCTCGTTATATGAAGAAAGTGAGGATGAAACATCCTTATATTGTTATGATATAAAGCGTCTCAGCTACAAAACAGTTTCCAAAGGGAAAAACAGTTTGTATCTCGGCAGAGTTGAAATAAAATCGAGAATTACTCTCGAAAAATATGATATGATTTTTGCTCTTTTGAAATATTCAGGCGGAGATTTCCATTGTGCTATCAAAGAATATTCAACAGCCGATGAATTTTCTGAAATTCAAAAAAATCTTACACAAATATTTGTTAATTATCCGTTGACTGAAATCATCAGAAGCCTGGATGAAAACTTTGGAAAAGAATACTATACACTGAAAGATATATTTATTGAAGAAAGAAGAAAGATTCTGAACATAATGATTCAGGGCAAGACAAGCAAATTCAGCGGACTTTATAAGGATATTTATGAAGATGGAAAAGCTTCGATTTTCCACTTCAAGAATTTGGGGCTCAATCCTCCCGATGAATTCAAAATTGCGGCAAGATATGTTTTGGGAATTGAATTCAATAAACTTTTACAAAGCTGTGAAAAATGTATAAATGAGCATGATCTTCAAGAAGCTATTGATGTAAACAATGAGGCAAAAGCTCTGGATATTAAGCTTGATAAAAAGCTTGCGAATGTTATATTCTCTGAAAAAATTACAGATGCTATGTATGCACTGGCTAAAAATCCTGAGGTCCATACTATCAATGCAGTTTTGAGCTTGTTCAATTATGTTGATATGCTTGAATTGAGAGTGGATACTTCAGAGGCACAAAACACTTATTTCAATAAGCTTCATGAACTTCTTGAAGATGTAGTGTCTAACATTGATGAACTGAGGGATGAATATGACAGAAAATTTGTACTCTTGCTTCTGGAGCTTGGCTCTAAGCTAAATATCAACACAGACTTCTATAAATCAACTTTTGATAAGGCTATGTCTCCTCTTAACAAGAAGAACTAATTTACTTGTTTTTTGTGTGTCTGGTGATACAATTATAAAAGGTAAATAGAATAATCGAGCGTAAGATTAATGGGCAGGATTGTAATAGACAGAGACGTGTGCAAAGGTTGTTACATTTGCATAAACGCTTGTCCCAAGGGGTTGCTTAAAAAAAGCAATGAAAGAAATGAACACGGTGATTATCCCGTAGAATTTACGGACAGTGAAAACAGCTGTATTGGATGTGCAATGTGTGCACAAAGCTGTCCTGACGTAGCAATCAAAGAGGTTTACAGATAAAGTGTCAAAGGTATTAGTTAAAGGAAATGAAGCCATTGCGCAGGCAGCAATAAATGCAGGCTGTCAGTGTTACTTCGGTTATCCTATTACTCCCCAGAGTGAAATTGGAGAATATATGGGAGCTCATCTGCCGAAATTAGGCAGGGTATTTGTTACGGCAGAAAGCGAACTTGCTTCTATAAATATGGTTATAGGGGCAGGTACTACGGGGACAAAAGCAATGACGTCGTCTTCGTCATGCGGTATTGCGCTTATGCAGGAATCAATTTCGGCTATGTGCTGTGCGGAGGTTCCGGGTGTTATAGTCAGTGTAATGAGAGGCGGTCCTGGACTGGGAAATATTGCTCCGGCTCAGGCTGATTATTTTCAAGCATTGAAAGGCGGCGGAAACGGAGATTATAAAACTCTTGTTCTTTCTCCTTCAACTGTTCAAGAAGCAATAGATTTGACATACAGAGCTTTTCACTTGGCTTTAAAATATAGAAATCCGGTCATGCTTTTAGCTGACGGAATTTTGGGACAGATGATGGAGCCTGCGGAGTTTGGGAAATATCCTTATGAAGATCCCGATGTTAGTGAGTGGGCATTGAATGGTGCTAATAACAGAGCTCCGAGAAATATTGTATCTCTTCATATGCCTGAAGGTGCAATGGAAGAGCTGACAAACAAGCTTTTTGATAAGTATAAAGCTATGGAAGAAAACGAAACAACTTACGAAGACTATATGCTCAAAGATGCCAGACTTGTTCTTACGGCATTTGGAACGGTTGGAAGGGTAGCAAAAACAGCTGTAAAAAAAGCAAGAGAGTCAGGCATGAAAGTCGGTTTGTTCAGACCTGTAACTTTATTTCCATTTCCTGACAAAGATTTGTATGAAGTGGCAAAAAATGCTGATATGATTTTGGATTTGGAATTAAATAAAGGTCAAATGCTTTTGGATGTGCGTTCTGCTGTTTTTGGAGCTTGTCCGGTTGAGTTTTATGGAAGAACGGCAGGCGGACTTCTTACGCCTGACAGCATTTACGAAAAAATCTGTGAGTTGTACAAAACAATAGATAATAAAGTGGAAGCAGGGGTTAAATAATATGGAAACACTTGTATACAGAAGACCCGAAAGCTTGTTAAAAGACGGACATTTCACATTTTGCCCCGGCTGTGGCCATGGTGTTGTTTTAAGAATGATAGCAGAGCTTATTGATGAATTTAACTTGCAGAAAGATACAATTGCTATTTCTTCTGTCGGTTGTTCTATTTTTTTGGAAAAGTTTTTTGATTTGGATGTTGCAGGTGCTTCACATGGTCGTTCTCCTTGTGTTGCTACCGGTATAAAAAGATGTAAACCTGACAAATTTGTCTTTACCTATCAAGGTGATGGTGATGCTGCTACGATTGGTTTCAATGAAACTATTCATACTGCTTGCAGAGGTGAACATATCACAACGATTATGATAAATAATACTAATTTTGGTATGACAGGCGGGCAGGCTAGTGCTACTACACTTGTGGGACAGGTTACGACTACTACTCCTGCCGGAAGAAAGCCGGAACAAACCGGTTATCCTCTTCATGCTGCTGAAATAGTTTCAAAATGTGATGGAACAGCATATTGTGCCAGAGTGGCAATAACTACACCAAAAGAAATTAAAAAAGCTAAAGCTGCATTGAAGAAAGCATTTGAAACACAAATAAATGGAACAGGTTACAGTTTTGTGGAAGTATTGGCTGCGTGTCCGACAAACTGGCATATGACACCGGTTGACTCGCTCGCACATATTGAAAATGTCATAGAGAAAGTCCATCCTCTGGGTGTTTTCAAAGACATTACAGGAGAAAATTAGTTTATGGATATGAGTATAATTGTTGCGGGATTTGGCGGACAGGGTGCTTTACTGGCAGGTATAATACTTTGCCATGCTGCTGTTATTGAAGGTAAAAAAACAACTTGGATTCCTTCGTATGGTGCTGAAATGAGAGGCGGTGCCGTTAACTGTGCGGTCAATATTTCTGATGATGAAATAGGTTCACCTGTTATAGACAAGGCTGATTTTGTTATTGCGATGAATGATATTTCGCAAATTAAATTTGAAAGCAAGGTCAGAGAAGGCGGATGTATGATTATAAATTCTTCATTATCAAATATTGCGCCTAAGAGAAAAGATATAAGCTATATCCCAATACCTTTAAATGAACTTGCACAAAAACTTACGCAGCCTGCATTTGTTAATGTTATGGCTCTGGGGGCTTTTATTGAAAAGACAAAAGTTTTGAAGCTGGAATCTGTTATTTCTGCTATGACAGAAATGTCAAAAACACTTTCCGAAAAAAAGAGAAGACTGCTTCCTAACAACATAGAGTCTTTAAAATTCGGTGTAAATTTGATTAAAAATCCGCTTCCGGTATAAGAGTTAAGGTAATTCAAAGAGGAAACAGATGATTAGACAGGCAGTTGATTATATTCAGAAAAAAATTAAAAATTTTTCTCCTGAGCTTGGAATTATTTTAGGTTCCGGTCTTGGGGATTTTGCTGATAACCTTGAAGGTATAAGAATAAAATATTCAGAAATTCCGGGGTTTGAAACTTCGACAGTTGCAGGTCACAAAGGGCAGCTTGTTTTTGCTGAAGTTGAAGGTAAAAAAGCTGTTATAATGCAGGGTCGTTTTCATTTTTATGAAGGATATCACATTAGCAAGATAGTTTTCCCGATAAAGGTAATGAAAAAATTGGGTGTAAAGACTTTAATCGTAACAAATGCAGCCGGCAGTGTGAATAAAGAGTATAATGCCGGAGATTTAATGATTATTACTGACCACATTAACTTAATGGGAGTTAACCCACTCATTGGGGAAAATGATGCAACTCTGGGTGATAGATTCCCCGATATGAGTGAAGTTTATAATATTTCTTTGGCAAATATTGCACAAAAAAAAGCTGAAGAGCTTGGAATCGTTATCAGAAAAGGTGTTTATGCTGCTATGAGCGGTCCTAGCTATGAAACTCCTGCTGAGATTAATATGCTGCGTATTTTGGGTGCTGATGCTGTCGGTATGTCGACTGTTCCTGAAACATTGGTTGCTAACTATTGCGGAATTGATGTTTTGGGCATAAGCTGCATAACCAATTCAGCAGCAGGTGTGCATCCTTCCGGACTTTCTCATGCCGAAGTTGTTGAAACTGCCGAAAAGGTAAAAGACTCTTTCAAAAAACTTCTGATTTCCGTGATTGAATCAATTTAGGCTTTGATGTTGTTAAGCTGACAAAAAGCTTTGAATGATGCATAGTTCTTTTGAATTTCAGATTCAATTGCAGGAACATCTAAACCTGCAATAAGCGCAAGGGCTTTTTTATATGTAGTTATTGCATTTTGAGCATAATTTACTTTGTTCTCAGGTTTTTTTGAAACCATTTCCTCAAGGTATTTTGCATACAGCTGATATAAAGAGACTTTTAACAGTTTCATATCATATTGTTTCACTATCATAAGTGCTTTTTCTATATACATTTTTGAAGCGTCTGTGTCTCCTTTTATGAGGAAAATTTCAGCAATAAGTTTTTTGTACAATACCATAAAATAATAGTTGCTTATTTTCGGGTTTTTGGCTACATCAAGTGCTTTTTGTGCTATGTCAAGAGCTTTATCGCTGCCATCTGTTACAAGTGTTATTTTTGCTATGTAATACCAACAAAGCAATGCACCGATTGCTATTTTTTCTTTGGCAAAGATTGTCACCTGTTCATTATAAATATCAAGTGCTTTTGAGAGATTTCCTTCTTCTTGAAGTATTTTACCCAAAAATACTTTTAAAAGGTTTTTTATGAGTACGTCATTGTAATTGTTTGCAAAAGTTACTATTGAAAAAAGATCTTCTTTTATATTCTGCCATTCTTGTTTAAGAAGTTTATTCAGTATATTTGTAAAATTCCAGAGTGAAATTACCCGGGGTTCTACTGCTTCATTTGTTGTTTCTTGTGTGAAACTGATAAGAAGGTCTTCTGATTGTTTAATTGAACCTTGCATTGTATAAGCTAGAGCCTTAGCTATTTTTAATCTTTGAAGGTAGTTTTTGTTTTCTACGTTATTCTTTGCAACAATTTCATCTATGATATTTAATATTGCAAAACTTTTATTGCTGCCTTGTGAAATTAGAGCCATTGCAACTGTCAAATTGCATTCAAGCCATGTTTCATATATTACATTCAATGAAATATCATTGGTAGGAATTATATTTGAAAGTGCCTGTTCTACAACAGGTATTATTTCATTTGAGGCAAGATTATAAATTTCTTCTGCATTTCCAATGCTAAACATCGCA
The DNA here is from genome assembly GCA_048360435.1 of Candidatus Limenecus sp. Taxonomy (GTDB): domain Bacteria; phylum Cyanobacteriota; class Vampirovibrionia; order Gastranaerophilales; family Gastranaerophilaceae; genus Limenecus. The sequence continues at coordinate 24,361 of DBGCOP010000010.1, read as the reverse complement.
TTAAGCTTTTTGTGTTTTATAAGTGCACATTCAAGCCTGTTTTCCGGTTTTTCAACAAATTTTAAAACTGTATCTACTGCTTCAATTACACCATGATAGTTCCCTGTGAGTGAGCAGCTTTTTGATAAATAGCCAGAAAGTTCAATGATTTTTGGTATGTTTTGAACTTTTATTGCATTATTTATTGCTGATGAAAGGTAGGGTATCGCTTCTTGAGGTCTTGAAATATAAATAAGTTTTCCCAGTCTTTCTTGAATATTATTTATTATGACGTTGTTGTTTTCAGGGTTAATTTCTTGAACTATTTTTAAACATTGTTTTTGTGACAATGTCCACAGGTGTTCGTCTCCTAAATAAGCACACAGTTTTATGTTTTCTGTCCAGATGTTTAATGCAAGCAATTTCTGGTTCAGGTTTTGTGCAATCAGAGCTTTTAGAGCATTACTGGAAAGTGTAAAAGAATTTATTATATCAAATATTTTTTCATTTAGGACTACAAAATCAGGGCTTTGTTTTGCTCTTTCGTAAACGAATTTCCACAGAAGTGTGTTTTTAAATTCAAAAATATTATTGTTAAATTGTGCTAAATATGCGAAGGTTGTAAGCATCTGTATGACTTTTTGGAAGTCTTCGCTTTTCAATTTCATTATGATTTCAAGCAATCTGACGTTGAATTTGTTTCCCATGATTGCCGCAGTGCATAGTGTTTTATATACAACAGGATATTTTTCTTGAAGATAAGTAAGTCTTATGGTCAAAATCTCATATATGTTGCTTGGAATATTCTGTTCTATTGATGTTGATTTGTATTTTAGTGTATTATTTTCGGCATAAAATGCATTGTTTTCATTGAACAGCACCATAACTTGTTCAATATATGCACTGTTTCCGTTTGAATATTCGTAAATTTGATTAAAAATTTCTTCGGGAAGCAGGTTTGTTCCGTTGAGAAACATTTTTACAAAATTATCCGCATCTTTTTGTGAAAGTTTAGAAAGTCTTATATCTTCATACTGATTTTGTGCCAGTTTCTCTGAATAGAAATAGCCCTGTGTAATGCGGTTGTCTTTGTATGAGATTATGAGTTTTATATTTTCGGACAGATGATTCTGGTCAACAAAATATGACAGAAAGGCATAAGAAGCACCGTCTATCATATCAAAGTCATCTATTACTATTATTAGTTTAGCTTTTTTAGCTATTTCAAGAATTACTTTTTCTAAAAGTGCAAAAGTTGCATCTTTATTTACAAGAATGTCTTCAAAGCTTGATGTCAAACTCGGGTACAAGAAATTAAACAGATTGAATATTTCTTCCTGAGATAACAGAGGCAATGTTTCAGACAACATGCGTTTTGCATCTTTTAAAAATTCAGCAGACATGTTCGAAAAATTGGGCATATTGAAAAAAGTCAGAATCATTTCCTGAAAGATGCCAAAGGGGCTGATTTGTGAATTGGCACTGCATTCACCCCAAAGCCATGCAAAGTTTTGGTGTACAAGATCACTGAATAAATATTTCAGTACGGTAGATTTTCCGTATCCTTCAGGTGCACTAAGCCCTATTATTCTTTTTTCCGGTTTTCGAACTGCCTGGGTCAAAAGTGCTTTGCATTTTATTTGATCATAAGATTTTATTTCTATGATTTGTTTTTCTTCTTCAATTGTTGGATTTTCTTTTGTTTCCTGTTCTTCAATGGTATTTTGTTCGATAGTTGAAATATCTTTATCTTGTTCAGGTTCTGTTTCCGGTTGTTTTACCGTTTGTAAATTTTCTGCTGCATCAGCATTAATAATGGGTTCAGGCTCTATATTTTCTTTTTGGAGACTTTCTGTAATAGTGTCAGAGCTGTCCGAAAGTTCAAAAAGGTTATTTTTTTCAGGTTCTGTTTGTTCTGTATTTTGTATTTTTTCACCTGTTTCAATTTCGTCTTGTTTTTTTTGTTCAACTTCCGGTTTTTCAAGGTAAAGGCTGTCTATATCATCTCCTTCAGAAAAATCTATCAGCTCATTATCAGAGAGTTCTTGAACAGAGAAATCTTCATCATCCGAATTTTCTTCAAGATTTGGTGCATCATCGCACTCTTCTTCCGGAATATCTATTTGTGTTTCTGTTACTTCGGGAGCAATTTCTTCTTTTTCTTGTGTTTCATTGACTGTTGCAATTTCTTCTTCAACTAGCAGTTCTGTTTTTGGGGGTTGTGAAACTTCTTTTTTTTCTTCAAAACTGGCCGAGCATTTTCTGCATTCTTTTGCATTTGGAAGATTTGCACATTTGCACTCGGGGCAATATTTTATGAGTTGTAATCCGCAGCCCTGACAGTATTGTGTTGTAATCGGGTTCAAGGCTCCGCAAACAGGGCAAACAGTTTGTACTTTCGTATTACAAAAAGTACATCTTAGCAAATTATCTGCTATTTCTTTTTTGCATCTGAAACAACGCATTATAAAATAACCGTTTAGCTAAACAACAGGAACATTATATTATAAATGATCTTTAAATTACATCAGACGTTAAGATTAGAAATGTGTTTTGACTATTTCAGAAATTTCAATCAGTCTTTTGCTGACTTCGGATTGTGAAATATTAATTTCAGCAGCTATTTCTTTTTGCTTCATTTCTTTTACATATCTGAGATAAAAGATTTTTAAATATTCTTTTGAAGGGTTATTTTTTTGTGCAACAAGTACTATATCAACAACCTTTTGGAGAAGATCTCTTCTTACAATTTTTTCTTCAAACGAATCTCTCGGGTCTGCTATTTCATAAACAAATCCATCTTGCAATATATTATTAATTTCTGTAATTGGAGTGTCTTCAACAGGTGTTTTGGCAGGAACAGGACTAATCAGAATTTCTTTAGTGCTGACATAGGTGTCTTTTCTTCTTCTGACTCTTCCGTTTTCTTTCAGTACATTAAGTATAGCTGTATTGGCTACTTTTGCAATGTAATTTTCTATATCCTTTATTCCCACACTGTCAAATAGTGAATGTGATCTTTTGTAGGTTTCGGAACAAAAATCTTCCAATAAATCTTCGTTACCGAAATATTTATTGTTAGATTTTATCAGCTTCTCTATAAGGTCTCGTTGTTCTTGTATAGTATCCAATTCCCTCAATCCAATTTTAAATACCAAATAACTGATTATATCATATCATATAATTAGAAATTTATTACTATGGTTAAGAAATAATCCGATTTGAAATCTTTAAGTTTTGGAACACTAACGTATTTGAGAGTGTTTTTAATACTTCTTAATACAGTTTCGTCGATTTTATCCGAACCGCTGGATTCCAGTACCTGCATGCCTTTCAAGGTATTGTCCGGTGCGATTTCAAATGATACTTTTATGCTTGGATTAAATGTTATATCAGCTGAATTTGCCAGATCATTTTGTAAATTCATTTGAATATTTTTTCCAGCAGTTTGTAAATATTCTTTAACAGAAGCTTCTGATGCCAGTTTTTCACTTACCTGCCATGAGATCTTTGTAATTGTAATGGCAGCCGGTTTATCTGAGAAAGAATTTGCCATTGATTTGTTTATATCTTGTGATACGGCAGGTGTTTCTGAATCATCTGGTTTATCTTTATTTTCGAAATCGAACAAAGAGTCACTTTGATTTGTTGTATCAAGCATATCAGTGTTTGTATCAGCTGTTTTATTGTGATTCATAAACCATGTTACACCTGCACCGCCTGCAAGAAGTAAAAGAAGTGCACCTCCTATTACAATTTTCTTTGCTGCATTTGCTGTTGCTTCGGAGACCGGTTCTTTATTTATATCTATTATGTTGTTTTCTTCTCCTTCTTCAGCAGCGTTTTCATCATTGTTATCGAAAAGTGTTTCGATGTTATCGTCAGCATTTTCTTGTGGTGTGTCAGGTTCATAATTTTCGTGAGTTTCTCGTTCTTCATCTCCAAAATCTATTGTATCCTGCTGAATATCCTCTTCATAAGCGGTTTCGGACTGTGAATAAGTATAAGCAGGTGTCGCATTTGTTGTATCTGCTTGTTCATCATCGTTGTCAGATAATAATGCAAGCAAATCATCATCCAGAAGTCCTTGTATGTCTTCGTCCACATGTGGTTGAGCAGATTGTGGAATTTTTTCTTGTTCTTGAGCATCTAAGTATTGCTGTTGCTCCTGAAGTGAAGGATCATAGCTATTTTCTTCATGAATTTCTTCAACTCTTGTTGTTTCTTCTATTTCTTCATCATCATAGTTAAGCTCTATGGGTTCTTGAGTAAATGAATCAATAGCTTCATTGTTTTCTTCAATTTTGTTTTCCTCAACGGGAATTTCAAAAGTTTCTTCATCCTCTGATTGTAATATTGAAGTTTCTTCTTCATTTTTTTGAGGTTCTTCGTTTTCTTCAATTACAGAAAAATCGTCGTATGCGGAAGGTTTTTCTTCAATATTTTGAGGTTCTTCCGTAATATTTTCAAGCTCGCCCATATGAAGTTCCTCGATTTCACCCAGTGCATCCATATCTTCTAAGCTGTCAAGGGTTTCGAGATCTTCGATTTCAAGACCTGATGCTTCTTTGGACTCTTCAGGATGAATTTCTTCTATTTTTTCCGTTGTTTCTTCATTGTCTATATCAAGAGTTTCTTCTTCTTTTATTATTTCCGTTTCTGTTTCTGTTTCTGTTTCTGTTTCCTCAGATATTTCTAATGGTTTATCAGCAGGTGTTTCTTCAAGAATCATTTCTTCATTATCTTCTTGAATCAACATTGGTTCTTCAGAATCATAGTCATCAAGCTGCATAAGCTCTGTATGTTCTTCGAGAATCTGTTCTTCTGTATTTTCTTCATCATTTTCCGCAGGAAGTTCTTCAATAACTTCTTTGATCAATTCCGGCCCTTCTTCTTTTATCTCATCGAGAGGTGTAATATCTTCTGTGGTTTCTTCTATAATTTGTTCTTTGCTTTCCTCTGCGGTTGGCGTTTCTGTTTCTGATATATCTTCAATTTCTTTCATTTCATCAATTAACGGAAGTTCTTCAGTGTGCTCTTCCAGAATTAGCTCTTCCTGATCTTCTTGCAATTCATCAGTATTTAGTTCAAAGTCAGCATCTGCATTTGCTGGAGATGTAGTTTCAACCGAGTCAACAGGTATTTCTTGAGTAATTTCAACAGATTCTTCTGTTTCAGGCACTGTTTCGTCAAGTGTTTCTTCTTCTATAAAAGCGATTTCTTCAGATTCATTTTCCCGGATATTTTCTTGTTCAGAGATGATTGCTGATTCAATTTCTTTTTTGTTGCCAGTTAAAACACTTAGTGTACTGTCATTGAGAAGGTCAGTATGATTTTTCATCTGTGAAACTATTGTGTCGAATTCATTTAATTCACAAAAATTTTCTCTGCATGCTGCACAGGCTACTACATGTTTTATAAAATATACTTTTTCGCTTTCTGAAATTTCATCGTCAATGAAGGCTGCTGACAGTTCTTTAATTTTTTCGTTTTCTTCTGATGAGAAAGGCATCATTTTTAATTTTATTGAAGAAAGGAATATTCTTAATTCAGAAATTGGTTTTAAAATATCAGTCGAGAAAAGATAATATTCATTATTACTGTCAGGATATTCGAGACTGTTTGAGTCTGTAAAGCCGAGTATTTCTGCTTCGTTCAGAGAGGAATCCAATTTTATAACAATATAAGCATCAGGTATTGCGCAATATTTTTCATGCGTTTTGGGAATTGAGAATGTTTTATCATTAAAAGTTACTCTTACATCAAGCCTTGCATCTCCTGCATAAATATCAGCAAGTTCGAGATTTTGGGCAAACGAAGCCACTTTAAAAAGGCTGAGTTTTGTTTTTATATCTATTCCGGAATTGTTCAAATATTCAGCTGTGCAAGATGCCCCAATCGCAAGAGCGTATGCTCTTTTTCTTGCTTCTTTATTATCTATTTTTGATGCAATAATCTTTGCATTTTCCAGAATTTGTTTTTCTATATTAAATTTCTCACCCATTGTTCTACCTCTCAATTATTCCTTATATTAATCTAGATTACAGTTTTAAAAAAAATATTCCAAAATATGGAAATAGATGTTATAATGTTACAAAATGTTTCATGTTTTTAAACATGTTTTTATCATGTGGCAACAAATTTTCTTTATGTGTTTTGTGTTTATACAAGTCTAACTAAAAGGAGTGTTTTATATGTCAGTGAATTTCTCAACTATTACACCTATGAGTCAGAATACTATTTCTAAAGCGCCAACATACAGCAATGCTGCACAACAGCCTGCTGCCAGCACACCGATGGATGCACCCGGTCAACCTCAAAAGAAAAAAAGTCATGGTTTTAGAAATACAGTTCTTACAGTAGTTGTGCTTGCTGCGGCAACAGCTCTGGCAAGAAAATTTATGCCAACAACATTTAATCCCGATGCTGTGCTTAAAGCAGATGCTAACTATGTAGATAAAGGCCTCCATTATGCCAAACTGGGTGTTGCTAAAGCAGGTGAATTTATCAATAAATATGTTGGTAAAGCAGTTGATTGGGCCAAAGGTCTTATTCCCAAAAACAATGGTTAATTAAGCTGACATTATATATTTAAAAAAGACTCATTTCAAATTTTGAAATGAGTCTTTTTTATACCCAATTTTCTAAATCAGGAGTTTTTTTTCTCCAGTCTTTTGATACTTTTACATTCAGTTCCAAATATACTTTTTTCTCAAGCATTTTTTCAAGTTCAAGCCTTGCTTGAGTTCCTATTGTTTTCAGCATTTGACCTTTTTTGCCTATCATAATACCTTTTTGGCTTTCATGTTCAACATGGATTTTGGCAAAAATTCTGTCAATATCTTCTTTCTCTTCATATTTTTCAATGATTACTGCTACACTGTGAGGGATTTCATCTTTTGTATTTAAAAGTATTTTTTCTCTTATGATTTCTTGAGCAATCGATCTCATTGTTTCATCAGTAAGGTCATCTTCAGAATAGACAGGTTCACCTTCGGGAAGTTTTCTTAAAATTGTAGAAATCAACGTATCTATATTTCTTCCTGTTTGTGCTGATACTCTGGCTGTCGGAAGATTTGTATCAAATAATGTTTTGTAAGTTAAAATATTTTGTTCTTTTTTTATTGGGTCTTTGAGTTTGTCTACTTTATTTAAAACAATAATAACAGGTGTTTCTGTTTTTTTGAGCAGATTTTCTACAATCCATTTATCTCCTGCTCCGGCAGGTTCGGAAACATCCACCAGAAATAAAATTAAATCTGCATCAGGTATAGAACATTTTGCTTCATCCATTAAAAATTCACCGAGTTTGTCCAGCGGTTTGTGTATGCCCGGTGTGTCTATAAATATAATCTGCCCTTCGTCATTAGTGAATATACCTTTTATTCTTTTTCTCGTTGTCTGGGCTTTATCTGTTGCTATAACAATTTTTTGACCGATAATTGTATTCAGTAGTGTTGATTTCCCTACATTCGGTCGTCCTACTATTGCTACAAAACCTGTTCTAAAGTCTTTCATATCATTTTCCTGTTTGTTATTTATTCTAAAAATACAACAAACAGATTTTGTTTTCTATTATATTACTTCATCATTTCGGGTAACAAGGTAGTAAGCAAAGGCAGCAAAAATACCTCCGAATAAATCTGCAAAAATTGTAATTATAGCTATTTTCCACGCTGTAATGTTAAGCAATCCGAGAGCAAATGCAACAGCAGGGTTAAAAGCGCAGGGTGCAAGTGTTCCGAAAGTTAAAATCCCGGCAGTTACGGTAAAACCGATAGCTAATCCGAAATAAGAATTGCCTGAATTTGCTTTGTATGTTGCTGTCATTAAAACAACAAAAGCCAGAGCAAAAGTGAAGAGAAATTCTCCAATAATGAGCGGTAAAATATCAAAGTCGCTCCCCGGTATTATACTGATTGAGCGAGTAAAAAACATGACAAGAAGTGAAGCGGCAGCAGCTCCCAGAATTTGAGCGATAAAATATGGAAGCAGTTCTTTAAACTCCAGTGCTCCTCTTATGGCTGCGGAAGCAGAGACTGCCGGATTGTAATGACCGCCTGAAACTTTACCTCCTGCATAAACCATTATCATAAGTATTGCTCCGATTGCTAAAGGTGCAAAGGGGGTGCCTCCGTTGACGGCAATTACACATCCTACTGTCAAAACAAGAAAGAATGTTCCTATAAACTCCATCAAATATTTGTTCATTGTGATGTCCTCTTATTTTTTAACGTTATAAATTTAACATTAATATTTAAGAAGATTATTGCCTTTTTGGCTGGCTGGTAGGCTAAAATATATTTAACTGTTTGGTGAGTTTTTGTGCATAATCAGTGTCTTCTGCTGAGAATGCAAGCTTTTGTGCTTTTTGAAGCAGTGATTGTGCTTTGTTTTTATTTCCCAGTTTAAGCATAATTGAAGAAGCCTTTTCATAATTTTTTGCCATTTTTAAAGGTGAATCAGCTTTTTCATAGAATTGGGCAGATGCTTTATAATCTTGAAGTGCATTGACATTTTCATTCAATATAGACATTGAATCACCGGATTTTGACCATACGGCTCCCATTGTTTTGTTATTTTTTGTTTCAATCGCTATATTTTTAGCTGTACCATAGAATTCATGTGTTTTATAAACATCATATCTTTCCGCATACATATCACCTATATCACATAACGCTTTAGATTGGGCATTCAGATTTTCAGCTTCTCCTGCAAAAGAAATTGCCGCAAAATAGTGTTCCATTGCCGGCTCGAAATAAACAACATCATCATAAATTTGTGCCATTGAATAGTATGCTTTGGCTTTCAAATTGTTATCATCTGTTGTCTGATGTGCTTGATTATAATATTTAAGGGCTTCTTCAAGATTGTCATTTTCGTCATAAATTTGTCCAAGCTCATAACACACCATGCCTTCGGCTTTTTTGTCACCTGTTTGTTGTGCATATCTTAAAGAAGATTGGAATGCCGAAAGAGCTTTTTGGGGTTCATTTATGGAAGCAAATTTTTTACCTTGAAGGAATGTTTTTCTTACATTCGGATCTTGAGGAATGTATACATTTTTTGACACAGTTTTTTCTGTGTCTGTAATATTTGCAGCAGTAATCTCCTGTTGGACAGCCGGTGTTTTTTCTTTTGTTTTTGCGGTTTCAGATGTTTTATCCTTTGTTGAAAGAGCTTGAGAAATTGGTTTCATCTCCCCGTTGTTGTCCGGGAGTTTTACCAGAAAATCTTCATTGATTGTTGTAGGGTCAGATTTATAGTTTACCTGCTGCAAAAATAGTGCATCAATCCAGTTTTCGACTACTTTTGAATCTTTGTTTAGTGTTTTTGAAATGAAGTCGTCGAGTATGTTTGAGGCGTTTTTTAAATTAGACTGTATGATTTTTTTGTTCGGCTCATTTTTCAGAGACTGAGCTTCTGCAAGAGCTAAATACTGGTTGACCTCTTGAATTATATTCGGAGGTGAGCCTATTGCAATTGCAGTGTTTTTAAAGTCAGTAAGAATCTGTGCAATATTAACCTGCGACTTGGAATAATCTATGGTTGATTTTTTTCCGTTTGGAAACTGTTGTCTGGCGTATTTACTTTTGCCATTAGGGTCAGTTGCATTTGATGAGTTTAGACTGCGATTTTCTCTTTTAAGGTCAGACGAAGATTGGGATGACTCATGTTCATCCTCTTTGTTATGTACCGCTTTTTTGGTTTGCGGCGGTACGTATGGTTTTATTTGTACCGGATAAATACTGTTATACAAATTTTAACGCCCTTTAAAAAATTTTTGTCAATCTGCCCTATTTACGTTCTCGGCATAGATTAGAATTTATTAAACAATTACAAGACAATTCATACTTTTGATGGATAAATGAGACTGAAACTTTTATTATGAAAAATCCTAATTTAGCCTGATTTCTAATATACTTTAATGATTTTTTTTCTAAAGTCATATGCCAATCGCTTATTTGTATGAGCAAGTTAAAAATTATTCATAATAATGTATGATTTTCTGCAACTAAAGTATGTGTAGAATAACACTATACTCCTTAAATAAAGACGACGATACGCATATCCCTAATCTAATAGCTATGAACCCCTTGTTTATAGCTTTTTTTTTGTAAAAAAAAAGTTTATAATTGATTAGAAAATAAAACTCAAGGGTATATTGTTTACATGATAAAAAAGAATGGATTTACATTGGCAGAAACGCTCATTACATTGATGATTATCGGTGTAATTGCTTCAATGACTATCCCGGGTCTTATGTATAATGCCAGAAATAGAGATAATGTCGGCAGGCTCAAAAAGATGTCAGGTGTTTTGTCTACTGCTACCGGTTTGATTCAGGTTGAAGAAGGCCCTGTTGACGGTTGGGAATGGGCAAGTGAGCAGGATATTATTGCTTTATATAAACCAAAATTTAAAGTTATGCAGGACTGTGGAACCGGTCCCGGATGTTTTCCTGAAAATCCGAAGGCTCTTGATGGCTCAGATTTGCCTGATTATAACAGTGATGCCGGATATCACAAACTTATCCTTTCTGACGGTAGCATGCTTGCTTTGAAATCTTGTGCGGATGGAGGATGTCAGCCTGCTGATTACGGGCTTGACCCTGCAAGTACTCTTTTGGGTGGGTTTATTGTTGATGTGAATGGTTTGAGAGAACCAAATGAGGGAGGAAAGGACATTTTCTACTTCGGTCTTGTTAAAGATAAAGGTGTACAAGCCGGTGGTTCCTATTCGACAACAGGATGTTCTCTCACGAATCCGTCAGACGGATTGAATTGCGCAGCTCTTGTTATAAAAGAAGATAAAATAAGTTATTGGTAATATTTATATAGGATTTTCTTAAATAAATTGGGCAAAAACTTTGTAATATAAGAAAATTGCAAATAGTATCAAAATGATACCGCTTATTTTTGTTAATATCTCGGAAAATCTGGCAAATGAGGACAGATTTTTTAATACAGATGTGAACAATCCTGCAACCAGAATAATCATTCCCTGTCCAAGAGAGAACAAGAAAAGCATGGATGCTGCATAAGCAATATTTGTACTTAATGAAGCTGCTGCCATGATTCCTGCCAGAATAGGTGTTGAACAAGGTGTTGTTGCAAATGCAAAAACCATACCAAGAATTAGAGGGTAGACCATTCCGTTGTACTTATCGCTTTGTGGAAATTTTTTAACAAGTACTGGGAAATTTATATCAATGAGACCAACAAGGTTTAGGCCAAAAATCAAAATTAAAGATGTGAGAATCAGTACAAAATAAACTCTGTTTCCGGCACCGAATACCTGTCCTGTCAATGCTGCAATTACACCTATTACCGTCAGAGATATTGCAAGACCGAGAATAAAAAACATTATCTGTAAAAGAGATTTTGATGTTTTTTGTTCAGGTGATGCACCTATATAGCTGACTACAACAGGGAGCATTCCTATACCGCAGGGGGATAATGATGAAACAATACCGCCCAAAAAGCATAACAGAAGTATCAGGATTGAAAAATCACCTTTTACATGCGACTGAAAAAATGTAATGAAATTTTCCACAAATTTTTCCTCTCAAAATTATTTTGTCAGACCTTCTAAGATGTTTTCCAGTTCTTTTTTAGAAAGTGCTCCTTCTGTTCTTTTATATACTTTACCGTCTTTTTTTACAAAAACCATAGTAGGAACAAGATTTATATTATATTTTTGGACAAGAGCTTCTGTTGTTTTGTCGCTTGATTGACCGTTAATATTTTGATATGTAACTTTGTCGGCATATTTTGGCATTACTTCTTTTATTACTGCTTCAAGTTTTTTACAGTCAAGACACATAGGTGAATAAAATTTTATTACAACAGGTTTACTGTATGATGCTTGTGCTTCAAAACCGGTTGTATTTGAGTGGGTTTTATCCAGAATATAATAGCTGACCATAGGTATAACTAAAATTGCCAGTGCAATAATCCAATTTTTCATAATATTCTCCTTGAATTTTCTTTAAATATAACATACACAGAATCATTACGGTGCGTATTGGATAACTGGTTAGAATATTATATTAATAATAAATATTTGTAAAAATACAATTTTTTTGATAATATGAATTTACGCTTTTGGAGAAGTGGCCGAGTAGGCTGAAGGCGGCACCCTGCTAAGGTGTTATGTGGAGTAATCTGCATCGTGGGTTCGAATCCCACCTTCTCCGATTTTTTTTAGGAAATGTTGGAAATGTGTTCTGCTCAGGAATTTAAAAGAATATTTCGTAATAATTATTACAATAAAGTTGTACCTCTGCTACCAAATTTAGAAAAAGATAGAAAAAAGTTTGTTTATAAAATATCATTTGCTATTTTTTGTGCTTTTTTTCTTATTTTTTTGATGTTGTTTATTTACTTTACAAAAGTTTTACCCGGTGAGTGGAGCAGGTCAACAAGTCCTTTGGACTTAATAAATATAGCATGTATGGTAGGAGCTGTATTATGCGGAGGTTATGCTTTTAAAAACTCTAAAAACTTTGAAAAATGTTTTAATAAGAAAATTATGCCGATTCTTTTGGATGGAATATTCCAGTTTAAGTGGACTGAGAATCATCAGATAACACCTTCTGACCTGGAAGGCTTTCAGACCGGCAAAAACTACAATTGTGCAATTTATGATGACAATTTTAAAGGAATATATAAAAACGTACAAATTTCTTTGTCAGAGGTTGATTTAAGGAAAAAGCAGAATTTCGGTGATGGTGATATTTATTCATCTTGTTTTAGAGGTATTTTAATAAGATTACTTTTTGAAAAGAAATTCTTGAGTCATATAATTATAAAAAAGAAGAGCTTTAAGAATTTTAATCGTTATGGTTTTTATAAGGTTCATTTTAAAGATGTTCAATTTGAAAAAGAATATGAAGTTTATTCTGATAACCCTAACGAAGCCGAGGATTTATTGACAGACAAATTTATATGGCGATATAAGAATATCATATCAAAATTTCAAGCTAAGAAAATGGTTGCTGATATATATGGAAATGGCATATATCTTACTCTTTCAATTAATAGAAACTTATTCCAGCTTGCAACATGGTATAGGCCTATAAAATACGTACAGGTTAGTGAAATGATGGAAGAGCTTTCTGCTGTTTTAGAATTTATAGATGAACTTCAAGTATATTTCAGCTGAAATTTGTTCAAAAGGTTTAAAAATAATTTATTAGGATAGTTTGTAATATTCTGTAAAGATGATACCTTTATTCATAATAGATATATTGGTGCTTTATTATTATTTGGAATATATTTCATTTATGCCGGTGTATTCAGAAAAAAAATAAGGTTCAAGAGGCATTTTCAGCAATAGATGTACAACTGAAAAAAATATGACCTTATTCCAAACATATTAGCAATAGCACAAAAATTTATGGATCATGAACGTTCCTTGATTGAAGATATTACAAAACTTAGAACACAGGAGATAAATCTTGGAGATAATTATTCCAACATTGATAAGAAAATAGATCTGGATGCTCAAATCAGAGATAAAATGGGACAAATGATGATAGCCATAGAAAACTATCCTCAATTGAAATCAGATCAGACTATGGTAATTGCAATGCAGACATATAATGAGGTTGAAGAGCATATTGCTGCTGCAAGACGATTTTTTAATGCTGCTGCATTAGATTTGAAAAATATTGTTGAAATTTTTCCATCATCTATAATAGCAAAAATACTAAATATAAAAGCAACAGAGTTTTTTACAATAGAAGAAAAAGAAAGATAGTCTGTTAATGCAGCGGAATTTTTTAATAAAAATTAAGGCGATGTTATCGTGAATGGTAAAGAAATAGATACAAAATTCGATGAAGTTTATAAATCAAAAATTGAACCTAAATTAAGCAATTTGGAAAATTATAGAATACAGGAAAAGAAAAAATATGATTTTTTAATTATGTTATTGTTTGCTTCTGTTATTTGTTCATTTTTTCTTATATTTTAATGAAAACTATAATGTATATTCAGACGATCAGGTAGAAGCCAGATATATTTTGACACCCACATTTATGGAGAAAGTTAAAAATATACAGATCAAGATTTATACATTTTTGGGGGAAATTGTTTGGTATTTATTATTTTAAACTTGATCAAAAAACCGGTTTATAATTTTGAGATTAAATGTAAATAAATTTTATTATTTGTCTTAATAAAGTCAATTTTAATTTTTAGCTTTCTTAATCTATTTAAGGAACTTATTAATTATGCATATAAACTCTTTTACACCACAGACTAATTTTCCTATTCAATCGAATTCCAAAAAGGATAATATTGCTTTCTGTGGTGTTCCAACACAATTTTCACAGGAGCTTAAAAATTATGCTTCAGGTCTTCATAGCGAAAAAGCAGTTGAAAACAATCTGGTTAAGATGTTTAAAGAGATGATTTCAAAAATAATTAAACCTGAAAATTTCCAAGGGGCTGGTGAATATGGAGCTGTATACAAAATTGATGATGAATTTGTAATCAAAAAATTGCATGGACAAAAAGATGATATTTCCGGTTTTGAATTGAATGAGAACCCTCTTCTCAAAAAATTCAAGACTTTTTATGGCGAATATGTGGCAAAAGTCAATGGTATAAAAATACTTAAAAATGCTGCAACATCCGGTGATACTCTTAGTGCAGGAGTAAAAGACGGACTTGAGCATTCATGGGAAAAAATGAATTATTACAGAGATGTATACTTAAAAAGGTTTACACAATTGCCGCAGGAAGCTTTTGATGATGTAGCTTCAGATTTCAAGACAGTTTATTCTATGAACAAAAGTTTTGATACGATAAATCCCAATAATTTTATAGCTGACGGCAATAGAATAAAAATTCTTGATGACCTGGTTGTGCCAAATGACAAATTTTTTAATTCTCTTGCTGGTATGGTCAAAGTCTTTATAACATCATTAGACCGCAATACAAGAGCTGACTTTGATATTCTTGCTGTTGGTTCGAGGCGAAATCTTCTAAGGAAAATAATTCTTGCCGGTGAGAAAAACGAGCTTAACTTTGGGTCAACAATAGCAGAAAAAGAAGAGCTGAATCATTCTCTGGCATTGTGTGATATTCAAATACCCTGGAGGGATGTTCAGGCTGATTTGTGCAACTTGAGAAGAAGATATCCTAATATGGAAGAACGTCTGAAAAAGGTTGATGAATATATTAGTGAACTGGAAGATTATTCTTATAACCCTTTTATGTATTAAAAAAGTTCATGAATGACTCTTTTGAGTCATTCGATTATAGAGTTAAAATGATATTATTTTATTTGTAAAATAAGCTTTTTAAGGTTATTTTGTTATTATATTTTTCACTTTAACATTCAGAGAGAATATATGTTAAAATTTGCAAAATACTTTTTTATTGTTTTTATCATAACCGCTGTTTTGCCGCTTGTTTTGATGTTTGCATGGAATAATTCACAAATTGAAAAGATTCATAACAGCATGTCTTTGAACGGTATAAATACCGGAAAACTGAAAATTGAACATACTATAAAAAATAATCTCAAAGTTCAAGAAGGCGATATTTTGAAAAGGATTTATTTTGAAAATGGAACTGATTATGATTTTCAAAAAGTAAAAAAACTTCTTGCTGATTATAATGTTGAAGTTGTTAATGAATCTATAAAGAGTCCTGTTTCTTTTTATGAAAAAAGGAATTTTGACCTTTACTCTTCAACAATGCTGCCTTATAAAAGTTCGGAAAAAGCTTTAAAAATATCCAAAAAAGTGGATATTAATACACTTCGTCCGACAGGTCCTTATAACATAGAGTTTGGTTTTGAAAAAAACAATGGTCAGTATGAATTCAAAGACACTATAATTGATCCGATGTCATTGATTGCTCCGGATAATAAACATCGTTTGATTTCGAAAATTATAAAATTTTCAGAAAATGACAATTTAACAAGAACAGTAGATATTAAAGGATATAACAATCAAAAGATTGCTCATATTTCATTGTCACTGGCAGTCAGAACTTTCGGAGCAAAGATTGATAGTATTTATATAAGTTTATTTATACTCTGTATAGGTATAGTGTCGAGTTTTGTTATTGGTTTGTTAATAAAACAGATTTTTGTCATTCCTATCATGGCATTGTCAAAAGCTGCCGGAGAAATCAAACGTGGCAATTTTTCATACAAATTAGATGCAGCTAATAAAAATGAGTTGATTGGAAACATATACAGAAGCTTTAATGACATGGCTGAAAACCTTGAGGCAAAAGAGAAACTCAGACAAAGTTTTATCTCAAATCTTACTCATGATTTGAGAACTCCTCTTGTTTCTCAGGCTCAATCATTAAATCTTATATCTGAAAAGTTCAAAGAAATTGGACTTGAAAATGAATTTGAACTTGCAGAAAGTCTTGCAAAGAATAATGAACATCTTTTGAAGATGGTTAATTTGATTCTTGAATCATACTGTTTTGATCCTGAAAAATTAAAATTGAATATTGAAAAAGTCGACTTGTATAAAATAGTTGAAGATTGCAAAGAAAAGCTAAAACCGCTAATCAATGAAAAAAAACTGGTTTTTATAAATGATATTTATGAAGGCGGAGCATTAATAGATGCTGACTTATTTCAACTAAGCAGAGTTTTTATGAATTTGTTGTCAAATGCTATTGAAAACACATCTGAAAATAAGTTTATAAAAGTTAGTGCTAAATTTTATGAAAATAATGTATGTATAATGATTGAAGACAATGGAAACGGTATTGCTCCTGAAGATTTGAAATTTATTTTTGAGAGATATTATTCTGGAAAAAGTCTGGAACGAAAACTGGGTTCAGGTTTTGGACTAAGTGTGTGTGAAAAATTGATTCAGATGCACAATGGAGAAATATCTGTTGAAAGTGAAATTAATAAATATACTAGATTTACTATAAAACTGCCGATTTTAGCGAAAGAGGTATAGAATGAAAATTCTGCTTGTTGAAGATTATCAGCATACAAGAAAAACAATTGCATATGGATTAAAATCAAGATTTGAGGGTGTTGAAATTTTTGAATCTGACAATGGACTTGCTGCTTTAAATTTTATTAAAGACGGTAATAAAGCGGATGTTGTTCTTATGGATATTTCTATGCCGGTAATGAATGGTATAGATGCTTCTAAAAAAATAAAAGAAATAAACCCTGAAATTAAGATAATAATGTTGACGTCTTTTAATGAAAAAGAGCATGTTTTTTCGTCTTTTAATTCAGGAGCGAATGCATATTGTTTGAAAAATATAAAACTTGATGAACTGGTTAATGTCATCAATTCAGTAATGAATGGTGCATTGTGGATTGATCCGTCAATTGCTCAGTATATTCTTCAGGTTTTTAAGTCGGAATTTGTTGTGGATACGACAAAAGAAAATATCATCCAGGACTTTGATTTAACTGCAAGAGAAAAAGATATTTTGAAACTTGTTGCACTTGGCAAATCTAATAAGGATATTGCTGAGGACCTTGTTCTTTCTATACATACCGTAAAAAATCACTTGAAGAATATTTTGCATAAGATGTCTGTGGAAGACAGAACACAAGCAGCTATTTTAGCAATAAAAGAGAATCTTGTTTGATTTTAGCAAAATGGCTCTTGGGAGGCATAGATAATACTCTCAAAAAAGCTATAATAAACATGTTGCTGAAATGAAAGGGTAGTATTTATGATCGATTCAGTAGAATCGGCTAGTAATGAGTTGAGAACCAACATAAGTTCCCTGAATTCAAAAAAGGAGAAAGATATATACGCACAAAATCAATCTTTATTTGATACTTCATCCACCAGCTCATTATTAACTAAAGACGATTGGCAAGACCCTAACACAATAACTTTAGAACAGCTGACGTCACCTATTGATTTACGATTATAATATACTCTCTAAAAAAGGCTATTCTGCCCTGAGAATAGCCTTTTTACTTTTTTATTATCTTATAAAATTTGTCCAGATTTTTTCTTCTGCATCAGGCCTGTTTATTCCTGAACTTTTTCCGGCTTCTAAACATTTAAGCAGCCATGCCATATTAAGCCCTAAATTCCTCATTGTTTGTAAGCCTTCTTTGTCCTGTCTGACTTCATCAGGAGTGTTGCCGTGAACCATGTTCCAGTAGTTTGATGATACAACAGGCATATTGTTAATAGTCATGTGTTTTGTGATTGCATCAAGAGATGCTGTTGTGCCGGCTCTTCTTGCTGAGACAATTGCAGCTGCCGGTTTGTATGCGAAATTTTTCTTTCCCGCAAAAAATGCTCTGTCAAGAAATGAAAGAAGTCTTCCGCTCGGGTGTGCATAATACACAGGCGAACCAAAGATAAAACCGTCAAATTCTTTTGCTTTTTCAATAAACAGATCAACGTCATCTTCCTCAAATACACATTTACCTTCATTTTTCTTACAGGATCCACAGCCTATACAATCTCTTATAGGTCTGTTGCCTATTTGAAAAATTTCTGTTTCAATTCCTTCATTCTCAAGTGTTTTTGCTATTTCACAAAGTGCTGTATAAGTGCAGCCCTGTCTGTTAGAGCTTCCATTTAGTAACAATACCTTCATCATAATTCTCCTTTTTTTTAATTATAGAATTTTGGTATAATTACTGCAAGAAAAAATGAGGTGAAAAATGAACGAAAAAGAAAAGATGATAAGTGGTTATTTATATGATGCTCTTGATGAAACTCTTGAACGAGACCGGTTAAATGCACAGGAACTTTATTTTAGACTTAATCAGCTTTCGCCTTCAAAGCAGGATGAAAGAGAAAGTATTATTAAACAATTACTTGGAAAAACCGGTAAACAGTTTACCATACGATCCACTTTCTATTGTGACTATGGATATAATATTGAAATCGGTGAGAACTTTTATGCAAATCATAATCTTGTGATTTTGGATTGTGCAAAAGTTACATTTGGAGATAATGTATTTATTGCACCAAATTGTGGATTTTATACGGCAGGACATCCTGTTGATGCACAGGAGAGAGCTTCTGGAATTGAGTTTGCTTATCCTATAAAAGTCGGCAACAATGTTTGGATTGGTGCAAACGTAAGTGTTCTGCCGAATGTTACAATTGGTGATAACACGGTAATTGGAGCAGGAAGCGTTGTGAACAAGGATATACCTTCGAATGTAATTGCTGCCGGAAATCCATGCCGTGTGATAAGGGAAATTACCGAAGCAGACAAAGGCAGATATAAAAAATTTGAAGGTTAGTTTTTAAATTCTTCAATATATTTCTGAATATCAAATTTACTTTTTGCACCCTTGTATGTCATTGTGCGTATTTTGCCGAATACGGGACGTTCAGCGAATGCTCTGTCATGCAACCCTGCTATCGACCATAAAATTGCTGCGTATCCATTTGCAGAAGGAGCATCAAACGCATATTTGTCATTTAAATATATGGCTATATCGATTGCTTCTTGTGCTGATATTGTCCAGTTGAGAAGCATTTTTGCCCAGTACATTCTTAGATAGCCTTCTATTTTGCCCTCTTTTAACAGCTGTTTTTGTGCCGCATTCCATAGTTCATCACAAGTTTGAGCATGTTCTAATTTTTCAATAGGATAAATACTGGTTCTAATATCATGTTTGTGGCTGTTTAATGTCTCTTTTGCCCAGTTAGGAACACAATCAATAGTTTTGAAATTCTTACAGTACAAACAAAAATTGTCTGATAATTCCTGCCTTACTATTAATTCTTCAAGAAAAGCTTCTTTGTTGAGTCTGTTTGTATCTGCTTTTAAAATCTCAAAAGCAATTCTTTTTGCAGACAAAAAACCATAGGTCATATATTTTGAAAAGCCTGATGTACATTTTTTTACCGGATTATTTTTATATTCAGCATACAAAGGCAATTTTCTTTCAATGAAATCTCTTATTAAGTTATTATAGTTTTTTGATTTTGAATTATATTCTGTTAGAAATTCTGATATGTTTAGATAGACTTTTCTTCTGAAAGATGCGGCATTATATTCTTGTTTTTCTGAAATATATCTTGCTGGTATTATGTTGTGACCGTCGATTTCTATGAAGTTGAAATCGCCTGTTTTTATTGACTTTTTTCTTATGGGATTAAAATCAATCAATACCATATATGGTTTTTTATTTTTTAAATAGCTGTTAATTTCCGTTGGGTTTTTGAAAATTACAAAGTCTAAGTTGTTATCGTTGCAGTCATTTTGAACCTTTTTAAATTCTTCATCGAAAAAATTTTGTTTTGTTTTTATTTCGAATACTGGACAATTAAAAATTATATTAAATTTTTTGTTTTCTTTTTCTGCAACTGTTCTTCCATATTGAACAGCATAATTGTCATTAAGCCGAAACTCTCTGTCAATTATATAGTATATGTCACCATCATATTTGTTAGATTTATTTAAAATGTAAATGCGGTGCTCATTGATTGTCGTTTCTTCTTCAATATTTTCTGAAATATAATCGAGCATTTGATATTTTTTAATTCTGTTCATATATGTTAAATGCAGCAAAAAGATTTGTTTATTATCACTCATCTGTCTGATAGAAAATCAACCAATGTTTCATTAGTAATGAAAAGATATTATGTATAAGCATAAGATATACAAAGGAGAAAAAATGAGTTCACCGTCATCAAAACTTCCTAACCTGACTACAAAAACTGAAGAATTTATATCGGCAGTTGAGAAAGAAGCCGATACGCCGTTATATGAATTGACACCCGGGAAAGCAAGAGAGTTTTTAATTCATTTGCAGGAAAAAACGCCAAGGGTTATAGAGGCTGATGTTTTTGACAGGAATATTTTTACCGAGAATGCAGGTAATATTGAAATCAGGGTTGTTAGACCAAAGGATAGCAAGGATAAGACTTTGCCTGTGATTTTATATATCCACGGTGGTGGCTGGATTATGGGTGGGCCTAAGACCCACGACTTTTTGATTCGTCAACTTGCGAACTGTACAGATTCTGTTATTATTTTTCCTGACTATGCTCTTTCTCCTGAAGCAAAATATCCTGTTGCACTGGAACAGGTTTATGGAGTTTTGACTTATATTTATGAAAATCCATCTGAATTTAATATAGATGAAAACAGAATTGTTATTGCAGGAGACAGTGCAGGCGGCAATATGGCAACGGTTGTTGCAATGAAAGCAAAAAAACAAAATGGACCTAAAATCCTTTTTCAGGCTCTTTTTTATCCTGTAACCAATGCGGATATGGACACAATATCTTACGAGGATTTTGCTGACGGTCCATGGCTGACAAAGAAAGCCATGGAATGGTTTTGGGATGCTTATGCACCTGATAAAAAAGATCGCGATTGTTCTTATGTTTCTCCTTTAAAGGCATCTGAAGAGGAACTGAAAGATATGCCACCGACTTTGATTATTACAGATGAGAATGATGTACTTAGAGATGAGGGTGAAGCTTATGCCAGAAAACTCGACTTTTGTGGTGTTGATGTTTTGAGTATCAGGGTAAACGGCACACATCACGATTTTATGATGTTGAATGCTCTTTCAGAAACTACTCCTGCTAAAGAAGCAGTGATGATTGCATGTGATGTAATAAAGCGTGTATTTTACAAATAAACTGTGCTGTAAATGTTACAGATTGGCTGTTTCAGATTTGTTGGTATAAAATTAGGAAGGAAGAAAAGAGGAATGTTATGAAAACAATAAAATCAATTATCCTTGCAGCAGGCAAGGGCACAAGAATGAAGTCTGAAACATCTAAAGTGTTGCATAAAATTTTTAATAAAGAACTTTTAGGCTATGTAATAGACGCCGTGAACGGAACAGGACTTGCCGAAGAAAATTATGTTATAGTAGGTCATCAAGCTGAATCTGTCGAAGATTATGTAACAAAGAATTATAAAAATGTGAAATGCCGTTTACAATCACCCCAGCTTGGCACCGGGCATGCCGCATATCAGGCTTATGAAGATTTAAAAGGTTTTAAAGGCGGTGTATTAATACTTTGTGGTGATACTCCGCTTTTGACGGATGAAACATTGAAGGATTTTATTCAAGAGCATGAAAAAAGCGGTGCTGCGTTGACTGTCATGTCTGCTATTTTTGAAGATCCGACAAATTATGGAAGAATAATCCGTGATGAAAACGGAAATCTGAAAGCAATCATAGAAGAAAAAGATGCTTCGCCTGCGCAAAAGAAGATAAAAGAAGTAAATACGGGTGTTTATTTAATCAACTGGGATGAAGTTTCTGAAGCATTTTTGAATCTTGATTCAAATAATGCACAAAATGAATATTATTTAACCGACATAGTTAAATGGACAATAAACAAAGGCTTAAAAGCTCAGTCTTATGTCCTTAAAAATAATGAAGAATCTTATGGAATAAATTCAAAGATTCATCTTGCCCAAGCAACTAAAGTTATAAAAGACAGAGTTTTAGAAAAATTAATGTCTGACGGTGTAACAATTGTTGATCCTGATACAACATTTATTTCTCCTGATACAGAAATTGAGCCTGATACTATTATTTATCCTTGCACATATATTGAAGGCAAAAACAAAATAGGGAAAAATTGCAAAATAGGTCCTTTTTCAAGGCTCAGAGGTGATGTTGAACTTGGCGATTTTGTAAAAATAGGGAATTTTGTTGAGATTAAAAAATCAAAAATTGATTCTCATACAAATGTTTCTCATTTGAGTTACATAGGTGACAGTACGCTTGGTAATAATGTGAATATCGGAGCAGGTACAATAACGGCAAATTATAACCACATAACAAAAGAAAAATTTGAGACCGTGGTGGAAAACAATGCTTCGACAGGTTCAAATTCTGTTTTGGTTGCTCCTGTTCGTATAGGTGAGAACGCATCAATCGGAGCAGGCTCTGTTGTAAGCAAGGATATTGAGGCTAATGCTTTGGGATTGACAAGAGCACCTTTAAAAATATTTAAGGATTGGTTTAATAAAATAAAAAAATAGATTTAAAAAGAGAGGTTTTTATCCTCTCTTTTTTTTATCGGAAGATATCTTTTGAAAAATAAGAAATATAATTACAAAATTTTAAACAAAATTATTTTTTTAAAATTAGATGTAATAGCCATATACTCATGGTTTCAAGTCTTTTTTAAGAATTATAAAAAATTAAATGTAAAAATTTGGTTATTTGCCATAAAGTGTCTAAAATACGCTATTTACGGATATGCTACACTGGTAAAATTGTAAAATAAAAAGCATGGAAGAAACAAAAATTGCCCATGCGAAAAAAATTTGTTTTAATATGTATATACAAGTTCGGAAATTAATTGAAATTTAATTCATATAAAAATTAAAATTTTGGGAGATGCCAATTTTATGTTGAACGACAGGGTTCAACGCAATTTTTGCTAGGCATTTCGTATATTCCGCACTAGCGTATTGGAGCATTCTACTCCATTTAATCGATAAAAAAAGTTAAATACACATTTATAATGATAGATGAGATAAGAATCTGTCAGTTTCGGAGGACAAAACTTTGTTAGAACACGGCTATATCCAAATTTATACGGGAGACGGAAAAGGTAAAACAACAGCTTCATTGGGTTTGGCTTTACGTGCTCTCGGACATGGCTGGAAAGTTCTTGTTATCCAATTTACAAAAGGTGATTCAGGCACAACTTATGGTGAAATCGCTTCTGCCGGTCAGTTTTTGCCTAATTTGGAAGTTCATCAGTTTGGAATGGACAGAGTAGTTTACAAACACAATGTTTGTATGGAAGATTTTAAGGAAGCTAAAAAAGGCTGGGAGTTAGCAAAAAAAGCGATTCAAAGCGGAGAGTACCAGCTTGTTATTTTGGATGAAATTAATATTTGTGTTGCTATGAATATGATTAAAGTATCCGAAATAAAAGATGTATTGTTAAATAAACCGGAAAGCCTGGAGATTGTTTTGACAGGCAGATATGCGCATCCTGAATTGATTGCGCTTGCTCATCTGGTTACTGAAATGAAGCCGATTAAACACTACTTTGATATGGGTGTTATGGCAAGACAAGGTATCGAATATTAACGCACTAAGTAATTAGGCGTAAATATACGGAGAAATGGGGAAATATGGGAGGTTTGTTTCAAAGCTCCCTTTTTTTTGACAAAACGAACCGGCGAAGAATGAGCCGAGTGAGCTTGTCTACGGAAGCGAAAGCTGAAGTAAAAAACGAACCGGCGAAGAATGAGCCGAGTGAGCTTGTCTACGAAAGCGAAGCCGATGTAAAAAACAAAAAAAACCGGAACTCATAATGAATTCCGGATGAATCTTGTTTGATTCCTCGTGTGTGTAGTAAGTAAGTGTAAGTGTAGGTTAGTGTGGTAGGTCAGTGTGTATGTATTAGTTTAAAATTAATTTCTCTCTTTAATTCTCTTTTGGTTTT
>DBGCOP010000009.1:0-206271 GCA_048360435.1 Candidatus Limenecus sp. | reverse complement strand
CAACCAACCAACCAACCAACCATTGTCCCTGTGTGGAAAAAATTTAACTCAAACTTGGTTTTCTCAACAATTGATAAAATTATATTTTTTTAAGCTTGACCTGTGCAAATATTATGTTTGCTTGGATTCTGATTGTTATTACATAAATGATTTCTATGAAAAGGATTATATGTATAACGAATCTACTCCATATACACTGTTGAAAAAGAAATATATAGATTCAAATGATGATCAAAATTTCAAAATTAAAGAATATTTTAAACGAGATGGGGTCCTTTACTCATATGGCGGTTGCTGCTCGGTTTTTTCTGCGGAGGTGTTGAAATCATTTGAATCTGCACTTTTAGAAAAGTCTGTGACTTTTTATAATCTTATTGCTTTAGTTCCATGGGAGTTTCAGTGGTATGGTGAGTATGTAATGAATAAAAAGCCATATGAAATTGTTTTGAATGATGGAAATCTAAAAGTTTTTGCATATCAAAAAGAGTATAATGAATCAAGAAAAATTTATACATTAAAAAACCTGCGTGATAAAGGTTACAAAGTTATATGCATGCAAGCCGGCTGGGTTAAAGAATCTGAATATAAACACTCTTCTTTTATCAGGTTTTATAGAGCAATTGAAAAATTTAAATTTGGATTTTATGAGCGAAATATGGAGAAAAAATTAAACAAGCGTATTGAAACTTATTGTAAGCGTTTAATAAGAACTCCGATAAGAGAATTTTTACGGGAAGTTTAATTAGAGCATATTTTTCAAATATTGGCCTGTATATGAATCAGGACATTTTATAATTTCTTCGGGCGTTCCTTCAAAAACAACGTTTCCACCTGCACTTCCTCCTTCCGGGCCTAGGTCGATTATGTGGTCTGCAATTTTTATCAAATCCATGTTGTGTTCGATAATCAAAATTGTATTGCCTGAATCAGCCAATTTGTTGATTATTTTTATCAGCTTGTCCAAATCATACCAGTGAAGTCCGACTGAAGGTTCATCGAGCAGATAGAGAGTTTTGCCCGTTGCTTTTTTATTTAGTTCTGATGCCAGCTTTATTCTCTGTGCTTCACCGCCGGAGAGTGTTGTTGCGCTTTGTCCGAGCTTTATGTATCCCAAGCCGACATCATAGAGAGTTTTTAGCCTGCTTTTGATTTTAGGTATATTTTCAAAAAATACATAAGCTTCTGCTACTGTCATGTTCAAGACATCTGAGATTGTTGCTCCTTTATATTTTACTTCCAGCGTTTCTCTGTTGTACCTTTGACCTTTGCATACATCACATTTTACATAAACATCGGAGAGAAAGTTCATTTCTATTTTTATCAAACCATCTCCTTTGCAGGCTTCACATCTTCCTCCTTTTACGTTGAAACTGAATCTTCCTGGTTTGTATCCTCTGACTTTTGCTTCATTAGTCATTGCAAAAAGCTCTCTTATGTAAGTGAACACATCAGTGTATGTTGCAGGGTTTGAGCGAGGTGTTCTTCCTATCGGAGATTGGTCTATGTCGATGATTTTGTCTATATGTTCAAAGCCAAGAATTTCGTCTACTCCCTGAGGTTTTGGTTTGTTGCCTCTTAGTTTGTGTATTGCATATTCGTGAATCAAATCCTGCATAAGAGTCGACTTGCCGGAACCTGAAACACCTGTTAGTGCAACGATTTTTCCTAAAGGAATATTTATATCAATGTTTTTTAAATTGTTCAGATGTGCATTTTTTACCTGAAGAAATTCACCGTTGCCTTCACGTCTTTTGGACGGTACCGGAATTTTTTTTGCTCCGCTCAGATATTGACCTGTTATTGATTCTTTTACTTTTTTTATTTCATCAAGAGAACCTTTGGCTACAATTTTTCCGCCATGCACACCGGCTCTTGGACCTATGTCAACGATATAGTCTGCATTTTTCATTGTGTCTTCATCGTGTTCTACAACAATCAGTGTGTTGCCTAGATTTCTCAAGCGTAGAAGCGTTTTTATAAGCATATCGTTGTCTCTTTGATGTAAACCGATAGAAGGTTCATCGAGGACATATAAAACTCCGGAAAGTCCGCTGCCAATTTGTGTTGCCAGTCTGATACGCTGGGCTTCTCCTCCTGAAAGTGTCAACGACATTCTGCTAAGGTTCAGGTATCCGAGTCCGACATCAAGAAGAAATTTCAACCTTGCTCTGACTTCTTCAAGTACTTGTTTTGCAATAGCCATTTGATAATCAGAAAGTTCTAAAAACAGGTTTGAAAAGAATTCAAAACTTTCTGTTATCGGCATTTCACACACTTCATTAATGTTTTTGCCATTAATCGTAACTGCCAGAACATAAGGCTTGAGTCTTGCACCGTGGCAGTCTTTACAGGGAGTCATTTTCATATATTTTTGAATCTCTTCACGCCAGTATTCACCGCCTGATTCGTTATATCTTTTTTCAAGAAAAGGAATAACACCCCAGTATTTCATTTTGTGTGTTTCATATCTGTTTGTTCCGAATCTTTTAACTTTCAGATTGATGATTTCTTTTCCTCCGTACAAAATAAGGTTTTGTTCTTCTTTTGTAAGCTCTTCAAAAGGCTTGTTTAAGTCAATGTTGTAATGTGCTGCAACAGAAGCAAGAACATCATCATAGTATGATGTTGTCGTTTTACTCCAGGGGTATATTGCTCCCTGTTTTATTGATTTTTTTCTGTCAGGTATGACAAGATCAGGATCGATTACAAAATCATATCCCAGTCCTGAACATGTCGGGCAAGCTCCGTATGGACTGTTAAAACTGAAACTTCTGGGTGCCAGTTCTTCAAAACTTAAGCCGCATTTTGGACAGGCAAGCTTTTCTGAAAAAATGAGTTCTTTATCTCCTATGACATCAACCTTCATAAGTCCGTTTGATTTTTGAAGAGCAATTTGTGAACTGTCTGCAATCCTTGATTTTGCACTTTCTTTGACAACAATTCTGTCAATTACAGCATCAATGTTATGCTTTTTGTTTTTTTCAAGTTTTATGTCATCAATGTCTGTTTCGTCAAGATTGTAGGTTTCTCCGTCTATTTTTAATCTGATAAACCCTTCTTGTTTTAATTCATTAATTAAAGAAGCATATTCTCCTTTTTTTCCTTGAACAATAGGGGCAATAATTTGTATTTTTGTGCCTTCCGGAAGTTTTAAGATTTTATCAACAATTTCATCAATTGATTGAGGCTTAATTTCGTCACCGCATTCGGGACAGTGCGGAGTACCGATTCTGGCGAATAAAAGTCTAAGGTAGTCATAAATTTCTGTAACAGTTCCCACTGTTGAGCGAGGATTGTTTGATGTGGATTTCTGGTCAATTGATATTGCCGGAGATAATCCTTCAATGCTTTCAACATCGGGTTTGTCCATTTGACCTAAAAATTGGCGTGCGTATGTTGAAAGACTTTCTACATATCTTCTTTGTCCTTCTGCAAAAATTGTATCAAAAGCCAGAGAACTTTTTCCTGAACCTGAGACACCGGTAAATACAATCAATTCATTTTTCGGCAGTTCTAAATCAACATTTCTTAAATTGTGCTGGTTAGCACCTTTTATAACAATTTTATCATTCATAATATCTTACCTGCTATTATTATTTCACAAGAATTTTTCTTGTTCAAATTTACAATTTTAACATCTTTATAAAAATTTTATGTCTCCTTTTTTATTTTTTGATAAAATAATTAAAAGAGGAATGTATGCAAATAGAATTTTTATATTCAAAAATACATAGAGCAACTGTTACGGATGCAAATTTGGAATACGTAGGCTCTATTACCATTGATGAAGAATTAATGGAGGCTGCTAATCTCCTTGAGGGAATGAAGGTTGATATTCTCGATGTCAATAATGGCGAAAGATTTCAGACCTACGTTATCAAGGGGAAACGCGGAGGCAAGGATATTTGCCTTAACGGTGCGGCTGCCCGTAAGGTTGCAATTGGTGACAAAGTTATCATTGTTTCATACGCTTTGATGACACTTGATGAAAAAGCCAAGTTTGAACCTGCGATTGTTATGGTTGATGAAAAAAATAACATTGTTAAGAAAATTTGAAATTAATAAAAAACCGGCAAAAAAAATTTTGTTCGGTTTTTCTTTTTAACAAAAAATAGTAAAGGAATTCAAGAATTGCAAAATACAATAACAAAAGAATTCATAACATCTTCAAAGTACAACACACTCCAGGTGGGTACAAAGCCGCAGGATAAGGTGCTTCTTCAATATGTTGAAAAGAGACTTAATAAAATTTTCTTTGATGAAGTAAATTCATCAGATTCAATTTTCAAAAAAGTAAGTAATAATGCCATTTATAAAATGGCTTTGTTTTTATCAGGTACTATTACAAGATCTTGTGCAATAGGAATAGCAGGTGAAACTGCAAGCGGCAAATCTACAATTGCTTTAGATATTATAGATACAATTCAGTCTTTTGCCGATGAATATTGCTTAGACAATGTAATTACAAGAATTAATACTGATGATTATTATTATGACAGATCTGAAATGGTTAAAGCAGCAGGGAGTTTTGCTGAATTTGCAAAAAACTACGATCTTGATGTTCCTGAAGCTCTTGAACTCGAATTGATGAAAAAACATATTAAACAACTGCTCTTTGGTGATACTGTCTATCTTCCTAAATATGATATGTCAGGTACTGCAATAAGACGTGACAACGTCACAAAAGCAACACCCTCAAAAATAATTATTTCTGAAGGTTTGTTTACTCTAACGGAAAAAATTGTAGATGCTTTTGATTTTAAAATTTATGTAGATGTTTCTCATAATATTCAAAAAGACCGCTTCTATGAAAGAGCTAATGCCAGAGGGCTTGGGGATTCTGCCGATGAAGTTTATGAAAATGCATCAAATAAAGCTAAAATATATATTCATCCTACTGTAATGAGTGCGGATATTGTGCTTTCCGGTGAAGCTGACAGAGGATCATACAAAAAATTTATTAATAATGTTCTTTCTCTTGTTGAAGAAATTCATATGAACAGAGTACTTCTTCCACGATAGGGGTGTGTTTATGAAATTATGTTTGTTTCAGGGAACTTTCAACCCTATACACAATGCGCATTTGATGATTTGTGAATATGCGAAAAAGAATTTTGATTTTGATAAAATTCTCCTTATACCTGCCGCAAGACCACCTCATAAAGCTTATGTTGAAAACTTTTCCGAGCACAGATTGAAAATGGCGGAACTTGCTGTTAAAGATTTGGATTATGTTGAAGTAAGCAATATTGAATATGAGAGAGAGGGTCTTTCTTATACGCTGCCTACTGTTGAAGAAATATATGAAAAATATCCCGTAGAAGGAATGATAAATTTCATAATCGGTACGGATGCATTTAAGAATATTGAATCGTGGTATAAATCTGAAAAACTGAAAAATATGCTTGATTTTGTTCTTTTTGTTCGTGAAGATGAAAAGACTCTGAAAGCAGATGAATCATATTTGCAAAAACTTAAAGAAAAAGGCTATAATTACAAAATGATGAAGATGCCTTATGTGGATATATCTTCAACGGAAATAAGACACAATGTGCACAACAGTATACCTATCAAGAATCTTGTGCCAAAGGGAGTAGAAAAATACATTGACAAATATGGCTTATACAGAAAATAAAATTGAAGAGATTCAAAACTGGCTTAAAGAAAATCTATACGAAGAACGTTATATCCACTCTATCGGAGTTATGGAAGCTGCTGTTGAACTTGCTCAGATGTTTAATCTTGATGTTGAAAAAGCCCGAATCACAGGTCTTCTTCATGATGCGGCCAAATGTTTTTCAAATGAAAAACTGCTTGATATTATTCATGAATCTATTCCTGAAGTTCAGGACTGTGAACTTTTGAATTACAAAACTCTTCATGCTCCGGTTAGTGCCTATTTAGCAAAACAAAAATTCGGGATAGATGATAAAGAAATTTTAGATGCAATAAGATGGCACACTCTTGGAAGATGTGGTATGACAGATTTCGAAAAGATAATCTTTCTTGCTGACAAAATTGAATCAAGAACAAGAGAAGCCGAGTTTCGACATCAATGCCTGGAATTATTAAAAGAAGAAAATGGCATAAACAAAGCTCTTTTTAAGTGCTTTGAGGCAACAATCAAAAGCCTTGTAGACAGAAGATTGGCAATTTGCCATATCACAATTGATGTTTACAATGAATTGTTAGAAGAAATTGAAAAATAGAAAAGGTGTATTATGATAATTCCAAGTATAGATTTGATGAACGGTAAAGCAGTTCAGTTAAAACAGGGTGTAGAAAAGGTTCTTGAAAGAGAAGATGTTATAGAACTGGCTAAGTATTATGGAAGATTTGGTGAACTTGCCGTGATAGATTTAGATGCGGCTGTCGGTAACGGAAATAACGAAGAACTTATCTCTAAAATTTGCAAAGTTGCATCATGCCGTGTAGGCGGTGGGATTAGAGACATAGTCAAAGCTAAAAAAATGCTGGCTCTCGGTGCAAAAAAAATCATAATAGGAACTGCTGCTCATGAAGATTTTCTATCTAAACTGCCGAAAGACAGAGTTCTTGTTGCAATAGACTCTCGTGACGGCATAGTTACAACGCACGGTTGGACAAGAACAACAAATGCTACTCCGGAAGATTTTGTACGCCGTTTTAACAATTATTGTTCAGGCTTTTTATACACAATTGTAGAAAAAGAAGGGATGTTGGGCGGAACAGATATTGAGGCAATTAAAAAAATACGAAGTGCAACAACAAAAGAACTTGTTGCGGCAGGCGGTATAAGTTCAGTGGATGAGATTGTTTCTCTTCAAAAAATGAATGTTTCAACACAGCTCGGAATGTGTATTTATACAGGCAAAGTTTCGCTTGAAGAGGCTTTTGTTAACTGCCTGGATTTTGAAAAGAGATTCGGATATCTTCCGACTATTGTTCAGGATTATGACACAAAACAAGTACTCACACTTGCTTATTCTACACCTGAATCTGTTGAACAGGCTCTAAAAACAGGAAAAGGCACATATTTCAGCCGTTCGCGTAACAAAATCTGGGTGAAAGGCGAAACATCCGGAAACACTCAGGAGCTTGTGACTGCTCGTTTTGATTGTGATATGGATGCACTATTATTTATAGTTAAACAGAAGGGTAATGCATGTCATCTGGGCAGGTATTCTTGTTTTGGCGACAAAGAGTTTACTATTTCTGAGCTTTACAATCTGCTTTTGGACAGAAAAAGACTCCTTCCTGACAATTCTTTTACGACTAAATTATTTAATGATGAGTTTTATTTAAAAAGAAAAATTATGGAGGAGGCCTTTGAGTCTGTAAACTTTGAAAAAGGTGACGGACTTGAGTGGGAAGCTGCTGATTTGACGTATTTTATGCTTACTTTTATGGCGATGCATAATATTACGCCTCAGGATATATTGAATAATCTTGCAAGTAGAACGAAATAAGCGAAAGGCGGTTCCGGATTTGCTTTCGCAGACAGGGTCACAAGCATTGCTTTAGCTCTGCTATTTCCTTTGTCAAAAAAAAAGACCCTAATTGGGTCTGAAATTTAAATAAGAAGAGAGAGCTTTCATATTTATATAAAGTATTTTTCTTTTCAAAAATTGCTCTAAGATAATAAAAAAGAGACCCTTTTTTCAAAGAGTCTCTTTTTTTATTTTAAATAACTTAATTATTTAATGTTTGAATATGTCCAAGCATCCATGTTCGGTGCTTCTTTTTGAGAAGGGTCAACAGTCATGTCTTGTGCATTTGTGTTCAAACCGCCTTCTTTCGGATTTTCATGAGCAATTGGTTTATAGATTCTGTTAAAGTATTCTATAACCATTCTGTCAGAGTTGAAGTAAGCTTCAGATGTTCTGACAGCTTGTCTCATCATTCTTGCCCATTCCATTTTATTGTCATAGTATGTCGGAATGATTTGGTTTTCAATGATGTCCATAATGCAGTCATGGTCTTTCCAGTGACGTTCTTCCCAAGGAATATCATCATCAAGACCGGGATATTCAACAGTATATCCGTTAATGCCCGGGAATGTACCTTCAACAGTCCAACCGTCAAAAATTGAAAGGTGTAAAGCACCGTTTGCGTTAGCTGACATGCCTGATGTACCGGAAGCTTCAAGCGGTCTGATAGGAGTATTCAACCAAACATCAGTTGCTCTTTTCAATTTTCCGCTTAATTCAAGTTCATAACCTGCTAATACAGCAACGTTTTTGATGTTGTATGATTTGTGAAGAATGTTGTTGAACATTTCACGTCCCATTGCATCATCCGGATGGAATTTACCTGCAAAAATTAATTGAACTTTGTTTGCATTTAACAATTTCAGGATTCTTTCCATGTCCATGAAGATTAACCATGCACGTTTGTAGTCTGCAAATCTTCTTGCCCATGTGATAGTCAAAACGTTAGGGTCGAATCTTTTACCTGTTGTGTTAGCAATGTAGCTGAAAACTTCTTTTTTCATTTCAACTTTAGCATCTAACAAGTCTTGCAAAGTTTTTGCATTTTTGATTCTTTCGTCTTGCCAATAGTGGAGGTTAACAGCGTTTGTAATAGCTCTAATCGGGCATCTGCCTTCAACCCAGTTCCACATTTTGTTAGAAACAAGCCCGTGAAGTTGTGATACTGCGTTAGCAATACGGCTCATTCTTAAAGCTGCAACTGTTAAAGAGAAGTGTTCACCGCCCAGTTCAACAGCTCTTTCTCTTGAGCATCCGGCAAAGAATCCGCCTTCCATAAGTGTATCAACCCAGTGAACTTCGTTACCGGCTGCAACAGGTGTGTGTGTAGTGAATACAACCTGTCTTTTTGTTTTTTCAAGGTCGCCGCCGTTTTGTTGTAAAAGTTCGAACGCAGCAGGAAGAGCATGACCTTCATTCATGTGTACACATTCAAAGTCATATTTGATTGCTTGAAGCAGTCTGATACCGCCTACACCAAGAACAGTTTCCTGTGCAATTCTGATTTTTTCATTTCCGTCATAAAGCTTGTGTGAAATTGAACGAGCCCAGTCAGAGTTTCCGTCCACATCAGTTGTCAACAAATAAACAGGGCAAGAACCGAATAAGTCGGGATCTACTCTGAATGCTTTAACGATAACTTTTTCGCCGAAAATATCTACTGTAACTTCAGCATCAACATCTTGAAGATAGTCGTAGTGTTTTCTGATGTATGCAACATCTACGTTTCCTTCTTCGTTGATTCTCTGATTGTAATAGCCGTAAGACCACAACATTGTTACACCGACCATAGGAAGCTGTAAGTAACCGGCAGAAAGCATGTGAGAACCTGCCAAAAATCCAAGACCGCCAGAGTAAGTACTCAGTGATTGGTCTAATGCTATTTCCATTGAAAAGTATGCTACTTTAGGTAAACCCATAATTCTCCTTTATCAATCTACTAATCTAATAATACTAATAGCACAACGTGCCTGTTTCTTTATATCAATAACATAGCACAAAAGCAATAATAAAATTAGTTTTTGTTTACATACCTGTAAACCCTTGCGGCTAGCGGAGATTGGTGAGTTTTGCTTTATTTACATTCCGATTCAAAAGGTGTTATGTCAACAGGAAATGTTGAACAACTGTCGACTCTGTGGATTACCAGTTTAATAATTTTGTTGTCATGATATTCTTGTATGCGTTCTTTAAATGTCTTTACATTTGGTATTTTCTTACCGTTAACCTCAAGAATTCTGTCTCCTTCTTCTATTCCGGCTTTTCTTGCAGGTGTATAATCAAGTACTCCTGCCACTTTTACACGACCTTTGAAGTCAACAAGTGAAAGTCCCAGTATCATATTTTCTTCTTGTTTTTCTATGCCGATATTTTTTTCAGCAAAATAAATTCTGATTTTGTTAAAATCAATGTTAAGAAATAGACATATTATTAATAATATGCCGAGAAAAACTCTTATTATTTCCATAAATACCATTATAAGGATAAAATTGCAGGCTTTAGATTACTAATTTAGAAAAATCTGCTATTTTATCAAATTTTGTCTTTATTGAATAAAGAAGAGAAAGTCTGTTTGTTTTTACTTTTTCGTCCTTATCCATTACAAGAACTTTTTCGAAAAACTCATCAATAGCCGGTATGGCTTTTTTGAGACTTTCAAATAATTCGTTGTATTCTAAGTTATCAGTATTTATCGTCTTTGTACATTCCCAGAGATCGGCTTCTGAAGCATTATTGAAAAGTGCCGTGTCAGGCAATTGTTCTGCTCTGAAATCTTTGGTAATTCTTATGATTCTGTTTGCTGCTTCATTTATTGAAGCAAATTCAGAAAGGTTGATTTTTTCTGATAGAAAATCTACTCTTTTTGAGAAATCGTTTAAGTCTTTTAATACGGAATTGTTTGATATACAAGCGTCTACAACGTCATGTCTGTATTTTTCAGTATAGTATATGCTCAGACGTTGTTCAAAGAAGGTCTTTACTTCATTAAACAGTGATTCTTTGTCTTTTATTTCAACAGGCATAATGTCAATTGATTTTTTTATCAATTCTTCAATATCAATTTTTAAATCTTTTTGTATAACAGTTTTTATTATGCCTAAAGTTGCTCTTCTAACGCCCAGAGGATCAGCTGAACCTGTTGGTTTTTTACCTTCTGCAAAAACAGCAACTATTGTATCAATTTTATCAGCAATGCCGACCAGTTGACCTTCTATTGATTCTGCAAGTTCAGTATCTGAGCCAAGAGGATAATAGTGTTCTTTTATACCCTGTACAACCTGAGGTTTTTCTCCTGCATTAAATGCATAGTCTGAGCCAATAAACCCTTGAAGTTCTGTAAACTCAAAAACAAGGCTTGTAACAAGATCAGCTTTACAAAGAAGAGCTGTTCTTTCAACAGTAGCTAAAGGTGCTCCTGTTTTCTGTGCAAGCAATCTTGAAAGTTCTTGAATACGCAGTGTTTTGTCATACATTGATCCCATTCCTTTTTGGAATGTGATTCCTTTTAGTTCTTCTACATAATTTTCAAAAGGTTTCTTAGTATCTTCATTAAAGAAGAAAATCGCATCATCAAGTCTTGCTACAACAACTCTTTCATTGCCTGCTTTTATGTTATCAAAATTTTGTCCTATATAGTTTGTTATTGTGATAAAGCTGTTCAATAGTTTTCCGTTTCTGTACATGGGAAAATATCTCTGGTGAACAGCCATTACTGTAACTGTAACTTTTTCAGGAATTCTAAGATATTTTTCATCAAATCCGCAAATAACAGGAACCGGCCATTCACAGATGTTTGTAACTTCTTCAAGAAGACCGTCGTCCATATAAACTTCTGCATTGATTTCTTTGGCTTTTTGTTTTGCTGATTCAATAATCATTTCTTTTCTTTTTTGTGAATCAGCAACTACATTATTCTTAAATAATGTATCTAAATATGTATCAGGGTTTTTAATTTCAACTTTGTCAGATTTGAATCTGTGACCTCTTGAAAATCTTGAGGATTCTACATCTGCAATTTTAATTTTGAGTTCATCATTATTTAATAAAGAAACAATCCATCTTATAGGTCTTTGAAATTTTACATCAAGATCAGCCCATCTCATAAAATAAGGACCCTGCATTTTCAGAACAATTTTTTCTATGTTTTCCTGAAGAATGTTTTTTATTGATTTACCTTTTTGTTCGACTTTAGCCCATACATAGTTGTCTTCTTTGTAAAGAGCAGACTCATCAACTCCGTTTTTTCTGGCAAAACCCTGGCCTGCTTTTGAAAGATTTCCGTTTTCGTCATAAGCAATATTCAAAATCGGACCTTTTACTGTTTTTACTGTGTCAGGCTGTTTTTCTTGAAAACCTTCTATAATAAGTGTTAATCTTCTTGGTGTTGAATAAGATTTTATATCGGAAAATTCTATGCTGTTTTCTTTTAACAGCTTTTCAAAAGCGGATTTCAACTGTGAAAGACCTGTGTTTACAAATTTATACGGTAACTCTTCTGTTCCTATTTCCAATAAATATTTATTCATACTTTTTTATCCTCAAGAAAATGCTTATAACTGTTCAAATTATAATACAAACAAACTATGTTTTTCATGAAATTTTTGATGTTA
Source organism: Candidatus Limenecus sp. (assembly GCA_048360435.1). GTDB lineage: Bacteria > Cyanobacteriota > Vampirovibrionia > Gastranaerophilales > Gastranaerophilaceae > Limenecus. The sequence continues at coordinate 194,192 of DBGCOP010000009.1, read as the reverse complement.
TAATATTAATGCTGGCAATACGGGAGAAACATTATGGATAATAAACGCTGGTATGATAAAGAACCCACTTTGAGTTTGGCGGTGAGTCTTATAAAAAACTCAAAAGATGATATCCAGAAAAAGTGTGCTGAATTTATTAAGTCAAAAGCACAGGATTTTGGTGTTGTTCTTAATTCACACCTGTTTGGTGCTTTTGATTATGTTCTCCACCGCTGGTATGACAATAATGAAACGCTTTCTGAGGCTTTTTTATATCTGAAAGAAGCTGACGATGAAACAAGAAAGCAAATTGCAATTGAAATAATTGCTTTTCTTGAAAAAGCAGAAACAGTTTAATATGAAAATTAAAACAATATTATTTATATTAATTCTATTTATTCCTGTTTTTTGTGCACAGAGTGCTCAAGCAATGAAAATAGGTTTGATTGATGGTGCTGATGAAGTAAGAGTCGGTGTAAGTAAAAAAGCCAATTTAATCAGTCCTATTCACAACAAGTCTTTTTATGAAATTGCTGCAATGAAAGCTTATGCTTTTAAAGCAAGCGGTGATACTATTTCTATAAATCTTAATAATCAGTGGTTCAACCTTAATATAAAAAGAATTGTTATAAAACCGCAGGATAAAGGCTTTGTTTCTACGAAAAGAAGATGGTACAGAGGTGAGTTCATTATTGAAAACAGGGGAGGAAACCTTGTTGTTGTAAACAATATACCACTGGAAGAATATATGCTTGGTGTTGTGCCTTCTGAAATGCCATCTAAATGGAATTACGAAGCTCTAAAGGCTCAGGCTATCGCTGCTAGAAGCTATGCTATTGCAAACAGAGGCAAAAGAGCTGCACATGGATATGATTTGAAAGACACGCCTGAGGATCAGGCCTATGGCGGTGCCTCAGCTGAAACTGCAAACACGAACCGTGCTGTTATTGAAACTAAGGGCATAGTGATTACTTATAATCAGAAAGTTATTCCTGCTTATTATTCGGCTTCGGCCGGAGGTCATACCGTAAATGCCGGTGCTGTATGGAACAAAGATTTGCCCTATTTAAAATCTGTGCCTTCCTTTGATGATAATGTCAAGAAAAATGGGCATGGTCTCGGGATGAGCCAGCATGGTGCCAATAATCTTGCTCAGCAGGGGTATAATGCATATCAAATTCTAACGTATTATTACAATAATGTTAAATTCGGACGTCTGGATCCTGCATGGGTTCTTTAATTAATTTCTCCTGAAAAGCTCTGTCATTAAAGCTTTTATAGAATTATTACACCTGTAAAATGAATTATAGTTGTAATTCTTAATATTTTTTGTTTAAAAAAGCTTGCTAAAATAAGAAAAATAGATATAATAATCTATGTTAACAAAAAGGAGGTTCTTATGAACAAAGAAGAATTAGTAAAAGAAGTTTCTAAGAAGGCTAAAGTTTCTCAAAAAGCTGCTGCTGATGTTATCGCTGCAACTTTGGAAACAGTTACAAAAACAGTTGCTAAAGGACAAAAAGTTACTTTGGTTGGTTTTGGTACTTTCGAACCAAGAAAAAGAGCTGCTCGTTCTGGTCGTAACCCTCAAACAGGTGCTACAATCAAAATTGCTGCAAAAACAGTTCCTGCATTCTCAGCTGGTAAAAAATTCAAAGAAGCTGTTAAGTAGTCTTTTAAGATTTTATAAAGAAGAGGTTTTGATTGAGTTCAAGACCTCTTTTTTATGCCTCAAAAACCTAATCTCAATAATACGTACGATACGCAGTGTTGATTATCCGCTATAATTATTTTAGGGATTAATTTTCAAATATTATATGGAGACTTATGTTACAAGAAGCTACAAAGATTATTCAGTCGGCATTTCACGACAGTTTTATAAAAAGATTGAGTTTATACCTTCATGATTGTGTGAGAGAAGAAGTTCAAAGTTCTACTTTTAGAAATCTGAAACAGGATAAGGATAACAAATGGATTTTCCTTAAAGGTGAAGAAGAACTTTTTACTAACTTTGACAAACCTCTTCTGCTTGACGGTTCTGACAGTGATTTGACTGAATTGATGATACAAAGTGAGATGAGCCAGAAGGATAAATATCTGATATATGGTCACATGTTTCTTGTGGGTAAGAGTTCCAGAACTAAAAGAAAAAATGAATTTTTGACCCCTCTTTTGTATACTCCTTGCAAACTCGAAAGAGAAGGTGTGAATATTGCCTGCACATTACAAGATGATATTCTTTCTTTGAATACGGGTGCTTTGACCGCTTTAATGAAAAAGAGTGATGATGAAGATGAAATGGAGCATATGCTTGACGGCTTGCTGGATGTTGTGCCTGAACTTCCTCTCACAAAGGATAAGGTTGATATATTTTTGACAACTTTAAAATCTATCCTTCCTGATGTTGATATTTCTTTGAATCAGGAAGATGAAGACAATGAAAATTTTGTAAAAGAGGATTCTGACACTTTTTATCAAAAGATTGACTCTGATAATGTTGAAGAATTTGTTGAAGAAACACAGCAATCACGTGCGTCTTTAAAGTTGGATAAAGTTTCTGTGACAAACCAGAGTGCTGTTATTTTGACGAAACGTCCTTCAATAACGGCAGGTGTTTTGCATGAATTGACTCAAATTTCTGAAAAACCGAGCGGTGTTTTTAGAGAATCTGCGCTTTGTGTTGTGAATGAAGAATATTTAAGAGGTGTGGGTAAAATTTTTGATAAATCTCAGAAAGAGAAGAAAGAGCTGAAAGATTTTGCAGCTTGTACACCTTTATCTTTGAGTGATTCTCAAGAGGACGTAATTAGAAAAATCGAACAGAATCCTCTTTTGGCTGTATACGGTCCTCCCGGAACAGGTAAGTCACAAACAATTGTTAATCTGGTTGCACACCTTGTTGCCAACGGAAAAACGGTTCTTGTTGCATCCAGAATGGATAAGGCTGTTGACGTTGTTGCCCAAAGACTAAATGAACTCGGTGCTCCTTTTCTTGCACTGAGAGCAGGCAGGTTAAATTATCAAAAACAGTTGAGTTTTCAGCTTCAAGACCTTATTGCAAATAAGGTGGATATTGATACAGGCTATGAAGAGGCTATCCTTGTTGATGTTGAAGATATGCATGAGCTGTTAAAGGCTATAAGAGAGCTTGAAATAAAATGTGAAAAAATAATCTCACTTGAAAATGAGTGGCACAATATTATAACGAAAAAAGAAACTCTTGAAGCTGATTTGGGTTCAAAAGAATTTATTACAAAGAAATTGAAAAAAGATGAAGTTGATGAAATAAAAAAAGTGCTTGGAAATATAGAAAAAAATCTTGAAAAATCCGGACTTTTCTCAGGTATTTCAAACACATTGAGTGCAATGAAGCTGAAAAAAATATTGAATGTTTCTTCTATTCCTTCTGATCCTGAATCAATTATGAGATTGTCTCTTGAACTTCAAGCCGCTGAGATGGAATGTGAAGCAAGAATTGTTGAAACCAGAATTCACAAGATCGGTAATATTCACCAAATTTTGACTCAGATAAAGGAGCTTAAAAAGAAACAAAGGGTTCTTGCTGTTGATATTTTGAAGAATAAGAGACGTGAATCGCTCAAGGGGCTTTTGAGGGATCAGGTGAAACGCCAGAGGTTGATTATTCACACAAAGGCAATTGTTGAAAGAAAGAAAAATCTTCAAAACAGGCTTCTTGAAGAGGAAGATTTTAAACCTCTATTGGAAGCTTTTCCCTGCTGGTGTGTTACTACTTATGCAGTGTCAGGCTCTTTGCCGATGAAGTCGGGTCTTTTTGATGTTGCAATCATAGATGAAGCTTCTCAATGTGATATTGCAAGCTGTTTTCCGATTCTTTTCAGAGCCAAAAAGGCTGTGATTGTAGGCGATGACAAGCAGCTTCCTCATTTATCGTTTTTGGAAAAAGCTAAAGAACAGTCCTTCTTAAGTCAGTATAATATACCGGATAAATATCAGCTTATGTGGCGTTTCAGAACAAATTCAATGTTTGATCTTGCAAATTATTATTCGACAAACCCGGTGCTTCTTGATGAGCATTTCAGAAGCTATTATCCGATTATCCAATTCAGCAATAACGAATTCTATGGAAACAGAATTCGTATTATGACAAAAGATTCGGGTACAAATGACGTTCTTGAGCTGCATATTGTAAAAGACGGAAAAGTTGATTCTGATGCAACAAGAAACATGCCTGAAGTTGAGGCTGTTTTAAAAAGAATACACGAAATAATCCTGGATGATGAAGGTAATGACGAAAACCCTGTTTCAATAGGTATTGTGTCTCCGTTTAGAGGTCAGGTAGATTTAATTTCTAAAGCCTTGAGACAGGTTCTGACAGAAACAACTATAAGAAAACATCAGATTGAAGTAGGTACTGCTCATACTTTTCAAGGTGATGAAAGAGATGTGATAATTTTTTCACTTGCTGTTGCTGACAATAGTTTTGCGCAGAGTCTCACCTTCCTCCAAAAGCCTAACTTGTTTAACGTTGCTATAACAAGAGCAAGAAAAAAACTGATTACGTTTTTATCAAGAGACCCCAAATCTTTGCCCCAAGGACTCTTAAAAGACTACATTGAATATATTCAAAACTATCTTGATTCTGCAAAAGATGATGAATTTATGAAAAATAAGTTTAAAAATGCATTTGAACAGCAGGTTGCTGATGCTTTGATTATGGATGGCTATGAAATTAAAGCCGGCTTTGAAACGGCCGGAGTTGAGCCTGATATGCTTGTTAAAGATGAATTAGGCAATGAGATTATAGTTGAAATTGACGGCGTGGAAGATAAAGTTAAGTCTAATCTTTCTGATATTAAAAAACAAACGATTCTTGAGCGTGCGGGATATAAGGTAGAAAGAATTTCTTTCAGAGAATGGCAGCATAGTTCACAGGCTTGTGTGGATAGAATCAAACAAGCTTTTGTTGAAATCAGTTAAGATAAATTTTGAATTAAAATCCGATAAGCATAGAAAGTTCTGAATACGGGTAACCTGCTGATTTTGCAATGTCAGAATTTGTCAGTTTACCCTGATATGTATTTATACCTTTATAAAGTTCCGGCGTAGATTTGACTGCGGCAATGAAACCTTTTGTTGAAAGCTTCAAAATGTAAGGCAGAGTATAATTATTCAATGAAATTGTTGCTGTTCTTCCGACCATACTGGGTATATTGGGGACTGCATAATGAACAACTCCGTGTTTTTCAAAGATAGGTTCATCAATTGTTGTAGGCTCTGAAATAGTTTCTGTAATTCCGCCCTGATTTATTGATACATCTATTATTGAAGAGCCTTTTTTCATCATTTTTACCATGTCTTCTGTAATGATGCTAGGGGCTTTTATTGCAGGAATTAATACAGCCCCGATTACTAAATCTGCATTTTTAATGTATTTTTCAAGGTTATATTTGTTTGAAATAGCTGTATTTACTCTTCCGTTAAATATTTTATCTGCATTGTCAAGTTTTAGCGGACATGTATCAAGCATAACGACATTTGCACCCATACCAACAGCTATTTTTGCTGCATTTAACCCGACAACCCCTGCTCCGACAATCAGCACTTTTGCAGGATGAACTCCGGGGACACCGCCTATGAGTTTACCGTATCCGCCATATTTATTTTCAAGAAGCCTTGCACCTATTTGGATAGACATTTTGCCGCAAATTTCGCTCATAGGTCTTAACAGAGGAAGAGTTCCGTCAGGCATTTGAATTGTTTCATAGGCTATGGCTGTAATTTTTTTCTTTAACAATACATCAAGAAGCGGTTGGTCAACGGCAAGATGAAGGTAAGTGAAAACTGTTTGACCGTTTTTTAAAAGTTCATATTCTTCTTTTTGAATTTCTTTAACTTTTACTATTATTTCAGATTTTGAATATACTTCTGCTGCGGTATCAAGAATTTTGGCTCCGGCAATCTTGTATTGTTCATCATCAAAACCGATTTTTTCACCGGCTCCTTTTTCAATATAAACAATATTGTCGTTTTCTATTAGCGTTTTTACAGACGAGGGTATTAATGAAACTCTGTTTTCACCATTTTTAATCTCTTTGGGCACACCTATAATCATTAAAACCTCCAGTCACTTTGTTATACTTGAATTGTTTTGGCTGCTTCTTCAATTTCATCCAGAATTAGATTGGCGGCTGCAATCGGATCGTCTGCTGATGTAATCGGTCGGCCGACAACCATATAGTCAACACCGGCTTTTATTGCATCAGCAGGTGTGACAACTCTGATTTGGTCGTTTACGACGGACCACGTTGGTCTGATTGCAGGACAAAGTATTATGAATTCATCAGAAAATTCTTTTCTGATTTTGCGCGCTTCTGATGCACTAGCTATTACTCCGTCTATTTTTGATTCTTTTGCCAGATATGTCAAATGGGCAACATATTCGTCAATATTCATTTTTACATTCAATTCTTCTGTAAGTGTTCTTTGACCGAAGCTTGAAAGCAATGTTACACCGAGGATAGTCGGTGAAGGCATATTATATTTTTTTGCTGTTTCTCTGGCAACTTTTACTGTTGTTGTCAGCATCTTTGAACCGCCGGCAAGATGTGCACTGAAGGTTGTTACGCCTCTTTTTACAAGGTTTGAGCCTGCTTTTGCAACAGTTGATGGAATATCATGAAATTTCCCGTCAAAATACACTGTCCCGCCAAGTTTTTTTATAAGGTCAATTGCATCATACGCACAAGATGTAAATAATTGGGAACCTACTTTAAAACAGCCTACATAATCTTTTAATGTTGTTACTAATCGTTCGACTTCTTCAAGAGAGTCTGTGTCAAGTGCCAAAACCAATCTGTCTTTAGCAGATAAATTCTTATTGTTAAAACCCATACCAAATCCTATAATCTAATAAGCCATAGCCATTCAAATATAACATTTTTGATTGTTTATGGCAACTGTGCTTCAATATTATTTACAGAATTTTTGTGCCAGCCCTTTGTTGTGCCCGTTTTTGGTTTTGTATGTAGTTGTGAAATAAACATCAGTTGTATTTACAAAGCCATACATTCTTTCTTGCGGGTCATTATAGTCTTCACAGTTTATGTCAAAAATTCCCATCATTTTTCCGTCAGCTGATTTATAAACTCCGAGGTATCTTGAAAAAATATTTTGCACACTTTTTGAGTCATAATAGTAACCTGAAATAAGCGGCTTCCATTGTGCTCTGGATTCTTGGAAATTCAGCATATTCAAATCTATCATAAAAGAGGCTATGTCACTTCTTGCTTTGTCCGCTTTGGCTCTGCTTTGTATTTCCATTCTGTCTGCATTTGCATAAAGCTGTCTTGCTATTTCATTGTTTGTTCTTGAAAAAGCAGGTAGAGTTATAGCTGATAGTATAATTACACATAATATCTTTTTTAACATCTTGAGAAGACTTCAATTTCCATTGATTCCATTGTATTTGCCAGAAAATATGCTGAACTTGCAATCATAGATGCATTATCCGTGCAATATTTCATTGCAGGTGCAAATATTTTATATCCCTTTTCTTCAAGAGAGAAGAATTTTTTTCTTATTTCTGAATTGGCTGCTACACCTCCGCCAAGGACAATCTGTTTTATTCCATAGGCATCAGCTGCTTTGAGTGTTTTCTTGAACAAAGTGCTTGTTATACATTCTTGAAAACTTGCCGCAACATCTTCTTTTGGAATAGTTCCGAGTTCTTTTTCCAATTTTCTTGTAAGGTTAAGAACTGCTGTTTTTAAGCCTGAAAAACTAAAATCATATTCTCCTTGAAGTTTTGCTTCCGGCAGCTTGTAGGCTTTTGGATTACCCTCAGGAGCCATTCTGTCCAGATTAAGTCCTCCGGGATATGGCAGCCCGAGGAGCCTTGCTACTTTGTCGTAGGCTTCTCCCGTCGCATCATCAATGGTTTCACCGATTATTTCCTGATTAAGATAATCATCGACTTTAATAATCTGTGTGTGTCCACCGCTGATTAATAATGCTATCATTGGAGGTTTTAAATCTGTATCAATGTAATTTGCGCAAACATGCGCATTCAGATGATTTACACCTATAAATGGCTTGTCATAAGTGATTGCCAGTGCTTTAGCCGCATTTAATCCGACGAGAAGAGATCCAACAAGTCCGGGGCCTACTGTTGCAGCAACTGCTGTGATTTCTTGAGGTTTGAGTCCTGATTGATTAAATGCTTCATCAATAATCATATTGACAGCATCAAGATGCTCTCTTGCGGCTACTTCAGGAACAACACCTCCAAACTGTCTGTGAGTTTTGATTTGAGAAGCAACTACATTTGCCAGTACTTCTCTTCCGTTTTTTACAATGGCGCAGGCTGTTTCATCGCAACTGGACTCAAGTGCCATTATAATTATGTCCTCTTTGACATCCGGTCCTATTTTTACAATTTCACCGGAGACAGGTTTTTTGAATTCTTTTATCAACATATTTATGCTCTGTTTTTTATTTCTTCAAGCAGTCCTGAAACAAATTCATCTATTTTTAATGAACCAATCGGACCTTTGCCTCTTTTTCTAATAGCAACTGTACCTTCTTCGATTTCTTTGTCTCCGACTACCACAACATAAGGAATTTTTTTGTCTTGCAATGATTCTCTTATTTTGTAATTCATTGATTCTGAACGGTCATCGAGGTTGGCTCTGATTCCTGCATTTCGTAATGCTTTGTATACTTTTTCAGCATAGTCAGTGTGTTTTTCGTTAGAAATAGGAACGACAGCTACTTGTGTTGGAGCAAGCCAGAGAGGGAAGGCACCGGCATAGTGTTCAATTAAAATTCCGTGGAAACGCTCCATTGAACCGAAGATTACACGGTGAAGCATAACAGGAGTTTTCATTTGGCCGTCTTTATCTTGATATTTAATGTCAAATCTTTCAGGGAGGTTAAAGTCTAACTGAATAGTTGCACATTGCCATGTTCTGCCGATTGCATCTTTGACTTTGAAATCAATTTTGGGACCGTAAAATGCACCGTCTCCTTCGTTGATTTCATATTTCATTCCACGTTTATCCATAGCTTCTTTTAAACCGGCTTCAGCTCTGTTCCAGTTTTCAATTTCCCCTACGTAGCTTTCAGGACGAGTGGAAAGTTCAACTTCAAAATCCATTTTGAAAATAGCCATTGTATCTGCAACAAAATCAATAATTTCATTGATTTCATCAACGAGCTGTTCAGGTGTACAGAATACATGGGCATCATCTTGCGTAAATCCCTGTACACGTGTTAAACCTGCGAGAGCTCCGGAGTGTTCTTTTCTGTATACAGTGCCGAGTTCAGCCATTCTCAAAGGCAATGAACGGTATGAATGCCTGTTTGCCTGATAAATCAAGATATGGAACGGACAATTCATTGGTTTTAATATAAACTGATCATCTGAATCTTCTTCCTTTTGGATAAAGAACATATTTTCTCTGTAATGATCCGCATGACCTGAAATTTCCCAGAGCTTAGATTTTGCTATGTGCGGTGTATTAACAATTACATAGCCTCTTTTTCTGTGTTCTGTTCTCCAGTAGTTTTCAATTTCCTCTCTTACAACTGCAAGATTAGGATGCCACAAAACAAGTCCTCCGCCGAGTTCTTCTCTTGTTGAGAAAAGATCCAATTTTGCGCCCAGTTTTCTGTGGTCGCGTTTTTCAGCTTCTTCAAGCATTGTCAAATATGCTTTTAAGTCATCTTTTGTCCAAAATGCTGTTGCATATATTCTTTGAAGCATTTTGTTTTTTGCATTTCCTCTCCAATATGCACCTGCAACTTTCATCAATTTGAAAGCTTTAATAAAAGAGGTGTTAGGCAGGTGAGGTCCGGCACAAAGGTCGTTAAACAGAGAGTTTCCATTCTTATCTTTTGTTAAAAACAATGTAGGTTTGTGATCTCTGTGTTCTTCCAAAAGTTCAGCTTTGTATATTTCGCCTTGAGCTTTAAATTCGTTAATTTGCGCATCAACATCCGGAACAAGATATTTTTCGAAGCTAAGGTTTTCTTTAACTATTTCTTTCATCTTGTCTTCTATTTTGGAAAGATCTTCTTCTGTAAATGTGTGACCTTCTAAGTCAAAATCATAATAGAAACCATTTTCGATAGCAGGTCCGATAGCCAGCTTAGCTTGAGGAAACAGTGCAATTACAGCCTGAGCCATGATGTGAGAAGTTGAGTGTCTCAAAATACCCAGTGTTTCAGGATCTTTTGCTGTTAGAATTTTTACTTTATCATTATTGGATAACGTCGTTCTAATGTCTTTAACATCTCCGTTTATTTCAAGTGCAACTGCATTTTTTGCAAGTCCTTCACTGATTGATTTAGCTAAATCAAATCCGTTTGCTCCTTCTTGAAGTGAAATTTTTGAATTGTCAGGTAAAATTACCTCGATGTTAGACATTATTTTATCCTCATTTTTCTTTTCCTAATTCTTTTATAGCACCAGCATAATTCTATTGCAATTTATAGTGAAAGTATGCAAAAAAGTGTCTATGATTAAGTTGACTATATTTTTTAGTTGTAATATAATTTAAAAAAAATCAATATTTTGTAATATATGTGGTTTAAGACATAGGGTAAAGAAAGATAGGTTTTTAACATGTGTCCAAATAGTGAAGTTTCTAATGAACAAGGTGAAGCAAAGCAAAAGATTTTAATTGCTGATGATGAAGCCAGTATCCGTAGAATTCTTGAAACAAGACTCGGAATGATTGGTTATGATATCGTTACTGCTGCTGATGGTGAAGAAGCAGTAGCAATGTTTAACAAAGAAAATCCTGATCTCGTTGTTTTAGATGTTATGATGCCTAAAATGGACGGATATGGGGTATGCAGAGAAATCAGAAGAACTTCTGATGTTCCTATTATTATTCTTACGGCTCTCGGTGATGTTTCAGAAAGAATCACAGGTTTGGAGCTTGGTGCTGATGACTATGTTGTTAAACCTTTCAGCCCTAAAGAACTTGAAGCCCGTGTAAAATCTGTTTTGAGACGTTCCACTAACAGAGAAATTACACCATCAACAGGCAAAGTTACTAAAAATGTCATTACAACAGGAAACATAAAAATTGATACTGCAAGACGTCAAGTCTTCAGAAAAAATGAACGTATAAGACTTACAGGTATGGAATTCAGCCTTCTTGAACTTCTGGTTAATAACTCAGGTCAAGCATATTCTCGAAATGAAATACTCCAGTATGTTTGGGCTTATCCACCGGATCATAGAATCGATACAAGAGTTGTTGACGTTCACATTTCAAGATTACGTTCAAAGCTAGAAACAGATCCGGCTAATCCTGAATTGATTCTTACTGCACGTGGAATCGGTTATATGTTCCAAAGAATTTCTTAAATGTAAAAAAAGACCTCACATAAAGAGGTCTTTTTTATATTTCAACAGTTACAGGAAATTTTTCAACATACAATTTTCTGACAGCTTCTGTTCCAAGCTCTTCAAAAGCTATTATTTCTGATTTTTTTATGCAATCGGCCAGCAGACATGCTACACCGCCTTGTGCCGTGAAATATTTTCCATTGTATTTTTGTATTATGTTTTCTGTTTCGGCTGTTCTCTCGCCTTTACCGATTGTCGCTGCAAGCCCTTTTGAATACATGACCTCTGAAAATTTATCCATTCTTACAGACGTTGTTGGTCCAACAGGACCGATTATTTCATTTGGTGCAGGCGGACAGGGGCCGGCGTAAAAAATTATTTTGTCTTTTATATCAAAAGGCATTGCCCCATGTTCTTTTTCATATTCTGCCATTTTTTCATGTGCGGCATCTCTTGCTGTATAAATTTGGCCTGTCAAAAGTATTCGCATGCCTTTTTTTAGTTTTTTAATGCTCTGTATGTCTTCTGTATTTATTTCAATTTGGTTTTCATCTGTATATTCGATTGCTTTTACTTCTAAATCATCGTCGGTAAATTCTATTGAGTTTTCTTTTATTACACATTCACAGTGGCGAGTGCTGTGGCAGTTAATTGTTAGTGCGACAGGCAGGCAAGCAATGTGAGTTGCGGTTGTAATTATTTTAATATTTAAAATATCAAGATTGTAGTTTTTCAAATATTTTTTTAGTTCTTCGCAAAATGCTTTTTCTTCAACTGTTTCATTAGTGTTGAAAAATGCTTTTTTAGAAAGAACAGCAGCTTTATCCATCGTAGCTCCTATGCCTACACCAAGACACAATGGAGGACAGGATTTTTCTCCGGCTGATATAACTGAATCTTTAATAAATTCAAAAATTTCTTTTTTTTCGGATGTTGGCTTAAACATTTTTATTGTGCTGTAATTTTCTGAACCTGCTCCCTTAACCATTAGTTTCAGCCTGATTGTGTCAGGATCTTTTTCTGATATTTCAGTGTAAATTATTGCCGGTGTGTTTGTTGATGTATTTCTTCTGTCAAAAATTGCATTTTTTACGGTAGATTTTCTGAAGAAATTATCTTTGTATGCTTTTTCGACAGCGGCGTTTATTGTTTTTTCAATAGATAATCCTGTTATATGAACATTGCTTCCTATTTCAACAAAAACAATTACCTGACCTGTGTCTTGACACAGTGGTCTTTGTTTTTCATTGGACATTTCTATATTTTTTAGTATATAGTAATACTTTTGATGTTTAAGACCATCAGAGTTCAAATATTTTTTGTAAAGCAAATTGTACAAATCCTGAGGATATGAGCAATTTGCTTTTTGGCATAATGTGTATACAGCTTTTGAAATTGTATTTGCATCAGTTAAAATCATGTTTTTTATTATAAACTTTTCACGATTTAAAAGCAAAATCGTTATTTATTGTCATTATTACACTTAATTTTGTCACGAATATATCAAATGATGTCAATCATATAAGTTTTCCTCTGAATAAAAAAAAGCCACTCAGATTTTTAATTTCCGGGTGGTCTGTTTTCTGCATCCTAATGGTCTCTTTTGTGTTTATTATTTAGGAGTTTATATGTGTTCGGGGTTATTTATTGTTATTAATGTTATTTAGTGTTTCGACTACACTTAAACCTTACATATTAATTATGACATCAAGAAATTAAATGTCAACCCTTTTAAACAAAAAAAATTTTTAATTACTTTACAATTATTAATATTAACCCAAAAGCCTTGTATATTCTTTGATAAGAGCTTCTTTTCCGGGGTATGATTCAATAAAATCCCATGGCAATTCTTTGTTTAATGCTTTTTTCTTTAAAGCGAAGCTTTCAGAAGTTGGTATATTTTTTTCATCTCTTAATTTTTTGTATGATTGTTTGAATGCACCTAAGTTTCCGCCTTCTTTATAAACTGAAACCAGCAAATTACTTATAGAACGGTCACCTCTGGAGATTACTGCTTGCCAGTAGTCCCATTTTACGCTAGATGTTCTTATTTTTACTCCAAGTTTATGAAATTCTTTTTTCAAATATTCATATTTTCTTTCAAGAGATTTTGTCGATTCTCTTTCACAAAATTGGAATGGTGTTTGTGCTTTAGGTACAAATGTTGCAAATGAAAAAGTGAAATCAAAGCCTTTGAAGGTATTTTTTAATTTTTTTGCGAGGTTAACCATTTCATCTATGTCTTCTCGGGTTTCAGTCGGATGTCCGATCATTGCATATATCTTCAAACCTTTTAATCCATTTTCGCATGCAGTTTTTACAGTTTCGAAGATTTGTTTTTCCGTAAGATTTTTATTTATTAGTTTTCTAAGCCTTTCAGAACCCGCTTCTATTGCTATTGTAGAATGTTTTTGACCGCATTCTACAAGTGTCTTAATTATTATTGGAGAGATTGAGTCTGCTCTAAGCGATGAAACTGAAAGTTCGAGCTCCGGTATTTCTTTTTTGCGCTTCAGAATATGTTCACATATTTTGTCAAAATCAGGATGTGCTGTGATTAGAGCACCAAGAAGCGCAATTTTGTTTGTATATTGAAGCCCAAAATCAATGCTGTCTGTAATTTGTTTTAAATCACAGAATCTAGCCGGAAGATTCAAATATGAAGCAAGACAAAATCCGCATCTTTGCGGGCAGCCTCTTACCATTTCTATTACAAATGTATTAGAGAAGAAGCTTTGTTCACTTAATACAGGCGTGGTTATACAATTTCCGAGAGGTGAAGTAAGCTTTTCTACTTTATTTCTCAATAATGGAACATATATTCCTTTTATTTTTGATAATTTTTCAAGAATCTGCTTTTTGTCGAGATTCTTATTATTTTTGACTTCGTCAATAATATTTTTGTCTAAATCTTCAGCATCTCCAATGATAATAAAATCAAAAAAATCTGCATAAGGTTCCGGGTTGGCTGTTAGTACAGGACCGCCGCCAAAGATTATCGGGTGTTCTTCAGAACGGTCTTTAGTTTTTAGTGGAATATTGTAGTTTTCTAAAATTTTAAATATGCCGAGAAAATCTATTTCAAAAGAAACAGAAAATCCCATTATATCAACCTGAGATGGCATAAGCTGTGTACTTTTTGTGTCAGTAAATATTTTTTCTACATAATAATCACTTCTTTGATCAAGTGTTTTAATTATTGACATATAACCCAGAGACGACATTCCAAATGTTGTCATTGCTGGGAATGCCATCCATATATTGATTTCCTGATTTTTTTGAGGGATATTATATAAAATTTTATCTGTCATCTATTCATTACTTTCATCATTCATAGTTTTAACATAAATTTCTTCAAACAGTGTAACAAAAACGGCTGCAATTGCAGGAGCTATTAAAACACCTACAACACCAAGAAACTTAGCAGCGACTACGAATGAAAATATTACTACAAGCGGATGTAAATCCATATATTTTGAAAAGAAATAAGGTTTTGCCCAATTATTTTCAACAAACTGTCCCAGAAGCAATGAGCCTATTGCCAGTGTGCAGATGAGCCAGCCTTTTGGAAATGCAACCAGAAGTATTAATACTCCGGACAAAACCGGTCCGACAATAGGTACAAGATCCAAAATTGCAGATATAAAGCCCAGAAAGACTGCATATTCTACTCTCATAATCAAAAGACAAACAGCTACTATAATTCCGACAATAGTGATTGAGAGAATTTGTGCTGTAACATAACCTCCTACTTTTGTTTCAAGATCGTCCATTACTTTGGAGGCTCTGTTTCTCATTGTTTTAGGAAAAAGTTTGAGACTGAAATTTTTGATTTCTTCACGATCGTTTGTAAGAAAAAACACTATTATTCCTATTGTAACAAGAATAGTCAGGACACCTACAATTCCTAAAGTAAAATTTATTGATTTGTCTATTACTTCTTTTGCTATATTTGTTGAATTATCCAAAACAGTATCTATATTCAAATATTGGGAGATGTCCTGTCCTCCTATTTTAAAGGTATCAAGGAAGTGTTGGATATTTTGAATTTGCTGTGGAAGCTGATTTAAAAAGTCTTTTATCTCATTGACGGACATAATAATGATAGGAATAAAAACGCCCAAGGTTATTAGTGTTATGAGTGTAATCATAATAACAGTTGCCAAAGCTCTGGGCATTTTCTCCTGCATTTTATCAACAAATGGATTGATGGAGCTTGAGATAACATAGCTGCAAAACAATAGAAGTGCAACATCTGTCATTTTTACAAGCAAAAACAGAATTGTTAGTATCAGGATTGTAAAGCTGATATTTTTAGCAGTAAAACAATTTTTTATATCCATTATTTCCTCTTTCCTGATTTGTGGAGAAATTTTATTTACGAGTTGATTTTACTATAAATTTTTGTATATTGAAATAGCCATTTTTTATATATAATAATGCTAACTGATAAAATTATATTGAGGTGGCAAAGTGATTCAAGCACAAAAGGGTACAAAAGATATTCTTCCTGATGAGATTTCTAACTGGCAAAAAATGGAAAAAATTGCGCAATCGGTTTTTTCAAAGGCGAACTTTAAGGAAATAAGGACACCTGTTTTCGAAGCAACAGAACTTTTTGCCAGAGGTGTTGGTGATTCTACTGATATTGTTAATAAAGAAATGTATACTTTTGAGAAAAGTGAAAGGTCTTTAACACTTCGTCCGGAAAATACGGCAGGTGTTGTCAGAGCTTTTATTGAACATGGCTTTTCTCGTCTCCCTCAGCCTGTCAAACTCTGGTATAAAGGTCCGATGTTCAGATATGAAAGACCTCAGGCAGGTCGTCAAAGACAATTTCATCAGGTTGGTGTGGAAATGTTTGGCACGGCTGAACCCTCTGCTGATGCTGAAGTTATTAATCTTGCAGTGAAATATCTTAATGAATTGGGCTTAACTGATTTGGAGATTGAAATAAATTCGCTCGGATGTCCTGAGTGCAGAAAAAAATATA
Organism: Candidatus Limenecus sp.; assembly: GCA_048360435.1. GTDB lineage: Bacteria > Cyanobacteriota > Vampirovibrionia > Gastranaerophilales > Gastranaerophilaceae > Limenecus. Next base: position 177,879 of record DBGCOP010000009.1, on the reverse strand, counting down.
GAGAAGCAATAAAAGAAGTTTTGAAACCATATTTACCTGAACTTTGCGAGGACTGTAATTTCAGATATGAAAAAAATCCATTAAGAATTTTGGATTGTAAAGTAGATTCATGCAAAAAAATCTTTGAACGTGAAGAAATTCAAAAGGTTATTCTCGGTGATTTTATATGTCCGGATTGTAAAGAGCATTTTGATAAAGTAAAAGAATATTTGTCTGCTTTAAATATTCCGTTTAAAGAAAATAAATTGCTTGTAAGAGGGCTGGATTATTATAACAGAACAGTTTTTGAAATAAAATCTAATAACCTTGGTTCACAAAATGCAGTTTGCGGCGGCGGAAGATATGATTCTTTGGTAGAAACACTTGGCGGACAGCCGACACCAGCTGTTGGTTGGGCTATGGGTATGGAACGACTCAATTCTCTTATAGATACAGCAGAGTCTAAAAGATTGGATGTTTTTGTTGTATCTGAAAATATTTCAGAAACTTTCAAAATTGTTGATGAACTCAGAGAAAACGGTTTTAGTGCAGAATTTGATTATTCAAACAGAAAGTTCAAAAAACAGCTTGATAAGGCGGCAAAAACTGCTAAATATGCGTTGATTCTTATGGAAGATGAGTTAAAGAATAATACTGTTACTTTAAAAAATCTGGATACTTCAGAACAGATAAATATTTCAAGAACAAGTTATTTGGATCATATTAAAATCTGAAAGACGTTGAAAATTTCAGTCTTTGTCTTGTGACAACATTTTGTGACTGATAGTTTGCTGCTGTTACCTCGAGCTGCAATCTGTCAGTGTCTTTTAACGGATTCAATACCAGGCCCAATTCACCTTGAACTTCGTTTACATCAAAGTTTTGCACTATCTTATTTTTTAGTGAAAGATGGTCATTGAATTTGTATTGTGTTAAGAAGTGTGCCTTGTTGTAATCGTTGTAGCCTGATCTTGAGTAAGAAGAGTTAGAAACCTGTGCACTCAATGCAAGTTTGTTATTTTTATATTGGGCAAATAAACCTGTTGTGTTTAAATTGGCGTCATTCATTAGGTTTGTGAAAACACCACCGCCTACATAAAATTTACCTTTTGAATTTAAAATGCTGGAAGGTTTTGTGCTTACAACAGCAGCGAGCTGCTGGTTGAGCGTGTCTGTGTGGTTGAACGCTCCAACCGAATAATTGAAATGTTTTTGGTTTCCGTCTATACGTGCGCCGCTGCTATAATATGAATAGTTGTCATAATTGAAATTGACTGTGTCTCCGTTTATTGAAGACAATCCGTCCTGACCTATCATTACTGAAGTATTTTCATCAAGGTCTCTTGATATATAAGAACCCAGTGAGCCATAGCTTGGCAGTACTCTAAGATTGGATTCGTCAGAGTAAAAGTTGTAGCGAAACAGCATATCCTCGTCCCATATTTGCCCTGTATTTTTGACGTATGCCGGTTTTCCCTCTTTTTCTGCACTTAGTTTGAATTTTTTGTTTTCTTTGTTCATGTATGTATAATCAGTGAGATCTAAATCAACCGGGGCAAACATTTCCTCTTCTTTAATGACATCAGTTTTTTTTGTATGAATGTTTACTGTTTCAGTTTCATTGATAGTTTCATCACTGTCAATTGATGCTTTGCACAAAGGCACAGACATTATCGTTATTATGAACATTAAAACTATCTTTTTCTTCATACAAATATTTTCATTCAGTGTTTTTTTATTTTCCAGTTTTCCTACTTAAATTGTGGGGATTTTTTCTTAACATTTATTAATATTATATCATTTTTGTCAATATTTTTCATGAAATTTACTTTATTAATATAAGGGATATTTTATAAGGGAATAATTTTGGCAGGACCACTGAATTTCTTTAATCTTAATAACAATTGTTTATCAGGTTTGACACCGTTTCAACCTGTGGGTATGCCTGACACTCTTGGCATAAATTCTGTTGGATTCGGTATGTTTCCTGTGGATATGTCAGTTGGAAATGTTGATACTTTTTGTACAACTATGCTCATGAATCAGGAAAAAATGCAGCAAGAATTTATGAAAGTTCTTTTGCAGGTATTGAGTAATATAAAAATTAACCACATACCGGAGCCTTGGGTTGCTGATAACTTTAGGCCATACGATTATAATAAATACGGAAGTGATGGCGATAAGATATCAAAACTGGATCCAACAATGCAGCAAAAAACAATGCAGCTTTTGGACTGGGCAAAATCACAGGGAATGAAGGTTTCTATAACAAGCGGTTATAGAACACAGGCTGAACAGGCTGACTTAATTAGGCGCAAACCTAATTTAGCGGCTAAAAATTCTCTTCATTGTCAAGGAAGAGCTGTTGATTTGCATATAGAAGGCGGTTCTGATGCAGATTATAAGAAACTTGCTGATTATGCAAAATCCATAGGCTTCCGTTGGGGCGGTGATTTCAAAAAAGTTAAAGAACGCTGGCACTTTGATATAGGAAGAGCATAAAATCTGCTGTTTATTCGTGATAGCATTTTTAGCTGAGTCTTCGACTTCGCAGACAAGTTCACTAGGCTCGCTTCGCTGCGCCTGTTCATTTTGTCAAAAAAAAGAGGCTTTTTTTAATAGCCTCGTGTTAAATACCTATTCCCGTTCCATTTATAGTTTTAAGTTTATTAAAATCAATTAGTCTAGTTTGTTTTCTTTATTTTTATTTATCTCTTATGTTTATATAAAGTATATCAAAATGAAATAATTGCCTGGACTGTTTCTTACAATTTTTTCAAATATTAAGAAATATTAAAGATTTGAAAAATGAGTATATACTTTTTGGAATTTTAGGTAGCAATTTTTTTTAATTGTATATACTTTGTGTATAAAAAATTGATTGTAACAGATTGTTAAGAAAAGAAAAGAGCCCTGATTTCAGGACTCTTTTACTTATATTTCTAATAAACTTAGAATTAATATCTGTAATGAGCAAATGCTTTGTTTGCTTCAGCCATTTTGTGAGTGTCTTCACGTTTTTTGCATGCTGCGCCGTTGCCGTTTGATGCATCAATGAGTTCTGCTGTTAATTTTTCTTTCATTGATTTTCCGTGTCTTTTCTTAGCTGAATCAATCATCCAAATAGCAGCAAGACCTTTCCCTCTGTCAGGTTTAACTTCAACAGGAACCTGGTAAGTTGAACCACCGATTCTTCTTGCTTTAACTTCCAAAAGAGGAGTAGTGTTGGTAAAAGCTTTGTTTAAGATTTCGATTGGATCTTCTTTGGTTCTTTCTTTGATTGCTTCCATTGTTTCATAGAAAATCTTTTCAGCAATAGATTTTTTGCCTCTTCTCATCAATCTGTTGATGAATTTAGCGATATCTACACTATTGTATATTGCATCCGGTGCCGGTATTCTTTTCGGCGGTTTATTTCTTCTTGACATCTTTATGATTCCTTTTCTTTAAATACTTAACAAATCAGCTTACTTTTTAGCTGCTTTAGCTTTTTTAGCACCGTATTTGGATCTGCTTTGTGCTCTGTTGGCAACACCTGCTGTATCCAATGTGCCTCTGACAATGTGGTATCTAACACCAGGAAGGTCTTTTACCCTTCCGCCTCTGATAAGAACAACACTGTGTTCTTGAAGGTTGTGACCGATACCCGGAATGTAAGATGTAACTTCAAAACCGTTAGTCAATCTAACCCTTGCAACTTTTCTCAATGCTGAGTTAGGTTTTTTCGGTGTAGTTGTATAAACTCTTGTGCAAACGCCGCGTCTTTGAGGGCAGTTTGTAAGAGCCGGTGATTTTGTTTTATCAACTGAACTTTTACGTTCTTTTCTTACCAATTGTGCAATTGTTGGCATGTTTTCTCCTTGTATATAAATTTAATTATTAATCATTTGGTTAGGGTTTAACACCTTAGCCCTTACAGGGTTTGCAACGACGCCCTGTGCGTCATATCTTTTTCGAAAATCAGTGTTCAGCACAAACCTGTACTCCCGATAGAGATACAATTATATAATTCTATAAACAAAACCCTTTGTCAACGCTATATTTAGGGTTTTGTAAAGATAAAGTAATCTTTTTATTCTTTTACAACTCTGGCATGGAAGCCTACTGAATTAATTTCTCTTGCCACAGCTTCTGCCTTGCCTGCATTTGCATATGAGCCTGCTTGAAGGACATAGCTTCCGTTAACTTCTTTTACGAACGGGCTGACAGAGATTGGTGTATTCATAAGTTTGTTTTGTGCCTGAATTGCCTGTTCAATTGTCGGGTATGAGCCGACATAAACTTTTGACATTTTAAAAGGCTCTGCTGCCGGTGCTGTTGTCTGAGCAGGTACAGGCGGCTGGGTAATTTGATGTTTGGGGTTTACATATTCAATTGGTGCCAGCTCTCCCTGTTTAGCTTTTGAAGTGTTGTCTTCTTCTTTGGGTTGTGTTTCTTTATCCGTATCAGTCTTTTTCTTGTCATTATCCATATATGTTATATCTTCGCTCTGGTTTTCGTCACGTTTTGAGACACCGGGCATATTATCTTCCATCTGTATCCATCTGAGTCTGTCATCTATGGCTTTTTTTACATCGCTGTCAGAAGAGTTCTCTTCAACGGTTTGTTCTTCGTCAGAACCTATTTCTACATCTACGTTCGGTGAGAAGCTTTTAATAAAATATGTAATTATTACAAGAGAAACAAGGAATGTGACTATAAACAAAGCCCAAGTTTGTTTAACTTTTTTTGAATTTCTTATTGCCATATATTAAACTCCCCTAACTTTACAAACTGCATCTTTCATTTCATTGTTTTCTTCAATATATCGTTTCATGATATTTCTGGCAAATCCTTCAATATCCGTAATACCAAGATCTGTTGTCAGCCCGCACGCATCAACTGGAGCACCTGTCGGATCTATATTAAGTCCTGTGTGGATTAGCCCTGAGGTAATTGATTTTGTTGCAATAGAAACTGAAAGTTTTTTGTCTTTTCCGTTTATATTTACAAAAATGTCATCACCGCTTCTTGTGATTTTAAATTTATCACCCAGAATTTTTCTGAGTTCTTCAATAATTATGCATATTAAGAATCTCTGTCTCAGCACACACTCAGACAGGCTGATTTCAAATTGTTCAATTATAAAACTAACCATTTTTTTGCTGTAAATGGGTGAGTTGGAAATAACATCTTCTATATCAACCATCTCTGTAATTTTTACATCCATTTCACCTATGAATGAAACGATTGCGTCTCCCAGTATGTGAAAGTTTTTATATATCCAATGCGGGGCGAGCTGGCTTCCTATGTACTTTATTTCGTTTTCTATGAATAATGACTTCATTTTAATCCTCAAATAGTTCTTTTAATATCTCTTCCTGATTAATATTTTTCAATGCTCTTTTTAGTCTGTTACAAGATTCACATCTTCCGCAATGTTTTTTTGTATTATTGTAACAACTGTTTATAAATTTTAAAGGTGCTTTTAATTCAACTGCCTTTTTTACAATTTCATTTTTCTTCATGTCTATTAAAGGCGCAATTACTTTTGTTTTGTAATTTGTAGAATATTCCAAAGACCGGTTTATCTTTTTAATGAATGCTTTTGAGTTATCAGAGAATGTTGCTGCTTCTTCTTTGTTTGCCCCAATAACTATATAGTCGTAGCCGAACGAATCTGCAAACGATGCTGCTATGTTTATGAATAATCCGTTTCTGTTAGGCACCCAGACATTTTTCATACTCTGAATTGTTATATCTTCATTATCCAGATTTTTTTCTGTTATATCAGGGATACTTTCTTTTGATACAAGAGAGGTCTTTGTTATTTTTTGCAGCCAGTCTAATTTTATACATTTGTGCTCAATTTTGAAGTACTTCGCTATGTTTTTTGAAGCTTCAAGTTCTTTTTGAAAAGACTTTTGACCGTAATCAAATGTTAATGCCAGTTTAAAATCTATTTCGTTTTGCAAAAAAGCAAGCGAAACAACAGAATCAAGCCCTCCAGATAAAAGAATTACTCCTGTTTTTTTAGTTGATATCTTCATATGTTTTTTCGTCTTCCAGTATATTTTTGGCTTCGTCTTTACAAATTTCACTGTACTGAGGGTCGAGTATTATTCTATTTAAGATTTCCTCTCCTTTGATATTGAAAAGTGCAATAACGGCATTTCTTTGAACCTCTTCGTCTTCATCTTTAAGCATTGTTTCAATTAGCTCATGCGCTTCTTCTGTTTCGTAGTCCATTAGTGCTTCTATTGCATTAATTCTAACCTGTGGATTTTCATCTGAAAGTGAGTTTTTTAAAGCTTTATACACTCTGTCATTGTTTGGATTGAGTTTGCATATGGCTTCTACTACTTTTTCTTTGAGATAAGTGAATTTGTCCATTATTCCGTTTTTTGTCTCAAGAATATTTACAAGAGAGTCTACTGCTCTCAAGTCCCCTATGAGTCCAAGCGCTACTGCTGCTGATTCTCTGATGTAAACGGATTTTTCTTCTTCATCAGATACAACATCCATTAGTGTTGTTACTGCATATTTGTCACCTAATTTCCCCAGTGCATCCGCACAGCTTAGTCTAATTTTGTAATTTTCATTTTTATCATTCAAACAATATAAAAATGTGTGGACTGAACTGTGATCTTTCAGATTGGATATTGCTTTTGCGCATAAAACTCTTACATTAGTATATTGGTCTTTTGAATAGTCCGCATTAGGCGTTCTGTCTTTCATCAAAAGCAGGTTCGTAAGCGGATCTAGTGAAGATGAGTCTTTGTATTTGTCTAATTCTTTGATTAAATAAGTAAGTACATCAGGACGGTATTCAATTTTAAGAAAATAATTGAATATGGCAATAAGTTCTATCTCTGTAAATTTCTGTTTTAATCCGTTTAAAAGGTCGATGACTTCGTTACTGTCAATATCAGTAGCTATCTGACAGTCAGATGCGATAATATTAAAATCGAGACTCTTCTTATCCGGCATGACCCACATTACATCGTAATTTATTAATGATATATATAAATAAAAAATAAAAATATATCAACTGTTTTGAGTGCACTATTAAGTAACTGTAATGGTTATTTAATAGGCTTGTAAAGACTATGTTCATTGTTGATTATGAAAGTTACTTCTTCACCTGCTCTGATTACTGTGGGTTTTCCATGTTCTCGAATTGATGTCGGCACAAGTTGTAATGCCCCTTTTTTCCAATCTCCTGGATAGTGAGGCATTCTTACATAATAAGCTACTTCTGACAGGTCTCCTCCTATTGTTGTTGAGCCTTTCCAAAAAACATTTGCATCAATTGAAAATTCATTTCTATCTGGGGTTATCACTTTGTATATTTTTATTTTCATGGATGCGTTGATGCCTTCAACAGCCTCCATAACTTCTTCTACAACTCCGAGGTAAACTGAATCTTTCGGAATAACATTGGATGTGCCGACAAAAACATCTGCCGGATTTATAAAATATTCAACATCGCCTGCTTTTACATTCGATGTGGAAATTTCTCTCTGACTTATAGCTTTTAGAAAAGACCCTTTTGCCAATTGAATTGATTTATAATTTCTCAGATTTGTTTCGGCAAAAGTGTTTTTTTGTATAAGCAAAAAAGAGAGCATTAAAACTAAAAAAAATGTAAAAAATCTTTTCATATATTTATTTTAATTAATTTTCTGGATTTTTCAATTGTTTTTTTATAGAATCTAGGTACGTGATATCAGAAAAAGAAAGAGTTTTTTTATGTTGGACATCAAAATTATCAGAGAGAATCCTGAAAAGGTTAATGAACTTTTGAAAAGAAGAAATCCTGAACTCAGCATTGATGCTGTTCTTGAAATAGATGTTGAAAGAAGAAAAGTACAAACAGAAGCTGACGAACTTCGAGCAAAAAGAAAATCTGAATCACAAAAAATAGGTTTGATGAAAAAAAACGGTGAGAATACTGATTCTATTCAAGAAGAAGTCAGAAAATTAGGGGATGACATAAAATCTCTTGAAGAAAAAGAACTTGAGCTGAATGAAAAACAGAAAAATTTACTTCTGAGTATACCTAATATGCCTTGTGAAACAACCCCGATTGGTGCTGATGATTCGGCTAATGTTGTTAAAAAAGTTGTGGGTGAGGTTGTTAAACCTTCTTTTGAACAAAAGCCTCACTGGGATTTGACAGTTGAAAAAGACCTGGTTGATTTTGAAAGAGGCGTAAAAATTTCTCAATCGAGATTTTATATTTATAAAGGTAAAGGTGCCAGATTGGAAAGAGCTATTATAAACTTTTTCCTTGATGTTCATACAACAAAGCACGGTTACGAAGAAATTCTTCCGCCTGTCTTGGTTAATGGTGCTGCTATGACAGGGACAGGGCAGCTGCCTAAGTTTAAAGAAGATATGTACAAATGTGTAGATGAAGATTTATATCTGATTCCGACAGCAGAAGTGCCTGTTACTAATATTTATTGCAATGAAATTTTGTCGGAAGATGATTTGCCTAAATGTATGACAGCTTATACACCGTGCTTTAGAAGAGAAGCAGGTTCTGCCGGAAAAGATACAAGAGGCTTGATACGTGTTCATCAGTTCAATAAAGTTGAGCTTGTGAAACTTACTACACCTGAACAAGCTCCTGAAGAACACGAAAAATTGACAAGAGATGCGGAAGAAATGCTTGAAATGCTTGGTCTTCCATACAGAAGAGTTGAGCTCAGTTCCGGTGATATAGGTTTTTCAGCTAGAAAATGCTATGACCTTGAGGTTTGGATGCCTTCTTATAATGATTATAAGGAAATTTCAAGCTGTTCTGTATTCGGTGATTTCCAGGCAAGACGTGCCGGTCTTAAATACAGAAGCAAGTCAACGGGAAAAGTTAACTACTGTTATACAATGAATGGTTCAGGTTTGGCGGTTGGAAGAACTTTTGCGGCAATAGTTGAAAACTTCCAACAAGAAGACGGTACAATTCTAATTCCTGAAGTTCTTCAAAAATATACAGGTTTTGACAGAATATAGGCTCAGAATTGTGAAAAAAGGCTATTTTATTACATTTGAAGGTGCTGACGGTTGTGGAAAAACAACTCAGTCTGAGCTTGTTTTAGAGTATTTAAGAAACAAAGGCTATGAAGTTCTTTGGACAAGAGAACCGGGGGCAAAAGGACTCGGACAAAATATAAGACAACTTCTTCTTCATTATGAAGGTGATGTTGCTCCTATGTGTGAAGCTTTTTTATTCTTGGCTGACAGAGCACAGCATATAGCTAACATTATAAAACCGGCTGTTGATGCAGGCAAAATAGTTATCTGTGACAGACACACTGATTCAACAATTGCTTATCAGGGCTATGGCAGAGGCGAGAATATCGAGCAGCTTAAATATCTTAATAATCTCGCAACGGGTGATATAAGGCCTGATTTGACTTTTGTGTTTGATGTTGCAACCGATGTTGCTCAAACACGAATTGGTTCTGAAAAAGACAGAATGGAAGCTGCCGGCATTGAGTTTCATAAAAAAGTCAGAAGCGGTTATTTGGAAATAGCGCATCAGGAACCGCAAAGGGTAAAAGTTGTTAATGCAAATAATTCTATTGAGAAAGTTTTTGATGACACAAAAGCAATTTTGGATGAGTTTTTGAATTAATAAGAAAAATATTTATCAAAATCTACGTCATCAAAGCTGCAAAGCAATATATAAACTTCGTCTTCTTCATTCATTCTTTGAAAGTTGTACTCGTTAAATTTCCATATTTTCGGGTTTATCCCTTTTACCTGTACGATTCCTTTATCAAAAAGAATTTTTAATTTCTTTTTTACAGTGTCTAACGGCATATTTAAATGTCGACTGAGTTCAACAGCTGTGATTCCGTCGTCATGGCTGCATTTTTCAGGGGTCAAAAACATTAGTTCCAGACCGACTTCTTTCAGCTCTTTATCTTCTAGTTCGATATCGTACATATCCATTATTTCATACTACGTTAATGTCTTTGCTTTATCGTCATACACATGCAGTATTATCGGAACTATTTTTTGAAACTTTAATTATTTTACAAGAAGGTGTCACTATTTGCGTATCTTCGCTTCTTTTAAGGCTTTTTGCTATTCCGTGACGCCATTTTTCAGAAAGTGTCACTATTTGCTTATCCTCGCTTCTTTTAAGGCTTTTTGCTATTCCGTGACCGCATTTTTCAGGCTTCGCATAAGCTCAGCCGAAAAAGAAGCACCTACGCTTCGCTTCGGAGACAAGTTCACTAGGCTCGCTTTGCTGCGCCTGTTCATTTTGTCAAAAAAAAGCTCTAATTTTGAATTAGAGCAATACTTTTAATAGGAAGGGAAGGTTAGGAAGTTAGGTAGGTTAGTGTTTAGTGTGAAAGTCTCATCTTATTTAAAATTAAGTTATTTGTTTTTCTTTTAATTTGTTTCATTTGTCTTACATATATATAAAGTATATACAAAGTCCAAAATTGCAGACATGAGTATATGCTGTTACATTTCTTTACAAATGCAACAGTATATTTGCCTTAGTTAAACTTTATTCTTTGTTTTTCGATTTTAAATATTTTTTCACATCTTCTGTTTCTATGATATTTAAATACTTTGAATTTGCTAATTTGTTGTCAATAGGTGCTGTTAGATCTGTGTAATCTATTCTTATAAGTTTTTTGTAGAACTCTTCTTTTGGTATACTTTCTGTTTTACCGGTGTCATAAGGATTAACTAAATATACGTTCTTTTCATCGTATGATTTAAATATGAATGCATGTGCGCCGTCACGTTTTTTGTCTGCATCAGCAAGAGAAATCATAACAAGCAATTTGTTGTTATCCAAATATTTTTTTATTCTTTTTTCATCCAACTTTCCAAGTTTTGCAATATTTTCTTCAAGATAAATATTCTCTTTGCTTGATGTTGCAAGTGAATAAACCCTTTTTCCTGTTAATATTTCTATTGCATTCCTGGGCAGACCACCGTAGTTGTAGTCATCATCATAGTAACTGCCCATTGCATACATGCTCAGGGGGTTTGTGTGCGTGGCTTTTTTATTTTCAATATTTTCTTTTCTGAATTTTTCAAATGCAAGTTCAAATGCAATCATATCCCTGTCACCTGTTGCATAAGATTGCTTTTTTATTGCTTCATCAAGTTCGGCTTTTGTAATTACGTAACTTTTTTGTGGGCCTTTTAATTTTATAGTGGTGTTGCCGTTTTCGTCTACATTAATACAGTCATTAAATATTTCTGTTTTGAAGCCTGCCAATCCTGCGACTGATGCAATCAACCAGCAATCACCCTTTTCACCCTGCTGTGATGCAGATATTTTCCCGTCTGACCTTTGGGCAAGCAATTTTTTCATTTCAATATTTGGACCGCATTCTTCAAAAATTCTTTTATCTTTATTCCATCTGAACATTGTGTTTGAATCTTTTGGATCATAGAATAAATTTGGGTCATTGGTTTTTATGTAGTTATTTTTGCTTGCCAGAAAGTCCTTTTCTGATACGGGTTTGTTCCAGTAATCGTAGTATTTGTCTCCTATTTGATAAAACTGATCTTTAGTTACATAAACAATATTTGAGTTAACAAATTTTTGTTCTTTATCATTCCATGTTTTGTATACTTTTTCTTTTTTGTCATAAAAGAGAAATTCTTTATAGGAACGTTCAAAACCGTATATTTTCGCCATTTCGTAAGGTAGATTGTATCCTATTTCTTTTTGGGGCCAATAATGAGTCTTTTCTTTTTTGACAAAAAGACTTCCGTCTTTATCGAGGAAAGAACCGTCTTTTGTTCTGATATAGCCTGTTTCCAGAACGGCTTCAATTGTTTTTTGTTTAACAAATTTTGCTTTTTTTTCATCCCATAAGTAATAAATATTTTTAGTTTTATCAAAATATATGTTGGGATTTGGTGTTTTTTCGTAACCCTCTAAAAGAGCGTTTGCTTCTTTGGGGGTTGAGTCTTTTTTTATTTTTATGTCCTGTTTTATTTCAACACCCCACATAGAAACATCAGCATCTTTTGTGGGCTTTTTAACATCATTTGCAGTGGTATTTGTTGTTTGTGAAGTTTTTTTTATGAATTCAAAAGGATTTACAACCATAGCATATTTTACTCAATCTTCTTACATATTTTTAAAAACAAATTTTCAATACTTTCTTCAGATTTTTTGTATTTTTTTACATTGCTTAATTAAAATGAGCCATATTTTTACTACTTTGTTAAGAAATGTTAATAAAGTATATACTTTACACTAATTAGCTTTTTTCTTAATATGTCAGCTTTTCAAGCTGATTATTTTAACTTTTTTAAAAAAAATGTATATATCAAAAAATTTTTTTCTGTTAAACTAGCAAAAAAAAAATTGTTTGTGTTTTAAAGCATGATGAAATACACGAAGAAAGAAAAAAGAAGAAACTCGGAGAGTGAATAAAATGACAAATTTTGATAATAAATTAAATATAAATAATCTCAGACAGGCATATACGCCGAATTTGAAAAAAGAAGAAACTGAAATTAAGCCTGAAGTTAAAGCAGAAGCAGAAGTTTCAGAGGCTAATGAAAAAGCTTTGCAGCAAAGTGAAATGCTTGGACGTACTCTTGTTAATAAATCTTTGAACCCTGAAACCATTCAAAGTGTAAAAGATGCTATTGATTTCTATCAAAAACATCAAGCTCTTGCTGCTCGTGCAGTGAAAGCCTGTGATCAAGCCTGTGATTTAGGCGAAACTTATGAAGAAGCTTGTTGCGGTTCTTGTGATGCTGCTTATGATATAGCTTCGAAAAAATAATTACATGATTTTAAAATTTGGTCGCTTTTTTGCGATTATAGTATAATTTCCTTATGGAAAATCTGCTGTCATTTAAAAATATTTCAATAGTTTTTAATGCTGATGTCAAAGAATCTTTTGATGTTGCTAATGAAACAAAAGATATATTGGATAAAAAAGGTCTATCTGCAAAGATTATGCCTTCATCAAGCTTTGATTCTAATGCTTCCTTTGTTATTACAATAGGTGGAGATGGAACATTGCTCAAAGCTGCGAGATTTTATGCACCTAAGAATGTTCCTTTGTTTGGTATAAATCTTGGTCGTTTAGGTTTTTTGGCTCAGGCTAACCTTGATGAAATAGGGTATGCTGTTGATAAATTTATTGCAGGTGAATATAAGATTCAAGAAAGAATGATGCTTTCTGTTTTTCAAGACAGGGTTCTTGCATTAAATGACATAGTTATTAAAGGGGATAGCTTTTCCAGAACTTCGAAACTGTTTTTATCTATTAATGACAAAGTTGTATGTGACTATTTGGCTGATGGAATTATTATTTCTACACCGACAGGTTCTACTGCTTATACATTGTCAGCGGGCGGGCCGGTTGTTGCTCCGGGGCTGGATGCTGTTGTAATTGTTCCTATTTGTCCGCATACGCTGACAGCTCGTCCGCTGGTTATTCCTGCTTCTGAAGAAATTAAAATTACCAGTTGTAAAACTTGTAACAGGCTTAAAATGTCAGCTGACGGTCAGGATACCATAGATATAAATTCCGATGATTTTGTTGTTATTAGAAAAAGTTCTCAAAAAGCAAGATTGGTAATTCTTGAAAAAGAAAATAATGAATTTTATTCCATACTCAGACAAAAGCTCCAATGGGGAGTAGCTCCGGAAAAGTAATATGATTAAGACATTAAGTATAAAAGATTTTATTATTATAGATGAACTGAATCTGGAATTTGATAAGGGTTTTAACGTTATTACAGGTGAAACAGGTGCAGGCAAAAGTATTATGATAAATGCAATTGACTTGGCCTTTGGAGCGAGAGCCAGTAAAGAACTTATCAAAACAGGTAAAAACAGAGCAGTTATTGAGCTTGTGCTTGAGCTTGAGAACACTTTTCCTTCGGAATTTTATGAAACTTTTGGTATAGAGCCTCTTGGTAATGAACTTGTGCTTTCAAGAGAAATTACAGAAACCGGCTCAAGGTCACGTGTTAACGGGGTGCTTGTTAATCAGGAGGTAATTAAAAATCTCAGAGAAATGTTGATTGATATTCATAATCAGCATATGACATATACATATATTCAGCCTAAGTATCATATTTCTCTTCTTGACAGTTATGGTGCACAACAGCATCTTTCTCTTCTAAATCATTACAAGGAAGTTTATAAACAATATGTTGATGTGTCAAAAAAACTTGATGAGGCTGTGAATAAATCAGATATGTCAGAGCAGCAGATTGAGTTTTTGAAATTTCAAATTAATGAAATAGAATCTGCACAAATTAGCGATATTGAAGAAGATAAAAAACTGGATGAAGAGCTGGGTATTCTTTCTAATGTAGAAAAGCTTAAAGAACTCTCTTACTCTTCTTATTGGGCTTTATATGGTGATGATTCTTGTATTTTGACTGCGCTTGGTAAAGTAAAGTCAAACATTTCAAAAGCCTCAGAAATGGACAATTCTCTTGCTGAATATGAGTCTGATTTGATAAACTCACTTGAAGGTTTGAGAGAACTTTCTTCTAATTTAAGAAATTATGCTGAAGCTTTGGAGCTGGATGAACAGAGGCTGGATGAAATACAACAAAGAATTGATATTCTGGATAAAATAAAACGAAAATACGGAAATACTCTAGAACAGGTTCTTGACACTTATGACTCTATGCTGAAGGAGTATAATTCAATAGAATTTTCACAAGATGAGATTGAAAATTTGACACGTGAAAAGTCTGAAATATATAGTGCTCTTCTTGCCTGTGCTGAAACTCTTTCACAATCAAGAAAAGAAATTGCTTCAGGGCTTTCTGTCCTTATACAAAAAGAGTTAGAAAAATTGGATATGCCAAAGGTTCAGTTTGAAATAAATATAGAAAAAACAGAAATCAACACAAACGGGTGCGACAGTGTTGAATTTTTAATTTCAACAAATGTTTCGGAATCTCCGAAACCACTAGCTAAGATTGCTTCAGGCGGTGAAATCTCAAGGGTTATGCTTGCTATCAAAACTATTTTTGCTAATACGGATAATATCAATACGATAATTTTTGATGAAATTGATACGGGAATTTCCGGTAATGCCTGTCAGGCAGTTGCTTCTGAAATATCAGAGCTTGCTAAGTCACATCAAATTATCTCTATTACTCATCAGCCAATAATTGCTGCAAAATCAGACAGACATTTTTATGTGGCAAAAACTCAAGATGAAACAACAAGTGTAAGAGTTTATACGCTTGATGAAAATAACAAAATTAAAGCGATTGCTATGCTTGCAGCAGGTGAGGTAACTGAAGATTCTGTAAAATTTGCTAAACAGCTAATTTACGGCTAGGGAGTTAGTCTTGTTGATTCAATTTATTGCTGAATATTTGGAATATCTTGAAGCTGAAAGAGCTTTGTCCCCTAATACAATTGATGCTTACAGACGTGACTTGACGGCTTTTTGTGACTTTTTAGCTTCCATTGATAACATTGATGATTTTGCAAATATTCAGAGGAATCATATAAATTATTTTATAAAAAATTTGCATGATAAAAACTATTCACCGACAAGTGTAACAAGAAAGATTGCAGCAATAAGAGGCTGGTTTCGGTGGCTTTTTGCTAATGAATATATAACTCAAGACCCCAGTTTAAGTATTGAGCTGCCAAAACTCAGAAAAACTTTGCCTAAAGTTGTTTCTTTAGCAGATATTGAAATAATTCTTACAAACCATTTAACTCTATTGGAAAAAGCAGTAATGGAACTTTTATATGGCGCAGGGTTGAGAGTTTCGGAACTTGTTGGTCTTGAGTTGAACAATATTGAGCTTTCTTCAAGATATGTCAGATGTGTCGGTAAGGGCTCTAAAGAAAGAATTATTCCAATAGGACAAAAGGCAAAAAAGGCGGTTATTGATTATTTGAAATATAGAGAACTTTTAATGAAAAAATATAAATCAGATACAAAAAAACTACTTGTTAAGGATAACGGCAAATTAATGACAAGACAGGATGTTTATGTTTTTATTAGAAAACAGGGAGAATTGTTAAAGAAACATATTTCTCCGCATACTTTGAGACATAGTTTTGCGACTCATATGCTCGAAAACGGAGCAGACTTGAGAGTGGTCCAGGAACTTTTAGGTCACAGCGATGTTTCAACAACACAACTTTATACCCATGTCAGTAAAAAACGTTTGAAAGAAGTTTACTTTTCAATTAATAAATAGGATAAAATTTTGAAGTTAAAAGAGATTTATCAAAAAAGTAACAATACACCTGTTATATCTTATGAGGTTTTTCCTCCCAAGGAAGATATTGACGGAAAAAAAACAGAAACACTTTTTTCTGAATTGTTGATTCTCAAAAAATATTCACCTTCCTTGATTTCTGTTACATACGGTGCAGGAGGGTCTAATCAGAATGAATCGATTGATATTATTAACAGAATTCAAAATGAATTGAATGTTACACCAATGCCTCATTTTACTTGCGTTTCAACTAGTGAGGAGAATATCAAATTATATTTGAAATCAATCGAAAAGTTTGGTGTTGAAAACATTCTTGCTTTAAGAGGTGATATTCCTGAGGACGGAAATATCTGTAAAGATTTTAAATATGCCTATGAACTTGTTAATTGTATAAAAAAACAAAGTAGTTTATCAGTAGCTGTTGCAGGATACCCTGAAGGCCACAAAGAAGCGGAATCTCTGGCTAAGGATATAGATTATTTAAAAAAGAAGATAGATTGTGGCGCTGATCTCATTTATACACAATTGTTTTTTGACAACAATCATTTCTTCTCCTTTGTTGATTTGTGCATTGAGAAAGGAATTGATGTACCTGTTGTTCCGGGAATACTTCCTGTGACAAGTTTTAAACAGCTTAAAAAAATGGCTTCTCTTTGCAAAGTCGAGATTCCAAAGGCTTTTCATGAAAAATTAGAAAAGCATAAAGATGATAAAGATTACATAAAAAAATGCGGAATTGAATATGCAATTTCCCAGTGTGAAACTCTTGTTCAAAACGGCATAGTGGGACTTCACTTTTATACTTTGAATAAATCTAAAGCCGTATCTGAAATACTGTCAAATATATTATAATTAAGGAAAAACTATGAAACTGATATCAGAAAATTTGCATATTATATCAAAATCTACAAAAGAAGCGATATTAAACCGTGATGAGGCTTTTGTCAGAAATCTTTTGAAACGTCAGATTGATACTAATCCTGACTGGATAGATTTAAATATAGGACCGGCAAAAGGTGCATTTGCCGGAACAATGAAATGGCTTGTTGATATTGTTCAATCAATGACTCATATACCTTTGTCTTTAGACAGCACCAATGCTGATGAAATAACAGTTGGAATGGCTCTGGCAAAACATCCTGAAAATTGGATAATAAACAGTACAAATGCGGATGAAGCAAGGCTGGACAAAGTCACTGATATTGTTTCACAATATGGCTGTAATGTAATTGCTTTAACTATGAACAGTGAACTCGGAATCCCGAAAGAAGCGGATAAGAGACTTGAACTTGCATTTGAGATTTCAGCTGTTTCTGAAGCTAAAGGGATAAGTAATGAGAAACTTTATTTCGACCCTCTTATTCTTCCTGTTTGTGTTGATCAGACACAGGCTCTTGAGGCTTTGAATACAATAAGAATGCTCAAAGAAAGCTTTGATCCTGAGGTTATGACAACAATCGGACTTTCTAACGTTTCTAACGGTTGCTCTAAGGAGCTTAGAGCTGTGATTAACAGAGTGTTTATGGTTATGGCAATGGGTTGCGGTTTGGATAGTGCAATTGTTGATTCTTTTGATGAAGAACTTTTGCGTGTGAATAATGTCATTGAAAAACTTGAACCTGAAAAAAGCTATGATAATGCGTACATCAACTTGTTTAATATGATGCAAAACTTTGAAGAACTTGATTCTGTTGAATATGATACAGAGGACAAAGAACAAGTAAAAATCATTAAAACAGCAGAAATTCTATTGAATAAAAAAATATATTCAAACAGCTATTTGGAAATCTAGAAAGATATTGATTCTTTTGGGTATAGCCTTTTATTTAAGAATAGCTTTTAAAGCAACTAAATCTTCATAAGCCGCTCCTGCTTCGGCCAGCTCTTCTGCGGTAATTCCAAACAGAGTTATAATATCCTTTGTCTGGGGACCGAAGTCATTTGCCGTGATAGCTTCAATAACACGACTGACGGCTTCTTCACGAGTAAACACAGGCGGAAATGAATTCATTGCTCCGCCTGAATTTACACAGTTATGAAAATTTCTTTTTTTTGCTTTTCCCATGTTTATAAATTTTGCAGATATTCATCCATTGCTTTGGCAGCGCGTTTGCCGGCTCCCATTGCATTAATTGCATTTGATTCACCTGTCGGAGCAACGTCTCCGCCTGCATAGACACCTGGGATAGAAGTTTCGCCAGTTTCTGCATTTACAATGATGTAGCCTCTGTTATTTGTTTCAAGTTCAAGACCTTCTTTTTCTGCTGATGTTTGAATAATCGGGTTCGGGCCTGTACCGAGAGCTACAATGACTGCATCTAATTCCATAGTGACGGATTCACCTGTCGGGACTGGTCTTCTTCTGCCTGAAGCATCGGGTTCACCCAGCTCCATAATGTCAAATTTCATAGCTTTAACATAGCCGTCTTCTCCTATGATTTCAGCTGGAGCATGTAAGAATTTGAAGACAACACCTTCTTCTTTTGCGTGTCTGATTTCTTCAAGCCTGGCAGGAAGTTCTGCCTCTGTTCTTCTATATGCGATGTAAACATCTTTGTAGCCTACTCTGACTGCGGTTCTTGCTGCATCCATTGCAACATTTCCTCCGCCTATCACAGCTACTTTTTCGCCAACTTTAAGAGGGGTTGGTGTTTTTGCTTCGTTGGCGTGCATAAGGTTTACACGTGTTAAAAATTCATTAGCTGAGTATACACCGTTTAGGTTTTCTCCTGGTATATTCATCATCTTTGGCAAGCCGGCACCTGAGCATAAAAAGATTGCATCAAAGCCGTCTTCTTTAAGCTGGTTGATAGTGATTGATTTACCTACAATAACATTCTTTTCAAATTTAACACCGATATTTTTCAAACCTTCAATTTCTCTGTCAAGAACTGTTCTCGGAAGTCTGAATGGAGGAATACCGTATCTTAAAACGCCGCCAAGTTTGTGGAGTGCTTCAAAAACAGTTACATCATAGCCTGCTTTTCTTAAATCCGCGGCAGCTGTAATGCCTGCGCAGCCTGAACCAACAATTGCTACTTTTTTATTTTTATCTTTAATTTCTCCTGTTTTTGCATTTGTTTTGTCTCCGACATACCTTTCGAGAGCACCGATTGCAACAGCTTTGCCTTTTATTCCTAAAATGCAGTTTCCTTCGCATTGTCTTTCCTGCGGGCATACACGACCGCAGACAGAGGGAAGCATACTTGTTTCTCTTATTATATCTCCGGCTTTTTCTATATCGCCTTCTTTAATTGCTGCGATAAAGTCAGGAATTTGTATATTAACAGGACAGCCTTTTACACATTTTGCATTTTTACAGTGAAGACATCTTGATGCTTCTAAAGCTGCCTGTTCATCTGTGAAATTGCTTTCAACTGCATCAAAATTTGTTCTTCTTATTTGAGGATCCTGTTCAACAGGGTGTTGTCTTTCAACTTTTTCCATTTTTCCTAATTCTCCAATTGCCATAACTCATTATAAAAAATTATAATATAAATAAATTTTTCTGATTATATATCAAGGTATTTTTTTAACTCCCATGGAGTTACCTGTTTGCGATATTCGTTCCATTCTTTTTTCTTCGCGTATAAAAATTCGTTATATAGAAAATCTCCAAGTGCAGCCTGTGCAACAAGACTTTTTTCAAACTCTTCAAGTGCTGTAAACAGATTTCTAGGAAGTGATTTAATTTTTCTTTGTTTTATTTCGTTGCTTGAAAAGAGAAAGAGATTTTTTTCAACAGGTTGAGGCGGATCCACAGAATTTCTTATTCCATCCATACAGGTTTGTAATATTACAGCGAAAGCCAGATATGGATTCATTGCAGGATCAGGTGAACGCAGTTCAAGTCTTGTTGAATTGCCTCTTTTTTGTGGAATTCTTATTAATGCACTTCTTGTGACTACTGACCATACAAGATATATAGGAGCTTCATAGTCTTTGACAAGCCTTTTGTAACTGTTGATAGTGGGATTTAATACAGCAGTTATGCCTTTTATATTCTTTAACAAAGAGCCTATTGAATTCATTGCTGTTTCAGAAAGTTGGTACTGTCTTTCTTTGTCGTAAAATATATTTTTTCCTTGTTCATCGGAAAGTGAAATATTAAGGTGAAGCCCGGAACCGTTTTTTCCGTAAATAGGTTTGGGCATAAATGAAGCCTTGAACCCAAAATTGTTAGCAATTGTTTTTATGACAAACTTGAAAGTTATTAAATTGTCAGCTGCTTTTAAAATTTCATCATAGCCTAAATCAACTTCATGTTGAAATGGTGCACCTTCATGGTGAAGTGCATCTATTTCAAAGCCGAGTTCCTGTAAAGCCAACATCATTTGGAGCATCATTTCATCATATTTGTTGCTCAAATTTGTGTCATAATAACCTGTTTTTTGTGTATCTGTATTTAGAATATTATTGTTGTCATCTGTTTTGAAGAGAAAAAACTCGACTTCAGGCCCTATTTGCATAGTACATCCATAGGTATCTCTTGAATTTTTTATGACCTTTTTCAAATTAGATCGCGGGCACCCTGAAAACGGAGTTCCGTCAGCATTATGGATGTCACAAATAAAACGTGCTGTTGTTTTCTGGTTAGAAAATTTGAATGGAAAAACAGCGAATGTGCTTATATCCGGATGAAATACAAGATCCATTGTTTCATTTTGTCTGAAACCGCTGATTGAAGAACCGTCAAACATTATTTTCCCGTCAAGTATGTCATCTATTTGTGCTGACGGAACATTAAGCGTTTTTATATTGCCATTTATGTCAATAAATTGCAGAAAAATCGTAGAAATATTTTTTTCTTTTATTAGTTCTTTTATTTCCAGGTTAGATAGCATATACTCATTATCTTTCAGTACGATATATCTAGTCAAGTAAACAAAATTTACCTGATTTTGTAACATAACTATACAAAATTGTTACAAAAGTATATGTTTTTGCTTTAAAAAGGCAATAATTGTTAAAAAAAAATTTTTATATAAGTGGGATTATAAAAAATTAGACTAACAAAAAGATACGAGGCAAAAATGAGTGCAGCTAAAAATTGTACAACCGTTTATTTTTACGGTTATGTTCAACAAAACAAACAAAATAACAATTGTCAGCAAATTTTAAATTTACCTAAAATACTAAAAAAACTTCCAAAATTGGAATTGCAGCTTCCGCAAATTTCAATCAATGAAAATCTTGGATTGTCTTTCTGCTAACTTAACTTTGAGAGATATCTATATACTGGTTTTACTTTTATCGGATATTCTGAACTGACTTTTTTTAGTACTTTTTCAAGATTGACGAGTGCATCTTTTTCAGTTTGTCCGTAACCGATTAGATTTTTTATGATGCAGTTTGCAATAAATACATTGTTTTTATTGTTTTTATACACAAGTGCAGGGTATTCAACAATTGAACAATTCATAATTTACCTCTGATTTTGTATTATTTATAAAGTCGGTATTTTTCTTTTTTTCCTTTGTCATTTTTTTTAAATTCATTTTAATGAAGTATTTTTGGTGTAAATTTTGTTCTTGTGGTAATATATAACAAACGGAAAAGACAATTGGGGTCGGTTTTTATGAAAAAAATATTGCTTACTTTATCTGCTGTTTTGTTTAATATGAATGCAGTATTTGCTGTTGATATACCTGATATTATGAGGCAAACGATGTCTCATGAAACCGGTATGCCGAGTCTGTTGAATCTTGTAGTTTCAATGCTTCTTGTTATAGCGCTCATATATGCAACAGGCTGGATTTATGCAAAATTGAATGTTGTTAACAGAGAAAGATTGAATAAAATCGGTACTCAAGATGATGATGTTTTCAAGTTTAGAGTACTTCAGTCTATGCCTTTAGGACAGCAAAGGTTTTTGTATTCTGTTGAAATGAAAAACAAAATCATGCTTATAGCTTCTACACCAAGTCATATCAATGTGTTGAAAGAATTCGATAATGATAGTGAGGATGTTAAGAGTACATCCACATTAAGTGATTCTGTTGTTCTTTCATCAACACAGGATAGTGAAGCTTCGCAGGAAGTTAAAAAATCTATAAACATTGATGATATTTATAAAAAGTATAAGAATTAGTATTTGAACTTTTATCTGGAGTTTTTAAGTGAGAAAAGAAGTAAAAATTGCCAACAAAATAGTGGGGGATAATTACCCCTGTTTTATAATTGCTGAAATCGGTATTAATCACAACGGTTGTGTTGCACTTGCAAAAAAAATGATAGATGAAGCTGTAATGGCCGGGTGTGATGCTGTTAAATTTCAAAAAAGAACTGTGACAAAGGTATATACACCTGAAGAGCTGGATGTTTATCGTCCGAATTATTACGGTAATACTAACAGAGATTTGAAGCTCGGACTGGAATTGAGTTTTGATGATTATAAGGAAATAGATGAATATTGCAAAGCCAGAAAAATTCTCTGGTTTGCATCTTGCTGGGACAGGGATTCTGTTGATTTTATTGAACAGTTTGATGTGCCTTGTCACAAAATTGCTTCCGCTCTTTTAACGGATGATGATCTTTTGCTTTATATAAAAAGCAAGAACAAGCCTATTTTATTGTCTACCGGAATGAGTTCCATGGAAGAGATCAGGCATGCAGTAAACCTTCTTGGTGAAGACAATCTTGTGCTTTATCATTGTACTTCTACTTATCCTAATGAGCATAAAGAAATTAATTTAAGGGTTATAGAAGCATATAGAAAAGAATTCAGCTGCCCTGTCGGATACAGCGGACATGAAAAGGGGCTTTTACCTTCAATTCTTTCTGTTGAGCTTGGTGCAAATTCAGTAGAACGTCATATCACGGTGGATAGAACTCTGTGGGGCTCAGATCAAGCAGCCAGTCTTGAGCCGGAAGGGTTGAGACGAATGGTTAGAGATATAAGAGAGGTGAAGACCATTCTCGGAGATGGTATTAAAAAAGTGTATGATTCAGAAATTCCTGTTAAGAAAAAATTGAGAAAGTCTGGTTCGGAAGGAGCTTTAGTATAAATGTATAAAACTTTGAATGTTTCGGAAAATATAAAAATGATTGTTTCTGATTTTGATGGCATTTTTACGGATAATTCTGTATATATTTTAAATGAAAATACCAGACTAAAAAAACTTAGTTTCAAAGATTTAATGGGAGTAGCAATAGCTGTTAGAAACAACATAAAAGTTGGAATTATCTCAGGAGAAAAAAGTGCGGAAATTGATTATGTTGCAGAAAAATTTGCACTTGAAGATATTCATCAGGGAATTCGAAATAAGCTGCCTGTTCTTCTTGAGATACAAGAAAAATATGGTTTTAAAGATGAAGAAATATTATATATCGGTGATGATATTAATGACATAGACTGTTTAAATCATGTAAAATATGCTATAACCGTAGAAGATGCAAATTATAAAGTAAAGCATTTGCCTCATATTCAAATAACAAAAGCTCCGGCAGGGTGTGGAGCCTTCAGGGAAATTGTGGATAATATACTTGAATTAAAGGTTCAGCAATAAAAAATGACACATAAATTTTCTAAAATTTTTAATCTGAGCAGCTTGCTGAAACAGAAAATAAATAAATTAGACAAATTTGTAAAGGATTATACAGAAGTTTCCCAGACTTCTGAGATACCTGCTATGGCGTATATGAATTGGGGTATTCAGCTTGCAGGCAAAGGAAAAATTGATGAGGCGGTAGATAAGCTGAGAACTGCTACTTTAATGGCGAATCAGCATCCGAGTGCATATATAAATCTTGGAATTGCTCAAATAAAACAAAAGAATTTTGAAGAAGCAATAAAGAATTTCAGAAAAGCTGTAAAAATAGATAAATTTAATTCTAAAGCTTATGCTATGTGGGCATCAGCTTTATCTGAAATCGGGGATTTAAAAGGTGCAATTGATATTTATAAACTGGCACAAAAATTTGATTCAAGAGATCCTGACATTTATCTGAACTGGGGTATATCACTCGCAAGGGCAAACAGAAAATTGGAAGCTGAAGAAAAATTCAAGAAGGCTGTATCTTTAAATCCGATAAATCCTCTTATACCGTTTCTGTGGGGAATTATACTTTTAGAGCAGGAACGTTATGACGAAGCTATTAATAAGTTTAACCACTCACTTACCTATACTGATGACAGATATGATGCTTTATATTATCTTTCGTATTGTTATTTGAAGTTGAATAACTACAAACTGGCACAGCAGTATGCACAGGAAGCTAAATCATTAGACTCCTCCAGAGTTGAACCCTATATTATACTTGCTGAATGTTTCATCAACACTGCTCAGGATGAAGCTTGTCTGAAAACTTTTGAAGAAGCCGAACAAAATGCACAGCCTAATACACAGTTTTATGCGAACTGGGGTATTGCGTTACAGAAATATAATCACATAGATGAAGCGAGGGAAAAATTATATAAAGCTTTGATGCTGGAACCTGACAGAGAAATGATTCTTTTTCATCTTGGTGTAAACTTCCTGATGAGTAATGAATTTACTCAAGCTGAGGAGTTTTTTAACAGGGTTGTTGATCTTAATCCTAAACATACGCAGGCTTTGTTTAATCTTGCTACGTTGGCTTTTAATAAAAATGATTATGATAAAGCAATTGAATTATATCAGGCGGCTTTTTCTTCTGAGAGAAGAAATTATCAAATCTTGTTTAATATCGCAAACTGTTATCACAGAAAAAATGATTTAGATAATGCAAAACGCTATTTCAAAAAATGTGTTGAGTATTGTCCTTCACATGTTCAGGCATATATAAATTATGCAAATTTGCTGCTTCAAACAGGTGATGAAAAAGAAGCCTTACGTAAAATCAGAACTGCATATTCTCTTGATAAGGATTCTGCTTATACAAACTTTGCATACGGAGTAATTTTACTGAAATTGGCTGATTATGAAAAAGCTAAAGAAAGATTTGAATCAGCTGTGAAAATTGATCCTGAATATGGAATTGCTTTTTTGGGGCTTGCTGAGAGTTTGCATTATTTAGATAAACATGAAGAAATGCTCGATGTTTTTGAAACTGTACCTTGTGGATTCAAATCTTCTGTGGAGTTTCTAGCTATGCAAGAGAAAGGGCTTAGCTCAATTTTGAATAATCCTGAAACTTCACAAAGTGTAGCAAAACATGCGTGTGAATATTGTAATAAATTCTTAGAGCTGTATAATAACGATAAGGTACTGGTCATAAGAGATTTACTTATAGAAAAATTTAACTTGAATTGAGGCTAATAAAAAGTGGGTATAATTGTTCAAAAATTCGGCGGTACTTCTGTCGCTGATACAGATAAAATTAAAAATGTAGCATCTGCGGTCATAAAAGAAAAAGAAAACGGAAATGATGTTATTGTAGTTGTTTCTGCAATGGGACATACTACCGATTATTTGGTAAAGATGGCTAATGAAATTTCTCCTCACCCAAACTCAAGAGAAATGGATATGCTCCTTGCAACAGGCGAACAAGTTTCTATTGCTTTGTTGACAATGGCTATACAAGCGCAAGGACATGCAGCTGTTAGTATGAATGCAATGCAAGTTGGTATTATTACAGAGTGTGTTCATTCAAAAGCAAGAATTGTTGATATAAAAACAAATAAATTGAAAGAGCATTTGAACAAAGGTGAAATCATTGTTGTAGCCGGTTTTCAAGGAGTTACACCTGAAGGTGAGATTACTACTCTCGGAAGGGGAGGTTCTGATACTTCGGCTGTTGCAATTGCCGGGGCATTGAAAGCGGACAGATGTGATATTTACACTGACGTTGAAGGTGTTTATACTACTGATCCTCGCATTGTGCCCAGGGCTACTAAACTAAAAGAAATTTCATACGAAGAAATGCTTGAGCTTGCTCATGTCGGTGCAAATGTTCTTCATCCGCGTTCTGTTGAGACAGCAAAACAATATCAAGTGCCTTTGAGAGTAAGAAGCACGTTTAAATTAGATGATTTAGGAACTTATATAATAGGAGTTGATGACATGGAAATTTATAAACCGGTTGCGGGTGTTGCTTCTGATTTATCTCAAATCAGAGTTGTTATTACAGAAGTGCCGGACAAACCCGGTAATGCGGCTAAGATTTTTGAAATGCTTTCTAAATCTGATGTCAGTGTTGATATGATTATTCAATCATACGGAAGAAGTGATGATACTAATGACATTGCATTTACAGTATCTGAATCTGATTATGAAAAAACTATGGATATTGTAAAAGAAATAATTAAAGAAATTGGTGCCTCAGGCGTACTGGTTGATGAAGATATTGCTAAAGTATCAATTGTTGGTGCAGGCATGGTTGACAGACCCGGTATTGCTGCTTCTATGTTTAAAGCTTTGGCTGAAAGCGGTATAAATATAAAAATGATTTCAACAAGTGAAATAAAAATTAGTTGTCTTGTTGAAAAAGAACAGTCAAAAGCTGCAATTCAGGCACTTCATACTGCGTTTCATCTTGATGCAAAGGAAGAAGCTGTTGTTATGGGCGATTTGCCAAATGTATAAATTCTGTATTGAGCACTTTTTAAACTTTTTAAAGAGTGCTTAATATTTTTTAATTTTTGGGTTTTTAATAACAAATTTTTCAATTCAGAAGTATTGGTAATGTATGCAAATGTTAATTGATAAACAGCAAAACACAAAAGATAAGATAATTAAGCCGGATTTTTCAACAAAAACAGGCAGAGAATTTCTTGCATTTTATCTGCAAACAAAGTTTAAACAAATACTTCAATATGACAAAAAAAATGAAAACCCTATCTTTAAGGAGATTAATCCTAATTTTATCAGTAAATTTTCACGTCGTTTGATTGAAAATCCACAGAAAAAGTTTCTTATTGGAGTGACCGGTGAATCTGCAAGCGGTAAGACTACAATTTGTAAGCAGGTGAAAAATACCAGTATTGCTTTGGATTTTCCTCTTGAATTTTTGAGTATTGATAATTATTTTAATGATATTTCTGATTTGATTAAAAAATACGGCAATTTTGATGCCTTAAGAGACAACGGTTATGATGTTGATTCTCCGGAAAGTTTTCAGCTGGATTTACTGAAAGAAGATTTGACAAAATTGTCTCAAGGTGAAAACATACTTGCGCCTCAGTATCTAATCAACGGAACGGGTATAAGCGTACCAAAGTCTATTCCTATATCTTCAGAAAAATTTATTCTGGTTGAAGGAATGGCGGCTATGTATAAAGATATAAAAGATTTGTTTGATGTAAAAATATACATTGATATTGATCCTAAAATTCAAAAGAAATGGTTTATGGAAAGAGCCGCAAAAAGGAATCAGTCGGAAGAAAATGCAATTAAGCATTTTGAATATGTTAACAATGCGGCAGAAAAATATATTAGACCTTCAAAACATGAGGCTGATATTATCATCAATGGTGCATCTTCTTTAGATTATTTCTCACAGATTATTGAATTTATACATACTGCAACGAATTGTTTTATTTCCTAATTGCTGTTTTTAATTCTAAAACCTGAAATAAATAAACGGGTTGTAAGTAGAGGCTGCAATAGTGGCAGATGAGAGTAAAAACAGAAATAGAAGCCAGAGATTAACAAATGCGTATAAAGTCTTGTTGGCTTTGGTGACGTTTAGAATATTTTTGAAAATAGGCAGAGAACACAATAAAGCAGCAGTAAACATAATTATTTCATAAGTATCGATGTAATATGGCAAAGCATAAGAAATGTCATGGACGTTAACAAGTCCAAACATGTTCTTGATATAAGTAAACGCATAACCTAAATCCTCAGACCTGAATAAAACCCATCCGATAATAAAAACAAAGATTGCATAAATGTGCTTTGTAACGTTAATCCAAATGCCCTGTATATCCTTGTGCCAACCGGTAATTTTTTCAAGAATAATAAAGAAGCCGTTCCAAATGCCCCAGATGATAAAAGTCCAGCTGGCACCATGCCACAACCCCGTTAAAAAGAAAACAACAGCTAAGTTAAAACAAGTTTTTTTTATCCCGCACTTGCTTCCGCCTAAAGGAATGTATAAATACTGCTTAAACCAGGTAGATAAAGAAATATGCCATCTTCTCCAAAACTCTGTGATAGATTTTGAAATGTAAGGATAATTGAAGTTCTCTAAAAACTTGAATCCGAAAATAGCACCTAACCCGATAGCCATATCAGAATAACCCGAGAAATCAAAGAATAACTGGAAGGAATAAGCAAAAGCCCCTATCCATGCAACAAGCGGAGTAAACGTGTCAGGACTTTGTATAAAAATTTTGTCGGCAATAGCTCCTAAAGTGTTTGCAATAAGCATCTTTTTTGATAAACCGATAATAAACCTTTTAACGCCATATTGAACCTTGTCAAAATTAACCTCACGAGAATCAATCTGCTCTGCAATATCATGATACTTGACAATAGGCCCTGCAATTAACTGAGGGAATAAACAAATGTATAAAGCAAGTTTGTAAAAGTCTTTTTGGGCCTTACACTCTCCTCTATAAACATCAATGAGATAAGACATAGCCTGAAACGTATAAAAAGAAATACCAAGAGGTAAAATAATTTCTATTAACTTTATATTCGCAGAAAAAATAGTGTTTATGTTATCAATAACAAAATTGAAATACTTAAAATATGCCAAAAAACCTAAATTAATTAGTATTGTTATAATTAGGGGGATTTTCTTGTGTGAGTTAAACCTTTCAATTGCAATCGCACCGGCATAATTAACAATGATGGTTAAAAGCATAATAGCAAGGTATCTTGGTTCACCCCAAGCATAAAAAAGTATACTTGCTGTCAAAAGAATAGCGTTGTGCAGTTCTCTTTTAGAACAAAGATAAATCAAACACACAATCGGTAAAAACATATATACAAAAGTCATTGATGAAAAAAGCATCTAAATTTTCTCCTCTTTAAAAAAATGTTTTAAGGTATGTAAACCTCCATGAAAATAATAAATTACAAGAATATCAGGTTTGTATTTTTTTATATCATTTTCGTATTTTTTAAAGTCCAGTCTTTTCTCATCAGGCATATCAGTCGGAATATTTGTATAAATTCTTTTTGTTTCTTTAAATGAATACGGTACAAATTCTGTAAGATTATCTATATATGAATCGCCCATAAATATTGCTTTGTATTTTCCGGGGGGATAATAATATTCTTTACCTGTATAATCCTCTTTGTTTCTTTGATTAATTATTTGGGTTGATAATAGATTATGTTTTTTATGCTTATAATATTTGTATCTTTTGTCTAACACTTTTGTGTTATGTAAATTTAGAAAATGATATGTTCTTCCTTCAAAAAAATATCTCCCGAATTCAGAGCGGACTTCTTTTGTATAAAAGTTGTCAAATTTTGATTCCTCTTCAATTTTTAAATCAGGGAAATCTTTAACAATTTCTTTCATCAAAAGTTGGTATACAAGATAATTTGCTGAATCTGTTAAATGATGATCAGTTTTAAAATATACAGCATCTGTTTTTGACAATTTTTTTAGTGCATCATAAGTGTAAATTATATTTATTCCATCTTGTTTTAATACATATGAGTTCATTTGTTTTATTTTTGTTACTTCGTTCGTCTTTCCAATAAACGGATATAATTCTTCAGCATAAATATTTTCTTTTGCTGGCGATGTTAGTATATAAAGCTTGATTTTATTTTCTTTACAGAATTTATTCAGCTCATTTAAGCTATATGCATATTCTTTTAGTTCTTGTTCTGATAGATTATCTTTTGACGGATATAACCTTTCACTCATGAAATTATTTCTTTTATTTATGAAACCTTTTGATGTTTCGTAGTAGTTAAAAGATATATTAAATTTTGTATCCATATATCTTCTAACAATGTTATATCTCAAGAAAAACCTATCACTAAACCAGTCGTTGAAATCATTTCCGAAGTTATAATTTATTTCATTATTCTGTATAAATGGTTTGAATTCAGCAAGCTCTCTGTTTTCTTTTTCTGAGTATTTAGTTTCAGTATCCATGTTGCTCATAGGAATGAACAAGATAACAAAGAACAATAAAAGGAAAATAATATCGATTCTTGAAGCATTATTTAAAGTCTTAAAATCAGCTAAATAAGAAGTAAGTTTGTATGACAATAAGAATGATAGAACTGCAATAATAAGAAGAATTTTTATATCAAAATTGGTTGAACCTTTTATATTAACAGGCTTGTTATAAATAAGAGAAAAAGAATCAGACTCAGGATAAATAATTAACTTGTCACCGTCAATTTTTAACTTAGCATTTTCAGCTGAAAATGCATGTAAATCATCAAGTTTATACTTTCCGTATCTGAGCTGAATCTCGCTCAGGACAAGTGTTTCAAGCCTTTCGGGGGGGGGGGCAATACTGGCACTGACAGTTATTTTAACCTTTTTTGCACTATGCACTCTATTGATGAAAAATTCAACAGAATCATTGTTATCAAGGTTAGCTTCAACTATGCCGTACTTAACTTTTTTTAACTCGTTGTTGTCTTTTTTATTTAAAAAAAACTCAAATTTTGTATTGCCATGTCCTGCTGCATTAAAAGAAATCTGTAAAGGTTTGATATTAAACCAGAGCCTGTTCGTAAGAACTATACAGACAATGGTAATAACAATACTGATAAGAGTTCTCTTTTTCATTAATTAAATCCCCAACTATAAATTAATAAAATCCTATGTAAAACAAATTTCGTTGTAAAGGTTTAATGCTGAATTTTTGAAAATATAAAAATGACTCTTTAGAGCCGGTAAAATCGGTTTAGTTAGAAATACACTTATATTACGACTTTTTCTTAAAATGTTAAGTTATGTTAACTAAAATATACTTTTTATATAAAAAATAAGCAATTTTTATTTCAAAAAATTTTTTATATAAGTACGAGAGATAAACAAATTAAGAGAGAAAAAACAAGAGAGTAGAAAAACCACAGGAGGAAACTTATGTCCAGAGTACTTATTTCAATGCCGGAAAAATTCTTAGATGAGATTGATCAGGTTGCTGACAACGAAAATCGTTCAAGAAGCGAACTTATCAGAGAAGCATTAAGAACATATATCCACAGAAATAAGGTTCGTGAGAACACACTTGCTGCTAAAAATGCAACAATCTTAGAGGCATTACTTGACTAATAAAAAAGCTTTAAATTTTAAGATTTTGGGGAAAATCTTAAATTAAATTAGGCAATACTAGACTAATGGGGAATATGGAAATAGGTTTTATTAAAAAAATAGCGGTATCAAGATAGCTTGAACCGCTTTTCTTTATGGTTAGTTTTTATGTTTAATTGATATTATTTTTTATACAGCAGGTTGTTGAATGAATGGATTGATTTGTTGTTGTGCTGTTTGTTGTTGATTGAAGGGGTTTGTTTGAAATGGGGCATATGGCATTGTTGCATTTGCTGATGCTTGTCTATATATATTCATATCATAACCCATTCCGTTAAATCCTGGGACAGGAGGTATATCAAAACCGAAACCGCCTTTGAAGGATTGTGCATAACCGTTATTAAAACCTTGTGTATTTGATGTTTGTGTATTGTTTGTTTGAGCTGCTTGTTGTGTTTGTGCAGCTTCTGCGAGAACTTTTTGAGCGGATGCTTTTGCTGCAAGTGCATCTTTATTTTCAGTATCTTGAGCAAGAATAGCTTCTGCTTGTTGAAGAGATTGTTGTGCTAATGCTATTTTTGTTTGCGGATCTGCTTCGATTTGTTGAGCTATTTCGTTAGTTTGTTTTTCTTGGAGTTTTTCAAGTTCGCTTTTTCCTGTAATAGCTTTTGCTGCTTTTCCGGCTGCTGCTGAACCTACAATACCGCCGATGAAACCGCCCACAAAGCTTCCAATCGCTGTACCTATGCCCGGACAAATTGCTGTACCTATTGCAGCACCGATGCCTCTGCCTAATGCATCGCCTGCAACCCATCCTGCTGCACCTGCAACAACTTTCGTACCTGATTTTGCTATTTGTTTAAAACCTGCTGCCGGTCCTGCTTGTTGGAATGTAGGAATTACCTGTGTTACTGTTTCCATTGCTCCGTCAATTACAGCCATCCAGCCTGCGCCTGTACCTTTATTGCCCATCATCTGACCAAATCCGGATTTTCTCAGTGATTTGTAGCCGGGGATTTTATCTAACATCTTGCCAAGGAATCCTCTTTGTGAATCCACTGCTACTTCTTTTTTCATTACATCTTTGAATTTCTTTAAAACTTCTGCTTTTCCGGCTGAAAGAGCTTGAGTTCTGTTTTTATAAGGAGATGCTGCTTTTACATTCTGAATTGTGTTTTTTATATTCCATTTATTTTTCTTTAACGCAGCTCCTCCTTGAAATGCGCCGAAAATGCCCAACATTGGAAGAGTTCCTTTTGCAGTTTCTAGAATTGTTGGATCTTCGTATGAAACAACAGGTTGACCGTTAAGAAATTTAACCATATTTTCTACATCATTTTGATGAAGTACTGCTGCACTGGTTGCTACTTTAACTGCTCCACCCAAATTTGAATATTGAGAGTATTGATTGTAACCTGAAACACTGTTAACCATAATATTAACTACCTGTAAATAAAACTAACCTTATATATATAAAAACAATTGTTCTATTATAATTTACTTAATATTGTGCATTTGTAAACAAATTTTAATATTATGTCAAAATTCCTGCTTCATTTGTTTTATATAACTGACAGAAGTGGTGGAATTCTATATGTTTATTAATAATAATTTTAATCTTTTTAATAAATTTTCAGTTGGATTTGGACAAAACAATACTTCTCAAATTCATAACGGTAACGGTGATAAAGAGTTTAGACAGAAAACTGTTTATGGAAATGATTTTCACGGTCATTTAGGTGCATTTACCAAGTTTAAAACAGTTGTAGATGAGTTTAGGGCTCAAAATCCGGGCGGTGATGTAATTTTATCTGGTGATGACTGGGTCGGTGCAAGTGAAGAAAAAAATCTGGCTATTGTCAAATTGATGAATCTTATAAAGCCGACTGCAGTTACAATTGGTAACCATAACATGGATAATAAAGGCTCAAAGGGTTTGTCAAAAATGCTTGATTTTGCGACTTTTAAAACTTTGGCACTGAATTTAAAACCCAAAGATCCCAATAATCTAAAGGCTTATTCTTTGCAGGATGATATAGATGCCGGCAGGCTGGCTGACTCTATTGTTGTAGAAGAAAATGGAAGAAAAGTCGGATATATTGGTTTGATGCCTTCTGATTTATTTGCAAGACTTTCGACACAAAGTCAAGCTGATGCGCAGGATATAAAAGTTTTGGATTTGGCTGAAACCCAAAAAGCTCTTGAAAAGGAAGTTGAAAAACTCGAGAAACAAAATGTAAATATAATAAAACTGGTTTCTCATATGGGAATAGATGCTGAAAAAGCTATTGCTCAAAATGTTGCGGGAATTGATGTTATCCATGGCGGACACTCGCATGATACATTAGATGGTCTGGTGCCGGGGAAAAACCTTTTCAAATCTCCAAGAGGAGAATGGGTTATACTGACTCAAGCCGGAAAAAACGGACACAGCTATGGTGAGCTTGATGTTGTTTATGATAAAGACGGAAAAATAATTAAAGCAAAAAATGAATTGAAGTCTCTTGAAAATCGTCCTGAAAGCTTGTCAGCAAGAATAATGACTAATATTATGATTGGTGAGCCAAAGCAAATAGGTGTGATAGCAAAAGATGTAAAATCAAAACCCGAAACCGTATTGGAAGAAAGTCCAATAAGTTCATTTTTGAGTGATGCATATTTAAAATATTCTGATGCTGATCTTGTTTTTAATAATATGGGAGGTGTTAGAGCAAGCTTGCCTGCCGGACCTGTTACGGACAGAGCAATTATAGACTTGATGCCGTTTTTCAATGATGTTCATGTTTATAAACTTAGTGAAAAAGATATCATTGATGCATTAAACGGTGCTGTTGAGGCGACCAGAAAGTTCCACAGAACGGGAGCATTACAGGTTAGCGGTTTGCGTTATACAATAGGCAAAAATGACAAAGTAAAAGATGTTTATCTTGTAAAAAAAGATGGAACACAAGAAAAGTTGAATGCTGAAAATCCAAGCAATGACAAGTTCTACAAAGCTGCTTATAACACATTTGTTGCCAGCGGTTCAGAAGGATTAGGGGTTTTAAAAGCTCCCGAAAAAATTATAAAAAAATGTGATTTAAATGAAACTCAAATGTTTATTGAATATATCAAATCATTCAATGGCCAGCCTATCAATATAGCAGAAGACGGAAGAATCAAACACGAAGCCTGATATTATTTAAATGTATCAGGTATGTTATCTAAAAATGAAGGCTGTGTGTTTTGATTATTTTGCACAGGTTTTGATTCAATTGTTATATTTGTATTGTGCTTTGTTTCAGTTGTTGTCTGTTGTTGTGTTGTTGTGTTATTGTTTTTGGGTAAGACAGAGTTGAGTGTTTGATTAATTTTTTCTTTAAGAATTTTCTGTTTTGTCCCGATAGGATTAATCCAGGTAAATGATTTTACAGCTTTTACACTTTCTGTGTCTCCAGCGATTAAAACTCTGAAATTTTTGGTTTGATACTTGTAATCCGGACTTAGTTCAGGAATTTTTGAAATATCCATCTCAGGCAGTTCTGAGTTGCAGAAATTGAACAGATTTGCGACAGTTTGGCCATAATTTGTGTGTTCATCAAGAAATTCTTTTATTGTCATTCGACCTAAAATTCCCATAGAGCTTGAGACTTCTGATGAAATTTTTCCGAGAATCTCGAGATCTGCTTCGTTATTGAGCATGTTTATATTACCGGTTATGTACATACTCATCTGTGGTCCGGCTGTTGTGACCGGGCTGAGGTGTACATAACCGTTTCTGAAATTTAGTATTCCTTTTAAATAAGTAATATAGCCTGTGTCTTTTGGCTTTATAGCTTGTTTTGCGCTATTAAGACTTGCATATATAAGTCGTTGTGACAAAAGGTTTTGAGCATATAAGAAGTGTTCGAATCGTCCTAATTGTCCAAGGTGTCCATTATTTATTAAAACGTTTGCTGTGCCTTTCATACTTTTCATTTGTTGCTGTATGGTTGTACCAAACATATCAAGCGATGTATCAAAATTTAATTTGCCTGATATTTGTTGTTGTTTGGGCAGAATAGCCATTGCTGCCGCAGCTGCATCAAGATTTCGTCCCTGAAGTTCTGCTTTTATCGAGCTGTAAGGTAAATTGCATGTGATTTTTCCTGCTGTTTTCCCTCCATAGGTATCTGCGAACATGTTTTTTATGTACAAGATATTTTTTTGAGAGCTCAAATCTCCTGTTATATTTGAGGCTTTCAAATCTCCTATCTTACATGTTTTTATGTATATTTTTCCGTTTGAAATAACATATGGAAATTCTACGCCGGGAGAATATGCTGCTTGTTTCATTAGCGGCATAAGCTCCATTAAATAATTGGTATCTAAATAATTTGAACTTAGTTTTATATAGTTGATTTTTTGTGTTTTAAGGAAATCTGATGGCGCAATAAAATCTGTCGAAATGTCCATAGACTTGACCTTCAGATTTGTAATGCGGGCGGTTATTATATTTTTGTTAAAGTTAAATATTGCTGATTTTATGTTGATTAAATATTGTGGAATTGAAAGATTTGTAATGTTCAAATTGCCTGTTAATACTGGTGCTTTCATATCACCATTGAGAAGTACATCTGCTGTTATATCAGCTTTTGAATTTTTCAGGTCAGGCAAAGCTGCGGTTATATTTTCAGGAATAAGAATGTGTATGTTGTCAAATGTGGGTTTTGTAAAGGGTTGTTTTATTTTACCTTTTATCGTAATTGCTTTTTTGAAAATTGAACAATCAGGTTTTTTTATAAGGCTGTTTAAGCTAGAAGCGTAATATAAAGAAAGGTCTTTTATTGTTATATCTTCATTTTCAAGCTTTGCGGAAATTTTTGTCAGCATATTTGTTGTTGAAAAATTATTTATTTGAACAGCTGTAAAATAGTTATCTTTATTTGAAAGAATGTACACTTCTGCTTCTGTTGCTTTTTCTGTATTTTTTAAAGTAATTTTTACGGGCAGGTAGCCTTTTGTATAAATTTTGTTTTTATATTCCAATGGCACAAAAGATTCTAAAAGAAGTGTATCTATTGTACCGCCTGCATCCAATATTGTTTCGGGTCTGCCGAGATAGTTTTTTATTTCTCCTTTTAGGGTAATTTTTGCGTTGCCCAGATTTATTTTTGACGGATGTATAAGTATATTATCTTTGTCAAATTCTGCGGTAATATTTTGTGATTTTACAGAGTCTGACGAGTTTGGAATGTCTTTTTGTTTCAGAAGAAAGTTATTAATTTTAATTTTGCCTGAATAATTTTCTTTTGTTGATGTTGCGCTGACAAGAATTTCTTTTATTGATATTTTAATTTTGTTTGTTGTTTCAGAACCTGAAAAATTTAAAATTTTAGCATCAATCTGTGGTTTTGCTTTATCGAGTTTTCCTTGTAATTTTATATTAAGAAATAGTTTTCCTGATGTTACAGTCATGTTTTTTTGAGGTTTTAAAACCTCAAAAGCATTCATTATGTGGTTTAAATCCAGATTTTGGGCACTCAAGATTAGATTTCCATAAGCCGTTTTGTCAATTGTTCCGGTGAGTTTTACAGGTTGAGAATTAACTTTTGCAAAACATTTTTTTATATTTATTTCATCATTTGAAAAGTCAATAAGTGCATTTGTTTCACTAATTTTCAACGGAATCTTTTTGTGTGAAATGCTTACATTTTTTAAGTTTAATATACCATTGGATTTGACTGTTTTCAGGTTCGTTTTTAAATTAAAATTGGCAGACAAAGTGCCGTTTGTTGTAAGTTCAGCGAGATTATTCTTTATCTTTAATATCTCAAGCAGAGATATAGAAAGTTGCTGAAGGTTTGATATGTCAGCTTTTTTACAAAAACACTTCATATCTATTTCATATGGCTTTTTCATCTTTATGTTGGCTGTTATATCTGTACTTTCATCCGGATTTGTGTAAAATTTTGATGAAAGAAATGCCTTGTCTTTGTTAAGCTGTATATGAAAATAACTTGGAGGAAGTTTTTTGTTCCCAATTTGTATAACAAACTTGTCAATGTTTGCTTTTCCGCTTAAGGAGTCGAATTTTTGATTCTTTTCGTGAACTTTAAGGTCTGCTTTAAGGTTGGCATAAAAGCTATATTTGTACAGATTATCTGCTGAAATATCAAAAAGCTTTTTATTGTAGTCTTTGAACAGTACTTTGGGTATGGATATTTTCAGGTTGTAGTCAGCATATTTTTTATTTTGACAATAAAAACTTCCCCCTGTAATCAAATCTATATCAAGTGGATTTATATTTTGTTTAATTTTGAAGCTGTTGCCTAAAATTTTGAACTTTTGTCCTGACTCTTCATCTTTTATTTTAATAATGTATTTTTTTACATCAACCACAGGCGTTGTTTGTGAAAATCTATATTTATTGTTCCTGTATGAAACGGGTATATGTGTTTCTATATACTCCTGAAAAGTTGTTTTTCCGCTTTTTAAGAGCTTTGTAGAAAATTGTATTTCATCCGATTTAATTTTGTCTATCTTAATTTCTTTGAAAAGAAGATATAATGTGGAGATATTTACATTTGCGTTTCTGATATTTAAGATTTGTTTTTTATCAGGGTAAAACAATTGGATGTCATCAGCTTTGAAATTTATTGAAAGAGAGGGCGATACACTAAGTTTGTATTTATGAATGATTAAAACAAGACCTGTTTCTTTTTTTATTGACTCAGTCAGTAATTTTGAATAATCTTTCTTGTTAAGAAAATAAGGCAAACCTATGTAAAAGCACAGATAAAGAATAATAAGAAATATTATTTTTATAATTAATATTTTTTTTAAAACTTCCATATAAATTCTGCTTTTTACGGCAATAAAATCTCCCAGTCTATGACTAAATTATATTACAGATTTTATTAAGTGTCATTAATGTGTTATAGTGTTCTAAACGGGAGAAATATGAATCATTACTCAAATAAATTTGATAAGTCATTAGAGACAAAGCTGAAAACCTTCTTTGAAAATGACGGTGCAGCTATTACGCCTCAGCTGAATGCTTTCTGGCGGGCGAGAACGTCTAAATATTCTGCTATTTTTTATAATACGGGCAAATTTCTTATTCAAGGCTCTGATGTGAAAGATATTGCCAACAAGGTTGAGGAATTTCTTGATATAGAGAGGTCTGATTTTGATGATGCAGCTTCTCCTCAGGATTCAAATATTCCGTTAAAAAGAATAGGGGTGGACGAATCCGGCAAGGGTGATTTTTTCGGACCGCTTGTTATTGCTGGTGTTATGGTGGATGAGTCAAATATTGAGATTCTTAAAAAAGCCGGTGTGAAAGACTGTAAAAAAATAGATGATAAGAATATTAACAAAATTGCTGCTGTAATCAAAAATAATTGTGTATTTTCTGTAATTACAATTAATCCTTCTAAGTATAATGAACTTTATTCAAAACTAAACAACTTGAATCTTCTTTTGGCATGGGGGCATGCAAGGGCGATTGAAAATATATTGGAGAAAAAGGAGTGTGATTATGCTCTTTCTGACAAATTTGGAGATGATAAACTTATTCAGAATGCTCTGATGAAAAGAGGCAAGAAAATTCAGCTTGAGCAGAAATGTAAAGCAGAAAGTGATATAGCAGTTGCTGCGGCTTCGATACTTGCAAGAGCTCAATTTTTATCAGGTATTGCTGAAATTTCCGTAAAATATGGTGTTGAAATTCCAAAGGGTGCTTCAGAAAAGGTTCTTCAGACAGCAAAAATGATAAGTCAAAAATATTCTAAAGAAGAATTGAAAAATACTTCGAAAATACATTTTAAAACATATTCACAAGTTTAATATACGGGGCAAATATGACAGAAATTAACGGTAAGAAAACACACCTTTATGAAAAGCATGTTGATCTTGGTGCTAAAATGGTTGAATTTGGCGGTTGGGTTATGCCTGTTCAATATTCGGGTATCATTGATGAACATAATACTGTAAGAAAGTCGGCAGGGTTGTTTGATGTATCACACATGGGGCAACTCTTTGTTTCAGGTGTTGATTCATTGGCTTTTTTACAAA
The DNA here is from genome assembly GCA_048360435.1 of Candidatus Limenecus sp. Lineage (GTDB taxonomy): Bacteria > Cyanobacteriota > Vampirovibrionia > Gastranaerophilales > Gastranaerophilaceae > Limenecus. The sequence continues at coordinate 138,558 of DBGCOP010000009.1, read as the reverse complement.
AGATGGTTCCACAGAATCTGGCTGAATTACCGTTGGGAAAGGCTCAATATTGCCAGCTGCCAAAGGAAAACGGCGGATTGACAGACGATTTAATTATATACAGACTTGCAAAAGATATGTTTCTTGTAATTTTGAATGCTGCAAGAATTGACAATGATGTAGCGTGGTTTGAATCAAACAAAAACGGTTTTAATGTTGTGCTTGATAATAAATCAGACCAATACTCCATGCTTGCTCTTCAAGGTCCGGAGGCTGCTAATATTATAGAAAAACTTGGTATATCTAAAGAAAATCAGCCCGAATTTTTCACAATAGTTCAAACAAAATTTTCCCAAATTCCTCTATATCTTGCAAGAACCGGCTATACAGGTGAGGATGGGTTTGAACTGATTTTTGAAAATCAATATGCAGTTCAACTCTGGGAGATGATTTTTAATGCAGGTAAAGACTACGGTCTAAAACCTATTGGTCTTGGTGCTCGTGATACTTTGAGACTTGAGGCTGCTCTCATGCTTTACGGTAATGATTTGACAGAAGAGGTTACACCTATTGAAGCCGGACTTAAATGGTCAATCGATGTTGATAAGCTTGAAGATTATAATGGTAAAGCTTTTATAATTGAGCAATATAAAAATGGTTCATCTAAAAAACTTATTGGTTTTGAAATGATTGACAGGGCGATACCCAGACACGAATATGAAATATATTATAATAATGAAAAAGTTGGTATTGTTACAAGCGGAGGCTTTGCTCCTACTTTGAATAAAAACATTGGTATGGGATATGTTGATTCATCTAAAAATATAAAGCTGGACTCTGTGATACAAGTTATGGTAAGAAATAAATTATATGATGCTAAGGTTGTGAAACGACCATTTGTACAAAAGAGATATAAACATTAGAAATAGACATAAAAAGGAGAAATGACAAATGATGGTTCCTGAGGGTATTTTATGTTCAAAAAGTCACGAATACTTATTGGAAAATGATAACAACGTTTATACTATCGGACTTACTGATTATGCCGTAGAACAATTAGGAGACATAGTTTTTATCGAACTTCCAGAGGTTGGTACACATTTTTCTAAAGGCGAAGTTTTTGCGACCGTTGAGTCTGTAAAAGCAGCTTCTGAAATTTATATGCCTGCTGGAGGAAAAATAGTTGAAGTAAATGATGCAGTTATTGATAGTCCGGAAGTCTTAAATGAGTCTCCTTTTGCTGACGGCTGGCTTGTTAAAATTGAAAGTGAAACCGCACATGCAGATTCCGGAGATTTGCTTGAGTATGAAGATTATAAGGAAGAATTGGAATAAAATGAATAATTTTGAAGCACATACAAAAGATGAACGCTCCAGAATGCTTGAATCTCTTGGCGTAGAATCAATTGAAGATTTGTATAATCATCTTCCTGCTGATATCAGAATTTCAGGGTTAGCTTTGAGTGAGCCTTTAAGTGAGATTGTTGTTACTAACGAAATAAAAAAACTGGCAAAATCTGACAAAACAGACTATGTTTCTTTTTTAGGCGGTGGTGCTTCAAAACATTTCATTCCTGCGTGTGTTTCTCAAGTTGCTGAAAGGTTTGAATTTAATACCGCATACACTCCATATCAGGCAGAAATTTCACAAGGTACACTTCAATCTATATATGAATATCAATCAATGATTTGTAATTTAACTAACATGGATGTGTCTAATGCTTCTATGTATGATACGGCAACAGCTTGTGCAGAGGCTGTTTTAATGGCAGTCAGAGTGACAGGGCGTTCAAAGTGTCTTGTATGTAGAAGAATGAATCCTCAGTATATTGAAGTAATCAAAACATACTGTGAAGCGGCTGATATTGAATTTTCGCATGATCTATCCATAATAGATGATACTGTTGCATGTGTTATTGTTCAGACTCCTGATTATTCGGGTACGATTCATGACATACCTTTGTTGAGAGAAAAAATTGCAGATGAAAAAACTTTGCTGATATGCTGTTGTGACCCACTGGCTCTGACTGTCATTGAACCACCGATATGTGATGTAATGGTCGGTAATCTGCAATCTTTGGGTAATCCTCTTTCTTTTGGCGGCCCTTACGGAGCTTATTTTGCATGTCTTGATAAATATAAAAGACAAATGCCGGGAAGAGTTGTTGGAAGGACTGTGGATAAAGACGGAAAACAAGCTTTTTGCCTTACTCTTCAAACCAGAGAACAGCATATAAGAAGGGAAAAAGCTACAAGTAATATTTGTTCGAATCAGGCACTGGTTGCCTTACAGAGTCTTATTTATATGACTGTTATGGGCAAAGAAGGAATGAAACAGGCTGCTCTACTTTGTGCTAAAAATGCATATAAACTTGCTCAAAAACTTGAAAATAAGGGCTTTGAAATAGCAAACAAAAACTTCTTTAACGAATTTATACTCAGGGTAAAAAATGCTGATGAATTTCTGGCTAATTTAAAAGAAAACAATATTCTGGGTGGAATAAAACTCTCTGAAAATAAAGTTCTGGTTTGTGTTACAGAAATGAACACAGATGAAGAGCTTGATATGTATGAATATTTTGCTGTTTAATTTATCTTAGGGACTTAATCGCTTCTTCCATATCGGTTGACTTAAATATATAAGAACCTGCGACAAGAGAGTTTGCTCCTAAATCTATACATTTTTTTGCTGTTTTTTCATTTATTCCGCCATCTACCTGAATTATTAAGTTTTCAGGTGCATTTTGACGAATAACAGGTATTTTCTGTGCACAATCTTCCATAAATGATTGTCCTCCAAAGCCCGGTTCAACTGTCATTACCAATACCATATCAACCATAAGAAGATATTTTAATATTTCCTGAGGTTCTGTTTTAGGCTTTATAGATAGCCCAACAAGTATATCATGTGATTTTATGTGTGAAATGACATCTTCTGTCATCTCTTTTGTTGCTTCATAGTGGAAGGTAATTATATTTGCACCGGCTTTAACAAAGTCTTCAATGTAATTTTGGGGATTTTCTATCATAAGATGGACATCAAGAGGAATATTTGTGTGCGGTTTAATAGCTTTGACGACAGGTGCGCCTATTGTCAAATTGGGGACAAAATGTCCATCCATGACATCTATATGTATCCAATCTGCTCCTGCTTTTTCCAGTTCTTCTGCTTCTGATTGCAAATTTGCAAAATCAGCCGATAATATTGATGGTGAAACAATAATTTTGCTCATTGCTGTTCCTTCTTTCAATCTTTAATAAGTTTTAATTGTTTGCAAGCAAGAAATGCTGCTTCTTGTTGGGCTTGTTTTTTTGTTTTTCCGCTCGCTTCTGCCAATACTTTATTTTTGTATGATACTCTTATAGTAAATGTTTTGTCATGAGCTTCTCCTGCTTCTGATATTGTTTCATATACGGGCAGTTCTTGGGATTTGCTTTGCGTATACTCTTGGAGCAAGGCTTTGGCATTGTAGACTGTTTTATTTTGAGCAAGTTCTTCAGTCAGTTCTGATAAATTCTTTATAATAAAATCTTTTAACATATTTTTGTCTGATGAAAGATAAAGCGCACCGAATAGTGCTTCCATAACACATGCTTGAACTGATTCAAGCTCATAAACTTGTGCTTTTGATTCAGCTGTTCCTACTTTTATATATTTTTCTATTCCTATTTTTTTTGCAATTTTGTGCAAAATCCCGTCACTTACAATTACTGCTCTGATTTTTGTGAGTTCACCTTCTTTTTTATCAGGGTATTTGTTGTAGAGATATTCGGTTGTTGCCATTTTTAATACAGCATCACCCAGAAACTCCAATCTTTCATAACACTCAGCGTATGCGAGATTGTGCTCTTTTGAATAAGAACTGTGTGTGAAAGCTTGTTTTATAAGCTCAATTGAAAAATTTTCAAACCCCAATTCTTTTATAAAGTTTTTAAGACTCTGGTCGCTACAATCCGATTGCATGAATAGCCTTTCTTGCAAAACTTAAAAAATCTGAAGCGAGGTCATTGTTGACAACAAAATAGTTAAAATAAAAATAAGCAACAGGAGTGCTGAATAAATAGCTGTCGGCTCTGTCTAAAAATCCACCGTGCCCAGGCAAAGAGTTACCTGAGTCTTTTACACCAGCATCTCTTTTAATTAATGATTCTGCAAGGTCTCCGATTTGTGCAAATGTTGTGATAAGCAGTCCGGCAATAAGTGATTGGTACCATTCTATGTGTATAAGATATCCTATGAACATAGAAACAATCAAAGCCAAAACAGTTCCGCCTATTGCTCCTTCAACTGTTTTTTTAGGGCTGACAATAGGTGCAAGCGGAGTTTTTCCGAATTTAGAACCAAAAACATATCCACCTACATCTGTCATTAGTATAGTGAAAAATAAAAGTACCAAAAAACCCAGTCCCGAGTTCATTCTTATAGTGAAAAGACCCAGAGAGTCTTGTTCCAGTTGTCTTAATAGTATTACATAACATGGAAGCCATCCGCCGTATATAAACCCAAGAATTGTTGTTGCTACATTGGCTATATATGGCTGTCGCCCTTTGCATAATACTAATGTGAATGCACCAATTGTTCCAAGTGTCAAAACAACAGGAACAAGGTCAAATCTTTTAAAGGCAGTTAATAATACAAAACATATGTCAGCTATTATTATCAGCTTTAAAAATGGTCTGAATCCTTTTTTTTCAAGAATGCAAACATATTCTTTTGAACCAATGAATGCTACATACATTACAAGCAACATTAAAGGAATGCCGCCTGCAAAAACGCAGCCCAGCACTGAAAAGCCAATAATAATACCTGTCAAAAGTCTCAAAGTACTATTGTTAAAAAGACCAAGAATATTCACTATACAGTCATAACCTCTTTTTCTTTTTCAGCTGTAACTTCGTCTATTGTTTTAGTATATTTATCAGTAATTTTTTGAATTTGTTCCTGAGCATCTTTTACTGCATCTTCAGGAAGATTCTCTTCTTTTTCAATCTTTTTCAAGTCGTCAGTCATATCTCTTCTAATGTTTCTGACAGCAACTTTGGCTTCTTCACCGATTTTCTTGACATCTTTTGTAATTTCTTTTCTTCTCTCTTCTGTCAAAGGAGGAAATGTTAATCTGATAACAACACCGTCTGAGTTAGGGGTGATGCCGAGTTCTGCTTTAATCATAGCTTTTTCAATTTCTTTTAAAATAGACTTGTCATAAGGAGTAATAACAAGTGTTTGACCATCTTGTACACTTACCTGTGACATTTGTCTGAGTGGTGTTGGAACGCCGTAGTAATCAACTATTACTTTATCTAAGATAAGAGGATTTGCTCTTCCGGTACGGATTGAAGCGAATTCTTTTTTCAATGCGTTAATCGCTTTTTCCATTTTTTCTTTGCCGTTTGAAAACATCTCTTCTGTTGTCATTTTTATTCTCCTACAAAAGTACCTAATTTTTCGCCATTTAAGATTTTACCAATACTGCCTTTTGCTGCAAAATCAAAAACGATAATGGGAATATGATTTTGTTTGCACAAAGCACACGATGCAGTATCCATAACTTTTAATCCTTTAACAATTATATCATCATAAGATATTTTGTCATATTTTTTTGCATCCGGATTTATTCTCGGGTCATCTGAGTATACTCCGTCTACACCGTTTTTAGCCATTAACATGACTTCTGCTCCTATTTCAGAAGCACGAAGCGATGCTGCCGTATCTGTTGTGAAAAAAGGGTTTCCGGTACCTGCTGCAAAAATTACGACCCTGTTTTTTTCTAAGTGTCTGATTGCTTTAAATCTGATGTAAGGTTCGGCAATTTTGTCCATGTCTATTGCAGATTGCACACGGCATGAAACTTTAAGTTTTCTCAAAGCGCTTTGAAGTGCAATTGCATTCATAACTGTCGCAAGCATTCCGACATAATCGCCTGAAGCTTGGTCCATACCGAGTTTTGCACTGTTTTTCATTCCTCTGAAAATGTTCCCTCCGCCGACAACAACAGCAATTTCTGCACCCATGTCATGTGCTTCTTTTATTTCTTTTGCTATCATTTCGACAGGTTTCTGGTCTATTCCAAACTCTTGATCTCCGAGAAGGGCTTCTCCGCTTACTTTCAGAAGAACTCTTTTGTATTTTAAATTGCTATCCATTGCTTTACCTATCTAAAATTTATATACAAAAAATTATACCAAAAAATAGTTTTATTTGTAATATTATTTCACATTGGTATTTGTTTCATCTTTTCTCATTTCTTCGATTTGAAGTGCTTTATTTTTGTTGTAAGGTGCAGACAATAACACCTGTTTGCTGTATTTTCGAGTAGTGTTGTTGAGCATATTCATCTTTATTTCAACAGTTCCGCTTTCGTCAATGCTAATTGTAAACAAGTTTGCTTCGCCTGTTCCGTTAGCATCTTTCGGTATAGCCATGTCAATTATGTAAGCAGCTTCATATAAACTGTTATCCTTATATTTATATATGTAATATTTTTTGTTTACCGATTTTGAATACTGAGATTGGTATTCAGCTTTTTTTGAGACAATGGCAAAATTACTGCCTTCTAATTCGAAATCTGTAACTATGTTATATGTGCTTTTAATATTTGTGTCGGAAAAACGATATTTTACTTTTGGTTTTTTTTCGGTATTAACAATTTCCGGTTGATTCATAGAAACATTTGATGAGCTGATATTCTGTTGTATTGATTCTGATGTTTTGGATTTGTTGTTTGAAGTGTATATGTCTGTATCTTTATCAATGTAACTTTGAAAATCTCTGTTTTGTTGATATCGTTCAGGTTGCTCTTGATTTTTGAGAGAGTTAGCTTTATATCGTTCTTCCATAATTTTTTGTTGTGCTTCAATCTGTTTGTCGATTAGTTCTTTTTCTTTTTTGTTATCAATTGCACTTTTTTGAACACTAAAAAGTGTAATCATCAAGATAATAAAAATCAAAAAGATTAAATAAATGAAAACTTTTATACTTTTATACATTTTTCCCTCATAAAAAAACAGGGATTCTTATTGAACCCCTGTTTCCTCAATAAAAACTAAACTGAAGCTTTTTCTTCGTCAGTTACCCCTTTTACAGTAAGGTTGACTCTGCCTTTGTCATCAATTTTGATAACTTTGACAATAACTTCATCACCAACATTCAAGTGTCCTTCGATAGATTCAATTCTTTCGTTGCAAACTTGAGAAATGTGAACCATACCGTCTTTACCCGGTGCAAGTTCTACAAATGCACCAATAGGAATGATTCTTACAACTTTACCTTTTCTTACCATGCCAACTTCAGGCTTAAATGTAATTGCATCTATCATTCTGATAGCAATATCCGTGCCTTCTTTATCATTGCTGGTTATGGTAACTGTACCGTCATCTTGAATATCGATTTCTGCACCTGAACATTCGATAATGTGTCTGATATTTTTACCGCCGGGTCCGATTACAGCTCCGATGTCTTCGTTCGCAATCTTCATAGTATGGATTCTTGGTGCGTATGGTGACATTTCCTTAGCAGGTTCAGTGATTACCTCTCTCATTTTGCCTAAGATGTGTAATCTTCCTTCTTTAGCTTGTTCTAATGCTCTTCTTAAAGTTTCGTTAGAAATGCCTTTTGCTTTCATGTCCATTTGAAGAGCTGTGATGCCATTATCGTTACCTGTAACTTTGAAGTCCATATCTCCTAAGAAGTCTTCAATACCTTGAATGTCAGTTAAAACGATATCTTCATCAGGCTCTTTGATAAGACCCATTGCAACACCGCCAATCATACATTTTACAGGAACGCCTGCATTCATCAAAGCCATTGATGTTGCACAAGTAGAACCCATTGAAGTAGAACCGTTTGATTCTAATACATCTGATGTCACTCTGATTGTATAACCGAATTCATCTTGTGAAGGTAATGCAGGAACGTTAGCTCTTTCAGCCAAATGTCCATGACCAACTTCACGTCTTCCCGGTCCTCTTAAAGGCTTAACTTCACCAACTGAGAATCCCGGGAATATATATTTGTGCATAAATGTTCTTTTGGTCTCAGGATCAACACCATCAAGTTCTTGAGCCATACCCGGGCCGGCAAGTGTGGCAACAGAAAGAATTTGAGTTTGACCTCTTGTGAATACTGCTGAACCGTGTGCTCTTGGTACAACACCTACTTCACACCAGATAGGACGAACTTCGTTAAATTTTCTGCCATCTGCTCTGACTCTTTCTTCTTTTATCATTTTTCTCATGATTTTCTTTTCAAGAGCCTTGAATTCTTCTGCTACAAAGTCAATTCCTGTTTCTGCCATCATTATTTTAGCTTCATGATCGTCACCGTATGAGTCAAATTCTGCTTTTACCATTTTCTTTGCTTCATCAAGTTTGGCTTTTCTGCCTTCTCTGTCAAAGTCGTGGTATGCTTCTGTAACTTTATCATATGCTATGTCATTGATTATTTTTGCAATGAAAGTCGTGTCGTACGGATTTACGAATTCCGGTTTTTCAATTCCGCATTCTTTGGCAAATTGAACCTGATATTCACACTGTCTTGCAATTTCTTTTTGTGCAAATTCAACAGCGTTCATAATATCATCTTCTGTCACAAATTTGGCACCTGCTTCAACCATGATTACAGAATCATGAGTACCGGCAACAACAATATCTATGTCAGACTTTGCCGCATCAGCATATGATGGGTTTGCAATGAATTGACCGTCAATTCTTCCTACTCTTACTGCACCGATAGGGCCTTCGAAAGGTGCTTCGGTTAACATTAATGCTGCTGATGAGCCTAACATTGCTAAAGTATCAGGCTGACATTCATGATCTAAACTTATTAATTGTGAAACGATTTGTACATCGTTTCTGTAACCTTTTGGGAATAAAGGTCTGATTGGTCTGTCGATTAATCTTGAAATTAAGATTGCTTTATCAGAAGCTTTGCCTTCGCTCCTGTTATAACCGCCCGGGATTCTTCCCACAGCCGACATTCTTTCCTCGTAATCAATTAATAAAGGGAAAAAATCAATCCCTACTCTCGGTTCAGGACTTACTACCGCATGAACCAATAACATTGTGTCGCCGCAGCGCACAACTACCGAACCGCTCGCTGATTTGGCATACTTTCCTGTTTCAATGGTAACTACTTTGTCACCGACAGGAATTTCAATTTTTTTAACATCTACCATGTTTTTTTCCTTTTTCTTTTTCTACTTTTGCACTTTTACTGTGTTCTTTTTAAGTATATATTAAACATGTGCTTTATACAAAATAATTTGAGTATATTTACAAATAAAAAGACGGACTGTTTTCAGCCCGTCTTTTTTATTTGTTATAATTTTTATTAGACAGTGTAAACGCTTACCTGTTTTCTGTCACGTCTATGTGGTTCAAAAACAACTTTACCTTCGATTAAAGCAAATAATGTGTCATCTTTACCAATGCCAACATTGTTGCCTGGATGAATTTTTGTTCCTCTTTGACGTACAATGATATTTCCGGCCTTAACAACTTCTCCGCCGAATTTTTTAACGCCTAATCGCTTACTTTCGCTGTCACGACCGTTTTTGGATGAGCCTACGCCCTTCTTATGTGCCATTTTATTATCTCCTTGTAATTAATTGTCTAATATGATTTTTGAGGTTTATTCTGCCGGTGTTTCAGTTTCGGCAGCTTTAGCTTTTGCAGCAGTAGTTCTGATTTTTGTAATCATTACTCTTGTGAAAAACTGTCTGTGACCTTGTTTTTTTCTGTAACCCTTTTTAGCTCTTTGTTTGAATACAATAACTTTTTTATCTTTGTCATGTTTAACGATTTTGCCTTCAACAGAAGCTTTTTCTACATAAGGAGCACCAACTTTTGATTTGGCACCATTAACTAACATAACAACTTTGTCAAAAACAACTTTGTCATTTTCTTCGCCGTCTACCAGTTCAATATCAACGTAGCGACCTTCTTCAAGCTTGTACTGTTTTCCGCCTGTTTCAACTATTGCGTACATTTGTATATCCTTTCATTTGAGGGGCTGTAATCATTTTTAATGATATTTATTGACAGCTTACCTATCTAACATTCGTATAGTTAAGTTTAACAAGCACATAATATACTGTCAACAGAGTACGTAAAGCTTTGTTATAAAAAAAGAAACCCGAACAAGGTATTCTTGTCGGGTAATAGCTGGATCGTGTCTGGGTAATTAAATGTTAATTTTATGTTACCCGTTGAACTTTTTCAGTATATTACCCGACTGTCTAATTTTCTCTATTGAGACATTAATTTTTCATACAAATCCAGTGATTCCTGTGCTTTTTTAGGCTTTTTCATCATTTTATATGTATATGCTAAGTTATAATAAAATGATGGTTCTTCCGGATTGTATTTTATCGCTAAACCAAACTCATATTTGGCATTAAACCAGCTTTTCTTTTTTAAATAACAACACCCCTTGTTGTAATAGGCGTAGGAAAAATCTTTTTTGATTTTTAGTGTTTTTTTATATTCATCCAGAGCCATATTAATTTTTCCGTCTGAATAATAAATATTTCCAAGGTTGTAATGTGCCTTATAATTTTTTTCATCCTCAGATATTGCTTTCTTTAAATAAAAAACAGAATCTACAATCTTACCTTTATCCTGTGATATGTTCGCAAGAAAAAGCCAGTCATCAGAGTTGCGCTCTGTTTCCGGGATTTTTAGAAAAAGCTCCATACTCTCATTAAGCTGATTGGAGTTGTATAAAAATTTTGCCTGTTCTCTATATTCGTTTATTGTTGCTGAGGACACTTTGTTTGTAGTATCTGTTGTCTTTGGATTTTCAGGTTCTTTTTCCTTTAGTTTTTCTTTTATCTGTGCAGGCTTAGGCGCAGCTTCTTTAGTTGTCGGCGGTTTTGTATTTTCTGTGCTTTGTGCAGAACAAGGCATAGAAAATATAACAGTTATTAATAATAGTAGTATTATCTTTTTCATAGCAAGATTATAAATCAACGTTGCATATTTAACAAATTATCTGATTCCGTCTTTTAAGTTGATTTTATCTGCGCTTGCCAGAATTCTTATTTCTTCTTTTTCATTAAATTTAAAAATTTGTTTGTAATAATTTAAAGCATCATCTGCTTTCATCACAATATTACTCCAGGCATCTGCTATAATGGCTCTGCTTCCCCAGGTTGCCGGTGCATTTAGTTTTGCATCCGGTTTAAGATTGAAAACCAAAAATGTATGATCCTTACTGGGGATTTTCTTTAATGTTTCCTGTGAATAAGTAGTAAACATAACAGCGTGTGCATTAATATTGTGCTTTAAAAATTCGCTTTGAAAAATATAATTTATTTCACCACAATTTCCTGCTCTAAATTTTTGTATTGCTGTTTTTATTTTTTGAACCATATCATCAAAAGTTTTGTACGGACTGTTTACTTTTATAAATTGCCTTGATTCAACTACTTGCTGCCGGTATATTTCAGAGAGTACGATTAATTCCTCTATGATTTTCTGATATTTTTTGTCATTTTCATGCTGGTAAATCTTTGTTTTGATAAACGTATTTGATCTTGCATCTTTGATTGTATTTCTGCACTTTTTTAAAAGTTTTTCTGCAATTATTTTTTCTTGTTTAATACTTCCAAAAGACGGTTTGTTAGCTATATATATTGTGTTATTAGTATGCATATTTGTGTAAAACCGCTGAAATTTTCTCTTTGCTTTTCGTTATTTATTTGTTAACAAATATTACAAAATTATTTGATTTTAAATTTTTGATCATTAAATTGTTTTTATAAATATACAAGGTTTTAGTTTTAAACGAAGAAGAGTTATTATGAAAAATGAAAACAGCAACATATTAAGATATATTTTAGATTCGGATTTGACCTTATTTGATTTAAAAATAAAGGCTTCCCAAATAAAGAATTATTATTCTGTGAAAAACAGTCTTAATACACTCATGGACTTTGTTGAAACAAGACGTTTAGGTTTTACTAATCCATAACTTGAAGAATTTCATGCCTGCTTCAGAACTTTTTTCAGGATGAAATTGAACAGCTGTAATATTTTCGTTTTGTATCGATGAACAAAAATCTATTTGATAATTTGTAGTTGAAGAAATTATTCTGTTATCTTTAGGCACTACATAGAAAGAGTTCACAAAATAAAAAAAGTCTTCTTCTAAAAAATCATTATTATGAGTTGTTTTTATTTTGTTCCAACCTATTTGTGGGACTTTACCTTTTGTGAATTTTCTAACTTCTCCATTTAAAATGGATAATCCCTCAAATCCGGGTGCTTCTTCGCTTTTTTCAAAAAGAATTTGCAGCCCGAGACAAATTCCGAGAAAAGGTTTTCCTTCTGATATTACAGATTTAATCGGTTCTATGAGATTTTGTTTATCAAGATTTTCAATTGCTTGTTTGAAATGCCCTTGACCTGGGAAAATTATGCGTTTGGCATTTTTTATATCCTTAGCATTTGACGAGATTGAAAAATCTTCACCCAGATAGTTAAGCATATTAGATATGCTTTTAAGATTGCCTGAATTGTAATTTACTATAACCGTTTTGCTCATGATTAAAACCTGAAGCCGTCTTCTTTCATTCTGTCAATTACTTCCCGGAGCTGTTCATCTGTTGCTACGGCAGATATTCTGAAAAAGCCTTCTCCGTTTTCACCAAAACCATTTCCTGGTACAACAACTATTCCTGATTTTTCAAGCAGGTCATCTGTAAATTCTTTTGATGTCTTGTATTTTGGCGGTATGGGAAGCCAGATATAGAAAGTTGCATTCGGAATATCAGAATCCTGTATATTCCAACCGAGTTCTTTGAATCCGTTAATAACAATAGACTGTTTTCTTTTAAAGTTTTTGTTTGCTTCTTTTATATATTCATCGCCCTCTTTCGAGTTAATAACCATTGAGGCTGCTTTTTGAAGTGCTTTAAAAAGACCTGTGTCTATTGTTGATTTTAATTTTCCGAATGCTCCTACTGCATCAGCGTTTCCGCATATCCAACCAAGTCTCCAGCCCGTCATTGAGTATGGTTTAGAAAAACTGAAAAATTCGACAGCTACGTCTTTCGCACCTTCTATTTCCAAAATGCTATGCGGTTTGTGTTCTTCATCAAAATATAAATCACAATATGCAGCATCGCTTATCAACCATATTTGTTTTTGTTTGCAAAAATCAACAACATGTTTTAAGTATTCTTTTGTGCATGTTGCACCAAGGGGATTTGACGGGTAATTTATCATTAATGCTTTAACTTTCTTTTCATCAAAGCCTTTTTGCTTCATTTCTTCCCATACTTTGTACATATCCGGCATGTAACTGTTTTCTTTATTTAAAGAAACAGGGTAGCTTATTCCACCGTTGGTTTTTATCATTTGTGTGTATGAAGCATATCCGGGATCCGGGACAAGAATAATATCTTTATCTTTTTCCACTGTTGTCGGGTTTATGAGTGCTCTGATAAAGTTTGCAATGCCTTCTTTTGATCCAATTAGTGAGAATATTTCCGTTGAAGGATTGAGTTCAACACCAAAGCGGTTCTTCATCCTTTTTGCAATAGCTTCAAGATAATATGTTTCTCCTTTTGGTGTAGAATATGTATGAATTTGAGGTTCTTGAAGTGCTTTTGCAAGTTCATCATAGACAAATTGAGGCGGTTTTGCCACAGGTGCACCCATAGCAAGTGCAATCGGTTTCCTGCCTTTTGCTTCGAGTTCCGGTGCGAGTTTTGCAGCTTGTTGTTTTATTCGGAACATTATGTATGTTTCAATGCTTTTTACATATTCATTAAACAGTTCTTTCATTTTATTTTTTTGACTCCAGTTGATATGCCCATGCGCTGTGATTGTGTATACTTTCCAATGATTCTACATCTACTTCGTAATAGTTTATTCTTTCGTCATTTCTGAACATAAGAACAACGTCTCTCAGAACATCTTCAACAAATTTGGGGTTGTCATAAGCATGTTCTGTTACAAATTTTTCATCTTCTCTTTTTAAGAGCGGGTAAACTTCACACGAGGCCTTTTTTTCTATGTCTTCAATTAAATCTTCGAGCCATATATGTTCATTTTCATCATAGCTTATCAAAACTTTGATAATTGCTCTTTGATTGTGTGCTGAATAGTTAGAAATTTCTTTTGAACAAGGGCAGAGCGTTGTTACAGGAACTTTTGCACCAAGAAAAAATTTGTAATCATTATCATTGTCCAATTTGCCTTCAAAGGTGCAATCATAAGCCATAAGCGATTTTTGTTTTGATACAGGTGCTTCTTTTTCAATAAAATATTTGAAAACGAATTTTACCTGTGCGCTGTTTGCGCCTAATTTTTTTTGTATGGCTTCAAGACAACCTTTTATATCTACTCCGAGCAGTTCTTTTTCACGCCATTCATTTAATATTTCCATAAAGCGTGACATATGTGTGCCTTTGAAGTTTGAATCCAAAGAGGCACAAATTTGTGCTGTTGCGTATACTACCTGATTATCCTGACCTTTTCTTTGAATGATTAAAGGTACGTCGACATTTTTTATCCCAACTTTTTGAATGTCAATTCCTCTGTTATCCAGAAGATTTTGAACATCTCTGAGGGGTACGTCTTTTATGTGGCTTTTCATATTATTCCTTGTCCTGATTTATTTCAGGTCTTCTAATTTCTCCGAGGATTTTTGCTCTAATGCAAGAAGAAGTTTTAAAGCAGCTATTCTTTGCATCTTTGGAGGAGCCAGACGAAGCATCTCAATTGCTTTCATCATTACAGGATCATTGTCATACCAGCGGTTTCCCTTGCCCTGATATTTTGTCAACGTATCATATAAATGTTCTATGACGTCAGCTGCAACCTGTTCTTGAAGCTTTAGAATGTAGTCTGCTGCTTCAGCTTTTGTTTCATCGGTTTGGAGTCTTAATAAATCCAATGCTTCTTTTAAAATCGGGTCTTTGTCATACCAGCGTCTAGCTTCTGTCATATTAAATCCTCATTAGTCGTTTTCTCAATTATATAGGTTTTATTCCCTTATGTCTAATATATTAATCGAAAAGTAAGTTTATAGCCCGAAGGGCTTTACAGCTCTTTCTAAAATACCCAGACAATGGGCTATTGCAATTCCGTAATTTGTAACAGGAAGATTTGCTTGTTTACATTTCATTATTCTTGAAAGTACTTCTCTTTTGTTTGTCATGCAGGCTCCACAGTGAATAAGCAGTGCATAATCATCAAGATTTTCAGGAAAGTCATGTCCTGAGTGATATACAAATTCGAGTTCTTTTCCTGATTTCTTTTTCAGCCATTTAGGGATTTTTACCCTTGCTATATCATCTTCTATCTGATGGTGCGAGCAGCTTTCACAGATTAAGATTTTGTCTTTGTCTTTTAGATGTTCGATTTGTTTTGCTCCATTATAAAACTCTTTCAAATCACCTTTCATTCTGGCAAAAACGATTGAAAAAGATGTAAGGCTTATGTCTTGCGGAACATCTTTCCAAACTTTTTCAAATGCCTGTGAATCTGTGATGACAATTTTGGGTTTGCTTTTGAGTTCGGCTATTGATTCTTTTAATTCTGATTCCTGTGTGACAAAGGCTTTACATCTGTTATCCAACAGGTCTCTTAACACTTGAACTTGAGGAAGTATAAGCCGTCCTTTTGGTGCTTCTTTATCAACAGGTATGACAAGAACAACTGTATCACCTTGGCTTACAATGTCACCAAGTATGGATGGCGGTGTTATGAATTCATCAGGGCAAATATTTACAAGTTGTGTTTTAAGCCTGTATATTACTTCTCTTCCTTCAATCAAGCTTGTTAAAAGAGGTTCTTTAATGTATTTTTTTATTTCATCGAGTTTGTTTTTGCAAATCTTTCTTTGATCTTGCTTATTCACAATTGCAAGTACCGGTATGTTTCTTAATTCGAATTCTTTGTAAAGAGCGATTTCGTAGTCATCCCAACCTTCTGAATCACAGATTATTATGGCAATATCTGTTCTGTCAAAGATTTTTTTTGTTTTTTCAATTCTTTGCTCCCCGAGTGCACCTTTGTCATCAACACCTGCTGTATCAATAAAAACCACAGGTCCGAGCGGTAAAAATTCCATTGTCTTTTCAACAGGATCAGTTGTTGTTCCTGCGACTTCAGATACTATTGAAATATCCTGATTTACAAGGCTGTTTATTAATGATGATTTTCCTGCATTTCTTTTGCCAAAGATTCCTATATGCAGCCTATTCGCCTTGGGTGTTGTTATCATTTCTTTTTTCCTCGATTTCAGCTTTTATTGATTCTATGCTAGTGTCTGTCAGCATAAAATATATAATCGAAATTACTGTTATTGTTATCATTATGGTTATCTGATGTATAAATGCAATTCCAAGTGCATTTGATTTTTCTATATGATAAATTCCAAGTGCCAGTATGTAAGCATACTGATATGGACCTACAAATACAGAGGAAGAGGGTATTATTGTGGAAAGAGCAATAAAGCTTATTACAAATAAGGCAATTGAAAATCCATAATGATGACCGAATCCCATAATCAAAATGTAAGTCAAAAGACATTCAATTCCCCAGGCAATGCAGCTTGATAAAAATGCCAGAGAAAAACATTTCAGATTGTTAAGTGATTGGAAACCTTGCATAAACTTGTTTAATAAAGATGCAAGTTTAAGAATCTGTGGTTTAAAATTCTTTAGTAGAGTAATATGTATTAGCTTATCGAAAAACCAGTCTATTTTATTGAACTTAAAAACAAAATAAAAAACCGCCAGGCTTCCAAGAAAAAGTGCTGCTGCCAGATATGTAATATTTAGTACCCACTGGTGTTTGAAATACGTTAATACAGCAAAAAACAGTATAAGAAGAACTGATATTCCGTCAATAATCCTCTCAAGTATTATCGAGCCCAAAAGCTTCATTTTGCTTTCTTGAAGTTTTGCTCCTACATGATAGGCTCGCCATATATCACCGGCACGAGCAGGCAGATAACTGTTTAGTGTATTGCCTGTTGTGAAAGAAAAGAATGCCTCTTTTACGGTAAGTTTGCTTGTGTCACAGAGAAGAAATTTCCACCTGAATCCTCTGATATATAGTCCAAGCACATAAAGAGGGATAAACAAAAGTAATACTTTGTAGTTAAAAACTTTAAAAGTATTTATGAGCTGATTTATATCCAGCTTCCAGAAAATCAGCAAAATAAAAATTACACTGATTATCAGACCCAGTATTTTGTCTTTATGTTTTTTTAGTGCTTTCATTCTAATTAGCTTTCACGAGAACCTTTACAGACGATTTTTCTGTATTTCTTTCAAATGCTTTGATTGAGTCATCTATGTTATAGATGTCTGAAATAAGCGGATTTACGTCTATTCTTTTGCTCTGTAAAAGTCTCATTGCCGGAGCAAACTGACCGCATCTTGAGCCGATGACTGTAATTTCATCTATAACAATCGGTGCCAGATTGAATTCTTTCGAGGCTGCTATGGTGCTTTTTAAAATTAAGGTACCTCTTGGTTTTGTTAATGCGAGAGAAGTTTCAAACCCTGAAATAGAGCCTGTTGCTTCGACTACAAAGTCGTAAGATTTTTCTATTTTAAGTTCGTGGAGAAGTTTTGTTTTTACTCCTTGAGCTTTGGCAATATCCAGTTTTTCTTCATGTTTTCCAACAAGTGTGATATCTAGTCCTGCGGAATTCAATGCAAGTGCAATTATTAATCCGAGTTTTCCGTCACCCAGAACTATAACTTTTTTATAAGGAGGGATGTGAACCTGTTCAAGAATCTCAAGTGCTGCTGCGAGTGGTTCAACGAAAACAGCTTCGTTGTCAGTTACGTTTTCAGGAATTTCCAGAAGATTTTTCTCGGGAAGACATACATATTCTGCAAAACAGCCTTCTCTTTGCCAGATTCCCAGTGTTGAACGATTGAAACAATGTCTTTCAAGACCCTGTGCACACCAGTCACACTCACCGCAGCCGCAGTTTATTTCACCTACAACTCTTTTTCCTATCAAATTTTTGTTAGTTGCTTTTTCAACTACTCCGGTGAACTCATGTCCGAGAATCCCTTTGTATCCCATATATCCTTTAGTTATTTCATAGTCAGTGTTACAAATCCCTATTGTATCTACTTTTATTAGTGCTTCACCTTGTTTAGGTTCAGGCATGGGATAGTTTTTATCAAATTTCAATCCGTTATCAAAAATTACAGCTTTCATTTTCCTCTCCGTAATCTTAATTCCTTAAGTTATTATAATATAGAATAAAAAAACAGTAAAAATGTTAGCAATTTTTTTTTTGACAGGTTTTATCTATTTATGATTTCAAATGTGAGTGCAAATATTAATCCTGTTTTTTCTGCTTTTGTTTTTAATCAGAGAAATTCAAAAGCGAAAAATGTTGCCTTGGTTGATGAGTTTTCAAGAAAAACTATTCAGCTTGATGTTGATAGAAAACCTGATATTACACATGGTGAAGCTGTTGAGGCTTTTATTAAATCAGGACTTCCTGATGTAGCGATTGACAGATTTGATACAAATGTTAATGAGGTTACTGTCAGAGATGCACTTAAAACTATTTTATCTCACAGAGGCAAGTATGATGCCGTAAATATTTCAAAAGCTTCTTATATTACATATAAGGAACTTTCTAAGCTTGTTGGGTGTAAGATAACCCCGAAAAATTTATATGAAAAAAAAGAACTGATTAAAGATAAATTTTTTAAGTCGAATTATCCTGAAGTTGGATATTTAAAAGAAATAAACACCTATCTGGAAGAATTGATTAAGTCAGGAACCAGAGTTTATATTGCTTCAGGTAATCAATCTAAGGGTGCATTGAATTTATATACACTTGCTAATGGTGCTGAGATAGTAGGTGCTCTTAAAAACAATGGAAAAAGGGCAGGTTTTTCTACAATAAATTCGCTTGTTAATAGACATGAGAAAGGTGTATTTAAGGTTAAAAAAATTAAAGATGAGAATGGACAGAAAGGCTTTGATTTTACTCAAGACGGGAAGATAGATATTTATGACAAAGATACTACTTCAAGATTTAAGTTCCCGTTGTTTTGGATTACAGGCACCTCTTTTGCTGCTCCTCAGGCATTAATAAAAGATTTATCCAAAATTAACTCCTAAGCTGCTTGTTGCGGATAAAATGGCTGCGGTGTGTAGGGTTGATATGAAACAGCATTGAGGGCTTGTTTTGCTTGTTCCAATTCCTGTTGCTGTTTTGTATCTTTATAGACTTGAATAAGTTCTTTCCACCCTTCAACAAATTCAACATTATTAACTAATACAGGTTTAGGAATGCCTGCATGGTGAATTTTGGGAAGTA
Organism: Candidatus Limenecus sp.; assembly: GCA_048360435.1. Classification (GTDB taxonomy): domain Bacteria; phylum Cyanobacteriota; class Vampirovibrionia; order Gastranaerophilales; family Gastranaerophilaceae; genus Limenecus. Next base: position 119,264 of record DBGCOP010000009.1, on the reverse strand, counting down.
ATTCTTCAACAGGGTATTTAATTGCTTCTGAAATGCCATCATCCGTATCATTGCATACGAAATATTTTTTACCTTTTTTGTCGTTTTCTATGCCAATGATTGTAATCTCATGACCGCCTATTACATTGTTGTCTTTGTCACAATATGTATATCCGATGATTACATTGTCCCCGCCGTTAAGAGTGTTTTGAATGTGCTCAAGGGTTTCACTTTGCTCACATTCGTATCCGACAAGCTTTCCTGTGTCATCTATTTTTTGATATGTAACACAAACTTTACCCTTTCCTGTGGCAAGTTCTTCTGCAAAATTCTTTTCAATATCAATAAGTCCGCTGTCATCATCATTGTATTTTGGTATTCTCTTATCTGTTAATGAATCATAAGTATTTTGAGCTCCTATGTTCATAAATGTGGATTGCATAAGAACATCTATGACGGAGCGTTCATCTTTGTCTTTATATGTATTTTGTATTCTGGCTCTGATAATTGCGTTTCTGTCAGGTTTAAGATTAACTGAGAGAGTTTTCCAATCTTCCATTTTATGCTCTGTACCAAATTCATTAAGCATCCAAATTGTATCTATTAGTCCTTGGGACAGATCATCAACATTGATTTTTTTGCTTACACTCATTTTTTCAGATGTAAGACCTTCAGCTATTCTTGCAAATTCTGCCGGCATTTTATGCGCAAGGTTGAATTCAATACTTGCCGCAGGGCAGGTGCTGGATTTTACATCCAAATCCATTGCTGTTATGTTTTTGCCCAAGGCTTTTTCCTGGCTGATTACATCGTTTTGGAGATTAACGGGAACATCTCCGAATTTTTGGGTAATATTAAAAGGATGTTCTATTGTTGAAATAACTTCTTTTAATATATTGGTGCTATCAAGCCCTGTGATTCTTTTTTGTGTAGCAATTTTATAAAGGTTATCAAGTGTTGTAGAATTGTCATTTGAATTGCTGTTGAGCAATTTCCCTGTTTTCAGTAAGTTATGTAAATCTTTTCGTGTTTTTTTATCAATAAGTGCAGTTATTTCATTATATTTATTATGTTCGTCTTTTCCTGTAAGTGAAGTTCTCACCTGATTTGCACTAAACGTTTGAGATGCGCAAAATGCCGGATGTACAGACTGTGATGAAATTGGTGAAGCAGCATGTGATGTCTTTTTTACATCAGCAGCACTGTTTTTTTGTACTCCTATTTCACTGTAATTCGGTCTATATTGTGTATTTATGTTATTTAAAATACTTAAATTCTGCACTTACACTTCCACCTTTTGTTATATTAAAAACCAAACAATTTTAAAATTGCTTTTTTTGATATAATTTATAAGTAATATTAAGTAAAATTTATTATAATTGTTGAAAAGTTTGAAAAAAAACATTGATATAGAGATAAATAAAATAAAATTCTCACCGGTTTCAAAAGATGATCTTGTGCTTGCTCTGGACAGGCTCACGAGATTTAAGTATCCTGAAATTAAATATTACCGGGTTTTTTCAGAGATTATTTGCAAATCTTTAAAAGAACCGGTTTTGAGCAAGAGTAAAATAAAAGAACTCGACCCAAAAACAATAAGAGCAATTGTTGAAAAAATATGGAATGAATCTGTTGGTTTGTACAATCCTGATGTTTCATTTGATGAAAAGCTCCATGAAATTTTAAAAAATGAGGTTTTTAATACTTACAATCTTTCGGATGAGATTAAATCATTGGTTGATTCTCGTATAAATATTAGTGCTGTTTTGGATTTAATCAGCAACACTTTGGCTGCGCCTATAAATCTTAAACGTCTTTTGATGATTGAAAATGACCTCACAAACCTTATAGAAAAAAGAGAAAAATTTGCATTAAGATTTCCTGTTGAAAAAGTCGTGCTATGTGAGGGGATTACTGAAGAAATTCTTCTTCCCCGTTTTTCAAAGCTCGCAGGATATGATTTTGATAAATTCGGAGTGAAACTAATAAGTGCTGGCGGAAAAAATCAAGTTGCAAAACTTTATTGTGAGTTGAAGGATGAATTGAAGATTCCTATATTTGTTCTTCTGGATGCGGATGCTGTTGAAACATCAAATCAAATAGGGAAGATTAAAAGAGCGGGTGATTCTATTTATCTTATTAAGCATGGTGAGTTTGAAGATATTTTTTCATTAAACTTGATTAAACGCACAATTAATAAGCGGTTTAAAAATATCTGTGAATGTTCAATTTCTGACTTCAAATTAGATAAACCTATGACAAAAATTCTGTCAGACTTTTTCAGGCTGCATGAATTAGGCGATTTTCAAAAAGCTGATTTTGCTAAAGAGCTTGCTGAAAACCTTAAATATGACACCGATTTAACCGATGAAATTCACACAGTTATTAATAGAATAAAGAACGTTTAATATTCTATATTTATTTGTGAGAACTGAACGATTTTGTTTTTGCCTCTCTTTTTGGCGTTGTAAAGAGCGTGTTCAGCATATCTGATAAGTGTGTTTGCATCTTCTTCTACATTTTGGAGGAACGGATATGAAGAAATACCTCCTGAAATAGTGATAGGATGTCTTTCTTCTTCGCCAGCCGGAATAAATTCCATTTTTTCAATTTCTCTTCTGAATCTTTCTGCGAAGATAAATGCATTTTCTTCCGGTGTGTTTGGTAAAATTACTATAAATTCTTCATCACCGTATCTTGTCAAAATGTCTTCTTTTCTTATAAAACCTTTGAGCATTTCTGCTATCTTTTTAAGCAGCACATCACCCCAGTCATATCCGTACATGTCATTAACAACTTTAAAAAAGTCGATGTCGAGCAAAAGACAGCTGAGTTTTGTGTCATATCTTTTTGAACGTGAAATTTCAGCTTCAAGACGTTCATGGAGATATTTTCTGTTGTGAAGTCCTGTCAGGGCATCTGTTGTAGAAACCTGATTTATTGTTTCTTTTAATTCTTTAATTTTTAAAAGATTTTTAAGTCTTAGCTGGAGTTCTTTTTCATCAATTGGAGTTGTGAGAAAGTCGTAAGAGTCTCCTCTGAAAATAACATCATCAATAAACTTTTCAGCTATTATGAGAGTAGGTGCAGCAAGCTTTGTCACCATAGAAACTTCTTTGAGTTTTATTTCTGAGCAGTTCAAAACTATTAAAGAAGGGTTGAATTTTTGTGCTTCTTTAATTTCATCTATATTCATAGTTCTGACATCATAGTCTTCATTAGCAGCAATCATAGCTTCTAATTCATTATTTCCGTTAGCATTTTTGTCACTAAAGATTACAATATTTTTCATAATAATTTATCCTTGTGTTTACTATTGTAATTATAATACCAAATGTCCTCATAAATGTATATAACTCATTCGAACCAGATTTTCATAAATCTTCTTAAAAAATGTAAAATACTTGTTCTCTGTTGTTTAAAATGATAATTTATAGTTAGATACTACTTCATTTGTAGTATGGAATAAAAATTTATTAATATTATTATAATTATATTAGATTATTGGGGGGATTTTAGGTTGGCTAGACCTGTTTACAAGCCGGAAGTCAGATACGACTATTACAGACAGAGTAAGTATTCTCATAATATTCGTCCTGCTGTGCAGAGAACTTCGAAAAAACAGCTAAAAAAACGTGTGCACCCACTTGCTGTTATTTTTCAACTTATTTTCGCAGTCTTTTTTGTTATACAGGTGGCACCTCTTTATATGGATCAAGTTACAAGACCTCTCTTTTTGAGAACACCTAAATATCCTGCTTTAAAAGTTGATTATAATCAACTTTATAGCCCTACTTCTTCATATTTGAGTAATAATCATTTTCTTGGAATAAATCTTTTAAGCTCAACAGAGCTCAAAAAACCTCAGATGCAGTCTTTGTATGAAACTTATCATATGACTGATTTGGAAAATAATTTAAAATTCATGGCAGCTTCACATCCTGCCTTGAAGCCATCTATTTATGTATGGGACTATGAATCAGGAAAACATGCCGATTTGAACGCTGATGATGTATATCCGACTGCCAGCATTATTAAAATTCCTGTTTTGATACAACTTTTCAAGGCTATTGAAGCAGGTATGATTAAACTTGATGATAAGATTGCGATGACTGATTATTATAAATCAGAAGGTTCCGGCAGTTTACAATTTAAAGGTGACAAGGCTGTTTATAGTGTTGATGATCTTGCCAGAGTTATGATTACGGAATCTGACAATTCTGCAACTAACATGCTTATGGATGCGACCGGCGGAATGAATGCAATGAATCAGTCTTTGAGAAAATGGGGAATGAAACACACCCGTTTAAATGATTGGCTTCCTGATTTGAGCGGGACAAATGTTACTACCTCAAAAGAAATGGCAACAATGTTGTATAACATTGACAATCCGAACTTTTTAACTTTGAATTCAAGAGAAAAAATGGTTGATTATATGAGCCATGTTCATAACAACAGGCTTGTGCAGGCTGGTTTACCATCAAGTGCTATATTTATTCATAAAACAGGCGATATTGGAAAAATGCTCGGTGATGCAGGTATAGTTTATACTCCTAACGGGAAAAAGTATATTGTTGTTATGCTTGTTAACCGCCCATATAATTCACCTGAAGGCAAGGATTTTATAGTTGCAGCATCTTCATTAATTTACAATTACATGGTTAATGCAAATTTATAAAAATATTATTGATATTAAATTCTTCTTATATTATAGTTTTATATATAAGTAAATTTGGAAATATTGGAGATAAAAATGACTCATCAAATAATCAAAGTTGCATGGGAATTAAACGAAAATTCAGAAAATCGTTATCAATTGGTATATGAAATTGCTGAACTGGCTAAAAAGCTTGTTGATGAATATCAAATGAAAAAGCCTAAAGATGAACTTGGCTATGATGATTTTGGCTTTGATAATTCAATCAAAAAAGAAAATCCTGTTGAACATGCTATTATGGTTAAGGCTTCTGAATCTGATGAAAGCAGATTGGTAGGATAAACAAAATTTTAATAAAAAATACCGCTTAATTCATAAGCGGTATTTTTTTAATCTTTTTTAACTACTTAGCTAACAATTTGTTAACAGCAAGAGTTAATCTTGATTTTTTTCTAGCAGCAGTGTTTTTGTGCAAAACACCTTTTGAAACAGCTTTATCACACAATTTATAAGCATGACTCAATGCCGGTTTCAATTCTGCTTCATTTTTGGCTTGTGCTAATTCTAAAGTTTTTCTAACAGCAGTTTTGATTTCAGATTTCACAGCAACATTTTTCAATCTGTTTCTTTCTGCTATAAGTACTCTTTTTTTAGCGGATTTAATATTAGCCATTTTTTGTTTCCTTTCATTTGCATTTCATCGGGCGGTTTTCTGCCACCCCCCTAAAAATCTGCAATGAGGTTTGGTGAGTAATTTTATTATATGCCAACAATTTCTAAATACAATAACCTTTTAAATAATATTAATAAAAAAAGACCTGACATTTATTCAGGTCTTTTTCTTTTATGTTCAACCGTTATTTTTGTAAGAACGGAGGAATATCTATTATACTCATCAAATCAGATTGAGATTTTTGAGCAGGTGCAATTGCCGGTTTGGGTTGTTGCGTATTTGGTGCAGCAGGGGAAACGTTACTTCCTGTATTAAATGAACCTGAGAAGAAATCAGCCGCACTTAATGCTTTAGTTTCTTTTTTTGCACCGAGTTCGGGTGTTTTCATTTCAAAACCGGTTGCAATAACAGTTATTTGAATTTCTCCCTGAATTCTGTCATCAATAACAGAACCGAAGGTAACAATTGCATCTTCTGAAACAGCATCATGAATAACTTGTGCAGCTTCCGTAACTTCATGAAGTGTCATATCAGATCCGCCTGTGACGTTCATTATGATGCCTGAAGCACCATTGATAGATGTTTCTAACAGAGGTGAATTGATAGCTAATTTTGCAGCTTCCATTGCTCTGCCTTCGCCTGTTCCTCTGCCTATACCCATAAGAGCAGATCCGCTTGATTGCATAACTGCTTTGATGTCAGCAAAGTCTACGTTAATAAGACCTGGCACTGTGATGATGTCGGAAATACCCTGAACACCTCTTAAGAGAACTTCATCTACAACCTGAAAAGCTTCTTTCATTGTTGTTCTTCTTTCAACAACTTCTAAAAGCTTGTCATTTGGAATAACAATAAGAGCGTCAACAGTTTCTTTAAGTTTTTCAAGACCCTGCATAGCCTGATTCATTCTGCGTTTGCCTTCAAAGCTGAAAGGTTTTGTTACAACACCAATTGTTAATGCGCCTAATTCTTTAGCGATTTTAGCAATAACAGGAGCTGAACCTGTACCTGTTCCACCACCCATACCGGCAGTGACAAATACCATATTTGCTCCGTCAAGTGCTTGTACAATCTGGTCTCTTGTTTCTTCAGCAGCTTTTTCTCCAACTGAAGGGTCTCCGCCTGCACCGAGTCCTTCTGTAAGCTTTCCGCCTAATTGAACTTTGTTTTCTGCCAGAGACATTTTCAATACCTGGGCATCTGTGTTCATTGCCCAGAAGTCTACGCCGGTGAGACCTGCTTTAATCATTCTATTTACGGCATTTCCGCCGCCGCCGCCTGCACCGATAACCTTAATATCTGCTACATTTGATACCTGTGTGGTATCATTATCTTGTTCTTTGTCTCTTCTTCCGAAGATATCCGGTCCGAAATTTTCCACTTATTTGACCTCTTTCAATCTAATACTTTTTACTCGAAAGGTTATTTTTTGATTATAACTTAATCATTATACTATTTTAAAAAAATTAAATAGTAAAGAAAATTAAGATATTTTAATATTTTTTTTAATATAAGTTAAAGATTTTCTTAACATTTTTTTTGTCCGATGTATTATTAATCATGTCATCTATTCTATTCATGACAGACTTGTAACAAGTCTTAACATTTGGTTTAAATATGCGCAATTTTTATTTTTTACAGTTTTATTATATATAGAAGTGTGTTTAAGGTGGAAATATGATTCAGGAAATTAGCTTAGTTGTCAATAAAAATAGAGCTAGCAAAAACATTGCATATATTAGAAACAGATTTATAAAATCTAATGTGAAGCTTGATAATGCGAATTTGTTTGAAAAGCTCATGAACAAAGCAAATCAATGTAAAGGTGAACACTTTAATAATGCTGTTACAGCTGTTGGTACAGCTGGTGTTGCACCTATTTTTATTATCCATAACCCTCTTGCAAAAGAAGATAGTGCCACTAAAAAATACACTGCCGCAAGGCAGCCTATTTCGGCTTTAATTACTCTCGCTGCTCAGGTGCCCATTATGACTGCTTACAATAACTGGGTTGATAAAATGGCAACACAATATCATCTCGACAGATGTGATTTGTCAGCTGCTCCAATGAGATCGGTTGTAAATAAAGCTATTGATTTTGATTATCAAAAAATTAAAAGGGATAACCCTGAGATATTGCAATCCTTGAGAAAAGGAGAAATTAAAGGTCTTTTATATCAAAAATACAAAGATAATGCTTTCTATGATGAGCTTCGTAAAATCAGAAAATCTGTTTTGAATGGAACAGAGCCTGAATATTTGAAAAAACATTTAGGTCAGAATGGAATGGTAAAAATTGAAAGTATGCTGGCTCCGGCTGATTTTGCTAAAGCAGAAAAAGATTTAATTGTTTATTATTTGAAACAAGAGCATAATATTCAATTTGTCGGTGAAAATGTTATTGAGTTTGTTAATGACGGTAAAAAAGAAAAAATTACCATTAATTCTCTTAGTGATTTAAAGAAAAATAAAAAATTTGCTAAATATTTAAAGTCAAATAATATCAATCTTGATTTCAAAGAATTAAGTGAGCATGCAAGTAAAGATCGTATTACAGAACTGGCTAAAATGAACGTTGAACATGAACTTTATTCTTCTGCAAAAGTCAAGTTCAAATCTGCACAAATTTATAAAGAAGCTAAAAAACAATTGGCTGATTATATTCGTCAACTTTCTGTAAATAATGTAAGCTCTGCAGATGCTAGTGTGCGTATTCAGCAAAAGGAAAAAGAGTTATTTGAAAAGCTGTTAAGGCAGGCAGAAGACCTTTTTGCGTCTGCTCCTGATACAGTTGACGATGCAAGTATGGCATTGAATAAAAAAGAAGCTGAAAATCTTGTAAACAAAATTAAAGATAAGTTTGATGTCTTTTCACGTGATGAGAATTTATCAGAAACTGAGAAAATAATAGAAAAAGCAAAAAGAAAAGTTTATGACTGTTTTAAATTTGATACAAAAATTAATTTATTAAAAACAGAAGGCAGAGATACTTTTGATTCTACATTGAGAGATGTACAACTTAAAAAATGGCTTACAGCAAGAATAAACAACTCAGAAAAAATTCTGAGCGATTTTAAACAAAAAAGCGGACTTGTTGTCGGGCTGGCAATTTTGCCTCTTACCTGCGGTCTTTTAAATTGGTCATATCCTAGAATTATGGAGGAATGGTTCCCGAACCTTGCTCACTCAAAAAAAGCCGCTGCTGAAAAAAAGGAGGTTAAATAATGATGATCTCTAGCGTTTTTTCGCCTGATAAAGTAACTAAGTATGGAAATAAAGTTTTAAATAGTAACGCTTTGAAAAAACTTTGCAGTGAAAGAGCAGGTGATGCTGCTGCTACTATTGCATTGCTTTCAACAACAACAAAAGACCTCGTTAACTGTATTTATTATACAAAACAAAGTCTTGATAATAAAAAAATTCCGGAAGAAAAGAGAAAATTTGTAGCGGCGATTGACCTTGCAAATGGTGTTTTAAATGTGACTACTCAATTGACATTGGGTATGTACATTAAAAATAAGGCTCCTGCTATATTTGACTTTATAATTAAGAAGTTTGGTACAAAACTGAGCTCTGATGCACTAGGTCTTGCTAAAAACGGATTTAATATCTTGGCAACTCTTGTTTTTGCCCAAATTATTCTTAAGAGAGTTTTGACACCTTTTGCTGCTACACCTATTGCACATTATATTAAAGAATTTGCAGAAAAGAAGGCTGCTAAAACTCAGGGGCTTGACAAAACCTCTGCAAATTCAGATAATAAACAGCAAGATAAAAATCAAGAACCATCACCGGCAATTATGCAAGTTCCAAGCAAGTCATTTACAAGTTTTGAAAAAATGTTAAATACAAATAAATAGCATCTTTATTAAGAAAGGAAGCGTATATGCATATTTCCCCTTTAAACTATTCTCAAATTAGTAAAACTATATCCCAAAATTACAATAAACCTCAAAATTCTCTTTCTTTTGGAAAACTTCAAGAGGAAGATAAATTTAGAAAAGATCTTGCTGAAAGTGAAGATTTTACTGGAAAAGAAAAAAAGAAAACCTTAGAGATTCTGGAAGGTTTGAAAAAACTCCTTGAAGATCCTAAATTTGATAAGGTATATTCAGCTTTTTATTTGGACAAGCCAAATGAGATTAATGGCAAAGATGAAGATACTATATTGTATGCAGTCGTAAAAGGTGATATTGATCCGGAAAATGGCAAATTGGGTTTTCATGAAGATGCAGAAGTTAATACAATTACTTTAACTGATGATGCTATTAACCCTAAAACAGGTGATGAAGTTTTTAATGTTGTTCGTAATTTGGAACGTTTTACAAGAAGTAGGGGAATTGATACTGCTGATGAAAAATTAGCTTTGTCACAAGAAAAAGCTATCAGCGATGCAATAAGAATGGATGGTTTACCGCCTTCTCGCTGGCCCAAAGATGAAGAGCCTTTTGATCCGTTTTCTAATCCGTCATATTTGGATTGTTGGCTTCCGTAGTTTTATTCCAAATATGAAACACAGGTATACCGGCGATTGTGATAAGCAGTCCCGGTATTGTGTATAATGGCTTATAAATTGAAAGACAGATTACAATATAACTGGCTAAAATTAGGAATGTTATAGGGAAAAAATTATTTATTCTGAATTTTTTATTTGTATTTGGAAATTTTTTTCTATATACAAATATACCTGCCGTAACGAGTATATAAAATATTAGTGAGGCATAGATAACAAAATCCAGAAGTTCAGAATAGTTTCCCCACAATATCAAAATACATATCCACAAACATTGTGCCCATAGTGAATTAACCGGAACTTTTGTTTTTCTGTTTATCAATGCCAACGGTCTGAAAAAGGCTCTGTCTTTTGCCATTTTGTAGTATACTCTTGAGCCGGTGAGAATCATTCCGTTTGCACAACCAAATGCTGATATCATAATAATGATTGCGATTATGTCTTTACCTATTGTACCGAATATTTCGGCAATTGTTCTGGCTGCAACTATATCTTGAGGCGAAGTTTTTATGGATTCTAAGGGTAATACACCAAGGTAGATAAAATTCATTAGAAGATAAAGTGAAACAACAAGAAAAACTCCGCTAATCATTGCTTTGGGTATATTTTTTTTGGGGGTTTTGACTTCTCCTGCAATAAAAGTAATATTATTCCAGGTTATAGAGGCAAATAATGCACCTACAATTGCTACTGCTATGATATTTATAGTTTCAAAACCTAATGTAACAGGCATTTGAATATTTTGAACCAGTGTATGTGAATTGAAGCCAAAAACCAAGCCTGTTATGATAATTGCAGCAAGCGACAGGACTTTAGTAGCTGTGAATATATTCTGTGTTATTACTCCATATTTTATGCCTCTTGAATTTAGGAAGCTGAGAAAAATTACTGTGAATATTGCGAAAATCTGTTGTGTTGAGAGTTTTAAGAATTCAAGATGAAATATAATATTTTCTGAACTGATTGTCGGAACTAAAATACCGAAAAATTTTGAGAATGCTACACATACTGCGGCAATTGTTCCTGTTTGAATTACAAGGAATAATGTCCATCCGTATAAAAAGGCTACTTTTTCATTGAATATTTTTTTTAAATATACATATTGGCCGCCTTCGTCAGTAATATTTGAAGCCAATTCACACAAAGACAGTCCACCGCATAGTGTGATGAAGCCTGCAATAATCCAGACAATTATTAACAAAAGACCGGAATTTACCTGCCTTGATATGTCTGCGGAAACAATAAATATTCCGCATCCTATCATTGATCCTGCTACAATTGATATTGCATCGGGGAGTGATAATGTTCTTTTTAAATCTTGACTCATATTTTTAGATTAATATAAACAAGTTTTCTTAACAAATTTTTTATATTATATTTATTTCAGGAGAAGTTATGTTTGAGATTATTTTTGACTCGTTGCCAAACAGATTGCTTTTAAAGTCATTGGAAAATAAAAAAATCTTTTTTTATGGTGCCGGTCAATTAGCTGAAGAGATGTTTAATGTTGTTGATTTATCAAAATCAGAAATAATAGGTATTTCTGACAAACGTTTCACAGAACATAAACCTGAAAATTTTTGCGGTATCAGAACATATAATATAGACGAAATTTCCAATTTGGATTTTGATGTTTTTTTTATAAGTGTTTTGCAGGCGAAAAAGCTGAAGAAACATTTATTGCACGAAGAATTTTATAAACTACTTCAAAAGAAAAAATGTGTAATTAGATATTTCAATATTTTTAGTTATATTCTTAAAGAAATATTTGGTCAAAAATCTGATGATAGATGTATTTTTTGTTCACATCCAGGAATGAGGGAATTTAATGCAAATATTGCGCCATTTTTATCTTATTTAATGTTTGATAATAAAGAAAAAAATACAAAACTATTGTGTTGTCCTCATTGTTCTGTTTCTTATTTTAAATTGCGTCCAAATGAAGAACAGGTTGCAAACTACTATAAAGATAGAAATACTGAAAACTTTATAAAACTAAGACAGAATTTTGAACCTTTTATTATGGATGTTTTAGATAAGCATCCTTCTTATGATTTAAGGTTAGATCAAATCAAGAAATGTCTTGAACCTATTGGAAGAATATTTAATGAATCAGATGATCTTCTTGATTATGGTGGCAATGCTTTGTTTTTGAGAGATTTATATCCAAATTCAAATAAATTTTCTTTGGATAAAACACTCTATGACACTCAAAGTGATGTTAGTGTTATCAATTCATTGTCTGATGTTAAAGAAAAATTTTCATTTATTATGTCTACACAGGTATTTGAACATTTGGCCTATCCGGCTGATGTTCTTACGTTGCTACACTCGAGTTTAAAGAAGGACGGGTTTATTTTTATTTCTGTACCTGATGAATCTGGGTTTAATAATGATAATTCTTTTTTTAATAGGATTTGGAGTAAAACTAATTTGATGATGCATGAACATATAAATATATATAATCCAAAGTCTTTAAAGATGCTGCTTGAAAAATGCGGATTTGAAGTTATAAGATGTAAATCGGTTGCATTGAAAAATTATCACTATAAAGGTTATATCTATGCTCTGGCAAGGAAAATTTGAATTTTTTATCTTTTTTGATGAAATGTGTTTATAGTTTGGATAGTATCTTCATGTTAACTTTTATTTATGCAGCGTTTATTTCTAAAAACAGACAGACTTTTGCTTAGATATATCTCTCAAGATGATTTTAATGAGATTAAATCTATGTTGCAAGATAATGAAGTTATGTATGCGTGGGAACATGATTTTTCAAATGAAGATGTTCAGGCATGGATTGATCGTAATTTAAAAAGTTATGCTGAATATAATCTTGGCTTTTTTCTTTTGGAACAAAAATTTACGGGTGAAATTATTGGTCAGGCTGCCCTTGAGCCGGATACAATAAATGGACAAAAGTATTATGAAATCGGTTACATATTAAAGAAAGACTATTGGCATAGCGGTTATGCCTATGAAGATGCAAAACATTTAATAGATTATGCTTTTAATTCTTTAAATTTAAAAGAAGTTATTTTTGAGATACGCCCTAACAATTTGTCGTCAAGAAAAGTTGCAGAAAAACTTAATGCTAAAATTTCAGGAGAATTTTTTAAAAAAGTAAATAGCAGACAAATGCTACACTTAATTTATAAATTAAGCAAATAATTAATGTTACTCAAAATAACAATATATTTAGTACTATTGTACATACTTGTTGGAACTGGTTTAAACTAAAAAGCTTCACTTAAAGTGAAGCTTTTAAAAAAGGAGGAGGTGGGATTCGAACCCACGGTACGCTACAAACGTACGACAGTTTTCAAGACTGCTCCAATCAACCGCTCTGGCACTCCTCCAATGAGTTAAGATTTTGTATTGATTAGAGTAAGATTATATTAATAAAAAAATAATAAATTGTAAAGCGTTTATTTATAAAAAATTTTCTGTTGCATGAAAAAATTTATATGCTATAAATAAAATATAGATTGAATAATTTATTGAGGATGCCTTGGTAGCTCAGCTGGATAGAGCAACCGCCTTCTAAGCGGTAGGTCATTGGTTCGAATCCAATCCAGGGTAAATATTAAAAAAGATAGGATTTATCCCTATCTTTTTTTGTTTAATTATTTTATAAAATTAATACATTTCCCAAATAAAATTATCGTTATAGGTGTTAATTTATCATCTGTGTGACCATTGCATGTGGGTAATATAATATTTTTTTTGAAATTATTAATATGATTCTATTGTTGTTTATAACATTAGGATTATTTTTATGAATATTGAAAATACATTTAAACTAGCGTGTTTGTTTCTTTTGTCTATGTTTTCTTTTTCTTCTTCTTTGTGTTTTGCTGAGGACTTTGAAGTAGGCACTTCATCGGAGCTGATGGATGCTTTGTCTAGAGCGAACACAATGCCTGATGCAGTTCATAAAATTAACATCAATTCGGATGTTTCTTTAACCTCTGCTGTTAATGAAAGTGTTGGTATTGAGTTAATTGGTGAGGAGCAAAATCATCATAACTTAACTCTTAACGGTTATAAATTTACGTTTAACGGTGGTGATAAAAGTTCTAAAATATCAGATTTAAATATTATGTCAAATTCTTCCGGCAGTTCTATTGTTGTTAATAATCAGACTCTTTCAATTGATAATTCAACTTTTACAGGTAATTTATTTAAAGATAATAATAGCATTTTAGATAATAATAGCGGAAATATTGATATAACCTCTTCATCTTTTAGCGGCAATGAGGGATTCTATGGAGGAGCAATTGCCAATAAAGGTAATGGTTCTTTAGATATTATTTCATCCTCTGTAAGCAATAACGTTGCTTATAATGGCGGTGGTATTTATATGACAGGAGGAAGTGTAAGTACTTCAGATACTTCAATTTCAAATAACACTGCAACATATCAAGGTGGTGCTTTATATATTTCAAATGGTACACTTTTATTTAATAATACAGAAATTTTGAATAATAGTGCCAATATTTATGGTGGTGCTGCTTACATTGGGGGTGGTGATTTAACTTTTGTCGGCTCAAATATCAGCAATAATTTCAGTTCAATGGGCGGCGGTGCTTTTTATATAGATAAAGGTACTGTTGTACTTAGCAATACTACATTTGATGACAATTATGTTACAGCAGCTGCACAAGGTGGGGCTATTTATAATGTTGGTAACTTAACAATCAAGGATAATTCATCTTTTTCTGGTAACGAAATTGCAACTGGTACAGCTGGTGCGATTATGAATAAAGGTATCCTTAATATTTCAGATACATCTTTTATAGGTAATGTTGCTGGAAATGACAGTGGCGCAATTTCTAATGCTGACTCTGCAACGCTTATTATAAATAATGCCGCTTTTACTGCTAATAAAGCACTGGAGGGACACGGAGGAGCAGTAGCAGGCGGAGGAAATATGCAGATAACAAATACATCTTTTGAAGGTAATTCATCAGGCTTTTATGGTGGAGCTTTATCTCTTATGTATGCTAATTCTGTTATGTCAGGTTGTGTTTTTTCAAACAATGAATCATTAAATGAAAGGGGAGGTGCTGTCATAATCTATGGCAATAGTGCAGAATTTAAGGATTCGAATATTTTTACGAATAACACCGCAAAAACAAACGGTGGGGCTATGTATATTGCTCAGGAAACTGATGTCAAAATTTCAGGAACTGCTAAATTTATTGGTAATAAGGCAAAAGAAGGGCTGGGTGGTGCGTTGTTTGTTCAAGGACATTTGGATATAAATGCTGATAATCCTGAAAATGATATTATATTTTCAGGCAACATCGATTCTTCTGGCAGTAATGCTTTCCATATAAGTATCAATCCTAATGATCCTGAGGAAATAGGCATTGTCAATTTGAATATTTCAAATGGTTCAAAAATAGTTTTGGCAGACAATATTTCAGGACAAGAAGGTACAAAGTTGAATATAAATGGAACATCTTCCTATAATGATAATGTCTTTTTAGGTTCGCAGAATAAGGATTTTAAAGGTGATATTACAGCAAATAATATAAACTTGCGTTTTTATAATGAACAATCTGGTTTGGAAGCTGCTAAAATTTATGCTGCAAATACTAATTTTGATTTTATGAATGGAACGATAAATCGTTCTACATTAAATTTGAATATGTCAGGAGGAGGAAATTCCTTATGTATTGATGTTGATCCGGCATCCCTTTCTTCTGATTATATAAATTTGATCGGCGATCCTGCAAATATGACTCCATTGACAATTAGAGATATCAATGTTTTGAGCGATCCTGTTCAATCAACTACTATATTTGATATTTTTGACCATGAAAAATATGGTACTGATATGGCACTTTCCGAAAAACTGGAGAATTCAATAGTTTATGGCGGTTTAAAAACATACAGATGGGCTTTAACTCCTAAATTAACTCTGTTAGAATTGGGCGGATTAAATCCAAATATCCAAAGATATCAAGGTGCAACATCTGCTGCTTTTATGAATCAGATGTTGAGTTATGATTATTCATTAAACAGAACAGATGAAATTTATACTAATTTGAGAGAACAAAAACTCGCTATAAGAAAGTTAAACTCTTATGCTTCTGTTAGGCCGTCCGGGATGTATGCTGACTACTATTATGAAGACGGATCTGCGGTATGGTTAAGACCTTATGTAAACCTTGAGACATTTAATTTATCAGGTGCATCAGGTGTTCTCAATAATCAATCTTATGGATTTATGCTGGGATATGATTTCCCTATGAAAGAAACGAAAAATGATTGGAAATTATTTCCAACTATTTATGCTTCTTATATCGGTTCAAGCCAGCAGTATCTTGACTCTCATATGAATCAAAACGGTGGATATGGCGGTTTCCTCTTAAGTGCCTTTAAAGATGATTTTTATGCAGGTTGGACAATAAATGGTGGCGGTGTCGGTGTTGCTTCCAGATATAATTCAGGACACGATGACTATGGCATAGTTACAGCAGGTACTGCTTTAAAATTGGCATATAACTGGAAAGTTCTTAAAAGATTCATTGTGCAACCTAATTTTACAACTGCTTATACTTTTTTGAGTCCCTCAAATCTGGTAAATTTCCAAAATGTTGATATGAGCCAATCTCAGGTAAATGGCTTGACTATTTCACCTTCTTTAAGGTTGACATATAGGAATGAAAACGGCTTTGAACCATACATATATGGCGGATGTGTAATACCTCTTATGAGTGATATTAAAGCAACAGGTAATGGTTTGAAAATTGAAACATTAACATTGAATACTTGGGCTCAATTTGGAGCTGGTGTTAGAAAGCGTTTGAGTGAACGTATAACCTGTTTTCTTGAAACTGTAATAAGAACAGGGGGAAGAGAAGGTTGGGGATTAATGTTTAATATTCAAATAGCAATTTAACAAAGAAAAATAATATTATATGTATAAGTTTTTTAATTTATTGTAACTTTATTTCCCAATAGAAAGTTTTTTGATAAAATTAATAAAAGATTAAAGGAAAGCAGGGTGAAAATCCTACACTGGTCCGCAGCCGTAAAAGTCGGAATGCTTTAATCTTGAGATACCTCGAGACAGGAATTTGGGAGAACAATTTGCTAGCCAATTTCTGCCTTTTTGAAAAAAAAGGAGATTTATATGAATGAATTAGATAATGAAAAAGTTATAGCTAGGGATAAGCCTCTATCCGCAGTTAATGACATTGTTGTTACAAAACCTAAATCACTGGGTTCTGTCGATTTAAAGCCTAAACTAGTTGGTATAGCTCAAAAACATGGGCTTAATCAGATTAAAATAATCAAAAAAGATGGTACAAAAGAAGAGTATGATGTGCAAAAAGTAGTAGCTGCAATAAAAAAATCTGCTGCAAGAATGCTTGTTGATTTTACAGAAAAAGAAATCAAAGATATTACAGATTTTGTGGATAAAAGTGTTTTAGAATCTAAGCAAACAGAGATTGAAATTTTTAAAATGCACTGTATTGTTGAAAATGCTCTTGAAGCTCTTAATCCAAAGGTTGCTAAAAGTTATAGAAATTACAGAAATTATAAAATTGATTTTGTAAATATGCTTGATAAAGTTTATCAGGAAAGCCAAAAAATCATGTATATCGGCGATAAAGAAAACTCGAATGCTGATTCTGCTCTTGTTTCAACAAAACGGTCTTTGATATTTAATCAGCTAAATAAAGAGTTATACAAAAAGTTTTTCTTAACTGTACCGGAATTGCAAGCTATTCGTGATGGCTACATATATATTCATGATATGTCTGCAAGAAGAGATACAATGAACTGCTGTTTATTTGATGTTGCAAATGTCTTAAAAGGTGGTTTTGAAATGGGCAATCTCTGGTATAACGAGCCTAAAACACTAGAAGTTGCATTTGATGTTATCGGTGATATTGTTATGGCTGCGGCAAGCCAACAATACGGCGGTTTTACGGTTCCTGAAGTTGATAAAATTCTTGCACCTTATGCCCAAAAAACATATGAAAAACAATATAAAAAATATGTTGATATGGGTGTTTCTTCTCAGAAGGCAGAGGAAGAGGCTATTATGGATGTTAAAAATGATCTGCATGACGGTTTTCAGGGCTGGGAGTATAAGTTTAATACGGTAGCTTCAAGCAGAGGCGATTATCCATTTATAACAATGACAATGGGGCTTGGAACGGATAAATTTGCTAAAATGGCTTCTTTAATGATGCTTGAGGTTCGTAAGGAGGGACAGGGCAAAAAAGGTAATAAAAAACCTGTTTTGTTCCCCAAAATTGTATTTCTTCATGACAAAGATCTTCATGGTAGAGGCGGGGAGCTTGAAGACCTCTTTTATGCTGGTATTGAATGCTCAAAAAGAGCTATGTATCCTGACTGGCTCTCTTTAACCGGTGAAGGATATATTGCAAGCATGTATAAAAAATACAAGAGAGTTATTTCTCCTATGGGTTGTAGAGCTTTTCTATCTCCATGGTTTGAAAAAGGCGGAGCAAAACCTGCTGATGAAAACGACAAACCTGTATTTGTCGGCAGGTTTAATATTGGGGCAGTTAGTCTACACCTGCCGATGATTTATGCAAAGTCTCAAAAAGAAGGTAAAGATTTTTATGAAATTCTTGATTTTTATCTTGAAATGATAAGACAAATTCATATAAGAACCTATGCTTATCTTGGTGAAATGAGAGCATCCATAAATCCTCTTGCTTTTTGTGAAGGTGGTTTTTATGGCGGACATTTGGGAATTCATGACAAAATTAAGCCTCTTTTGAAATCAGCAACCGCATCTTTTGGTATCACTGCATTGAATGAGTTGCAGGAATTGTATAACCAAAAATCACTTGTTGAAGATGGTGGGTTTGCATTAGAGGTTATGAGTTATATCAATAAAAAAGTTAATGAATTTAAAGAAAAAGACGGTAATCTTTATGCAATCTATGGAACACCGGCAGAAAACCTTTGTGGTCTTCAAGTTAAGCAGTTTCGTAAAAAGTATGGTAAGGTTGATAAAGTTTCTGACAGAGGCTATGTTTCAAATAGTTTTCACTGCCACGTGACAGAAGATATCGGACCTATTGAAAAACAGGATCTGGAGGGCAGATTCTGGGAGCTTTTAAATGGCGGAAAAATACAATATGTGAAATATCCTGTTTCTTATAATACAAAGGCAATAGAAACACTCGTAAACAGAGCTATGGATAAAGGTTTTTATGAGGGGGTAAATCTTTCGCTGGCATATTGTGATGACTGCGGACACCAGGAATTGTCAATGGATGTTTGCCCAAAATGCGGAAGCAAGAATCTTACTAAAATTGATAGAATGAACGGATATCTTTCATATTCCAGAGTAAAAGGCGACACAAGGCTAAATGAGGCAAAAATGGAAGAAATTAATGATAGAGTGAGTATGTAAGATGAAATACCACAATATTACAAAAGAAGATATGCTTAATGGTGAAGGCTTGAGAGTTGTTCTCTGGGTCTCAGGGTGTGAGCACCACTGTCATAATTGTCAGAATCCTATTACCTGGGATAAAAATTGTGGTTTATCATTTGATAAATTAGCGGAAGAAGAACTTTTTGAAGCACTGAATAAGCCATATATTGACGGTATAACTTTCAGTGGAGGCGACCCTTTAATGCCTTATAACAGAGATGAAGTATTTAGGCTTATAAAGAAATGCCGTACCTTATACCCACAAAAGACAATATGGCTTTATACGGGATATAGCTGGGAGCAAATTATGAATCTTGAAGGGATTTGTGATGTTGATGTTGTCGCTGAAGGTAAATTCAAAGAAGAGCTAAAGAATAATAATTTACATTGGGTTGGAAGTTCAAATCAGCGCGTTATAGATGTGAAAAAGACGATTGCAGAAGGTAAAATCTGTCTGTTTTCTTAATTTTTAGTTATTTTGTATTTTTTGTCCAGTTCTTTTAATATGTCAACGGCTCTGTCAATTTGTTCATATGTTAGTTCTTTCATAGCACAGAGTCTTAGCCTGCATTCTTTTCTTCTTACGGCAGGATAAGTTACAATATTTGTATACAGCCCGTTCTCTCTAAGTTCTGAATGAATTTGAAACAGTTTTTCTTCATCATAAATCATGACAGGAATTATGGCGGACTGTGAGTGACCGATGTCAAATCCTGCGTTATTTAATTTTTCTTTTAAATAGTTGATTTTTTTCCAGAGAGTTTTTCTTCCAGCTTCATCTTTTTGAAAAAGTTTAAAAACTTCATTCAAACCTCCTGCAACTGATGCAGGGAGTGCTGTTGAAAAGAAGTACGTTCTGGCATACAGTCTGAGATATTGTATGATTGCTTCTGACGCTGCGCAATAGCCACCAAGTCCTCCGGGAGACTTACTTAGCATTCCTACATTTAGGTCAATTTTATCCATTACATTGTGATACTCAGCAGAACCTCTTCCAGTCGGGCCGACAATTCCGATTCCGTGTGCATCATCAACCATCACTTTGCATTTATATTCTTCTGCAAGTTGTGTGATTATATCAAGTTTAGCTATATCCCCGTCCATTGAAAATACACCGTCTGTAATAATCAGACGTCCTGTTTTTTCTTCAGGTATTTTTTTTAAAATTCTTTCAAGCCCTTTCATTTCTGCATGAGGAAATACTTTTATTTCTGCTCCTGATAATTTGCAGCCGTCGAAAATTGATGCATGGTTTGCACTGTCGTTTATTATGACATCTCCTTCTCCGCACAGTGCGGCAATTACACCTACATTAGTGCCATATCCGCTTGGAAAAACTATCGCATCGTCTGTGTTATAAAAATCAGCAATTCTCTTTTCAAGTTCTTTGTGAATTTCTGTGATTCCTGCATAATTAGAAACAGCACCCATTCCATAGCCGAATTTTGAAAGTGCCTTTGCTGCGGCTTCGTTGACCTGCTTGTTTGTAGAGAGGTTGAGATATGAATTAGATCCAAGCATTATGACTGAGTGTATATCACCGTTTTTTTCCTTAATCGGATATTCACCTTGATGTTGTTCCATTGAAATCATTCCCAGACCTTCATTACCTGTCAAAAAATCACTGTTTAATATTTCTGTAACTTTTTCGGCTTTTTTAAAAAGATCATCACCAAGTTCTGTGTTTAAAAAATTTTCAAATTTTATTTTTTCATTATTTTTTAAATTTGTCACAAAAATTCTCCATATATAATTGCACATTCTATTTTGTGTAGACTTTTATGCAAAAATCAATTGCATAATAATAAAATCACAGGACAATCTATGATTTGTTAAAGTATAAATAAAACTTTGAAAATAAGTGCGTATTCCTTTTATTAAAGATTTTCAACAGCAATCTTTAATATTTCATTTTTGTTTTCTGAAAATAGCCTGTATCCTTCAATAATTTCATCAAGTTTTATTGTTTTTGAAATAAGGAAATCCGTATTGAGTTTTCCCTTCGAGATATATTCAAGTAATTTTTTGCAGTGTGTAGCATCTACACCGCCTGTTTTAAAGATTAAGTTTTTTCCATACATTTCAGGCAGAGGAAGGATCTGGTTTTCTTCATACATCGCTACAACTGCTACAATTGCATTTGGACGTGCAATTTGCCATGCTAGTCGGAAAGTTTCATTGCTGCCTGCTGCTTCAATTATTCCGTCAGCACCAAATGTATTTGTTTCTTTTTTTACTATTTCTTCACAGTTTTCTTTCAGAGGGTTAATTGTAATATCAGCACTGCATTTCTGCTTTGCTATCTCCAAACGCTTTTCATTAATGTCAATGGCGATAATCTTTTTTGCACCTAAGAGTTTTGCGCATTGCATTGCACAAAGACCGACCGGTCCTGCTCCAAGCACAGCAATTGTGTCGCCTTCTTGTATTTCACAAAGTTCTGCACCAAAATATCCGCTGGAGAGTATGTCTCCTGTGAAAAGTGCGTTTTGATATGTTAAGTTATCAGGTATTTTAGTCAGACCGGTGTCTGCAAATGGCACTCTAATATATTCAGCTTGACAACCGTCTATTGTACAACCAATTTTCCACCCGCCATTTAGACAGTTGTTTATGAACCCTTTTTTGCAGAAGAAACAATTTCCGCAAAATGTTTCACAGTTTGCACTTACTCTGTCTCCGGGTTTCAAAGTTGTGATTCCTGTCCCTGCTTCAACAATTTCACCAACAAACTCATGCCCGAGAATTATTCCTTTTTTAGCTTTTGGAACAGCACCGTTAATGATATGCAGGTCGCTTGTACAGATGGATGATAATTTTACTTTGACAATGGCATCTCTTGAATCTTCTATTACAGGTATTGGAGTTTCTGTTAATTTTATGCTGCCATTATTTTCATATATTAAAGCTTTCATTTCTAACCTCAGAAACTTACATTATAAAGATTAACATAGATTTCTGATTTTAGGGTAATATTAATTTTTACAAGGTTCGCAAGAACATTTTGGAAGGCATAAGTCATTGCATAATATAATTTTTATTGCTTCACCAGCTTTGGCGTGATATTTAAGTCCGGGGGTAATTAATCCTGTTATGAATCCGACTGTGCAGCCAATAGGTATGCCGATAGCAAGTCCTGTTCCTATTTTGGCAGGATTTGGAATAAATGCAAAGCCTACTCCTGCACCTGCACCTGCCACACCAAGCCCCAGCGTTGAGGCAGTGAGTTTTCCCGCTGTCATCCAGGGACCTTCTTTTAAAGATCCGTCTTTTGTGAAGGGTTTTGCTGACATTGCTACTGCGGTACCATCAGGCAAAACAAGACATTCAAATTTTAGGTAAACTCTTGCATTCTTGTTTGGTATTCTTTGTTTTTCGATTTTTATTACTGTTGCTACTATTTTTGAACAAGCAGGTATTAAAAGAGTTCCTTCTTGTGTATAGATGCTTTCAGGTATGCTAAAATTTACACGTTGTCCTGCTTTTGCTTTGTCAGACCAAAATTTGCAATCAAATACTATCTTGAAAACATTGCCTTTACAGATAATATTTCTTAAGTTAGTGATTACAGCTTTATCGCAGGGGGCATTCTTTTCAGGAAAAAGGTGTTCCTGTGAGAGAATTTGTTCTTGAATTGCGCATTCTGCACCAAAAGCAGGAATACTCATAAAAATCAAATAGAATAATATAATAATTTTTTTCATATCACAATATTAAAATATTGCGAAAAATTTTCTATTCTCTAACTGGTTGCGGTTTAAGATAATTTTTTCTTTATATTTTTTCTGCTTGTAATAGAATGTAAATATATATTTGAAATTATGCCCCGGTAGCTCAGATGGATAGAGCGATAGCGTCCTAAGCTGTGCGTCGTTGGTTCGAGTCCAATCCGGGGTATTTTTTTATTAATTTTGAAGAATTTCTTTCAAATCTTCTTCAGGTGTATTTATTTGTTTTATTTTGAATTTTTTAACAAGTATATTAAGTACATTTTGAGATACAAAAGCAGGAAGGCTCGGTCCAAGCTTGATGTTTTCTATACCCAGATAAAGGAGCGTAAGTAGTATACATACTGCCTTTTGTTCATACCAAGATAAAACAAGAGACAAAGGCAGTTCATTTACAGTGCAATTGAATGCTTTAGATAATTCAATTGCCACTTTAATTGCACTATACGCATCATTGCATTGACCCATATCTAATAAACGTGGTATTCCTTCTATCTCTCCAAGGTTTATGTCATTGAATCTGAACTTACCGCATGCAAGCGTAAGTACTAGGCTGTCATTTGGTGTTTGTTTAACAAAATCTGTGTAGTAATTTCTTCCGGGTTTTGCTCCGTCGCATCCTCCAATCAGGAATATATGTTTGATAGCTCCGGAATTTACAGCATTAATGATTTTATTTGCAATTGAAAGTATTGTACCATGTCCGAATCCTACTGTGAGAACATCTCCGCCATTTATGCCCGTCATTTTTTTATCTTCAATATATCCACCTAATTCAAGAGCTTTTTCTATGACCGGTGTAAAATCTTTATCCTCATCTATATGTTTACACTCGGGATAAGCTACCACCGAGGTTGTGAAGACTCTGTCTTTATAACTTTCTTTTACCGGCATTATGCAATTTGTTGTAAAAAGTATAGGTGCCGGTATATTGTCAAATTCTTTTTGCTGATTTTGCCATGCTGTGCCAAAATTTCCTTTCAAGTGTTTATATTTTTTTAATTTTGGATAAGCGTGACAAGGCAGCATTTCGCCGTGAGTGTATATATTTATGCCTTTATCTTTTGTTTGTTCCAGCAAAAGATAAAGGTCATGCAAATCATGTCCCGTAACAACAACAAAAGGTCCTTTTTCTATATTTGTTGTAACATGTGTTGGTTCGGGGGTTCCATATGTTTCTGTGTTGGCTTTATCTAAAAGCTCCATACATTTCAGATTTACTTCTCCTGTTTTTAAAACAAGATTTAGTAATTCATCTATTGTGAGTTCTTTTGAAATTGATTGAAGTGCAGTATAGAAAAATTTGTCAATTTCTGCATCTTTATACCCAAGAATTCTCGCATGGTATGCGTAAGCGGCCATACCCTTGAGTCCGAAAAGGATGAGAGATTTTAAACTTCTTTCATCTTCATTGCAATCCCAGACTTGTTGTATGTTAAAATCGTTGTCACATTTTTTTGAATTATTTACCTTTTTGATAAATTTATTAATTGATTCATTGTCAAAATTGACATTTGTTATAGTTATGAAAAGTCCGTCAATTATTAATTCAGTGTTTTCTTCATTTTCTTGAGCACAATTAGCCAGTTCAATCAAACTGCTTGTTAATTCATCTTGAAGATTTGAGGTATCAGCTCTTTTCCCACATACGCCCTGTGCCATTGTGCATGCTTTACCCATAGCTGTTTGTTCACATTGAAAACAAAACATAGACATAATATTGCTCCTTAATAAAATTTATACTTATTTGATTAGTTAAGTATAAGTTATTATAATAAAAAACCCCTAGAATAGCTAATCAACATACACGATTAATATTTTTTTAAGTTTGTATTTTAGCAATTATTCTGACATTTTGCTTTTTGTATATTCTATTTTTTTTTCAAGGTATTTTACTTCAGTTTCTTTTTCCAATGATTTATAGATTTCTTTGGCTTTTTCCAGCAATTTAATACTGTGATTCGGTCTTTTATGCTTTATTATATCCGCCAGATCAGAGTAGGCAAAAGCCATTTGAATTTTTATTCCGTTTTTATTTGCAGGTCTTTTGGAAATGGTATTAAAATTTTTTTCATAGAGTTCATAATTTTCGAGTATTTGTTTTCCACATTCAATCTTTCTGATTAGTGTTGTATAAAGCTTTTTGCCATTGCGGCCTTTTTTGAAAATTATTTCTAAATCAGTTAAGCGAGCCATTACATGTATTTGATCGCCCATACAATTGCTTATTTCTATTGATTTTTCTATTGTCTCTTCAGCTAATTTAGTTTTGCCGATAGCACCGTAAATTTTTCCAAGTTCTGCAAAAAATATATTAGCAAGTTTAATTTTTCCGTTTTTTTGTAAGTGTTCTGCCAGCTTTTGTGCATTTGCACAAAATATATCATGTTGATTTGATGAATAACATAGAGCTTCAAGTTTGAAGAAGTTTTCTTTTGCTCTTCTGGTGTTCTCAGGATATTTTATACAATTAATTGCTTCTTTCCTATACAAATCTTTTATATATTTGCTGTTATTTAACTTTTGCAAAACAAGTTTCATAATGTTATTAAATCTATAAAGATTTTAAATTGCTTATATTATTTGTTTTTTTTAAGATAATTTACATTGGCAAAGAAGAGTGAAGCTATGTTAGATAAAGAATATAAAACTACTTTAGCTCGGGAACTAGGAATAAACGATGTAGAGTTTGGGGAAAATATAATAGGCCCTCAGACTTTCATAGGCTATCTTTCTGTATTAAAGGAGAGTAATTTTGCACCAGGAAAAAGACTTGATTTTGAAAAGGTTGACACCTTTGACAATTCTAATATAAATAATGGTTCATTCTGTGCTAATCTTCATGTTCACACGCATTATTCTGACGGAATATCAGACGTAAAAACGATTCTCGATGATTCATTAAAATTTGCAGAGAAAAAGCCTTTTTTGCTGGGTATAACGGATCACGACACTGTTG
Organism: Candidatus Limenecus sp.; assembly: GCA_048360435.1. Taxonomy (GTDB): domain Bacteria; phylum Cyanobacteriota; class Vampirovibrionia; order Gastranaerophilales; family Gastranaerophilaceae; genus Limenecus. The sequence continues at coordinate 93,316 of DBGCOP010000009.1, read as the reverse complement.
AAGGTGCAAAAGAAGCTCTTTCAATAGTTTCTAAGGATTACAACAAGTATAAAAATATAAAAATTGTTCCTGGAGTTGAAATTTCAACTGTTGGTACGCACTTTAAAAAACAAACGGGAACGCTTGATATTCATACTCTTTTGTATGGAATAAATCCCTTTGACAAACGTTTGAATAATTTTCTTGATGAAAAACGCAGATCGAAATTTTCATTGGCAGAGGAAGTTTTGAATAAATTAAAATTTGCCCTGTCCGAGCTTCTTGCCTCTTTAAAAATTAGTCTTTCTCTTGAAGAAGCATCAAAAATACATCCTATGATTACAAAAGGACAAGATGAAGTAAGCCACCCATTAAAAAAATATATATATGGGAAGATTCTTTTTTCATATTATGTGGAAAATAATATATCTGTTCTTGAACGTTTGAAAAAATACGACATATCAAAAGCATTATTAAGTTATGAAAAGCCTGTTCAAAAATATAAGAAGATGTTTAACAATGCACGATATTTCTATATTTATAAAAATGCTTTGGAGAAGTATCTTACTTTTTTAACAGGTGGTAAAGAACAATTTATTTTAAATGAGATTCCTGAAAATATTATAGATAACTTATTAAGGGCAAAGATGATATGTGAAGAAAATCATCCTTCTTTAGAAATTATACAGCCTGCCTTTTCTTCATTTGAAGAGACTCTTGCTTTTATTTCAAGTTTAGATTTTGGAATAATAAGCATAGCTCATCCTGCACGATTAAAGTTATCAAACATTAATAAAGATATTAGAGATTTCTTTTCCGATTTTTGGGCAGTTTATAAAAAATATGGTGGGGACAGGGCACTTTGCTATGAAAAATATTATCAGTCTTATGACAGGAGAAAATATTTTTCTTATTTAGAAGATATAGATGCTGCTGCTGAAAAATATTCGTTTTTATTTACCGGAGGCATTGACTCTCATGGTGATAATGTAATCAGAAGATGTCCGTATTCTTAGTTAAGATAAAAAAATACCGTACTTTTTTGATTGGGAGGTTAGTACGGTAAGTGGTTCTTATTATAAGATAATTAGATTTTTGCGCCTGTCGCTTTATATAGCCCAATATAGTCTACATTGCAATCAAGCTGGTTTTGAACAACCTGTTTATTTAAGACAAGAAGGTTTTCTTTTCTTTGAATTAAATCCAGATAAGAAATAAGCCCTTCTTCATATTTTGCCTGACTGTATTTAAAGTCTTTCTGTTCCATTTTATATACATTCAGATTAGTCTTATATTTTTTGTCATCTTGTTTTAGCGCAACAAGTGCATCATTAACTTCTTGAATGGCTGTTATATTTGTTTTGTAGTAATTTTGAAGAATTTGTTCATAGGCATTTTTTTTCAATCTTAGATTAGCGATTTTTCTGCCTCCTGTAAACAGATTGAGCATTGCACTTGCGCTTAATACGCCGAAAACATTTCCCCAGGTGAAAGCATTGCCTAAGGCAGATGAACCAAACGCCATAAGACCGAAAAGATTAATGTTAGGCAAAAATTCTTTTTTTGCTACCCTTACATCTATGCCGGCTTTTTCTACCATTTTTTCTGCTGCAAGATAATCAGGTCTTTGGTCTATTATTTCAGATGGTATGGACTCCGGTACTTTTACAAGATAAGATTCTTCGTATTCTTTTCTTTTTAAATCATTAATATTTGCAGGACTTTCTCCAATCAAAACTGCCAGACTGTTAAGAAGTGTTGTTCGTGTTTTTTCCAAATCCGCCAGATCAGCAGTAGCAGAAACAAATGCTTTGTTTGCTTTTACTAAATCGGCTGTTGAGGTCAAACCAATTTTATTTCTTTCTGACATAAGTTCATATATTTGTTTTCTGTCTTTTATTATTTCTTTTTGAAGTTCAATCAGCTTATCTGCTTTTATTATATTGAAATAAGTAGCTCCAACTGCTGATGATATGGCTATATATGAAGCTCTTTCATCAAATTTTGATTTTTCCCATTCTTTTTTTACTGAACGTGTTTTGTCTCTGTTTTTTAAAAATAAATCAAGTTCATAACTCACATTCAAAGGAAACGCCCATATACCGCTAGTGCTGGTAGAACCAGGGAGCTTGATTCCCGTTGGAGAAAAACCTCCTGAAATTTGTGGAAGTTCATTGGCAAATTGAAGCTTTGTCATTTGATGATATTGTTCTACTTTCAGTGTCGCAATTTTCAAATCATAGTTGTTTTCAATAGCTTTGATTATGTATTCTGTCAAATATTCATCATCAAAGGTTTTCCACCAATCAGTGTTGACATAGTCAAATCTGTATTCTGTTACCTGTGTTTTAATAAGTTTATTTTTTTTGCCGGCAGCAAAACAAGGTACATGAACGAAATTCATGCTCAAAATGCTGGTCAGTATCAGTCCGGCTGCAAACTTTTTATATTTCATTCCACTCTCCTGTCGGAATATTGTTATCATAATAACATAATGTTATCATAATAACAATATTTTGTTCAAGTTCTATTTCAACATTTTAAAATATTTTTTGTTAACCTAGCAACTTTTTGAGTCGGCATGTTTTATAATAATTGAAGGTAAGAAGTAATGAATCCAATTGGCTTAAATTCATATAGTACAAATAGTTATTACTATCCGTATCAGTCTCAATATTCGCCTCAGGGCTATTATGGACCATATTATGATATTCAAGAAAGCTCGAATGCTGAAAATCCGGCTAAAACCCTTGGATTAGCTGCAATGCTTCAAGGGCTTGCAATGGGAATAAAAAAAGCTTCTGAGTTCTTCTCAAAAAAATTGGCAGCAGGAAAAGAGTTTACTTCAGTTGATAATGTGGTGAAAGCTGCACAAAATATGCTTAATAAAAATAAGCTTTCTACAAAAGTTTTCTTTATTAATCCACAAAATCAGAATCAGTTTGCCGGTTTGGGAAAAGAAATGGTTAATGAAGTAGCAAAAGGCAGAAATGCTTTCTTTCATAGAGGTGTAAACGTAGCTGTTGCTCCTTCATCAAAGCCTTCTTTAATATTGCATGAGCTGGGACATGCCGTTAATTTTACAAAACCTATACTTCGTTCCTTACAGAAATTCGGCGGTTATGCACTTGCTGCACCGACAGCTTTGCTTCTTGCAAACAGGGCATTTTCTAACAAACAAGACGGGCAAAAAACATTTATTGAAAAAAATGCAGGTATATTAGGTTTTTGTGCATATATTCCTACTTTGATTGAAGAAGGTATTGCTTCTTTAAGAGGCATAAATGCTGCTAAAAAAGTTATAAATAACCCTAAAGCTTTGAATGTTCTTAAGAAAAATTACGCGCTTGCCTGGATGACATATTTGCTTGGTGCTCTTGCTCTTGGTGTTGCTTCGAAACAGGCAGTTGTCGAAGACAGTCTGTAAAATCTTGTTAATTATTTAACTTTTTTTGAAATAGGTATACAATATTATTGTTGTCCTATTGAGGTCTTTTGCATGAGAAAAATATCAATATGTGTATGTTCTGTCTTTGTTGCCGTTATGTTTTTACAAGGCTATGCATATAGTTTAACGAATAATGGTACAGGTATAGGTTCAGGCTTATCAAAGTCTTCTTCCACTCGTCTAGGCGGATATTATAAGCCTTCTCAGGCATCCGTAATTGAGTATGATACTTATGGTACAAAAACAGGTTATTATGTTGAGGATGCTTTTGGTACAACTACTAAATATGATACCAGAGGTAATGTTTTGTCTAAGTACAAGAACAATCCAAAAGGAAAAACGTATGTCTATGACAAGTATGATCATTTGATTGGATATTATGCAGCTGTTTCAAAAAATAAAACAGTTATGTTTGATAAGAACGATACACCTATTGGATATTTCATGCCGGATTCAAATGGTCTTGTAAAAAAGTACGATATGGATGGGAATCATATAAGTACTTATAAAAAACCTTAGTTTGGGAATTTTATATTTTGCTGATTCCAATACTGAAAAGGGAGAGTACAATTGAACCGAATAGTGCACTTAAGAACCCTTCAACTTCAAGTCCAGGTGTTATCCAGCCTGCAAGCATTAAAAGCAGTGCATTTATTACAAGGCTGAAAAGACCTACTGTTATGAAGTTTATAGGGAAAGTTATAACTTCAAGCAATGGCTTTATAAAAGTGTTAATTAAGGCTATTATGATGCAAGCAAACATTGCACTCCAAAAACTGCTTACTTCAATGCCCGGTATTACCCATGCCGTAAAAATTAATGCTAGTGCAAAACAAATCCATCTTACTAAAATCATAATAATCTCCTTTTTTCTTGATTATATTAAAGCAAATGTTTTTGAGGATTCACTAATTGTATATAGTTTGTATGGCTATACCGAAGAAAATACTGCTTGTTAAAAGTAAAAGAATAATTTTAACCGTATCTTTAAAATCTTCGTTCTTTTTAATCAATACCAGTATACCTAAACCGGCACTCGATGACAGACCGGCAATTACCGAGCCAAAACCGATTGCACCTTTAAGATACATAAGTGTTATTGCTATTGAAACTGCACAGTTTGGAATAAGCCCTGCTATTGCAGTTAGTACAGGTTGAAATATTGAATCTTGTAAGAAATATTGACCGAGATTTTCTTCTCCTCCTGCTCTGTTGACAAGATAGTTAATTCCAAGTGTAACAATTAAAACAAACACAAAAACATTTAATGTGTGTTCGAGAGGGTGAAAGAGTAAATCTCTTTTGCGCGGTTTATTAACATGGTGGTGACAGCATCCTTCCTGGGCTTCTTCATCTGAATCCTCATGTGTTTCTTCTTTTGTTTTATCTACTGAATCTAGAATAAAATCTATAAAATATCCGGCAGCTATTGCAATAAGAATTTTTGTTATTAAAAGAGGTATAACAAGATGAATTTTGTCAGGCTCTGCCATTATAACAGGAATTGCTTCATCAGATGTAGAAAGATAAACTGCAAGAAGAGTACCTTTTGTTATCAATTTTTTTGTATATAAAGTACTTGCGATAACTGAAAATCCGCATTGAGGAAATGATGCTGCTAAACTTCCTACCAGTGGACCTGCTTTGCCTGAATATTTTGTGAGTTGATTTATCTTCGAAGAATAAAAATATTCGATAACTTCAATTACTACGAAGATGATAAATAAAAACGGCAGCATATGTATGCTGTCTTTTATTGCATCTATAACCCATGGCATCCAAGGAAGCTTTTCTATCAGCTGATCAACAGGAAAAAATAATGCTTCGTTAATATCATTTATTAGTTTTACAGTATTTATCAGGAGTGTTTTCATTGTTCTTTTTCTATAATATTTTTTATGTAATTGTAATATTCACTGTTTGGATACTGTTCTGTCTGGCGGATTAACAGTTCTTTTTTTACATATCCCATTCTGAATGCAATTTCTTCAAGGCATGCAATTTTTACGCCCTGATTTTCTTCTATTGTCTGAACATATTGTCCGGCTTGTAAAAGTGATTGATGTGTGCCTGTGTCGAGCCATGCAAAACCTCTGCCTAAAAGTTCTACATTAAGTTTTTGTTTCTCGAGGTACAGTTTATTTAAATCTGTTATTTCCAACTCTCCTCTTGCTGAGGGTTTTAGGCTTTTTGCGAGATTTATTACATCATTGTCATAGAAATAAAGACCTGTAACGGCATAGTTTGATTTTGGATTTTTAGGTTTTTCTTCAATTGTCTCAGCTTTACCGTTTTGGTCAAACGAGACAACACCGAATCTTTCCGGGTCTTTTACCTGATAGCCAAAAACTGTTGCTCCACCTTTTGTTTCAATATTTTTAACTGCTTTTTTCAACATTCCCGAAAATCCGTGTCCGTAAAAAATATTGTCGCCGAGAATCAATGCTGCACTGTCTGAACCAATAAATTCTTCTCCCAGTATGAATGCTTGAGCAAGTCCGTCCGGAGATGGTTGTTCTTTGTAGCTAAAATTTATGCCAAATTGAGAACCGTCTTTTAAAAGTTTTTTAAAATTGGGTAAGTCCTGAGGCGTAGAAATAATTAAAATATCCCGTATACCTGCAAGCATAAGAACTGAAACAGGATGATAAATCATCGGTTTGTCATAGATTGGAAGCAGTTGTTTTGAAACAGTCATTGTACTTGGGTAAAGCCTTGTACCGGCTCCTCCTGCTAAAACTATACCTTTCATCAGTCAATCCTCAATTCTATATAATCTTTCAGTGCTAGCTTCCAGTTTCTTAAAAGACCACAGTTATCCATTATACTGCACTCGGGTCTTTTTGCTGGTCTTGGAAATTCCTCGGTTGTACAAGGAATTATGTTTACTTCCAATCCGGACATATTGAATATTTCTTTGGCAAAACCATACCATGTTGTATGACCGCCTCCACACGTATGATATATTCCGTAATCAGGTTCTTCTTCAATCAAGCTAATAATTGCATCTGACAAATCTACTGTCCAGGTTGGGCATCCTGTCTGATCGTCGACTACTTTTATTTCAGGTTTGTCTTTTAGAGAAATCATTGTTTCTACAAAGTTTTTGCCGTGATGACCATACAGCCAGCTTGTTCTGGCAATGTAGTGTTTATCACAGTACTTTTTGACTGCTTCTTCTCCATGCAGTTTTGTTAATCCATAATTGTTAATAGGATTTGTTTTGTCATCAGGCAAATATGGAGTTTGTTTTTTACCGTCAAATACATAGTCTGTTGATATGTAAATTAAAACGATATTATTTGCGTTGCATGCTTTTGCTAAGTTTTCCGTGCCTTTTGAATTAATTTTTTCTGCTGTTGATAAGTCTTCTTCTGCTTTGTCTACGTTGGTATATGCTGCGCAATGTATAACATAGTCAGGCATTTCTCTTTTTAACACTTCTCTGACTTGAAGCTCATTTGTTATATCAAGTGTGTCAATATCTGTTTCTATTACTTCATAATCATTATCCTCAAGCATCGGGCATAAATCTCGTCCCAACATGCCTTTAGCTCCTGTTACAAGTATTTTCATTACAGCACTCCTGCTTTTTTATTCTCTATTGATTTTATCCAATCTTGATTCTTCAGGTACCAGTCAATAGTTAGTTTTATGCCTTCTTCGAAGGTTACAGACGGTTCCCAGCCCAGCTCAGTTTGAATTTTGTGATTGTCTATTGCATATCTTCTGTCGTGTCCGAGTCTGTCTTCAACATATTTGATGTAAGATTCGTCTTTACCCATTGCATCAAGTATAATATGTGTTATTTCGAGGTTTGTTTTTTCATTGTGACCACCAATGTTGTAGACTTCACCGACTTTTCCTTTATGGAGTACTGTATCTATTGCACTGCAATGGTCATAAACATAAAGCCAGTCTCTTACATTCATTCCGTCACCGTAAACCGGAACTTTTTCTCCTTTTAAAAGCTGAGAGATAAAAAACGGTATAAGTTTTTCCGGATATTGATAAGGTCCGTAATTGTTTGAACAGCGTGTGTTTAAAACAGGCATTTTGTATGTTTCGTAATATGCTCTTACAAGCAAATCAGCACTTGCTTTTGATGCTGAATAAGGTGAATTTGGTGCAAGTGGAGTAGTTTCATAAAAATAGCCGTCTTTTCCAAGTGTACCGTAAACTTCATCTGTTGAAACCTGTAAAAAACGTTCAATGTTTGCTTCTTTTGCTGCTTGAAGCAGGTTTAACGTTCCTTGAACGTTTGTCTCTATAAAAATTTCAGGCCCTGTAATTGAACGATCAACATGGCTTTCTGCTGCAAAGTTTACAACCATATCACTTTCTTCAACAAGGCTTCTTACAAGATTTTTGTCACAGATATTTCCTTTAACAAACTTGTAGTTTGGATTATTTTTTATGTCATCAAGGTTTTCAATATTGCCTGCATAAGTAAGTGCATCGAGGTTTATTATTTTGTATTCCGGATGGGTTTCCAGCATTTGTCGTATAAAACAACTCCCAATAAAACCTGCCCCTCCTGTTACCAGTATTTTCAAAATAAATCCTCCTCTTTTACATCTTTTAAGTATGGCTGTTTTGAATCTTTTTCACTTATAATCGGATCAAAATCAATTCCCCATTCTACATTGATGTCCGGGTCATCCCATTTTATGCCTCTGTCATTGATTGGGGAATATTCGTTTGATGCTTTATATAAAAGCTCAGCTTCGTCACTGAGTACAACAAATCCGTGTGCAAATCCTTCAGGAATAAAAAGCATATTTTTATTTTCTTCGGAGAGAATTTCTCCAACCCATTTTCTAAAAGTCTTTGAATTTTTTCTAATATCTACTGCAACATCAAAAATTTTACCCTTGCTGCAACGAACTAGTTTTGCTTGTGCTTTAGGGTTTGTTTGGTAGTGTAGACCTCTCAAAACTCCTTGTGTAGATTTTGAATGATTATCTTGATTAAACTCAACGTCAATTCCGTTGTTTTGAAATGCAGTTTTTTGGTATGATTCCAGAAAAAAACCTCTGTCATCTTTGAAAACCTTTGGTGTAACAAGTATTACTTCTTCTATTTCAAGTTTTTTAAATTCAAAAGGCATTATTCCTACTCCTTATAACTTATTATTATACTATTAATATAGATTTTTTTAGTATACAGTATAAAAATATAACTTTGCTTAATATTCTGGTTGTGATAAATTAAACTACTATGCAGCTAGTCGAAAAAATTTCTTCATACAAAAAATATTTCACAGAACTTGCAGGACTTTCTCTCCCCTTGATAGTCGGCAATTTGGGGCAGGTTTTGATTGGTGCGACTGATGTGTTTATTGCGGCGAAACATTCTACAAACACGCTGGCTGCAATAAGTATTGCAAATTCGATAATTTTTTGTATTTTGATTATGGGTATGGGCTTAATGTCTGCGATATCGATACTTATTTCAAATTATCGCGGAAACAGAAAACCTACAAAAAAGTTTTTGGTTACGGTTTTGAATTATGCAATGATTCTTGCTGTAATATTTTGCGGTATATGTCTGGTTATGGTTCCGTTAATTCCCAAAATGGGGTTTGATGCTTCTCTTGTACCTATGATAAAGGAATATGTTTTTATATGCGCATTTTCTCTTTTTGGGATGTATCTTTATCAGTGTTTGAGGGAATTTTTAATGGCATATGAAATAGTAGCTTTCCCTAATATGATTTTATTATTCGCTCTGGTGCTAAATTTTCTACTTGCATACTCCCTTGTTTTCGGAATTGGTCCGATTCAAGGAATGGGGGTTATTGGTCTTGCGCTGGCTGCCTTCATTGTGCGTACACTCATGGGATTAATACTGCTTGTATACTGTTTTGACTTGATACATTTCAGAAATCCGTTTGATACAAATTTGATAAAACAACTTTTAAAGATAGGTTATCCTATCGGAATTGCTATGTTTCTTGAGTTTTTAGGCTTCAATCTTATTACGATTCTTGTAGGCAGAGAAGCAGGAATCCTTGCTGCTACTCACAATATTGGTGTGACTATAACTTCCAGTGCTTATGTTATTCCTATGTCTATTTCAGCAGCTATTGCAATTAAGGTTGGATTTTTTAACGGAGCAAGGAATCTGAGTGAAATAAAAAGATATTCTTTTTCCGGAACTGCTATGTCTGTTGTATTTATGGCGTTTTGTTCAATTGTTTTGCTGGCATTTCCTAAAACAATTTTTGAAGTATTCACTTCTAACGAACAGATGTTGAAATTGGGGCTTCCTATTCTTCATATTGCAGCATTTTATTTAATGTTTGACGGATTGCAGGTTAGCCTGAGCGGCATATTAAAAGGTTTAAAAATGACAAAAATTGCTTCAATATCTTTGATTGCCGGATATTGGCTTTTTGGGCTGCCCTTTGGATATATGTTGGCTTATCATTATCATATGTCTTTAAATGGCTTCTGGATAGGTTTGGCTACTTCATTCCTATTTATGTGTGCTATTTTTGCTGTTGTTATATACAAAAAATTCAAAGCTTTGAAGAATGTTTATTCAGACTGAGATTTTAGCTCTTTTAGTCTGTTTTTTACATTTTCAAGGTCTTTTTTCATAAGCCATCTGGGGCTGCCTTGTTCAAGCGAGTGGTTTCTTAAAAGATAGGACGGGTGAAAAATAGCCATTACTTCAACATCGTCAAATAAATTGAGCCATTTGCCTCTTATCTGGGAGATTTTAAAATCTTCATTTATAAATGAATTTGCTGCTGTTGCACCGCAAAGAAGAATGATTTTGGGCTTTACTATTGAAATTTGCCCCATAAGATAAGACTGACAGGCAAGCTTTTCTTCGTTAGAAGGAACCCTGTTCTGTGGCGGACGGCATTTTATTGTGTTACATATATAAAGATCATTTTTTCTTGAAATTCCTGATTCTTCAAGAAAAGTGTTCAGAAGCTGTCCTGCTCTTCCAACAAAAGGTACCCCGGTAGCATCTTCATCGGCTCCGGGTGCTTCACCAATAAGCATAATCTCTGCATCAGGTGAGCCGTCTGAGAAAACCGTACTTGTTCTTGTTTTTGAAAGTTCACATGCTTTACACTGTGCACACACATTCTTAAGCTCTTTTAGTGCCTGCTTTTTTATATCAGATGTTTCACAAGAAACGTTGACCAGTAAATGCTTCATACTTCACCTTTATTTTGGACACAATGATATTATACCATAGCTCCGCAGCATTTTTTATATTTTTTTCCGCTTCCGCAAGGACAAGGGTCATTTCTTCCAATTGTTGAACCATTTTGTGATTGAATTTCTTTTGCTTTTATCTCTTGTTCATCCGGAATAAATCCCATTAAGTCTCCAAACGATTTTGAGGAGTACAAGACGCTTGTGGGCGAATATATTTTGCTTTTTAGGTAGTGAAGTTTATATTTTTCCAAAAATTCGTTTAAAGACATCTCAGTACCGTATATTTCATTTAAAATATCAATAAAGTTTTGGTATCTGTTTGACAGTTTTTGTACCAGACTTGCTGGAATTTTGTCATTTTCAATAAATGACTTTACGCATTCATCCCAGCCTTGAATATCGTGGTAATTTTCTGTTTCAAATATGTGGCACAAAGTTCCGTAAAAAGGTACAATAAACATGCCCAGATCCCTGTCAAAAATTACACCTACATCATATTTTGCATTGTGGCTTGAAAATCCTGCCATAGATGATTCTATATAGTTATCATATGAGCTGTTAAATTCCGGTACTTTGAAGTATCCGTATGTTTCTATCGGTTTAATGAATTCTTTTATTTCTTCAGGATTTTTTGATTCATCAAAATAATAATCATTGAAATTGCTAATCAATCCGTCAACATATTCATTTGTTGTTATTACTTCATCAGTTCCGAAACAGCTTATGAATTTTTCAGTAAATTTGGCTATTTCAGCTTCTATTTCTTTTAGTTTAGAGTCATTATCTTTATACAGATTTTCAGGCTGTTCTATAATTTTTGCGACTGCATATTTGAGAACTTTATCTTTTTCAAGTGATGAGAAGGTTTCTCTGATTTCAATTATGTAATATTCATTTTCAAATTTAAAAATTCTCGCAAGAACATATGACCCTTTATAAAGGCTTCTGAAATGGCTCATTTTTACAAGAGGCATAGCAAAATATTTCTTTTCGTTCACAAGACTGTACATATCAAAACCGTTTCTGTGTATAGTTTTGATTTCAAAAAGAGAATCGATTGAGTCTGAAAGAGCCTGTGCGATTTTTTTAGTTTCATTGTCAATATCAGTTTTGTCTTTCAAAAACATAGAAAATACTGAATCAGCACCTTTGTGAAAGTTTCTTTCGAAAATATAAGAAACCAGAATAGAATTTATTTGTGATTGTGGTGCATTGTATGCACCTATTGTTTTTAAATATTCATCAAAATCTTCTTTTATTTCTTCATTTTCTAGAGCATATTTAAAAATTTCTGATAATGTATCGCTTATTGATGATAGTTTGTCTATTACTGACATTTCGGCTCCTCTTAGTTTTTTGTGTTATCTAGTTTTAAAATTGCACTGTGTCGTGCTGTATATCCGTTTTCTTTTCTATATGAAAAAAATATATCATTTGAATCATAAGTACAATAATTGCACTTGTCAATTCTCTTCTTATCCAAGCCCGCTTCTACAAGCTGGTGAAAGTTTACAGTTTTTAAATCAAGATTATATTTTTCTGTATTAGTGTCGAAAAAGAAGTAATCATTATATTTTTTCTCCATAGTTTTGGAGACTTTTCTGTAAACTTCTTCACCTACCTGATAGTTTTTTAGCGAAATAGAAGGACCAATGAGTGCCTTCATATCACAAGGTGATGAATTGAAATTATTTTTCATAAATTTTATCGTTTTAGGAACAATTGATGCCGCAGTGCCTCTCCAACCTGCATGAGCAATGGCACCAATATTTCTTTTTTCATCGTATAAGATAACAGGCGTACAGTCAGCAAAATTTAACAACAAAGCTATATCAGGGCAGTCTGTGATAAGAGCATCTGTATTCTCGTAAGTTTTGCCTTTTTCTGCAACTGATATGTTAGATGAATGCGTTTGTATTGGTGAAATGATATCTGTAACATCAATTCTTAAAAATAAAGCTATATCTTTCAGGTTTTCTTCACATTTTTGTGTAATTTCTTTCATTACATTAGGTGTAACTACGCTTTCTCTTGTGGTGAAGAAAGCACCGGCAGAGGTGATTAAATTGGAAGTCAGTATTTTTTTATTGTTTATATAGTCTATTTTGTACATATTAATATTACTTTTCGAATGTATTGAAGAGTCTGTCACCGGCATCTCCCAGCCCCGGGACAATGTAGCCTCTTTCATTTAAACGTTCGTCAATTTTTGCTGTAACTATTTTTAAATCAGGAAAGTCATTAGTTATCAGTTTTATTCCCTCAGGCGCACTGAGAATAGATACAAAAACGAGGTTTTCGATTAGTATACCTTTTTTTAGAAAGAGTGAAATTGCTGCATGAGCGGAATTGCCGGTTGCAAGCATAGGATCAAGTATGAAAACCTTGACATGTTGAGGATCCCCATATTTAACAGGTGTTTTGTCATAATACCATACAGGCTCAAGTGTTGTTTCATCACGATACATTCCAACATGTTGTATACTGGCATCAGGTACAATTTCACTGGCAACATCCGAAATAGCCAAACCTGCCCTTAAAATGGGTGCAAAAATAATTTTGAATTCATCACTTATTTTGTTAACATAACATTCTTTTATAGGGGTTTGTATATTGTATTCTTTTAATGGCAGATTTTTTGTTGCTTCAAGAATAAGAATTGTTGCAAGTCTTTTCATTGAGTTTTTAAAACCGTCTGAATTTATGTCTTTATCTCTTATTACACCGAGATTGTGTTCACAAAGCGGATGTTTTACTACTATTACATTTTTCTTATCAGTTTTTGCATTCAAGTCAGCGTTCATAGTTTTTTCGCCTTTCCATAAACTGTGATTCACTTTTTTGCACATCATCAAGGGTTCTGTGTGCATCATGCAGGACAGAAGGATTTTTTATAAAATTTTTCAAAAGGTCTGTCCTTCTTGCGTCCATTATTTTCATAAAATCTGAAGTCATGCCTAAAATTAGGTTTGCCATTTGGTTTGTATAAACATAGAAATCTTGAAGGCGTCTTGGTTCAACAGCCGTAATATAGTTTTTGGGATTAGTTTTTTCATCCGGGACAGATAATTCAAGAGATTTTGAACCGCCCATGCCGGTAAATTCAACTGTTGCAGACATTCTTTCAGGCATTTTAAGCTTTTTATCGGTTATTATAAATGTTATGAAAACATCTTCATTAACGATAGAAATATCAGAGACATATCCAACCTGATAGCCGAGCATTTTGACAGGTGAACCTTTGATTAATCCGTCAATATCTTTAAAAAACACATAATAAGTGTGCTTTTTTCTAACATTGGAATTGTAGACGTAAAGGCTGACAAAAAGTGTTGAGAATATCAGCAATCCCCAGATAAAGAGTTCTCCAATCCATAACAAATGTTTTTTCATACTGTAATTATAATCTATTTAAAAATAAAAAGGAAATTGCTTAAAAAAAGTTGTTGATGAAATCTGCCAGTTCAAGATATTTGTTTTCTGAAAGTTCTCTGCAAAAAACAAGGTAAGCATGTGGAGCAATGTCTGAAACAGCGGCAGTGTCTATAAACAATGCTTCTACAAATCTTGCAAAAAGCTCGGTTGGCTTTTTGTAATATTTATTCAGCCTGTTTATTCTGCCTGATATTCTTTTGAGCATTCTTTGATGAGATTTCAGAATTATGTAATTTTTGTAAACCGATTTTAGATACGGAAAATCTTCATCAATGTTTTTTACTGCATAATAGCTGGTTTTTCCCAGAAACATCGCTTTAACTTGAACTCTGTCATATTTTAAAAGATATTTTGCATCTGTCTTTTTGATCTCTTTTTCAAATGACTTGCAAGGATAAGAACGCTTAAAATCAGGACATTCTTTTTTTATTAGAGAGTCGTAATATTTTATGTTTTTTAAAGTCTCTTCTCTCTGTTCATCAAGTTTTGAGATAGCTTTGTTTTTTTCAAGAAATCTTGTTACCTGATATAATTCATTTTCAATTTTTTTTATATCCGATTTGGGAAATAAAACCGACAAATCCGATTGATTCTTGAGAGCAAGAGGGTCTAACTTTGCGTGGATATAGTGAGTGAATTCATGTATCAAAACCTCTATTTTTCTTTTATTTGAAAGACTTGAAGATATGTCTATTCTGTTTTTAAGAAAAAATCCCTGATGTCCGCGGGCTTTGGTTTTAGTATTTACCTTTAGTCCGAGGTTTTCAATGAATTCTATCATTCCATTCAATATGACTGAGTATTCTTTTTCTGTTTTAAGTTCAATCATTCTGTTTCTTTAATAATCCATTTTTGGTATTCTTCATTGCCAAGAATTATGGGAACAGCAATAATTTCAGGTACTGTGTATTCATGAAGTTCAATTATTTTATTTTTTAAATCCTCAAATTTTGATTCTTGAGTTTTTATCATAAGCAAAAGCTCGTTGTCTGTCTGGACAATTCCTTCCCACTTATAAACTGAGGTTATGGACGGAATTATATTGACACACGCTGCCAGTTTTTCTTCAACCAGTGTAGTTGCTATAAGATTAGCACTAAATTCATTGGGTACGGTACAGTAAATTACACAGTTTTTCACACGTTTCTCCTTGATAATATCCTACATCATTTTTTCAGGATTTAAAATATTTTTAGGGTCAAATATTTTTTTTATTTCTTTCATAAGTTTGAGACTTGTTTTATCGAGTGCAATAGGTAAAAATTTTGCTTTCTGACATCCTATGCCATGTTCTCCAGAAAGTGTTCCTCCAAGGGATACAGCAAGTTTGAAGAGTTCTGTTTTAGCTTTTTCAAAGTTCTCTCGCTGTTTTTTGTCTCTTAAATCAAGTGCAAAATTGGGGTGTATGTTTCCGTCGCCTATATGCCCCATTACCATTGTTATCAGGTTATATCTTTCGCTTATCTCAAGTATACCTTTGGACAAATCCGCAATTTTTGAACGGGGAACAACAACGTCTTCTGTTATTACATTCGGAGCAAGTTGTGCACAAGCACCAAAAGCAGAACGCCTTGATGTCCAGATTTTCATTCTTTCTTCTTCATCTCTGGCACAAATCACTTCAACAGAACCGTTTTTTTGGCATAAGGAAATTATTTTTTCCTGTTGATGAGAAATTGAGGCTTCATCTCCGTCTACTTCAATTATAAGCAGAGCCTCTTTATTGCATAAAAGACCAGTCGGATAAAAGTTTTCTATTGTTTGAATGGTTTTTTTGTCAATTAAATCAACAACAGATGGGGTTAAATGGTTGTTAATTATTTCACTGACAGAATTAACAGCTTCTTCAATACTCTCATAATAAGCAAGAAGTACGTTTGTTTTTTCCGGTTCCGGAATCAATTTCATTACGGCTTCGGTGACT
The DNA here is from genome assembly GCA_048360435.1 of Candidatus Limenecus sp. Classification (GTDB taxonomy): domain Bacteria; phylum Cyanobacteriota; class Vampirovibrionia; order Gastranaerophilales; family Gastranaerophilaceae; genus Limenecus. Next base: position 77,349 of record DBGCOP010000009.1, on the reverse strand, counting down.
ATGCCCAGTGTACCTTCAGAACCGACTATGAGCTGTGTCAGATTGTAACCGGTTACATTTTTGGGTGTGTTAGCTCCCGTTCTGATAATTGTGCCGTCTGCCAGAACTACTTCCAAATCAAGAACATAATCTTTAACAGTTCCGTATTTGAAAGCTCTCGGACCTCCCGAAGAGAGGGCAATTCCTCCTCCGATTGTTGAAACAGCAAGGTTTGACGGGTCGGGAGGATAAAAGAGTCCGGCTTCTTTTGCGGCTTTTTGTAAGTCTGCCACAACAACACCTGGCTGCACTCTGCAAGTCAAGTCACTGTTGTTTATTTCAATAATTTTATTCATTTTTGCAAAATGGATAATAATGCCGCCTTTTACCGGTGCACAGCCTCCTGCGTGGTTTGTTCCTGCCCCTCTTGGTATAACCGGTATATTATACTTGTTTGCTGTTTTTAATATTTCACTGACTTGAACTGTGTTTTCTGGTTGAACAACAATCACAGGATTTTCTTTTGAAAATGGTATATGTGCACAGTCAAATGAATAGGCATAAACTCCTTCAATATCAGAGATTATGTTATTTTTTCCGACAATATTTTCAAGTAACGATACTATTTTTTTATCAAATTTTGCTATTGTGACATTTTCTTTTATAAGCATACTTGGATTATAAAACACAAGATTGCAAAGTTAAAGATTATTCTTCGAAAATTTCACCTAATTTAAAATAATCATGTACTTTGATTGTTTCGGATGTTTTTGGTAACATAACCTTTCCCGATGAGTTTCTGATTTTTTTATTAATATCCTTTCTAAAAAAAGAATAGTGATGCATGTAAATATCTAAAAATACATATGGTTTTTTATTAAAAAATCGACTTATTTGTCTTGTGGGGTCTATTAATATTATGTTATTTTTATTAGCCTTCATTTTTGAAAATACGTTGATTTTTCCAAATAAAGTGACGGCATGTCTGGGAAGTTCTTGAATTCTTTTAGTTGGAGTTAAGTATAATTTTTGCATACAATATGCATTTGTTATTCCATTTATACTGATTTTTCGTTTTAGTTTCTCCAGTTCGTTTCCAAGATAAAATTCATCAGTGTCCATTGGCATAAAATAGTCACAACCTGCTTTCTTTGAATATTTAAGCCCGATATTTCTTTTTTCAAGCTCTTGTTTTCCTGCTGATTTTTCATAATTAGGTTTATATTCAATGATTTCATCAATTAAATTTTGTTCTTTACACTTTTTTAGAACTCTTATCAAATCTTTCGAACAAGATTCGTTATACCAGGATGTAGTTTGGTATACTACATTAATGTAATCGGCAGAATTTCTTACTGATTTCAGTGATTTTTCGAGTAATTCTTCTCCGTCAAATACAGAATATGATATACCCCATTTTAATTTTGAGCTGAGAGTTTTTGATATTTTATATAAGTTGAATTTTTTATATCTATTTCTTAACTGTTTGTTTTTAATGAATAAAAGTCTTAATTTGACGGTTAAAAAATCTGTTTTTGCTTTTAAAAGTTTGATTGCAAACATATTTTTACCTTGTTATTTTGCATAATGGAATGAAACCGAACAGCATGTATTTTACTTTGTTTCCTTTTGTTATTATCTTTATAAACGGTATAAATCCAAAGAGCATTATGAATGATGAAGATGTGCTTAGAAAATTAAAATATGGGTATGTTTTTTGTAAAAAATTTTTTATTAATGCATCTTTGTCCGACATAATTCTGTCTTGCTTGTGAGTTGTATTATTTTTGTGATCACGATATATAACAAGAATTTCCTGTATATTATGAAACATAGTTTTTTCTATTAATCGTCCCCATAGCATATAATCTTCACAAGGTGAAAATTCTTCTTCCCAGCAGATATTATTGTCAGTAAGAATACTCTTTCTAATCATTGCTCCTGTGTGTAGAATGACACAACCTCTTTTTACAAGCTCTATTTTTATTTCTATATTGTTTTTGGGATGTTTAATTTTCTTTTTCCTTTCTATTGTTGTAGCTAGGCAGCTGACTACGCCTATTTCAGGGTTTTGATTTAGCACAAAAACTTCTTTTTCCAATCTTTCAGGCAAAGATATGTCATCATGGTCAAATATTGCAATATATTTGCCTTTGGCAAGCTTGAGCAAGGTATTACGGCTTTTAGAAATTCCCTGATTACAAGGATTTTCCAGATAAATGATTCTTTTATCCTTGTATGATTTAACTATGTTTTTGATTTCAGAATTATCAGGCGAATCATTGAGTAATAAAAATTCAAAATCAGAAAATGTTTGGCTCAATATAGATTCTATCATCTCTTTAAGATGTTGAGGATTAGTGTTGTATAAAGGTGTAAGTACTGATACTAGTGGCATTTAATTTCTATTCTCCGTAAATGTTCTCATAAAAATTGTAAGGTCGATTGCTCAAAACTCCGTCAATTTTTCCTTTTGTTCGAAAACACATCCCAATTGCATTCAAAAATTCTGTAAAACCAAATAACAAGGATGGAATCACATAAAGTATATTGAACATAAATGTAAAAGAAATTTTTAGAAGATATACAAATTTTTTTAATGTTAATGTTTTGTTTTTAAACTTGTAATATACGCCTGCAAAACCATTGTAATAACTTTTTTTCAGTACAAAATCTATGTTTGCTCTGGCAGGCGGAACTACTTCATATATCACGGCTTCATTATTCCAAACAATTGTAAAACCAAGCTCAGATGCTCTTTTAAAAAATTCGCCGTCTTCTCCTCCCATAAACACATATTTTTCTGAAAACCTTAGTCCGTAATCTTTTATGAGAGATATTGGAAAGAAAACATTTCCTGCTGCACAATTGTTTCGTATTTGCCCAGTCTTTTTTGTAGTTTTTTGTTTAAAGCAAATGTTCTTTTTAATATACTCAGGGTATGTTACACAAAACTTGTTTAGTGTAGGGCCTGAGCTTATGTAGGCTTCATTATTTTCATTATAGAGCTTAATATGCTCTTTAAGTGTTGTAGAAGTTAACAGTTCATCATCATCAAAAAATAATATATGAGTTGCATCAGTTTTGACTGCTTCGTCCAAAACTTTATTTCTGGCTTTTGAAATGCCTCTTTCTTCTTCAACAAAATATTTTATAGGGTATTTAACTTTATCAGCTAAATCAAACACAACAGGTTGTGCTGTTTTTGACGAATCATTGTCAACTACAATAATTTCGACCTTTATATTTTCAGAAATTTCTGTATTATTTATTGATAAAAGGCACTCTCTAAGCATTAGTGGGCGTTTACATGTGCACAGTGATATCAATACAAAGTCTACCTGATTTTTGTTTACTGTTTTCTTTTCTAAAGCTTCTGTCATGGCTCTCCTTGTTTAAATAAATATTCAAATGATGAATTTTTCTTTGCTAGAAAACTTCTGATTTTTAGTGCTTCATTTAGTCTGAAAGACTTGATTCCTGAAATTTTTTTTGAAAATTCTTGTTCGGATATGTTAAGTAGTGTGGCTGCTTGCGAACACGATATATTATGTTTATTTATTTCTGACAACAAATTTTCATACACAATAAATAACCTAATTTTTTCTTTGATTGTAACTTTAATCTTATATCCAAATAAAGAAACATGCAAGAGTAAAATATCTGCATAAAGAAATATTGTAAAACAAACTTTAAACAAAAATATCAATTTATGGAAGATTAAATTGAGTTGTATGATAATAAAATAAATTGTAAGGATTGGTTATGCCTAAACTTAGTAAAGACAGACTAAATGATTTAAAATACAGCAAAAATTTTACTTCAAGAGAGATTGCTGAAAAAACAGGTATACCCAAAAGTACTGTTGAAAAAATATTTGGAGGTTTCAATAAAAATCCTACTATTGATAATCTTCAAAAAATTGCAAATGTTCTCGAATGCAGCATAGATGACTTTCTTGATTATGAGTCTGAACCGGTTTTGCCGTTTTATACTGATCGTGCAGCGGCAAAATGTTCGGAATATATCTTGGAAAATCCTAAATTAAAACTCCTATTGGAATCTGCGAAAAATCTGGATGATGCGAGTTTGTCGTTATTAATTGAGATTTCTAAAAAATTTGAATAAATATTATAAATATCAATTGAATAAGTACTTCTAATTACAGTTGCGGTATTAATTCTCTTCAAATTCGAATTCATAATGTTACACATAATTAAAGAGGGGAGAGAGTTTATGCAAAAATATGTAGTAACATTATTGTCATTTTTTGTATTGATGGGAACAAATGCCCAGAAGGCAGATTGCAGTATTTTGGATAACATGAGATATGATGAGGATTCTGCAATTACACAGATCTATGAAAAGATGACACCTTCCATTGTTTTGATTGAAGCAGACCTGTCAGACGGACTATCAACGGGAACAGGCTGTATTATTGATGCTAAAGGAATAATTCTTACGAGTTCTCATGTTGTTTCAGGAGCTCCGAGTGTTCAGGTTACTATTTCGACAGGTGAGGTCTTTAAAGGTGATATTATCTCTGTAATGGGAAAAGACAATGACCTTGCTCTTATAAAGATTAATGCAAAAAGACAACTTCCGACAATAGAACTTGGTGATTCTGAAAAAGTAAAGGTGGGACAGAGAGTTCTTGCTATTGGTAATCCTTTTGGCTTTAATGGTACATTGACGACCGGCATTGTTTCCAGAATTGATTATTCAAAAAATAAGATACAAACAGACGCGGCCATAAACCCAGGTAATTCCGGTGGTCCTATTATAAATATAAGAGGTGAAGTTATCGGCATAAGCCAATCTATATATAATCCTGATAACAACATATCAAATATCGGCATCGGGTTTGCCGTGCCGATAAATGAAGCTAAAAATTTTATAAAACTATCTATGTCTAATTCGAAATTATCCAAATCAAACGCTAATTAATTAACTTTATGCAGAGATTTAATTAGTATTTAAACGACCGCTCGATATTCTTTTGGAGCATTTGATCACAGGACTGCATTTCTTGGTCAATCATCTTAAGCTTGTTCTGATATTGCTGCATTTGCATATCGAGTTTCTTTTCCATCTGGTTTAAACGTTCTTTTCTTGCTTCAAGCTTTTTAACCATAGGGTCGTCAGAGTCCAAATCAGTACCGACATTCAACAAATCTGTACAAGTTTTAGACAAATTCATTTTTGCTTCGGTAATTAACTGTATTTTATACTCCAGATCAAGCCTGTAAGCATTTAAATACATTAATCTCAGTTGTGACGTTGCCATTCCCATAACGGGCCCACCCTTATCTAGTAGTTATCTTTGTAGGTTAAGCTTATTTCCTCTGAGAAATACGTGCTCATTGTTTTCGGCAATCAACTGCTCCATTTGATTCAGTTTGTACATTTGATAATTGACTCTGTATTTGGCCATTTTCAGCTTTCTGTTCATAGTCAAATAGTCTTTAATCATTGCAACAATCTGATTTAAGAAGGCTTGCAGAGGATTGTTTCTTCTGAAATAAGCCATAAGGTATCCGAAGAAGTTTAATATCTTTTGCAAGTTTGTTTGTAATACTTCTTGAAACAATATTTACTCCTTGTCCACCACTTGGACCTACATAACTATAAAAACAGAACGCTTGATATTATTGCCTTGTTATTATTCAATTTTAATATTTCTTAATAAATGAAATTTATATTTGAATCTTTAGCTGCTTTTAGAAAAGCTAGACAATTCTTGTGTTCCGAATTAGTTATCGACAATTTTTCAGCTTTCTTGAATATATTTGGCTGAAAAACAAAGGAATTGTAATAAAAAGTTACAATACGTTTTAATAATGATAAAATAAAGACATTATCCCAGATAGCTGTGTTAATAGTGCGAATATAGGTTCTTGATGATTGAAACATTTTGCCTCTTTACATATTCTGAACTTGTTTGCTGTCGCTTTCGATAGAATCTTTCAACATCTTTTTAACGATGTCGCCTTGAGTATCCAGCATTTTTACAACGGTTTCAATATTTCTTACTTTGTTGGACAAAATTGTGTCTGCATTAGACAAAATGCTTCCTGAAATATTTTGATAAGCTGCCAGACCGGCAGAAGTTGTACCTTGCAAAAGATTACCCAGAACAGTTGCTCCCAAGCCAAATCCTCCCATATAAGGAGCCATTGCTTGTACAACACCGGCAAAACCTGAAATTACACCTGCTGTCGGGAGCACCCAGCTTGTTCCCGGAACACCAAAACCTGAAGCAATTCCTGCACCATATGCAGCAGCATTTAATCCGACAGAACCACCGATGCTGCTTGCGCTGTACAAACCGGAAGCACCACCTGTTATATTTCCTGTTTCATAACTTGTGTCCATTCCAAATCCCCAGGCAATTGGTGCTGCTCCGCTTGGAAAACCCGGATAATTCCCGAGACCTGTTACACCAAATGCAGCACTCCCGCTGTCCAGAATAGAGTTACCTCCGCTTATAGGTGACCAGTAAGAAGTTCCGGGGATATTCATAGTTGTATTACCACCCAGAACAGGCATAAAGGCACTTGGTGAAATCAATCTTGCTATTTGCCACAAGAAACTTCCGGCTGTTCCGAAACCTGCTCCGTCCAATGCTGAACCGCTGACAGTAATATCTCTTAATCTGTCATAAGTTTCAAACAGTTGTGCCTTTGCATCTGAACTGGCTTTACCGAATTTATTTGCTATTACCAAGTAACCGTCGTTTTTATAAGACATTATATCCTCGCATATCTAATTAATTATTGAAATGTCTTGAATACATTTTCAACATTCTTATCAATTACTTTTTTCACAGAATCTAGTTCTGTTTGTAATGCTTCTTGTTCTGTATCGAGCTGCTTCAATCTTAATTCAAGAGTTCTGTCAGTTTCCTGTAATTGTTCTGTCTTTGCGTTAATATCTGCAAGTTCTTTTTGATACAATTCGTTATTTACATTGTAGGCCTGCATTGCATCGTCATAGCCCTGTTCATCATATTCAGTGTCTTTTGTAAGTTTGTAAGTATATGATGCTCCACTTTCATCAGTCCAATAGATATTGTTGTATATACCGTCACTTGACTGGCTCAATTGTGCATTGGTAATTGTTTTGTTTACTTCCTGTTCAATTGGCATTACAGAGAAAAGATCTACATCTTGTGTTGATGTTTTTGTAGGATCAAATCCTGTTTTTGTTGCATTTATATAATAAGTTGCGCCCGTAACAGAGTTTTTGAAACTGTAATAAGTATCTGTTGTTTCATTCTCATATGAAGCTTTGCCAAGTTTGTTGAATTCATCAACATATGTTTTGCTGATTCCGTCTATTTTTTCGGATAAATCATAAGATGTACCGTTTGGCAGCATAATTTTTTGATTAGGTGCTGTTCCTGTAACAGAAACTCCTTGATTTGATTGTGCTCCGTATTGTGGAACCATTTGTGTTGAAGACATTGTTACTGTATAAGTTTTAGGATCAGTTCCTTCATTTTCTGCAATAGAAGTGATTTTTGTTTTTCCATCTATGCTGGTATCATCATTATAGGTATAAATATCAGTATAGTAATCAGTTTGAGCCGGAGGTGTCGGAACTTCCAGAGCTAAAAGCTGTCTGAATAAATCAGCACTTTGATTTGCGAGAGCTGTTCTCTGCTGGTTGACCTGTTGTCCTTCATACTCAACATTTATTTTTCTTGCCGTCAATCCAAGATATCTGGCTTGTGAAGCTGCCATACCCATATAGTTTGTCTCCGTTCTTACTTACTAACCTTCTTAAGTTTAATTATCCTTGTATTTTTGTCATTATTTCTGCATTTTATATTAAGATTTATTACTTTTATTATAAAAGGTTGAAACCCTTATTTAAAGCCTGTTTTGATAAAAATCATACATATGATGTACTCTCGGTATTTTTGAAATAAAAACCGGTCTTTAGTCTAAAATATTAGGTTTTTCAGACCGGTTAAAAATCGGAGTATTATGCAAATGTTTTGAATGTTTCTTCTATGTTCTTATCAATTACCTTCTTAACAGCATCCATTTCAGTCTGGATTGCTTGTTGTTCTGTGTCTAACTGGTCTAAGTGTAATTCTAATGTTCTGTCTTGTTGTTGAATTACAGATGTTTTTGCATCTATATCTGCAACAGTTTTGTCATAGATTGCTTTTTTAGCATTATATGTTTCCATTGCTGCATCAAATGCATCATCATCCTGTACTGTTTGTTGAGTTAATTTGCAAGTCACAGGAGTAGCATTTTCAAGAGGTTCGCCTGTAACAGGATCTCTTTGATCAGCTGTATAGAAAGTTATATAGTCGTATCTTCCTGTTCCGTCATTTGCACTTGTGATTTGTGCATCGTCATAGTGGAATTGAACTTCTTTTGTGTAAGATTCAGCAGAATATACTTTGAAGCTTTCACCATTTTCAGCAGCTTGTGCAAGTTCTTCTGTTGTCATAGGAACTTTAGCATAGTCAAGTTGTTTGTTTCCATTGCTGTCAAGGATATATTTACCGTTTTCTTCCTGCTTGAAAACCTGTTCGGTAGCTTGTGTGCCGTCGTCATTCATTACAGGAATTTTGTTTCCTTCTTCATCGAGTTTGTAAGTACCGTCTTCTTCTCTTTCATAAGCAGGCACTTCTGGTTTTTCTTCATATCTTCCGGCATAGATATAATATTCAATTCCTGTGCCGGAATTTGTATATTTGAAGAAGCAGTCACCTTCTTTAGGATAAGTAGAAGCATCTTCATTACCCAGTGCTTTTTCTGCTTCAACAAATGACTCAATCAATCCATTGTACATTTTAGGGTCGTTGATAGTCATTCTTGTACCGCCATTTACACTGATTGTAAATTTTGATTTATCTTTTTCATCACGCTGTATGCTATATTTGTTAGAGCTTGTACCGGTAGGAACGATTGTGCTGATGTTAGAAAGAACAGCAGCAGATTTTGAATAACCTGATACAGTATAAGTTTCTTTTTCAGTGCCTACAACCGGATTTTTGTAGATGCTGTCGAGGCTGATACTTTCTGATGTAGAAGGATCTGTGAAAGTATATACAGTTTTTGAATAATTTGTTGCCAAAGGAGGTGTAGGAACTTCCAATGCCAACATTTCATTGAACAAACCGGCACTTTGGTTAGCCAAAGCAGTTCTTTGTTGGTTAACTTGTTGACCTTCGTATTCAACGTTTGTTTTTCTTGCCGTAAGTCCTAAGAATCTGGCTTGTGAAGCTGCCATTCCCATTGCTAATACTCCTTTGTGTTTTGCATATCTGTTTTTATATTCGACATTTCTTTCTAAAAACTTTAGAAATCATCTTTTAAATGTTACAAAACATTTACATTTGACCTTTCACACGTTATATACAGGTATAATAATTGTTTTGAAAAAGGCAATAAAAAAGACTCTTGCTTTTGCAAGAGTCTTTTTGTCAGCTAGAAACTTTTTAGTTTTTATCTCTATTGATAATTTTGTCATTATCTTTCCAGGCAAATTTTGAGCGTAGTTCTTTGCCTACAACTTCAATCTGGTGTTCTTCGCCTTGTTTTTCAAGCTCTCTGAATTTTTTCATTCCTGAGTTGTATTCATCAAGCCACTCTTTTGCAAATTTTCCGTCTTGAATTTCTTTAAGAACTTTTTTCATTTCTTCTTTAACAGCAGGAGTAATGATTCTTGGTCCGATAGTAAGGTCTCCCCATTCTGCTGTGTTAGAGATTGAATATCTCATATCAGAAATACCGCCTTGGTTGATTAAATCAACAATTAATTTCATTTCATGCAAACATTCAAAGTAAGCCATGTAAGGTGAATATCCTGCTTCAACAAGAGTTTCAAAACCTGCTTGAATAAGAGCTGAACATCCGCCGCATAAAACAGCCTGTTCACCGAAAAGATCAGTTTCTGTTTCTTCTTTAAAAGAAGTTTCATATATGCCTGCTCTGCCTGCGCCAATTGCAGAAGCGTAAGCAAGTGCAACTTCTTTAGAGTCACCTGACGGATCTTGATATACAGCTATAAGAGAAGGAACACCTTTTCCGGCTACATATTCACTTCTTACTGTGTGTCCGGGTCCCTTCGGTGCAACCATAAGGACATTAACATCTGCCGGTGGCACAATTTTTTTGAAATGAATATTAAAACCGTGTGCAAACATTAAATATTGACCAGCTCTTAAATTGGGTTTGATTTGTTCTTCATAAACTTTAGCCTGAACTTCATCAGGTATGAGAATTTGAATCAAATCTGCCCATTTAACGGCATCTTCAATACTCATTACTTTCAAGCCTTCTGCTTCTGCTTTTTTAGCTGAAGCTCCGCCTACCCTTGCTCCTATAACAACATCAACACCGCTGTCTTTGAGGTTTGTAGATTGCCCGTAACCTTGAGAGCCATAACCGATAACAGCAACTTTTTTGTTAAGGATTTTGCTTTTATCAATATCTGAATCCATGTAAACTTTCAATTCGTGTGCCATTCTCTTCTCCTTATTAGTGTAACACCTCTATTCGACTATTTTAACACATTTTTTGCAAAGTAGTAAATTTATTATAAAAAAGCTCCTACTTTTGTAATAAAACACTGGACAAATTATTATGTTTGTGTAAATATATAGTGTACAATTTACAATTGTGTAAAATTCTAGGACAAAAAATGAGAATCAGAAAGTATCAAAAGCGACAATTTTATACTAACTAGAAGGTCTTCACCAATTTTGAAAAGATTGCAGTTGTGCTGCATGAGCATAGAAAAGAATTTGTGAAGTCTTCTGATAAATTCGGAAGGCTTTTTTGTCTCAAAAATATATTGTTACAAATTATAAAAATTAAACTAGAATAAGGCACAAAATATCATTCAGAAACATTAAAACAGTAAACCTAAGGAGAAATTAAATGTTTAATAATCGACGAAATACACAGTCAAGGGCAAATGCTCAAATAGTGTTAGTTATGAACTTGGTATGGGGTCTATAATACACTGCCCCTGTGTATAAAGGAAAGATTAAATGTCACTTAAAATAATTTCAACATTCGGAGATCACAGTTCTCTATATCCACTAGCCGTAAAAGACGTTGTAAACAGCCTTGGTATGACAGCTTATTCATATCAGGAAGGCGGTAAAGACGTAGAATCAAAAAAAATTGATGCAAAAGACAGATTTATAGATGAGTTTGGAACAGAAGCCATTTGGTTAGGCGGTTTACCATTTTTTAAATGGCTTGCTGACAAAACAATATACAAAGCTAAAAAGCTTAATCCAGATGTAGATATCAGATTGGTCGGAAACAAAGATCAGTTTGAAGTTGCACAAAAATATGCAAAAGAATTTTCAAAACAGCTCAACAAACCCTCAATTCTTACATCTTTAACAGATGCACAAAAGAATTCAAAACTTTTCAAAGGTTTGTTCATAGGAAAATTTGCGGCTGCCACCGCTTTGACTTTAGCTTCATATTTTACACTAACGGTAATGAAGCAAAAATATACTGATAAACAAGTTGAAAAAAGAGAATTAAAAAGACTTGCACAGGAAGAACAGTACAAAAAACATTTTTCACAAAATCCAACATTCAAAGCATTTTCTTTGGACAGTGCTGATGCAGCCGCTTTGAATGCTTCTAAATCAAAAGGTAAAGATCCTTCATTCAAGGGTATACCTCAGCTTCTTCAAAGCTTTATGTTCAATCCGGTTCACAATATGTTTATAGTAGATGCAGGAATTACATCTGAAAGACTTTCTCTTGCAAGAAATAAACATGAAAAAATGGAATATGCAATTAAAGAAAGCAGCTTATTGTTCTTTATGTATGTTGCAGGTAAATATGTACAACAGGGTATTGAATATATCAGTGATAAGCTTTTCAAAAAGCCGATAAAATTACATGTTGAATTCCTTGCTTCAGATTCTTTCAAGAATGCACTTGAAAATAATGAAATTGACAAACATCTTGGTGTTTTCAATAAAGTTGTCGAAGAAGCAAAAGCGGCTAAAAATAATAAACCTATTTATGAGTTTATTTATAATGAAGCAAATAAAGAAAACCTTGTTGTTAAAGCTGCTAAAAAATCAGGTATAGTGAAGGTTCTGGATGAATCAGGTTCAAATCCGAATATGCTTCAGAAATTCATCAATATATTTAAAATTAATGCTAAACCTGAATACGGCAAAGTTGATCCTCATCAATTTATCAATGCTGACGACATAAAAGATCTCGCTAAAAACATAAAAGACTTTGCAAAAGCTCAAAAGACGGCGGAAGCTCAAAATGCCAAAAATACAGTTCAAAACTTCTTGAATAAAGCAAAATATTATAAAGTTGGTTCTGTTGTGGCCAACATAGGTATTTCTTGCTTATTCCTAGGCGTTATTGTTCCTTACTTTATGAAAAAGTACAAAGAAAAATACTACGGCGAAGGATCTCACATTCAAGAAAGTGCAAGACAAAGAATCCAGATGAATTTCAAAGGCAATGTCGGTTAATAAATATAATTAACCGACAGGTCTGTATGCCTGTGGATAGTAATAGTCTTCTTTGAAGCCTAATCTTCTGTACATTTTTAAAGCAGGATAGTTGTCGGTTTCAGTGCTGGCATTGACTTCTGACAGTGCATCACCGTATATAGCGAATAATTTTGTCATAGAATTATATAAAAGAGCCTCTCCCAAACCTTTTGAACAGTGTTCTTTATTCATGCCTATTAACGGTATATTGGCTATTCTTCCGGCTGTAATATTGGTAAAACATAAACCGACAGGTTTTTTCTTATATAAAAGAACGCTGGTGCAGTCAGGAAGAAACTTTCCGTATACTCCTGTTACTATTTTGTTCAAAATATCAGTACTGCCCTCTTTTGAAAGGAACCTGGGATCAAAAAGTGCATCTGATGTGTTTTTGAATGATGTGTTTATAACGTTAATTATTTCATCACAATATTTTGCATCCCAATCGGTAATTTCATATCCTTCAGGCAATTCGCTCTGTGTGTATCTTTTAAAAATTTCGATTGATTTTATGTTATCAAAATTAAACCTTTCAACAGCCAAGCCAATTAATTTGAAGTCATAATTTGTGATTTCTGGTGTAAATGCTTCTTGAGAACCCAACATTGGATAAGTTACAACTTTTTCTTTCATTATCTCTTTATTTTCAGACATAAAATTGTCCATAAGAAGTTTTCTTTTGGCATTCAAATCTTCTTCACCAAGACAATGAATTATATTCAATTCAAGGGCTTCACTGATTTCAGTTGTATAAACCATAAAAGCAGTGGGAATTTCGTCCTCAAAAAGGATTAAACAATCAATTAAACCTTCTTTTACACTAACCGTAAAATCCTCATATTCAAGCGGTTCAAGTTCAAACTTGTATTCTGAAAATGCTCTGTTTTTAAAGTCATTATAAACGCCTTTAAAAATATTTTTATATTCGTCCGAGTATTTTTGGACTTTATATGTTAATGTTTCCGACATTATTTCTGCTCCGATTGTTTTTCATCCATATGTTCAATTTCTGAAACTTTCATCATATGGTGCATTTTGTTGACCTTTGTACAAAGGTATTTGTAGTTGTATTTAGTACATTCTGATTCGACTTGAACTCTTTCAAGTATTTCCAATCCATATCCTTCAAGACCCACAATTTTTTGAGGATTGTTAGTTATTAATTTAAATTTTTTAAATCCTAAATCTAAGAGGATTTGTGCACCGTCTCCATAGTCTCTTAAATCAGAGTTGAATCCCAGTGATATGTTGGCCTGAATAGTATCTTCACCTTTATCTTGAAGAGCGTATGCTTTGATTTTGTTGACAATACCTATTCCTCTGCCTTCATGGTCCATAAGATAAACAACAGCGCCTTTTCCGTATTCGTTAATCATTTTCATAGAGTTTTGGAGCTGACTGTTACAATCGCATCTCAAACTGTGAAAAGTATCGCCCGTTAAGCATACACTGTGCATTCTAACCATAGGAATTTTGTCTGAACCGTCATCTTTTAAAAGTGCAACGTGCTCTTGCCCGGTTAAAACATGCCTGTAACCTATCAGTCTAAAATCACCGAATGCCGTAGGCAGATCAACCTCTGCTTCTCTTCTGATAAGTTTTTCGTTTCTTAACCTGTATGCAATCAACTGTGCTACTGTTATAAATTTTATATTGTGCTTGTCTGCAAACTTTCTCAGGTCATCTCTTCTTGCCATTGAGCCATCATTGTTTACGATTTCACAGCATACGGCTGCATCTTTGAGCCCTGCGAGTCTGCACAAATCAATGGCAGCTTCAGTGTGCCCGACTCTTTCCAAAACCCCTCCTCTTTTTGCAATTAGAGGGAATATGTGTCCCGGCTGTCTGAGGTCTGAATGTGTTGCATCATCTCTTGATATAATTTCTATTGTTTTTGCTCTGTCAAAGGCTGATACACCTGTTGTAACGCCGTATTTGGGATCAGCATCTACACTTTGTGTAAAGGCGGTTCCTTTAACATCTGTATTATTTTTAACCATGTTATCGAGTCCGAGCTTTTGGGCTCTTTCAACACTGATAGGAGTACAAAGCACTCCTTTTGCCTCTGTTATAATAAAATTAACCATTTCAGGGGTAATCAATTCTGCTGCGCAAATCAAATCACCTTCGTTTTCTCTTGATTCATCATCAGCAACAATTATCATTCCGCCTTTTTTTATTGTTTCAATGGCTTCCTCTACTGTGTCAAATTTGCAGGAAGTATTTTCAGTGTTAAAAATTTCTCTTATATTTTGTTTTATATTTTCTAAAATTGACATTAAATAAACCCGTTTCTTTCTAAAAAGTCAGCATCTATGTTGCTATTATTATCGTTCGGTAATAAATATTTTTCAATATATTTGGCTATCATATCTGTCTCTAAATTAACACTGCTGCCTATTTTTAGGTTATGCAAAGTCGTTGATTTGAGTGTATGGGGTATTACAGCAACGGAAAACACATTCTTATTAATATCCGCAACAGTAAGACTTATACCGTCGATTGAAACTGAACCTTTTTTTACAATTTGTTTTGCAAGCTCGTATGTCGTTTCAAAAGAGAATTTTGCTGTTTCACCTATATTTTCGATTGCTACCACTGTTGCTGTTCCGTCAATATGCCCACTTACAATATGTCCGTCAAGTCTGTCAGAAAGCCTCAGTGTTCTTTCAAGATTGACCTCATCTCCGACTTTTAAATTTCTAAAATTTGTAACTGCAAGTGTTTCATATGAAGCAAATACACTGAATTCTGAAGAGTTAACTTCGGTAACTGTTTGACAAGCGCCATTTATTCCTACACTATCGCCAATTTTAAGTCCATCAAGAATTTTATTGCATTTTACAGACAGCAATAAAGATGAATTTTGCTTTTTAATATTTGAAATAATTCCGATTTCTTCAATAAGACCTGTAAACATATTAACAATGTAGCATAAAAAAGAAATATTATTTATAATTACTGGATTTTATAATATAATATTTGTATTTTTAGATGGAAAAAGGAGAAATTATGTTTATAGAAGAATATATTAAACAATCAATTGCGGCAAAGCAGGCAATATTGGAAAATAAAGAAACTGTTCAGACTATAAAAAAAGTCGCTGATGTAATAGTTAATGCATATAAAAATAATAAAAAAGTATTAACTGCCGGTAATGGCGGTTCAGCAGCAGATGCACAACATATTGCAGCTGAACTTGTTTCAAGATTCTATTTTGACAGACCCGGACTTGCAGCTGTTGCTTTGACAACAGACACTTCTATTCTTACGGCTGTTGGCAACGATTATGGCTATGATATGACTTTTTCAAGACAAGTTCAGGCAAATGCGCAAGAGGGTGATGTTTTCATAGGTATTTCTACCTCGGGTAATTCAAAAAATGTAATTGCTGCAATAAACGAGGCAAAAAACAAAGGAGTGATAACAGTTGGTCTGGTAGGTCAAAAAGATTGCAAAATGGACGATCTATGTGACTATATAATAAAAGTTCCGACAAGTGATACGCCAAAAATCCAAGAATCTCACATTATGATTGGACATATCATCTGCGCAATTGTTGAAGATGAGTTGTTTGGCGAAAAATAATAGAACCTTTATTTCAGTTGTGAAACTACATATTTTGCAGCAGCTTCACCCATAGAAAAGCATGAGGTTTGAATTCTTAATGCCGCCTGAGCTTCAAAGTCTGCCGACAAACATCTTCCTGCAATAAGCAAGTTCCTGTAATCAGATGAAATCAGTGTTTCCATCGGCAGTTCATAATCAATTGTTGTATGTTCAAGAACAGAGGAATCTTTTTTATGTGAATGAATGTCTATTGGATAGTCTGCATGTAAAACAGGGTTTTCATATGCTTTTCCGCTTATAATATCTTCTTTTGTATAGATTTTTTTGCCGCAAACTCTTCTTGACTCTCTGACTCCTTGCATATCGGCAATGTTAGAAATAAAAGAATTTTTAAATCCTGGAAAAAATTCTTTTAAAAAGCAGTAAATACGCCAGATTTGCTCTCTTGCTTTAATAAAAGCCTTTGATTTTTCGATAGGGTCAAGCGGGTCAGTATCCGTGTTCTGCGGTATTCTAGGGCAGTTTAGCGACACTGTTGACGGCATACCCGGTATGGTGAAAATCTGAAAATAAGCTGTATCTTCTTCTCTTAAAATGCCTTTTTCTATACCCTTCTTGAATAAAGGTTGCAATGCCCAGCTTTTATCGCTATCCCAGGTACAGGCTGTGGATAAATGTATTTCATTATTAACTACAAATACAGTTGTCACATTTCTATCTTTATCGAAATTTAAAATCCACTTTGAGAATTTTTTTAAGTCGATACCTGATATATGAAAACGCATAGTCATTGGTTGTCTTGTTTTATTATTTTCTAAAATTTTATTTTTTAAAATTACAGAAAAATTTCCATCTCCTGTTGCATCTACAAAATAAGACGATTCGATATATAGTGATAACATTTTGGAAGATAATTTTATATTTTTTATAACATCTTCATCAGTTTGAACATCTGTTACTTCAGTATCAAATAAGACATCACATCCTGCTTTTTTCATTAATGAATCCAGAGCAATTTTTGAAAGCTCAGGGTTAAACCAACCCTGGTTTCCGTCAGAATAAGTAATCTGGGCATTATAGTTCTTTAGCTCTTTAATAAAATCATTGAAAAATTCACAATTTATATTCATTGTATTTGATTTCATAGCAGGCATAACCAGTGCAGATGTTATGCTTCCGCCAAGATGAATATTTTTTTCAACTATTAATGTTTTTAATCCTTGTTTTGCTGCGATATAGCCTGCTGCACATCCGGCAGTGCCTCCGCCACAAACGACTAAATCATATTTTTTCATTAGCTGTCCTTTAATTTTTTATGTGTTTTTATGTAATGGCTCGATGATTCCAATCCTGAACTATTCTTTTCGTGCTGCCAGTTCGCCAAAATTTTTTCAGGCAGTAAATTCAAATCTTTATCTTTAAAATAAACGCCGGCATTTGTCTGCATAAGCCCTAAATCATAATCATCGAGTTTGTTTTGAATAAATTCTGGATTTTTTGATGCACAAGTTCCACTGTTTCGGTTTTGTTTATCGTAGATCTTTCCAACAATAAATCCTGCTTTAATCATGGCATGTCTGACCGCCGCAGAATTTGAATATGTAATAAGCATGGAATTTGATGATGACAATCTGTAAAGCTCTTTAAAAAAATCAATTGTCCACAGAGTCGGGAGTTTTACCGGTGTAAAAGCATCCAAAAAAATGATATCATAAGGCTCTTTTAATTGTTTAACAGTTTTTCTTGCATCATCAAAATATGTCTTGAAAGTAAAATTGTTAAATATTAGGCGTTTTCGATGGTTTTTATTGCGCAACGATATACAATGATAATGTATATTATGTAAGAATAAATTATTTTGTCTGGTGGGGTTATAACTATACCCAAAGTTTTTATATTTTTTAATAAAACGCATATATACAGGCTCAAAAAATTTCTTATTTTTCCTGTCAACAAGGATTGAGCTAAGTTCTTTTTTGTATGCATAAATTTCATTTATCAGGTTATGTAAAAGTAAATATGATATTTCAGGTGAGCATGCAAAAAATCCGTCCTTAATAAAAGGAGACAATAGTACAAGTTGTTTATCATATTCCAGCGCATCAATATGAATTGAACCTTGATAATTTGTATTTATAATTTTATTGATTAATGCCTTTGAGTTGTATCCGATTCCATAACAAATATCCAGAACATTCAGACGCTTTTTTTCTAAAAAATTATGTTCAAAATTTAGTGGCGTAATAAATTTCTCAATTGCTTCACTTTTTGCGCCATAAGAGGAGTGATAAATGTCTTGGACATCATAGTTGTATAACCCTGTTGTGCCGTCATTTGTAAATACAAAATCAAAATTGTTTGTTGTTCGTAAATTTTCCATAAATCTATTATAGTTTTTATTGATAATATAGTGAACTTATTTACAAAATATTATCAATATATAACGCAACGATACATATTGATAATACAAAAGCGTCACAAATATGTTTATCGTTATATATCGAAAAGACACAAATAAAATTTGAATTTTTAAATTAAAAAATTATATTACTGAAAATTATTTCTCGGTGATGTAGTTTTATTTTCATTAATTTATATTTTAAATAGATCTTATAATTAATGTGAGAGAGGAATCTGCTATGAAATCAATTTCAGTTCTTATGGTAGAAGACCATAAGCTGCTAAGGGTTGGACTGAAATCTCTATTCAACGAAACAGAGGAAATAAAAGTCATTGCTGAGGCTGAAACTGCTAAAGAGGCTGTTGATAAGGCGAAAGTAATGAAACCGGATGTTATCTTAATGGACATTGGACTGCCTGATATGTCTGGAATTGAAGCAACAAAACGCATTTTGAATAACAATGTTGATCAAAAAATTATGATGCTTACATCACATGTAAACGAAAAAGAGGTCATGGACTCACTCAGTGCCGGCGCATACGCCTATGTATTAAAAGATATCAACACAGAATTGTTGACAATGGTTATTAAATCAGTAAGTGATGGGGCAATTTGGCTTGATCCCCAGATTGTGCCTCTTATTCGTGACAAATCATCATGTTTTATTCCTCAAAAACAAAATTCAAGAGCGGCTTTTAGGGCTCAGCATGCAAATTTAACAGAACGTGAATATGAAGTTTTGAAGCTTGTCGTTGATGGACAATCTAACTCAGAAATTGCAAATACACTGACAATATCTGAACATACAGCAAAAGCCCATGTCTGCAATATAATACAGAAACTGGTGGTTGACGACAGAACACAAGCTGCTGTCAAAGCAATAAAAGAAGGGCTGGTTTAAACTTCGGAAAGTTGTTTTATAATGCTGACAGCATCATTTACTATTGCAATATCAGCTGATTTCATAATAGGTGCATTTTTATCAATGTTTATTGCAATAATTCTGTCAGCATTTGTAATTCCGACCATGTGCTGCATGGCACCTGATATTCCAAAAGCTATATACAACTTTGGTGAGACAGAAGAACCTGTTTGCCCTACCTGTATGGCTTGAGGAGCCCAGCCTAATTCAACTGCGGCTCTGGATGCAGCCGGTTTAGCATCTAATTTTTCTGCAAGCTTGTATATTAATTCAAAATTTTCTTTTGTTTTTAGTCCCATTCCTCCTGCGACTATGATTTCTGAACATGTCCAATCATCATTGCTTTCTTTGTTTTCAGTTTTTATTATTTCTATCAATGTTTTCAACCCTGTTATATCAGGTTTTAAAAAGATGAACTGTGGGAGTGTTTCAGAAACAGAAGAGTTAAGCTTAAATGCGCCTTGACGTATAGTTGCAAAGTTTGGGATGGTCTTTGAAATAATGGTTGCCATCATTTTCCCTCCATATGTAGGTCTTGTGGCAAGAAGGAAACCGTTTTCGTCTTGTTTTAGATCAGTGCAATCTGCTGTAAGCCCTATATTTAACTTCGATGCAGTTCTTGGAGCAAGTTCTCTTCCGTCTTCTGTTGCTCCCATAAGCAATATATCCGGTTTATTTTCTGTTACAAATCTTGTTAATACCTCTGCAAATATACAAGTATTAAAAACATCAAACAGATTATCCTGAATAACAAATATATTCTTTAAATCTAATGATTTAAGTTCTTGTTCTATGCTTTGAAAAATTGTTTCATCACAAAGCAAAACACCGTTAACTTCAACATCGCTGAAGCAACTGTTCACATGAGAAATAATCTCTTTTGACACTTTTGCTATACTTGAATCAATATTTTCTAAATAAATTAAAACTTTTTTATTCATTTTGAGCCTTACACCTGTTGATTTCATCTGTTATATAGCCTGCACAATTTTCAACGGATTCATTCTCAATAAGAGTTGTATTGCGGTCTATTACAGGCTTGAAGGCTTTTCTTACTTGTGTTGGTGAGCCTTTGAGTCCTATTAAATTAGCATCTGCACATATTTCATTAGCAGATAAAACTGAAACCTGAGTATTTTGTGCTTTAATATAGCCATTTATGTCAGCAATTATATTTGTATCCTTCAAAGTAGTTGCAATTAATGCCGGATATGGTATTTTGATTTCTTGTTTAAATCTCGCAGTGTCTTTTATCCATACAGAGATCTCATCAGTTATTTCCTTCAAAGCTACGACATTAGTAATTTGCTCAATTCCAAGCTTTTCTGCCATGCTTGAAGGCGTTTGAGCGGTGTCACCGTCAATTGCCTGTTGGCCGCAAATAATCAATTTAAAATCAGGAACAATTATTTTTATGAATTGTGATAAAGCATATGCAGTTGCAAGTGTATCAGCCCCTGAAAACTTCTTGTCTGAAAGTAAAAAAACTTTATCCGCACCTATTGCAAGTGCTGTTTTCAATGCACTTTCTGCCTGTGACGGTCCCATTGTAACTACAATAATTTCTGTTTCAGGGTTTAAAAATTTTACGTTTTTCGCAAGCTGCAATGCGCCAAGATCATAAGGATTGATAATAGAATCGAGACCATCTCTCTGAATTGTATTATGTTCTGTCCATTTTATATCATCAGTATCAGGAACCTGTTTGATACAGACTACAACTTTAAAGGACATATTTTTCTCCGTCATTTATAAAATATCCAATCCGAGATCTAATACATGAGCTTGAGCAACAATTGCGCTCGTTGAAATAACATCTACACCTGTTGATGCAATTTCATTCACAGTATTTATTTTAACATTTCCGCTGGCTTCTACAATAGCCCTTTTGTTAATAGTTTCAACACATTTTTTCATTTCGGGTATTGTCATGTTATCTAACATGATAATGTCACACCCTGATTCAAGTGCTTCACACACCTGTTCGTATGTATCACACTCAACCTCTATTTTATGGGCATGCGAATTATTTATCCTTAACAGTTCGATTGCTTTGGTAATTGAACCGGCATGCTTTATGTGATTATCTTTTATCATAACGCAGTCGCTTAGATTGAAACGGTGAAGTCTTGCGCCTCCTGTCATAACTGCATATTTTTCAAACATTCTGAAGCCGGGTGTGTTTTTTCTTGTATCTGTTATTCTTGCTGAAAAAGGCTTTATTGCTTCTTGATATTTTCTTGTCTCAGTAGCGATGCCCGACATTCTTTGCATATAGTTTAGGGCAGTTCTTTCACCGGTAAGTATAGCTCTTGCCGGACCTGTTATTACAGCAATTGTTTCACCTTTTTTTACATTATCACCATCTTCAAAATTAACTGTAATTTTGACTTCATCTGATAAAATTTTAAAAACTTTTTTAAATATATCTAATCCACAAACAACACCGTCCTCTCTGGTATTTAGACGTGCTGTTATAGAATCATTTTTTGAATATAAAAAATCAGTGGTAATATCACCAAAACCAATATCCTCTTTGAGTGCATTTTTTATATGTTCTTCAACAATAAAATCATGCAGTAATCTTTGATTCATCAGATATCTCTCCGGTTTTTATGTCTTCTTTTTCTGGTTGACTGTTTTTTGAATCAGCTCTAAAATGTGCACCAATAGATTCTTTTCTTATGAGTGCAGAATCAATTATCGCATCAGCAACATAAAGCATGTTTCTTAGTTCATATTCTTCATAAGACGCACACTTGTCCTTATGTTTCAGTTGATTTTTTATTTCATCTATCTCAGATTTCGCTCTTATCAATGAAGATTCAGTTCTTATTATACCCACTTTTTCCCACATAATACGCTTCAAAGAAGAGACAAGTTCTGCAACATTTGTTTCTTCGTCATCAGCAGAATCTTCAGCCGTATATTTTTTTATGGTTGTCATGACCGCTTCATCAATAATATCTGATGATTGAAGTCTTTTGGCGGAAATCGTATTAACCAACTCATAAGCGGAAACAACACACTCAAGTAGTGAGTTGCTTGCAAGTCTGTTTGCACCATGTAAAGAGGTGCATGCAACCTCACCGATAGCAAACAAGTTTTCAATAGAGGTTTTTCCGTTCACTTCCGTTTTTATGCCACCCATACAATAATGTGCAGCCGGAGAAACCGGAATATAATCTTTGGTAACATCAATATTGTTATCCAAACAATTTTTATATATATTGGGAAATCTTTGTTTGAATTTTTCAATAGGAATCAATGTTGCATCAAGAAAAATTTTATTACCCTGAGCGAGTTGTGCAAATATTGCTCTGGCAACTATGTCTCTTGGTGCAAGATCCTTTTGCGGATGAAGTTTATCCATGAAATATTCACCGTTTTGGTTTATAAGTTTTGCACCTTCACCTCTTACTGATTCAGAAATAAGAAATCTTGAGTCATCATTTTCAATTGACAGTGCTGTCGGATGGAATTGTATAAATTCCATGTCTTTAATTTTTGCATTCGCTCTGATACCCAATGCTAAACCATCGCCTGTTGTAACAGAAGGATTAGTTGTATATTTGTAAATCTGACCTGTTCCTCCTGTTGCAAGAATTGTTACAGGAGCATATAGAGCTTCATATTCATTTGTTGCACTGTTATATGAAATTATACCTCTGCACTGTTTCTTTGAATCAATTAAAAGATCAACAGCCAGTGTTTGTTCATAAATGGAAATATTATTATCTTTTTTTACTTTTTCAACGAGGGCTTTTTCTATTCCATATCCTGTTGCATCACCACCGACATGGAGAATTCTTCTGACACTGTGAGCACCCTCCAGAGTGAAATTGAGTTTGTTTTCAGCGTTTTTATCAAAAACAACACCATATTTCATTAAATCTTCAATAGCATAACGGCTGTTTTCAGAAATAAATTTTACAACGTTAAAATCACATAGTCCGCAGCCGGCTTTGATAGTATCGGCAATATGAAGACTTACTGAATCTGGTTTATTTTCTGGCAGAACACCAACAATACCGCCTTGGGCATATCTTGAATTACATTCTGCAAGCTGTGATTTTGTTAACAAAAGAATGCCGTCAGGAAGTGTCATGGTTTCGGATAATTTTATTGCGGCATATAAACCTGCTATACCGCTTCCTACAATGATTACAGAATATTTAGAATGTTTCATCGGCATAAGTTTACCTCTTCACTAAATATTAATACAAATATAAAAATTTTACTACTAACTATGTAGCGTTTTTGCGATTATATTTACATTAGATTGCAATTTGGCGGCTTTAGGTGTATTTTAAAATGACAAACAGTTTCTTTGTTAACTTTTGTTAATTATAATACAGACAACTAACAAATTTTTTTTTATTCAGTTATTAAGCAAGTATAATCAAAAAACCTACATCTATGTAACGGAGGAAAAATGATACAACAACCTACTAATTATTTGCCTGTACAGCAAGCAGCAGTACAACAGCAAATGGTCCAGGGACAGGTACCTGCTCCAAATAAGTATAGTGCCATTGAAATTAACATTCTTGGTGCTAGCGTTAATCCAGCGCAGGCACAACCGGCTCCCGCACCCGTTCCGGCTCCACCTGCTGAACCTGTACAACAGCAAATTCCTGAAGGTCAGAAGCTAAATTACATGGCATAATATATAAAGCAACCGTTTTTTATACGGTTGCTTTTTTACTGACTTATTACCGAAACGTTATTGTTAAGATTTATTAAATTCGTATCACCAAATAGCAATTTTCAATCTTGAGTTCTATTTAATAAGTATCAAAAGAAAAGATTAATAAGGGGAAAAAAATGATACAAGCACCTTTACCAGCAAATTATGGATATGCAGCTCAAATGCCAGCACCACAGCAAGTTTCTTATCCACAGCAGCAACCTAACAAATATAACGCTATTGAAATCAATATCATTGATCCGAAAGTAAACGCACCTGGCACACAGCCGACAGCTCCTGTTTATAATTATCCTCAGGCTCCTGTTTATAATTATCCTCAGGCTGCTCCCCAAGCCCCTGTTTACTATCCTCCGATAGCGCCACCGGCTCCTGCTCCGACAGCAGCTCCGGCTCCTCAGGTTGTTAATACACAAACAGTTAACCAAACACCTCCGAGCGTAGTTGCTCCTCAACCAGCTCCGGCAGCAGAACCCCAGGCTCCCGTTGAAGCGCCTAAAGAAACAGCACCAGCTGCTCAAACTTTAAATGTTCCTGAAATTGTTGCTCAAATAAAATCTGATAACTTACAACAAGCTGGTGAAGCTATTGAAAAAGTAGCTGATATTGCTCAGAATCAACCTGCACAAGCTCCACAACTTCTTGATACAGATTTAATGGAAGCTTTGTTAGGTGTAATCGGTAAAGACAGCAGCAATTTAGAAGGTCCGAGCGAACAACAAAAAGAACTCAGACAACAAGTTCTTTCAGGTAAACAACTTTCTGATGCAGATATGAAAATTGCTAATGAAATTACTCCGTTAGAAATGGCTGAAAGAAATAAACAATATGCATTGTTCACAACAGCTATCTTGCAAAATGCTTTGATTGATGAATTTAAGAAAACAAACAATATGACACCTGACATCAAAGATTTGCCGGGTATGGAACAAATTGTTACAACAATCAAAGACAACCCGAATCCAATGTTGAGAGCAAGCGGTTTGGCAGCATTAGCTTACAACGCAAGACCTGAATATAAACCTGTTATGAAAGAAATTTTTGAATTGTCTAAACAAGATGCAGACGAAAATGTTCAAAAAGTAGCAGCTGAAGGACTTGCTAAACTTGAAACAATTACAGATGCTAAACCTGCTGAAACAAAACCGGCTCAAGCAGCGTAAATAAAATAATTAACAATAAAAAGGAGAACAGAAAGTTTCTGTTCTCCTTTTTTATATGACAAATTCTTTTATTTCATTGTTGTTAAAGAATTGTACAATTGTGTCGTTTCATCTATAAATTTTTGCAATTCATCTCTGGTAACAACCATGTCACCGTTTGTATCTAATTTAGAAGTAAATTGTGAAATAGAAACAGTTTCAGAGCCATCACCGAGTGTTTTCATAATAAAGCTTTTCAACTTTGTGTCAGTAATGTTTGTTAGTATCGACCAAAATTCTCTTTGTTCACGATTTGCAGTCGGATTGTTTTTGATAAATTTTTCTATATCCGTTATTGTAAATTTGCTGTCAAAACTGCCGTCATTAGTGTTGCTTCTTTCCATTTCAGACATCATAGTGTTGTATGCAACAAGTCTATACCACTGTCCTTCTTTGTATTTTGCTACTTCTTCTTTAGTAATATTGCCGTCTCTATCAGCATCCATATCATACAATCTCTTTTTTAAAGCACTAATACTAATTGTATAGTTTCCATCTTTTGACATATTGCCGCCTAATGCCATAAGAAGAGCTCTATCAACACTGCCGTCATCGTTTCTGAATAAATCAGCAATAGCATTTTTACCAAACTGCGCAAAAATCTCATCAACAGATATTTCTGAATTGTTATCGGTGTTTAATGCATAGATTAGCTCATTATTTGCAGCACGATTCTTTTCTCTTTGAATCATTTTTTTGCAAGTATCAATAAAATTGCTGTCTGTAAGAATCTCTTTCAATTCATCAACTATGCTGCCATTGCCGTTTTTATCAAGAGCAAGCAGTTCTTCCAATGTTATCCCTTCCTGTTGATCAAGATAAGAAATTTTTAAGTCACCAGTGGATGTTTCAGGGTCGATTTCTTTACCCTGTATAGCATTCATAATAGCATTCATTATAATATTGCTGTAAAGACCACCATTGCTAGCTATTATACTATCTAAAGAACCATCATTTTTAGGTAATTCTACACCAAGGGTACTAAACACCTCATAAAGGGTTTGTCCTATTGCAGAAATTTCTGCATTATCTGAATTCATCATATTTTGAATATTTAGGTATAATTCATTCCTTGTAAATATTTTTTCATTTTCACTTTTATTGTGTCTTGAGTCATCTATAATTTTACCGAGTTCTGTCAAAGTTTCTTCTAGTTTTGCTGAAGGTGTTTCAGGCTTGTTCTCTTTAGGAGGTTCAGTATCTTGAACAGGAGGCTTTTGTGTATTCGTATCAGACGGTTTGTTATTTAACGTATTTCCATATTTTTCTATAAATTCAACAAGCCCGTCTTCATCAGAAATTGCTTCCCAGGAAAACGACTTAACTTCTGCTTCTTTGAATGTTAAAAGAGAGTCAGCTTCCTGTTTGGAATTGCTGGCTTTTAGCATATCTTTTTCCTGTACTGTTGACGAATAAGCTTTTTTTGAAAAAATTCTGTTTATTTCCATTTTTTTCTCCTATGTTTGTTCCCTGCACTATTTTACTATCGTGATTTTTTTTTTTTCTTTAGGAAATAATAGTTTTTTTTACAATACGTAACAATATTAATAGTTTGTAAATAACTGGCACTCACTCAAAAAATGCGATTTAATTAAATTATGTCAGAAGAAATTAGCAAAAAAGTAATAAATATTTTCAGCAAACATATTAAACATAAACCGACAAATACTGATGAGAAGGTAAAATCTTTTGCCGGTTTTTCTTATGTAAGAATGGACAAAGACGTTAACGGTTATCCTTTCAAAGAAGAAAAGCTGCTTGAATATGCAAAAGATTGTCATTATATAGTTAAGGTTATGAGAGACAAAAACGGCAAACCTTCTTTATACAGTTATAATGTACCAAATGATAAGCTTCTTGATTTTTTGCTTATGTTTAGAAATAATGAACTAAACGGAAGTATTATAGAAATAGATAAATTTTTGCCGAAAAGTATAATTTAAACAAAGTGTAAAAAATGAAAAAATTGGATAAAGAATCGTTAGAAAACCTGCTTTTTAGTGTTAATAAGCCATATCAGTATGCAGGAAATGAAATGTACTCTTATAACAAGGATTTTGAGTCTTCTGATGTAAGATTTGCAATTGCTTTTCCTGACAAATATGAGGTTGGTGCAAGCAATTTGGGACACAGAATCATATATGAGACACTTAATTCGATTGAAGGCTGCTTG
Source organism: Candidatus Limenecus sp. (assembly GCA_048360435.1). GTDB lineage: Bacteria > Cyanobacteriota > Vampirovibrionia > Gastranaerophilales > Gastranaerophilaceae > Limenecus. The sequence goes on along the minus strand of DBGCOP010000009.1, from coordinate 49,877 downwards.
TGTGACAGAGCTTATGCACCTGATGTTGATTGCAAACAACAATTAGAAGAACAGGGCTTATTCTTGTATGGTATAGAATCCAAAGTTTGTCTGTCTGAGTTTGATGTAGTTGGTTTTTCGCTTCAATATGAACTTGCCTATCCAACTGTTCTTGCAATGTTAAAAATGTCCGGTATCCCGATTAGAAATAAGGACAGAGATGACTCTCACCCAATTATTCTGTCAGGAGGTCCTTGCACATACAACCCAGAGCCGTTAAAAGAGTTTATTGATGGATTTTTAATCGGTGACGGTGAAGATATTCTCAAAGAGACAGTAGATGTTTTCAAAAAAGCAAAAAAACTTGGTTTAAAAAGAGCAGAGATTCTTACAGAACTCTCAAAAATAGACGGAATGTATATTCCTGCTATTCACAAAGGTACAAAGATTAACAAAAGAATTTTTGATTTTTCAACAGATTCTGTTCCGAGAAAATATCCTGTACCTTTTTCGACATCCATCCACGACAGAGCTGTTGTTGAAATACGCAGGGGTTGCGGAAGAATGTGCAGATTCTGTCAGCCGGGCCACGTAAATCTTCCGATTAGAGAAAGAAAAGCTGAAGAAATAATTTCATTAACAAAGGATCTTGTCAAAAACACAGGTTATGACGAGTTTTCAATGCTTTCTCTTTCTTCGAACGATTATACAAATATTGAGCCAGTTCTTGAAGAATTAACCTGTTTTTTTAGTGACAAGAAGGTTTCTGCATCACTTCCCAGCCAGCGAATAGACCGTTTTAATATACGATTGTCAAATCTTGTGAAAGATGTCAGAAAAACAACCATTACGCTTGCTCCAGAAGCAGGTTCACAGAGAATGAGAGATGTTATTAACAAAAATATCTCAAGAGAACAGATTGTTAATACAACGCTGGACTGTTACAAAAATGGCTACGACAGCATAAAATATTATTTCATACTTGGATTGCCGACCGAAACTTTTGAAGACATTGATGAAATGTTAGAACTGCTTGGCGGAATCAGGTATAAAGCAAAACTTATAAAAAAAGAGTTGGACTTGAAGCAGGATTTGAAACTTAACTGCACCCTTTCAATCTTTGTGCCCAAACCATTTACCCCTTTTCAATGGGTAGGTCAGGATTCTCTTGAAAAAATCACGGAAAAAATTGCATATATAAGAGAAAAATCAAAATCACTCAAAGGCATTCGCATAAAAATTCACGAAAAATACATATCAGAAATAGAAGCAGTTTTAACCAGGGGTGATGATTCTTTGTGTGATTACATTGAAGCTTTGTATAAAAAAGGCTGTTATCTTGATGCTTGGGATGAAAATTTTAATAAAAAAGTTTGGTATAGCACAGCTGAAGAATGCGGTCTGTCAATTGGCGAACTTGCACAAAAAAACTTCACACTTGAAGAAACATTGCCGTGGGACTTTATTAATGTAGGTATAAAAAAAGACTGGTTTGTTAATGAATACAAAAAAGCCATGCAAAGTGCAGCAAGTGTTCCTTGTGAAATGAAATGTTCAAATTGCGGTATATGCACTGAATACAAGGTTTCAAAACACCTGGATAAACCTTATGAGCCTGTAATTATAGAAAAAACACAAAAAGATTTGCCTGTAAAAAAATATCGTGCAAAGATAACCAAGAAAGGATATTTGAAGTTTCTATCACATCTGGATTGGCAAAACACGCTGGTGAAAGGTCTCTTCCGCTCAGAATTGCCTGTTGTTTTCACAGAAGGGTTCAATCCTATTCCAAAGATATCATTGGGTTCAGCTCTTCCTATTTTTATTGAAAGTGAATCTGAATTTATTGACTTTGAGTTGTTCGGTGAACATTCTACAAAGGAGATTGTTGAAAAAATAAACAGTTGTCTGGATAAAAATGCACAGATTATTAATATTTATGAAATAACTAAAAATACGCCCTCTCTGGATATTACAACACAGTGGGCCAGATATGAAATTGAACATTTGAACAAAAATCTTTCAAATTTTCAAGATTTAATGTATATTAAAGATAAGCTTACTTCAGAAGATGAAATATTCTTAAAGAAGAAGACAAAAAAAGGTATAGACAAATTAATTAACATTAAACAATCAGTAAAAGATGTTGAAACAAAAGACAATAAACTTTATGTAACATTAAAGACGGGACAAAACACTGATATTCCGTCCGTCAGAGCTGACCATTTAATGAATATTTTCTATCCTGAAAAGAAATTTAATATTAAAAGACTCTGTTTATTTGACGAAAATATGCAGATCTTGTAACAAAGTTTATAGAAATTTAAAGGAAGATTGTATGGCTAAATCAATTGTAATCGCAGAACGTGACAATATTGCGGCGGTTTTTGAAGATAATAAGATTACAGAATTTTTTATACACAAAGGAGATATTCTGCTTGGTGACGTTTATTTAAGTAAAGTTGAAAATATTCTCCCTAGTATTGAAGCAGCATTCGTTGATGTTGGTTCCGACAAAATGGGCTTTTTGCATGCTGCTGATGTAATAGGAAAAGGCGGACTTCAAGACAAATTGTCACCAAAACAAAAACTTGTCGTTCAAGTAGTAAAAGAACCAACAGGCCACAAAGGTCCCAGAGTAACGACCTCTTTAAGCCTGCCTGGCAGATTTTGTGTATTAATGCCTCAAGAAACAGGTATAAGCGTAAGCAAAAAAATTATGTCTGCAAAAGAAAGAGCAAGACTGAAATCAATTGTCAGCCTTTTGAAACCTGTCGGATTAGGTGTAATAATTAGAACAGAAGCAGAAGGTCAAACAGAAGCTGAAATTCAAGAAGATTTGGAAATCCTTCTCGACAAATGGAATATGATTGTTACCCAGGCAGAACTTGTTGAAGCACCTAACCTTCTTTATCGTGACCAGGATTTGCTTTATAGAGTAATCAGAGAAGCCTGCACAGAAGATGTGAAGGAAATAGTTGTTGATACTCCCTATGCAATGCACCGCGTGCAGCAGCTCATTCAAAACTGGAATTTAAACAAAAACATTGATATCTCAGTATATAAAGGAAGTGAACCGCTTCTTGTTGCTTCAGGAGTTAAAAAAGAAATTGAACAGGCTCTGAATATCAAGGTTAACCTCCCCTCAGGCGGATATTTATTTATACAGACAACAGAAGCTCTCACTGTAATAGATGTTAACAGCGGAAAATTCATAAGCTCTGCAACACAGGATGAAACCATATTAAAAACCAACAAAGAAGCTGTCAAGGAGATTGCTCGCCAGCTCAAACTCAGAAACATAGGCGGTATGATTATTATAGATTTTATCGACATGCTAAGCCGTGCAGACAAGATAGCTATTATGGAAGAATTGGAACTTGCTGTGGAAACTGACAAAGCTAAACCACAAGTAGGACAGCTTTCTGATTTGGGACTTGTAGAAATGACCAGACACAGACAAGGTCAAAGCCTTGCTGAAATATTCACAAAAAAATGTCCGCATTGCGGCGGAACAGGTCAGCTGCTTGAAGATTTTGGATTCTCTTCAGCAGTTGCAGAAGGAGAATTTCGCTCTAAGGCAGCAAAATTGAACAAATCTCCTATGAACAATGGCAAAAACAGACACAACGATAACAAACATAACAATAAAGTGTTTAATCATCAAAACATAAATGGCAATCAACCTCAAAAAAATGAATATGACAGACGACAACAGCAAAATCAAATTTCAGACCAATCTGTCGAAGAAACAAAAGACATTTCTCAAAATCAAGAGAATCAGGACAACAAGTCAAAAAGACCAAACAACAAACGTCGTTTTAATAAAAACAGAAAAGATCAGAGATTCCAGGAGGCTGTTCCTTCGGTAGAACCGGAACAAATAATTGAAAATCCTATGATAGAAGCTGAGAAGCCTGATGAAACACAAGAAAAAGCTCAAATACCAGAACAAACAGAAGTTTCTGTTGTAGAAGAAAAACCCAAAAAAACAACAAGAAAGAGAACCACAAAAAAAGTTAAAGAAACAGAGCTCGCAGAACCAATAAAAGAAGAAGTTGTTGCAGCTGTTGAAGTCCAAGATAAAAAACTTGAAGAAAAACAAGAAGAAAAGGTTGAAGAAAAACCGGTGAAGAAAACAAAAACGAGAAAAGCTTCAAGAGCAAGAAAAAAATCAGCAGAAAAACAACCGGAAGTAACTGAATAAAAAGGTTTCATATGAAAACAAAAATATTATCTTGGATAGTTTTAACAGTGATGTGTTTTTTTTCACAGATTGGTGTGTATGCTCAAAATAATACTGACACTTCACCGTTAAAACCCAGAGACAAAGTTGAATCACAGAATTTGCCTTCTAATAATAAAACAGAAGAGAAAAGTGAAGGGAAAAAAGTTTTCACGAAATTTTTAATATCAATGTTTTGGGTTGCAGGCTCTTGTATTGCTATATTTTTGATACTGCTCGCTTATAAAAAGCTAAAAGGTACAAAATTAGGACAAACAAAACACATAGATATTTCAAAGAACCTGAATTCGCCTGACACTGTTGATGAAGCTGTTAAATTCTTTATTGAAAAATTCTAAGACATCTGTGGAGGTTCACCGTAAGTTTTTAATAAAGCTTTAAGAATTTTTGGCATTTGGCAAACAAAAGAGTAGTTTCCATTGCGTAAAGAACATTTTTTACAATCGCTGTTTATTGTATAACATTCTATTGCCTGAAGTGTCCAATTTTGCATAATTGATTCAGATATTTCGCCGTTAGTTTGCGGAATATACAGCTCAGTAATTGGCGCTAATGAATAATTTTTCCCGTAATTAAAAACTCTCGCAGTATTCATGAACAACACCTCCCCCAATATTCTCATATTAAAAGAATAAACCATTTAAAAGGTGTCTGACTCGGCTTAATGAATGAGATTGGAATGATTTTATGTTTACACAGAAACAGTGTGAGCTTCGTAAACTATTCTGAGGCCATGAAGAGTTATGTATGGATTTATATAATCAAATTTTCTGCTCATATATTCTGCAACAATGTCAGAATATCCACCTGTCGCTATGACAGTAGCCTTTTCCCCAAGTTCGCTTTCGCACTCTTTTATCAAACCTTCAATCATGCAGGCATGCCCTCTTACAATACCTGAAAGCATAGCATCTATTGTATTTTTGCCAATAGCATTATGAGGTGCCTCAATTTTAATAAGAGGAAGTTTTGAGGTAAATTTCTTTAAACTTTCTGCCTGAATCTTCATACCAGCACAAATAATACCGCCTAAAAATTCTCCATTGCCTGTAACAATATCAAAAGAAGTTGCAGTGCCCAAATCTACAACTATGCAGGTCTTTTTATACAGAGAATATGCAGCAAATGCATTTACAATTCTATCCGCCCCAACTTCTTCAGGTGCATCAACGTTGTATTTTAAAAGATTTGTTGTTTTATTTGAAACAACAAACGGTGTGATATTCAGATATCTTTTGAGTGCATTTCTAAAACGTTCTGTGAGACAGACAACAACACTACAAAGACAGGCTGAGTCAACCTTTCCTTCGTAATTATGAATCCTTAGCAAATTCATTAATAAAATGCCTATCTCATCTTCTGACCTATGTTTTTCAGAAGAAATTGACCATGTTTCAATAAGCTCTTCTTTGTCGAAAAGTCCTATTGTTGTTGATGTGTTTCCTATGTCCAGTGTTAATAACATATTTACCTCAAATATATTTTAGCAGAAAAATATTTTTGCTATAATATTATTGTTATTTATAAGAGTTTTATTATGAAAAAATATATTTTAGCACTACTTTTTACAATTACTTTATTATCAACTACACCAGCTTTTGCATTGACTAATGAGACATTTAACTCTATCGGTTTTCATAAAAGAGCTGAAGCTGCACCGGCAGAGCAAATAAAAAAAATTTTTTCCAATTATGAAAAGTATTCAAACAACCACGATCTTCAGAATCTGCTTAATCTACATGATGAAACATATAGGAGTTCTGACGGATATGATAAAAAAAGGTTGAAAGACCTTGCTATTGAATCCTGGAAAGAATATCCGGATGTCAAATATTCAGTAAAAATTCTTTCAATCGATGTTGATATAGACAATGCAACAGTAATGACACAAGAAAAACTTAGCGGAATTTCAACTGCATCTGTTGAATATGTAAAAGGCAACGGATATATTGACTCAGAATCTACGTCTATCTATTACCTCAAGCGTTTTTCTAATGAATGGAGAATTGTATCTGACTTTGTCATTACAGAAAAAACTTCTATGAGATACGGAATTGCTCGCTTCATACCAATGAGCATTGATGCTCCTGCAATTGTTGGGCCTAATGAAGAATATACAGCCATATTAAAAGTCAATGTGCCCAAAAGTTATCTTGCCTTAATATCGATAAATAATGAACCAATTACCTATCCTGTTGAAAGAAGCAAAGAAGTCTTCAGAAGTCTGAAAAATGATGGTATTCAAGAGCGAATTTTAATCAGTAATAATGGTACAAAAAATGAAAATGCAATTGCTTCAATCGGCATTGCAAGACCTAATATAAAAAATAACAATATAAATGTAAATATTGTAGGAATTGCTTTTCTCTCAAGCAGAGTTAATGTTATCAAGCACAAAATTGAAAGCGAACCGGAAAATGCAGCTGATAAAAAATAAAAAAATTCTGTTTTTTTTACTCCTTACTGCAATTTTTTCTATTGTTTCCTTTACTGCAAGAAATATTCTTATTTCTCACTATAACAATTTTGATTTTAAATTATTTACTATTGATTACATAAAAAACTATGGAGCAGCATTTAGTCTTTTCCATACACACACCTCTTTGCTTATTGTTTTATCAGTGATAATTTTGTGTGCTGTTCTTGTATACATATTAAAAAATATATTTAATTTTACTAAATTTGAATTATTTTTCTCTTCACTACTGACAGCAGGAATCATTTGCAATCTTTTTGAACGTATTTCAGACGGATTTGTTACAGACTACATAAGACTAAATTTTGTTGCTTTTCCTATATTCAACCTTTCTGATTTGTTTATAAATATAGGTGCTTTTATACTTATTTGTAATATACTTTTTAGTAATGAAACAGAATCTGAATAACACTTTTATAATTGAATCCGAAGATGCAAATCAACGTTTGGATACATTTTTGTCTGCAATGTATTCTGATTTATCACGCTCATTTCTTCAAAAACAAATAAAATCAGGTCATATCCTGCTAAATGGCTTGCCGGCTAAAGCATCAAACATTCTCAAGACGGACGATAATATATCAGTTGAGATTAATTTTGAAACACATTACTCAATTCTGCCGGAGAATATACCGCTTGAAATTCTTTATGATGATGAGACTATGGCGATTATAAATAAACCAAAAGGAATGCTTACACATCCTACATCTTTAGAAAATACCGGCACACTTGTGAATGCGTTGTTGTACAGATTTGGAGACAAACTTTCTGACTGTAACGGCGTTATGCGCCCGGGAATAGTACACAGACTGGACAGAAATACTTCCGGTTTACTTATGATTGCAAAAAGCAATGACTCATATACTTTTTTGAAAGAAAAAATGCAAAAACATGAAGTAGAAAAAAAATATTATGCAATCGTATGCGGAAATATGGAAAAAGATTGCGGCTCAATTATTGCTAATATAGGCAGACACCCTTCAAAGCCTGAAAAAATGGCTGTTACTCCTGACGGAAAACCTTCTGTTACTCATTATAAAGTTCTGGAAAGATTTGGAACCCACACTTTTTTGGAAATAAATCTAGAAACAGGAAGAACTCATCAAATTAGGGTGCATATGTCATATATAAAGCATCCAATTGTTAATGATACAATGTACGGAGGCGCAAAATTGCCGGTAAAAACATCTGAACAGGTTCTTCAGGCATTTTATCTGCGTTTTACATCTCCATTAGATGATAAAGAAAGAGAAATAAAATTGGATTTTGATAATGATATAATTAAAACATTAAACTATTTAAGGAGCAAAAAATGAACAATAATACAATTTTGAGAGGAATTTACTTATTTATCAATATTATTATATTTGCAGGTCTTGCTGCTTTTTGTTATTTTAATATGGATAAAACAGCAGAATATTTTTGTCCCCTAATGCAAAAGACATATACAACACATCTGATTTTCCTTGTTAGCATGGTATTTGCAGCTGCGTATGTTGCAGGGTATGCAGCGTGTTCGATTTTTAAACAAAAACTTTCAGACAAATGTAATGCCTACGAAAAAAGGCATGAAAATATATCTGTCGCAAATGAATCAGACAAAGCTCGTATACAAACTCTGGAAGCTAAAATTGAGACTCTTGAGACTGCTTTAAAAAACGCACTGGAGAATAAATAGATATAAAGTATATACTGTAAAATTTCAAAGCAGGGTGAAAATCATAAAAATACCCTGCTTTTTCTATGTTTCAAGCATTTGTTAAGATATGTTAACTAATATATAACAAATATAGCAATTTTCTATAATAGTTTTTTTTTATATATATACAAGAGAGAAAATCAAAAAATACAAAACTAGACAAACTAAATACCAAATACCATTTATTAAATTACCCGTACCACTAGACTAAGTTTTAAGGAGAGAAAAAAATGACTTTCTGCGCACTTAACACAAGATTGTTAACCTTGACAATGTACAAAAGCAATTTGGAGTATAGCATTACTTCAATAAGCAACAAAAGACAGCAAATAGCTTATCAAACAATGAATCTTGCAAATGTTGACTGGGAATCTGATCCAAGGGTCAAACAGCTTCAGGCAATGGATTCGTATCTTGAATTGCAACAAAAGAATTTGGAAACACAGCAAAAAGCAGCATCTGCCGAGCTTGAAAGTATGCAAAAAATCGTTGAAAATAACGTTAAGAAAGATATGACGTTGAACTTGACTGCATAATTTACCCGGGAATTATCTTTCAAGTATTTTTAATCAAAATAAAATACCTGTATCCAACATTAATTTTAAATTGAATTTGACAAGCTTATTTGTTAATATAAGCTTAATGAATATATTTCAAACTTTTGAACTATTCTTGTCACAACCTTTAAGTATTATTCGTAATCGGATAATACAAATTTGTCATGTTGAAATTGACGGTGTGAATGTAAAAAACAAAGTGCAATTCAATCTTTCAGATGAATCAGCGCAAATTAATATTTATAACAGCCCAAAAGTATACAATCTTTTGACAACTGTTTTGTATAAAAAGAAAAAAATTAGCTCACAGATGAGTAACAAACAAAATGATAATAAAAAAAGCAAGATTTATAACTAGTGCAGCAAAGCTCTCACAATGTCCTGATTTCAATCTACCGGAAATCGCACTTTTAGGTCGTTCTAATGTAGGGAAATCTTCATTTATTAATGGCTTAACAAACAATTCAAAACTTGCGAAAACCAGCAACAAACCCGGTAAAACAAGACTTATAAACTTGTTTGAATTTGATGAAAAATATATAGTAGCAGATTTACCGGGATATGGTTATGCAAAAGTATCAAAAGAAATGCAGAATGAATGGCAGAAAAATCTTGAAGAATATTTGTTAAAAAGAGACAGCCTAAAGCTTTTAGTCCAATTTATTGATTCAAGGCATGAAATACAAAAAAATGATTTACAAATGCAAGAGTGGCTCTTTCATCACAAACTAAATTCAATAGTCATTGCAACAAAAATGGATCTCACTCCAAAATCGAAAATCCAATCAAAAATTAATGAGTTGAAAAAAGTTACACAAAGAGAAGTGCTGCCTTTTTCAACTCAAAATAACAGATATAATGAAAACATTATAAAATTTATTGAAAATTCTATTTTATAACTTTTTTTTCAAATTTTCCGGTATATATTTTTCCCAGCTTTCATCAAGATTTTTAAAAAAGTTGTGTGCATCAATTACATCATCATAGCATATTGCATCAGGTCCGTCTTGAATTTGAAGAGCAAGCTCATCTTTTGCAAGATTTGTCTTATCTTTTTCTACACATCCACCAAGAAGTGCGATACCGAAAGACTTGCCGCAATGCTGACAAATTACCTGAATAACATTTAAATTTTTCTCTTTTCTCAGAACAAAGACCGAATCCTCAGTAAAATCCGATTTACATTCAGAACAGCACATGTCTGAAAACAACATATTAATAATCTTCTTGTTCATACAATCCTCATTTTACAATAAATACAACTCTTTTTTATCAAATTCCATATATGAACACCAATTTTATTTTATTCAACCAAAAAGATGTTTAAAAAAAATTTAACCGGGAATTATAATAATGTGATAGATAAATGTAGTAGTTAAATAGATAAAGTAGGTGGCATCATGGAAATTTTAAGTTTAGTAGCATTTGGCGGTTTGATGTATTTATGCTTCATTACAATTCCTGAAATTATGGAAAAAAGAGCAGCACAACACTAATCCTCCAAACAAAATGTATCAAAAGCCTTTGTAAATTACTTATTTATAAAGGCTTTTTCTAATTTTTTAGACGCAAATACCCGGCAAAATGTTCCAAGATTTTTATAATACACCTTTAGTCGAAGGAATTTCATCATTTGCACCAATTGTAACTGCCATGGCAAGAGCTCTGCCAAAAGACTTAAATACAGCTTCAATTATATGATGTGGATCACTTCCGTCCAATTCTCTGATATGTATTGTTATTTGAGCATTCTGAGCAAAACTGTAAAAAAAGTGGTTCAACATTACTACCGGAAAATCAGAAACATTTTCTGACTCAATTTGAGCACTAACTTTAGAAAAAGCTCTTCCGGAAATATCAACAACAGACATTACCAACGCTTCATCCATCGGCAGAATAAATTGTCCGTATCTGTTAATACCTTTTTTCTCATTTAACGCATTCTTGAGCGCGCTACCGAGTGCTAATCCAACATCTTCAATTAAATGATGACTGTCCCCGTCGAGAGACTTTGCTTCTATTTTAAGTCCAAAGCCTGAATGGTAAGCAAACTGTTCCAGCATATGTTTAAAAAATTTTATGTCGGTATTAATTATATATTCTGAATTTGCATCAAGATTCAATTCAACCGTCACATCGGTTTCTTTAGTTTTTCGTGTTATCAGACTCTGTCTCATAAATAATATTCTCCAACACTGTTTTCAAATCATTAATATTTTTAATGACAACTTTGTCACCTTTTTCAATAAGTGTATTTTCTAATTCTTGTGATTTGTCATTTGGAGGAAGGACACCTACACCATAAGCTCCAAAGTCAGAAGCGCATTTTGCATCATCTACTGTATCACCGAAATATATTAATCTGTCAGTAAAAAAGCTTTCTTTAATTAAATATAAACCTGTTGTGTGTGGTTTCTGGCGTTCAGGCGGAACATCATCCATTGTGACAATACACCCGAAATATTTTTTTATATCAAACTTTTCAAGTGTATAATATGCTTCTTTCTTTGGTCTGCCTGTAAAAACTGCCAGATTATATTTCTTTGATAATTCTTCAAGAAGCGATTTATCAATGATCATGGTTTCATTATTAATTGAGCCGTCACCTTCATTCCAATATTGTTTTTGAAATACTTTCACAATATTTTCATAAGGAAATTTAAACCCGGAACCGCTTATTAGAAATTCTGTCAAATCCCAATCATTGTTCAAGCCGCCTTTTCTTTTAGCCTCCTGAATCATCTCATCAGAAATATCTTTACCGGTGTAATAGTTATAAGTATATTTAATAGCCTCAATATATGAATTTGTAACATCAACTAAAACACCATCCATATCAAAAACAAGTGTATCTTTGGATTTAATATGACTTATGAGCCTTTTTGCGGCTGAAAGAGTAGGTATGGTAATTCTCAAACAATTTTCAAGCATGTTATCAGAAAACTTCTTTACAATGATTTTGCTGTCTTTAAGCTTTTGGAAAATTAACTCTTTTTTGTCTCTAAAATCCACTAAAAGAAAGTTTGCATATGACTCATATGTAACAAAACCCATTGCTTTAAATTCCGATTCAAGATAGGCTTTTGCTGCAATGATTTCTTTTCTTATAGTATTTATGTAATTAGTGTCTGAAACAGCTGCTATTGCAGCTGTTACTGCGGCAGAATTAACATTATAAGGGCTAAGAACTTTTTTGATATTTGCTATGTTATTCTTATTTGAGACTATATAACCCAGTCTTAAACCAGCCAAAGCATAATCTTTGGACATAGACTTAATCACAACAGCATTTTCATATTTTTTAGTAAGACAGACATTTGATATGCCTGCATAGTTTGTATAAGTTTCATCAATTATGATAAGCAGCTCAGGGAAACGCTCTAACAGTGCTATAATATGTTCAAGCGGTATAATATCGCCTGTCGGGTTATTGGGTGTTGTCAATATAATTGCTTTCGTAGAATCATTTACAGCATTCAATATATCATCATAAGGATAAATCCATTTATCTTTATAGGGAACTTTTATGTACTCAGCACCTATAATCCCACAATATATTTCAGGCATAGAAAACGATGGTGCGGCAGTAACAATATTGTCTTCTGAAGTCAAATAAGTATTCAAAACAGCAGAAAGAGCTTCATCTGCACCGTTTGTTATTACAACATTTTTTACATCGATTTTATTAAGTTCAGCAATTTTTTCATACAAAAGTCCATAATGAGGATACCTTGAAATATCATCAACATTAAGATTTCTTAATGCATTTAGAACTTTTGTTGATGGACCTATATAATTTTCATTAGAATCAAGCTTCATATCCCATTTTTCGGGATATAAAGCTGTTTCATAAGATTTAATATTTTCTAAAGTTTTCTTAGGTTTTAGCATTTACTTTACGTAGAATTCAGCGTTCACACTTGCTTGTAACTTAATTTTTCCAAACTCAACAGGAGTTATTTTGTTAGAAGATGACAACTCACCTGTTGAAGCTTTCATTGCTGCATATCTTGCAGAATATTGATTTTCAGGATATACATTGACTCTGATAGATTTAACACCATTTACCTTTTGATTTAAGGTATCAGCAGTCAACTGTGCAAGAATTTTTGCATTTCTGATCGCTTCTTGAGCCAGTTCACCTGCGTATTTTTTTTCATTTTCAATATAAAAATTCAAATCATCAACCTTTGAAGCATTATTTGCAACAGCAACATCTATAAGTTTACCGACATTTTCAAGTTTCTTCGTTTTAACTAAAATTGTATTTTTTGCAGTATAATTAACAAAAGTTTTTTTACCATTTTTATCTTTTGAATAATTTGGTTTCAGATAAAAGTTTTTTGTTTGAATTGAATCCGATTTTTCGATAGCCAAAATTGGCTTCAATGCTATTATTAACTTTTCTGTAAGCTCTTTATTTTTATTTACAGCAGTTTTTGAGTCAGCAGCTGAAGTTTCAACTGAAAAACAAATAGATGCCGTATCCGGAATAATTTCTTTTGAAGCAGTTGTATTTACAGCAACAAAGCCCATATCCTTTTCAACAACTGTTATTGCACTTACAGGCAGTGAACATAATGCAAAAATAAGCAATCCTAAACTGATTATTAATTTTTTCATAACTTCTCCTAAATTCTGTTGAGTGTCAGCTATTTTTTTATTCTATCACTATTTTCATTATTTTCATCAAAATCTTCATTAGAATTATGATGTTTTGTAACAGGTACGATATTTGCATTCCTTTCATTTATTTTTTTTATTATTTCTTTTATTCGTTCTTCATTATTTGCCATCGGCAAAGGTGCTGCTGAACCGAAAGAGACTGAAAAATTTCCTTTATTCAATGCATATAAAGAAAGTGCAATAATCAGCCAGAGAATTGAGCCATGTAAAAGAGTCATCCTAGGCATATCCATAAAGAAACCCGCAATAAAATTCCATGCATTCATGCAGATCCAACCCGGGAAAATCATAAATCCCGCAGCAAAACAGCATATTAAAAATAATACTATTAATAGCCCTTTGAATCCTGTTATTTTTATTATGTTGAAATTTTTATTCATATTAACCTATTGTTTCCCCAGCCAGTAGCCTGTTAAATTGTTCTTCTGATATTATTTTGACACCTAGATTTTCAGCTTTATCATATTTTGAACCTGCATTCTCACCGGCTAGCAGGTATGATGTTTTTTTGCTTACACTTGAAGAAGTTTTTCCGCCGTTTTGTTTTATCAATTTTTCAAATACATCTCTGGTTTCAGATAGTGTACCTGTAATTACAAAAGTCAAACCTTTAAATATATCAGAGTTTTGTGTATTTTCAATATTCTGCGGTTTTACGCCGGCAAGAGATAAATTCTCCAATAACTTATTATTAAATGAATCAGTGAAAAAATCAAGAATACTTACGGCTATTTTTTCGCCTATACCGTCTATATCCAGAATATCCTCCAGTTCGGCATTTTTTAAAGCCTCAAGTGTTTTAAACTTATTTGCAAGAAGTTCAGAGGTTTCCTTGCCAACATGTTTAATCCCTATTGAACCGATAAACCTTGCTAAAGTTGGATTTTTAGATGCTTGAATAACACTATATAAATTTTTCGCAGATTTTTCAGCTATGAGATCAAGCTTCAAAAAGTCTTCGACAGTCAACAAATAAAGATCCGCAGGTGTTTTCACCATACCCCTGTCTACAAGCTGAGAAATTATGTTATCTCCCAATCCGTCAATATCCATACAATCTTTTGAAACCCAATATTCAAGCCTGGCTTTTATTTGAGCAGGACAACCCAAATGATTTACACAATATAAATTTACTTCGCCATCAATATTTTGAAGTTTTGAATGGCAAGACGGACAAACTGTTGGCGGTTCAAAAGAATTTTCTTTGTCTGTTGAATGTTCCGTTACACAGATTATTTTGGGAATAATTTCAGCAGCTTTTTTTATAAGAACTCTGTCACCTATATTAATATTCAAACGCTTTATCTCGTCAAAATTGTGAAGAGTAGCGCGTTGAACAGTAGAACCTGAAACATATACAGGTTCCAATATTGCAACAGGAGTGACAGCTCCGCTTCGTCCGACATTTACCTGTATATCCTCTACAATGGTAGATACCTCTTCAGGAGGAAATTTAAAAGCTGTCGCCCACCTTGGAGCCCTGGAGGTATAACCCATTTCATCTTGTAAAGAAAAATCATTTATTTTTATTACGACCCCGTCTGTTGCATAATCCAGTGACTGGCGCCTAGTATCCCAATATTTGCAATATTCAATTGCCTCTTCAATATTTTTGCAAACTTTATATTCTGGATTAACATTAAAGCCGAGACTTTTTAAAAAATCAAGCATATTCGAATGTGAATTTATATCAACTTCTTTGCTGTCCAAACGCCCGTAATACGAAAACATAGACAGATCTCGAGAAGCAGTGATACCAGAGTCAAGCTGTCTTAAAGAACCTGCCGCAGCATTTCTTGGGTTAGCAAAAAGTTTGGCATTATTTTCTCGTTGTACTTTATTGAGTTTTTCAAATGAGGATCTGGGCATAAAGATTTCACCTCTGACCTCCAGTTCTTTAATATTTTCAGGAAGTATTTCAGGGATGGTTTTTATTGTTCTCAAGTTGTTAGTAATATTTTCTCCAACAACACCATCACCTCTTGTTGCACCAATATTAAATCTGCCATTTTCATAGTTTAATGACACAGCAAGTCCATCAATTTTAAGCTCACACACAAGCTCAGGTGAATAATCCAAATCGTAATTTTTTTTAAGTTTTTCATACCATTGAACCAAATCATCATATGAATAGGTATTATCAAGGCTATACAATCTTACCTTATGTTTGTGCTGTGCAAATCTTTTTTCAACAACAGAACCAACCCTTACAGTAGGTGAGTCGGATTTTTTATACTGAGGATACAAGCTTTCGAGCATTTCAAGCTCTTTAAACAGCCTGTCATATTCAACATCTGATATTGTCGGAGAATCCTGTTCATAATATTCCCTACTGTATCTTCTGATTAATTCCGACAGCTCATAAATTCGTTTTTCAGCGTCTATGTTATTAATGGCTCATTTCCTGTATAATCTACACAGTAGTATTTTACAACAAAAATTGATATAAAAAATGAGTCTTATCAAAAAAATTAAGGATTATTATAACAAGGGCAAAAGTCTTCTTTTTACAACACCATCACATTCACAGGGGGAATATGTTGCTGACGAAGCAAGAAACCTACTCGGTGAAAAATTTTTTGCATGTGATTTTTCTGAAATCGAAGGTTTTGACAACCTGAGACACCCCGAAGGAATACTTTTAGAGTTACAGAACAAAATATCCCATATTTATCAAAGCAAAAAGTCATTTATGCTTACGAATGGGTCAAGTTCAGGAATTTGTGCATTGATGCTTGCAATCTTAAAACCTGACGACAAAGTTCTTGTGTCAAGAAATTGTCACATATCAGTCTGCAACGGTCTGATACTTACAGGTGCTAATCCGGTGTGGTTTTTGCCTGAATTCGATAAAGAATGGGGTATTTTTAAAGGTATATCACCTTCACAAATAGAAAATATACTGAAAAAAGAAAAAGATATTAAAGCAGTAATTTTGACCAGTCCAACATATGAAGGGATTTTTAGTGATATTGGAGAAATATCAAAAATAACAAAAAAATACAACATAAAACTCATTATTGACGAAGCTCACGGTGCGCTTATAAATTTTGGAGAATTCAAAACAAAACCCGCAATATTATGCGGTGCAGATGCCAGTGTTCAATCACTCCATAAAACGGCAGGAGCACCAAATCCCTGCGCACTTTTACATATTGCCCAAAATTCATCAATAAAAAGTGACAGTATTCAAAACGCACTCAATCTTATAAACACAACATCACCATCTTACCCTCTTTTGGCGGCAATAGAAGCAACTGTTGATTTTCTCGCATCTATAAAAGGGAAAGAACAAATCAGTAAACTCTTAAGTGATATTAATGATTTTAAGAACAGATGCACAAAAAATATCATTTTTTACGAAGGATTTAATGACCCGACAAAGATTTTAATTAAAATAAAAGGAATGAATGCATTAGAAGCTGCTGAAATTCTTAATACAAAATACAAGATAGAAGAAGAGTTTTCAACAGATACTTACATGCTTTTTATTACTGGAATAGGTACAACTCATAAAAAACTCAAAAGACTTTTTGAAGTTCTTTCAATGACGGATTTTTCACAAAAATCCTATACATTAAAAGAAAATGAATATTATTATGCACTGCCTAAAAAAGTAATAACACCCAGGCAAGCCTATTTTTCAAAGAGTAAATTTGTTGAAAAATCAAACGCATACGGAAGAATTTGTGCAGAAGCAATTCTATCTTATCCACCCGGGATTCCTCTGATTGTACCGGGAGAAATAATAACTTCAGAATATGTGACAGATGAAATTGAAAATGTAAAAACCGTTGATTAAATCCTTCTGTGAAGAGAATGAATCATTGTATAGGTTGTTTTTGAAGGATCACCACTTAGATTATATTCGCCTAATACTTTAAAAGAAAAGAAATCTGTATGAATATTCTCAAATAAAAGCTTGAATTTTGGTGTTACAACAATTTTATTAGGTATTTTTAAAGACAAAAGTCTGTCGACATAAATTGATTTTGAATTAAATTCTGACAAATCATCAAATAAATCCGCACCACAATAAAAATTAATATTCATTTTAGGTCTTATATTTTCATTGATGCTTCTTACAGATCTTGCGACAAGGTTGGAAAAAAACTCTTTTGATTTTTCAAAATCAGCAAGCAAAAAGTATGCACTTTGCCCCAAAATACCTTTTTTTATAACAAAATCTGATGAAATTGCAGCCAAAATCGAATTCACAATCTGTTTTTCAATTAAAGACGTATCTACGTTGCTCTCATTTAACGAAGTCAGATAAGAATTATGTTTTTCAATATCAACTTTAATTTTGACAAGCATATAAGTTGTTTTTTTCAAATCATTGATAAAAGAATCATGTAACTGTTTATTAATCGTTTTTTCAAGATTGTGTTTATATGTTTGAACGCAATTTTGAAATTTCATGTGATTATTTTCAAGAAATACCATTAAACAATTACATATATAAGTAAGTATAATAAAAACTCCGGAAGCAAGAACAGGAAGGATTGGAACTATATCTGTATACATTTTTGTACCTTTGAAGCTCTGTGCCAAAAAGTCAATCACAGCCCACACAAATGTATTGATAAAATCAGGCAGCTGTATTTTTGCACTAAAAAGCAGCCAATATATAAACAGCAAAGATGCCATACCAATTAAAACAAATATTATCAAAGAAATAGTATACTTCAATTGTTCAAAAAATTTATCAATAACTCTGAAAAACATCTATACCTCTATTATAATATTGTCAATAAGTCTAACATCACCGACTCTGGCAGCCATAGCACATATAGCAGTATGATTTATTTCATCAATTTTTTCAAATGTATCCTTATTTACAAACTCCAGATACTCAAGTTCAACATTTTTATCGAGATTTGTCAAGACAATATCAAGAAGTTTTTTAGTATCTATTATACCATTTTTAACTGCTTCACCAATAAGAAAAAGAGTTTTGCTGATAGATAGAGCATATTCTTTTTCTTTTTCAGATAAATACTTGTTTCTGGAGCTTAAAGCAAGCCCGTTTTCTTCTCTAACAAGAGGACATTCAATGATTTCAACAGGAAAATTCAAGTCTCTGACCATCTTTTTTATCAAAAAGAGCTGTTGTATATCTTTCATTCCAAAACATGCGATATCAGGCTGAACAATGTTAAAAAGTTTTGAGACAACTGTTTCAACACCGTCAAAATGTCCGACTCTTGATTTTCCACACATTATATCTGTCAATTCATAAGGAGGAACAACCATTGTTAAATCAGAAAACTTTTCCAAGCCAGGGTACATTTCATTTACGGAAGGTGCAAAAATGACGTCAACACCAGCTGATTCAGCAACTTTTTTATCAGAATCAAGTGTTCTTGGATATTTGTCATAATCCTCTCCCGGACAAAATTGTATCGGATTTACAAAAACTGAAATTACTGTAAAATCAGCATTTTGTACAGCTTTTAACATCAAAGATTTATGACCGTTATGAAGACAACCCATAGTCGGTACCAAACCTATTTTTTTACCGGCAGATTTTTCCTTTTTTATTATTTCTCTAAGTTCTGAAATTTTATTTACTATAACTATACTCAATTTCTTCCAACCCCTCTAATTCCGACTTTACTTCATCAGGAAGGTGAAACACCTCTGATTCTTGTGGAAATTTCCCTGTTGTAACTTCGTCTATATAAGATTCGGCAGCACTAGAAATAACAGATTTTAAATCAGCATAACGTCTTGCAAATTTAGGTTTGAATTCTGAAAATTTCCCTAATATATCGTCAGCAACAAGAATTTGTCCGTCCGTATACCTGCCGGCACCAATACCAATAGTCGGTATATTAAGATTATCCGTAATATACTTTGCTGATTCCTCGGGAACCATTTCTAAAACAACAGAAAAAGCACCGGCTTGTTCCAGTTTTTTTGCCTGTTCAAGTATAAATTTTGTATTTTCAAGTGACTTACCCTGAACTTTATAACCGCCTAGAACATTAAGATATTGCGGAGTAAACCCCAAATGTCCCATTACGGGAATTCCACTTTCATTACATCTTTTTACAACCTCAAGAATATGGTCGGTTGCACCTTCAATTTTTACGGCAAATGCACCTTCTTGAACCAATTCTCCTGCATTTCTAATCGCATCAGAAACAGAACAATGATAGCTTAAAAATGGCATATCAGCAACAATCATGCATCTTTTGGCACCTCTTGACACTGCACCTGTAAAAACTTTCATATCATTCATGGTTACTTTATGTGTTGATTCATACCCAAGCACTACCATCCCAAGAGAATCACCTACCAGAATAGCATCTATTCCTGCTGCATCAAAGTATTTTGCAGTAGAACAGTCATAAGCCGTCAGCATTGTAATTTTTTGTTTATCTTCTTTTTTCTTCAAAAAAGTATCTATTGTTACGTTCTTTAATTTAGATTGAACTGACATAATTTTGCCTCGTTTGATGTTATTTTTGTTTCTTGTTTTTAAGTTGTTTTTTGTACCAGTAAGCAATTGCTCTTGCTAATCGAGAAGGACTGTGACGTACGTATTTTTGGTCATTTTCTTCATAAAGTCTGGTACTTACAACATTTATGTGCTTTGCTTTTATTGCCTCTGTATCAATTACAACAGGATAAGAATTTGAATCTTTATAATCAGGAGATAAATCATCCGGCAAAGAATTGTTCACAAGCATTGCCTCTACCATATTCGGATATCCTGCATGATCAAGAATTGCCTGTATATGTTCAGAAGCGGTGTAATTAGTCGTTTCTCCAGGCTGTGTCATTATATTGCAAACATAAATTTTCTTTGCTGAAGATTTAGAAATCGCTTCAGAAATTTCTTTTATCAATAAATTTGGAATTACGCTTGTATATAAGCTTCCGGGCCCCAGAATAATCAAATCAGCCTCTTTAATTGCTTGAATTACTTCAGGCAGGGCTTTACAGTGAGCAGGTGTCGTAAAGAGTCTTTTTATTTTTTTTCCTGTTTCAGGAATATTTGATTCACCTTCAACAATCGTACCATCTTCCATTTCAGCAGAAAGTTTCATATCATCAAGGGTAGAAGGAAGAACTCTTCCTCTGATATTCAAAACTTTTGCAGACTCTTGAACAGCACGAACCATATTGCCTGTGATTGCACATAGAGCTGTGAGAAATAAATTGCCAAAGCTGTGTCCTTCCAAGCCCTCACCGGTTTTAAATCTATATTGAAAAAGTTTTGTTACTAAATCTTCATCATCAGCTAAAGCAGCTATACAGTTACGAATATCACCGGGAGGAAGAATCCCCATTTCCTGTCTGAGGCGTCCTGAACTTCCGCCATCATCACCAACAGTAACAACAGCAGTAATATTGTTTGTAATTTTCTTAATGCCCTTTAGCATTGTAGAAAGTCCTGTACCACCTCCTACCGCAACAATTTTAGGACCGTAATTAAGTTTTCTTCTTTTATATAAAGATTCTAAAAGAGCATGTCTGTCTCTTTCTTCACTTAAATCAAGAATAGAATAATTTGTATTTTTCCAGCCTTTTAAAAAGACATAAGCACCGACCAGAACAAGTAAAATACCTAACAATTCCTGATTGACTGTAACTGCAATATATTTCAATATACCAACAGCAAAATAGACGGGTTTCATATTAAAAATCACACACAAGCCCAACAAGCTCAGTATTGTTCCAATAATAATCAATCCGAACCATCTTTTTACCTGCAACCCGGGAAGCAACCAGCCCGCATCTTTAGGCATTTTAATTTTATATAAAATCTTTTTCAAAACTATTCTCCCTATTACCCGAATTATTTTTAAACCCAGCCTGAAGGCAAAGCTTTATTGTAGTTTACCGGATGAGGAACTACAATCTTATTGGATTCTTTTAAAAGTTCCTGTACATTATCTGTCATACTGCAAAAATGCACGGTGTCAAAATCAAATTTTTTGTATACACCTTCAACAACCTCTATTTCTGACAAATTCATCAATCTTCTCAACCTTATCAAAGACTGGCCTAATTCAACTTTTTCATCATTTCCAAAATCCAGCAATCCATCTTCGCGATATTTTTTATCTAAAAATACTTCTGCTGCATAATTTATTTTTACACTCTCCGCAGCTTCTTTTAAAATATCCGTAGCAGCCCCATAATAAATAAGCCACTCGCTGTATTTTTTTATAGCTTTTGCAACTGAAACAGAAAAAGCCAGATTTTTTGAAGCCATTTCATACATCAAACCTGAAGGTCTGACATATTCAATTACAAGACTATTTGCCTTTGCAAATGAAGCCAAAGCACCGAGTTGATAAAGTACAAGAGCTTCAATCTCTTCTTCTGAAAGTTTTTCAGGAGAAAATGTTTTTCTTGAAGTTTTTTTAGGTACAGAAGGAAAGCCGATAGAAGCACCTATAACCTTATTCTTAAATCGACAATGTTCAATAATATACTTAATATCAACAGGATTACCTTCATGTATACCGCAAGGAATATTCACAGAACTCACATAATCAAGAACATCAAATTCTTTTGACTTTTCAAAATCAATTTGTGAAATATCACAATTAAAATCCACACACTTTTTTATTTTTTCTTCCATATTAAAAATATTACCGACTCCAAAATCTAGTTCTACAAATTCAATTATAACTCAACAAATTTATGAGTCTAGAATATTAAGATTAAGAATTGATAAAGAATAAAAATGATATTTATTGAAAATTTGAATTTTAATGTTATTATAGAATTGTTAGTAAAAAGAAACGGTAACCCCGTTTCTTTTTTTCTTAAAACGGAGAAGCTATGGAGCCTAAGCACTTCAATAAAAACGAAATTCTTGATAAGCTGGTACCTCTCATTGAAAACACTGCGATGAGATATAATCTGATTCCGATTGAAATTGATTTTTCAAAAGAAAACGGAAAATGGTTTTTGAGAATATTTCTATATAAAGAAGAAGGAGTTACGCTTGATGATTGTGAAAATGTATCAAGAAGCCTAAACCCTTTTTTGGATGAGCTTGTTCCTGTAAAATTCTATCTGGAAGTCAGCTCTCCCGGTTTAGACAGAAAACTCAAATCCGACAGAGAATTTATAATTTTTCAAGGCAAGGTCATAAATATTAAACTCAAAAGCCAGATAGAAGGAACTGAAGAAAAACAGTTTATATGCAAGATTCTCGATTTTGACCCCGAAAAAGGATTAAAAGTATTAAAAACTGACGAAAACAAAGAATTGATAATTCCAAAAGAAAAAATACACAGAGCACAATTACACATAGAAGACATATAAAAAGGAGAAAAAGATGATTAAAATCGGTACAGCTCTTTTTGAAGCAACAGAAGAACTGGAAAGAGAAAAGGGAATTTCAAAAGAAGTCATTATTGATTCATTAAAAGATGCCCTTGTTGCTGCATATAAGAAACATATTAAAGTAAAAGATGCACCAAATGTGGAAGCTATTCTTGATGAAGTATCAGGAGAAATCGGAGTTTTCAGAACAAAATTAGTTGTTGAACAGGTTGAAGATGATAACCTTGAAATTTCATTGGAAGATGCAAAAGAAATTGATGATGAAGTAGAACTCGAAGATGAAGTAAAAATAGAAGTTACTCCCGAAAACTTCGGACGTATTGCTGCTCAATCAGCAAAACAGGTTATTACTCAAAGAATTAGAGAAGCAGAAAGAAAACTTGTTCTCGATGAATTTATGGAAAAGAAGGGTACACTTACAACAGGTATTATACAGCGTGTTGAAAACAGAAATGTATTTGTTAACATCGGAAAAACAGATGCTATTCTTCCATTCAGAGAACAGATACCCGGAGAATATTACAAGCCGGGCAACAGAATCAGAGTATTTGTTCTTAATGTAAAAGAAACAAACAGACTGCCTCAGGTTATTGTTTCACATGCACACGCAGAAATCGTAAGAGAACTGTTCGAACTTGAAGTTCCTGAAATCGAAGACGGCATTGTAGAAATCAAATCTATTGCGAGAGAAGCAGGATTCAGAACAAAACTTGCAGTTCATTCAAATGACCCTGAAATCGATTCAGTCGGTGCCTGCATAGGACCAAGAGGTTCAAGAATCCAAACTATTGTCGGCGAATTGAAAAATGAAAAAATTGATATCGTAAGATGGTCTGAAGACCCGGTAGAATATATTGTTAACGCATTGTCGCCTGCAAGAATCATTTCAGTAGATATACTTGCTGACGATGAAAATGCTCATGAAGCACTTGTTGTAGTACCTGATGATCAATTAAGTCTTGCAATAGGCAGAGAAGGTCAAAATGTAAGACTTGCTCATAAACTGACAGGCTGGAAAATTGATATCAAAAACGAATCTCAAGCAGCTCAAGCTGAAGCAGCTTATCAGGCTCAATATGAAGAAGAACAGCCTGTTGAAGATGAATATATTGAAGAAAATGTTGAAACAGAAGAAGAGCCTATCGTTGAAGAAGAATACGGCATTGATGCAGAAGACATGATGGAAGAAGTTCCTGAAAGTGAAGTCGAAGCTCAAGAAGAAGACGAAGAATAATAATTCTTAATTAATAAAAAATAGAGGAGTCTTATTTTATTATTTACGGCTCCTCTATTTTCATAATACACTTACTGCATTCAAATTTAAGCGGGTATTTTGTTCCAACTTCATCAACAAGATAAAGCTTTTTGTTATCTTTTGTTTTTTTAAGGCATATTCCGGCAAAATCTCTAAGACAATGTTTTGTTTTCATCAGAACAAGCTTACCTTCGCTGTGTATGCATTCAGGAGAAAGTTCTACGACCTTACAGCCGCAATTTTCATAAAAATCTTTCGCTTTCGAATTTGAAATATTATAAGAATAATCAAGATTTTCAAATGGATATTTTGTTTTTTGATATATGGTATTTCTTCTTTGAAAAACATAATTTTTAGTTGAAATTTTCTGCAAATTTTCAACAGACACTCTTCTTATCTCATTTAATTTTGATACAGGAATAAATAACTGAAAATCATCAGCAACATTTACACTTTCAGCAAAATACTCGGTATCACCAAGTTTTGACAATTGTTTTACTATGTTAAGTTTTGCATTGTCCTTATTTTTTGCTGTTTCATATACATCATCAAAATAATAAGTAAAACAATTATCACCAAAAGATAAAAATTGGATTTTTGTGTTACCAATTACAATTTTTAACGGAAGTTTTCTTTCGAATTGAGCACTTTTTAAAGATTTATAAAACATTGAATCAAAATTTCTGTATAAAATTGTCCCGACCTTCACAGAACCAACATTCAAAAGCTCAAGAACATGCCCATCTGCATTTGTAACCGTTGTTCCTGTTAATTCGCCATTTTCAAAATAAGTTACTTTGTCTGAAATATTTATTGTCTTTTTGGTTTGAAGTGTAATCTTTTTACCTTTAACAGCTAGTACTCTGCCGAGTTTTTCACCCTGAAATTTCGGGGTATATGGATTTATAAGAGTCTTCCGCTGTTCGTCAAAAAAGAAATCTGTATATCCTCTGTTAAAGGTTTTTTCTGTATCAGGGCAAAAATCAGTAACAAAAACCCCTTTTGAAGCCATAAGCGAGTCTGAAATTTTATCAAGCTCTTTACGATAATAAGAAACTACATTCTTAACATAGCTGCTGTCTTTCAGTCTTCCTTCTATTTTTAATGATGTAACACCGGCCTTAACCAGTGAATTTAAGTATCCTGAAAGGTTATTATCTTTCATCGATAACAAATATTGATTTTTTAACAGTATGTTATCTTTCTCATCAACAAGTGAATATCTTTTGCGGCAAGGCTGTGCGCATTCTCCACGGTTTGCGCTTCTTCCGCCTATAAAATTGCTAAAATAGCACTGACCGCTGTAACTAACACACAAAGCACCATGCACAAAGACTTCTGTTTCAATATCAACATTCTCTGTAACCTGTTTTATTTCAGAAAATGAAAATTCTCTGGGAAGAACAACTCTTTGCACATTCAAATTTTTTAGAAATTTAATTTTCTCCAAACAATCATTATTACACTGAGTGCTGGCATGCAATGCAATTGGAGGCAAGTCCATTTCAAAAAAGGAAAAATCTTGAAATATTACTGCATCAACACCGGCATCATACAAATCCCAAATAAGTTTTTGTGCCTTTTCAACTTCATTTTCATATAATATCGTGTTAACAGTTACATAAACCTTGACCAGAAATTTATGTGCATATTCTACAATTTCCTTAATATCATCAATGGAATTTGATGCTTTTTTTCTTGCGCCAAAAGCTTCCGGACCGATATAAACCGCATCAGCACCTGAATTTATAGCCGCGAAGGCACATTCTTTATCTCTTGCAGGAGCCAATAATTCAATTGTTCTGTTTTTATTAATCATTACAAAAATTATACAATAATTAAAAAAAATCTCCGAAAACAGATGACAATTCAATATGTTTTTATTACGATAAAGTTAAATTCAAAAAATAATTTTAAAGGAGAATAAAAAATGCAAGTTATTTTAAGAAAAGATGTACAAAACGTAGGTGAAGCCGGTGACGTAGTTAACGTTAAAGACGGCTATGCAAGAAACTTTTTAATCCCACAAAATTTTGCTGAAGTAGCTACTGACGGTGCTTTGAAAAATAGAGAACAAAATCTCGCAAGAATCAAAGCTAAACAAGAAAAACTTCATCAGGAAGCGCTTGAACTCGCACAAAAAATCGAAGCACTCGAAAAACTTGAACTTTCTGCAAGAGCTGGTGAATCAGGAAAATTATTCGGTACAATTACTACTAAAAAATTGGCAGAAGAACTCAATGCAAAACTCGGCACATCAATTGACAGAAAAATTATTTCTCTTGATGCTGCTATCAACAAAATCGGTGAGTTCAAAATGTTAATAAAATTAACTTCAAAAGTAAAAACAGAACTTCCTGTTATTGTCACAGCTTCTGAAATTTTAAAATCTGAAATTGAAGAAACTCCTGAAACAGAAGAAGCAGCTGAATAATTAAATTAAATTGTTAAAAAAGCTCCGATGTTAGTATCGGGGCTTTTTTGTTAACAAAATTTAATATAAACTTTTTTTCTGACAAGAAATAACAAATCAATGTTTTTATTATAATAGTGGAAGGTATACATAGGTTAGATAATGTCTCAAAATATTCCGAATATTCCTATTTATAATAGAAATCAATACAATCAACAACAGCAAAACCCTAATTTTGCTGCCGGAAATAATATTTCAAACGGTGCAGCAATAGAAAATAATCCTCTTTTAAAAACTGCTGAAAAAGCAAAAGATAACTCAACAGCAATTGCATTGGGAGGTGTCGCTGCGACAGGCGGACTTCTTGCCGCTTCAGAATACCTCAACAGAGGTCTTCAGGGAGATTACAACAAATCATTTTTAGGCATTATAGAAAATAAACTCAATAATATTGAAAATACAAATAAATATGTCTCAAAAGCTACCGGATATCTAAAAAAAGGTATTAAAGCTATTGACAAATTTACTGATAAATTTGAATTTTTCAAGACTTTAAAATACAAACCCAGTTTGGGTGGTCCACAGGTACAGTCACAGGCCGCCGGTGCAATGGGTCAGCTTTCTTCAAGAGCTGTTGAAACCTTAAAAAAATACGCTGAAGCAGCTAAAAATGACAGCACTTTACTTTCTCGTACACAATTATCAAACCTGAATAATTTTATTGCAACTGTTGAAAAAACGCCCCACTTGCATACAAAAGATATTATCAATTTTATAAATAACAGTGGTCTTAAACTTGATAAAACTTTTGTAAAACCAACAAAATGGAGTTTGGGTCTTCTCAAAAACAAAAATAATTTACAAGAAATTGTAAATAAATATAAGTTAATAAACAATTATAAGACATCTAGCAAGCTGGGCTCACGAGTTGCAGGATATATGTTCAGAGGTGCAGAAGCACTGACCAACGGTCTTCTCTCAGGAAAAGGCTCTGTTTTAATGCAGGGTATCTGGATTGCAATGTCACTGAGTGAAGGAATGAAAGCTGAAAAAGGAGAAAAATTCCAAACTTTTGCAGCATCACTTGCAGACTTAATGGCAATGACCGCAGCAGTCGGACTTCAAATGAGAGTCATGAACCATGCAGCAGGCATGAAATTTATCGGAATGAGTCAGGCTAACTATAAAAAATACCAGTCAGTAATGCAAAAAATCAATGAAGCAGCAAAAGCAGGCGATTCAGCAACATACAATGCATTAAAAGCACAAATTAAAAACCTTAAAAACTATAAAGTAAAATGGTATCAAAAGCCCATAAAATGGCTTGGCAATATTTTGAGTTTCGGAAGACTCAGAGAAACCATAAAACCGCTTAAAACAGGCACAGCAGGAGGCTTCTTTAAGAATATTCCATACGGATTAAAAGTAGGTCTCGGTTATGTCGGCAGGGCTGCTATTGTAATGGGAATAATCATTCCAATATTTCAGAAACTTGCCAGAGGCTTTTCTCATACAATCTTTGGTAAACCGATAAAAACAATTGAAAGAGATAAATTAAAAGAACAAGAAGCTGAAAAAGAAGCGGAAACAGCACAAAATGAAGCTATAAATAAACAAACACAAATCAATCAGGAACAATCGCTTCAAAATCCTGCTCAAATCCATCAGCAAACACCTCAAGCAAAACCCGGAAATCTTGTAGAAAAAATGAATAACTTACACAATAATTCCGCTCAAACGCCAATCGGTGCACAATCAATAACACCGGAACAACCAATCGCATCAGGTGAGCTTAAATCACCCGATTCAAAAATAAAAAGAACATATATGCCCAACCCGATACTCGGACAAGAAGCACCAATTAACCCTGCATCAAACAGAGCAGCCGAAATCGACAGAATTTGGAGACAAGCTGATCTGGCAGAAGCGCAAGCTCATAAATTAGGTGTATAAAAGATAAAAATAACTAAAACGCCCTGTGGATAAACAACACAGGGCGTTACATTTCTTTACAAATTGTAAATATAAAGCAATTTAATACTCAAAATATACTTTATATATATGAACCATTTTATTTACAGAGAGAATGCAAAGAGACAAAGGAACAAGCAGAGATGAGCTATATTAATGATAGTTCAAAAGTAAAAGACAGAATTATAAGTCCTTATGAATCACAAACATCAGAAGATGTAAAAAAGGACAATAAATCTTCTATTCAAATTTTTAACTCTGCAACAAATGCACCACAGGACGTAACCGTAAAACAAGAAACAATACCTAAAGATATTGATACAAAAGCATTATTAAAAAAATATAAAAAAGATCCGGCAGCAATACTTGATGAGCTGGGAGTTTTCAATGAAGAACAAAGAAAACAACTCTCAGAAATGTTGTCTGACAAAAAAGATTTAAAATCCTTTTTGGAAATAATTGAAAAGGATGGCTTAAAAAGTGATGACATAGTAGCTGCAATGAAAAAAGTAAAGGAAAAGTCATCTTCAGGCTTTTTCAAACGCATAGGAAATGTTGTCAAAAAAGCATTTACAGATGGAATATCAGAAGCCGTAAGCTTAGCCAAAAGTGAAAAGGTATACTATTCCGATAAATTATCAGGCAATATGGAAGAAATTCGAGAAAAAAGATCTGACTTCAGCTCGGAAGGATTGGTAAATGTTTCTGACAAAATAACAGAAAATGAAGAAATAAAAGAGCCAACTATGCATTTTATTGAAAAAGAAGAAATTGCAGGCAAAAAACTTTATAATGAAGAATCTGTGCTCCAGGCCGTAAATATAATGTCAGAAAACCCCAAAGATGCAGTTGAATTCAGAGACAATGCAATTGAGTTAGAATCAATAAAAGATGAAAACGGTTATATCAAATATGACGGTTCAACAATCATAAATGTCGATGAAAAAATGATCAATAACAAAGATCTGAAGACGACTATGCTAAAAACTGCCAAAAAATCGGATATGAATGATGAATATTTGATTGGCATTACAGATAATCTTGTCACAAATCCTGAAATGAAAGAAGCAATTGAAAAATTTCTTGGCAGTAAAGATAAAAATGGAAAAGACAGATTTAGTGCGGATAATATTTTTTCACAATCGAACTATATGGTAGACAAAAATAATGACAAAATTAATGAGTATTTAGAAAATACAATTAATCTTATTAAACATGAAAAGCTTAGCGGAGATAATATTGTAACAATATCAGGAAATATTACTGATAACCCGTCAATAAAAAATCTTGTTCTTGAAAAATTGAATAACAGCAACTATTCCGGTAATGATATTGCAGAATATTCAACAAATCAGAACACAAGAAATACAACAAATTCTTATACTTTTAATACTCCATCCGAAAGCAACATGACAAATCCGTTAAGAGAAGCAGCATCAACAAAATATAACGAAGCAGCCAATAATTTGATAAATACAAAAACCAATACACCCGAATCAAATATTAAACAAGAAAAAACTTATTCAAGGCAAGAAATATCTTCGTTCTTGTATCGTCGGCTCGGTACAGTAGGTGATTTGTTGCTTTCGAAAGTAGAAAGTAATCCTTCAATAATACCCTTATTAAAAAAATATGGAGGAAATAAAGAACTAATCGAAGCTGTACTGAAAAATCCTGACAGCTTAAACAAACTAACAAGCATATCCTCTTCTATTACAACAGATCAGCTTGCTGAATTTGTTCAACTATGTACCAGCTCAGAAAAAACAGAAACGATTGCAAAACTCATACAGGATTTTGGTCCGCAAAAAGCACTGCTTCTTGCACACAAAAGTGAAATGGCTCAAAACCAAAACGACATTAAAGATATTTTAGATACAAACACTTTAAGACTGGAAGATAAAAAAGAACAAATACAAAATGTTCTTGTGAATGGAACAAAACCGTCCAAAGGATAAATAAAATGGGCCCGGAGGGATTCGAACCCACGACCAAGGGATTATGAGTCCCCTGCGCTACCGCTGCGCCACAGGCCCGTGACGACTTTGTATATATAAAATATCATCTACATAAATGCCGGTCAAGTAGTTTTATTATTTATGTAACTAAGAAGAGCATATCTAACAAAGACATTTTCTTTTTGCTTTTTTGCTTCATTATGAACCCTGCAAAAAGCTGCTATTGATATGGCAGGAGCAAGAAGTAAAGCTGTTGCTCTTGTTACAGGTTTATAATAGGGCTTTTTAGCAACGTATTTTTCAAAAGATTTAACAACTTTTTTATTGCAAACAGAAGAATCCAACATTTTTTTAATCGGGTTGAGCAACTTTGTATTAATTTTTTTTGCAGTTCCCGGAAAAAGATTACACAAAAGTGACTTTGCTTTGTTTTTCAGAGAAAAAGCAGCTGTAATAGCAGCATAAAATGCCGCAGCATCAACTCCTAAAGCAGCAGCTTTATTTTTTTTATCAAAATTATCAAAAGTTTCGGCACGCTTATTCACGAACTTTTTAATACCCATAACAGCTGCACCTGAAGCAAAAACTAACCCCCACTTGCCCATAGTTTTTGCTGATTTAAACATTTTTTGAGAAAGCGCACCTGACTCCGTTATGCCTGAAAAAAGAGAATCAACAAATGGTACACCAACAATAATAGTTTTTAAAGAATTTTTCACTACTTGATTTAAAATCTTGTTTGGCTGAGCAGAAGCAAGCTCAAAAATTTCATCAGAAGATAACTTCTGAGAAGATAAATCCTCAACGGCATGCTCATTTAACATATTTTCTGTACCATGAAAGTTTCTCAAATCATTTTGAGTTTTAAAAATGGTATAGCTGTTATTTATTTTAGAAATAGACATGCCATTTTATCCTATGCAAAAATTATACTACGAATATAATTTTTTGTTTATATAAATATTTTGTGCTAATTAATAGGTAATATGAAAAAATTTATATTAAAAACTCACGGTTGCAAATCAAATCAACTTGAATCAGCGGTAATAAAAGAAAAATTACTTAAAAATGGATTTGAAATAGCCACAAAAGTTGAAGATTCAGATTATTTCATCTTGAACTCATGCTCGGTAACTGAAAATGCTGATAATGAAGCATTGAGAACAGTACGTCATGCAAAAAATAAAAATGAAAAAATTATAACTGTTTTGACAGGTTGTTGTGCCCAGCTCAATGCAGAAAAACTTTTAAATTTACCTTTTGTTGATATTGTTTTAGGAAACAACGACAAATTTGAAATAGTTAAAGCAATTTCAGAATTTAAGAGCAGTGTTAATGATATATTTGAAGTTTCTCACTTCAACAACCAGCCTGTACACAATTATTCCAACACAAGAGGCTATCTCAAAATTCAAGACGGCTGCAACAATTATTGCAGTTATTGCACAATCCCGCTTGCCAGAGGAAAAAGCAGAAGCAACACGATTGATAATATAATTAAACAAATTCAAGACTACACGGATTCAGGAATAAAAGAAGTAGTCTTAACCGGAATCCATATTGGACAGTGGGGAGAAGACCTTAATTCCAAACAACGACTAAAAG
Organism: Candidatus Limenecus sp.; assembly: GCA_048360435.1. Classification (GTDB taxonomy): domain Bacteria; phylum Cyanobacteriota; class Vampirovibrionia; order Gastranaerophilales; family Gastranaerophilaceae; genus Limenecus. The sequence continues at coordinate 17,717 of DBGCOP010000009.1, read as the reverse complement.
ACCTGTTATCTGCAATAGAAAATACAGACATAATAAGATATAGGCTAGGCTCCTTGAATACACTCGAAATAGATGACGAACTCCTTGATTTTTTGTCATCATCAAAAAAATTCTGCCCCCACTTTCATTTATCTTTGCAATCACTTAATGACAATATTTTAAAATTAATGAACAGACACTATAATGCAAAAAGCTGTCTTGATTTAATGGAGAAAATTGAAAAAAAATTCGAATTGCCTTTCATAGGCAGTGATATTATAGTTGGGTTCCCGGGAGAAACCGAAGATGATTTCAACCAAACTTTGCATAACATCAAAGCTTCAAAACTCTCCAATATACATGTTTTTCCTTACTCAATCAGAAAAAATACAAAGGCAGCAGAAATGCCCTATCAAATTTCTGAAAAAGAAAAACATAGAAGAGCTGCCATATTGCATGAAGAAGCACTAAAAAAAATCAATAATTTTAAAGAAAAAAATATAGGCTCACTCACAGAAGTTTTGATAGAAAAGAAACCAGACAAAAAAACTAATTTACTTAAGGGCGTTACAAAAAACTATTTAAACGTTTTGATAAACTCACATGACAAAAATCTTTTAAACAGCATTGCGACAGTAAAACTTCTTAACATAGAAAAAGACACAGGTCGGCTGATTGGAGAACTTGTATAACTTCTAAAAGTCACGCCAATTGTTTTGTAATATAATCAAAGAATGAAGCTTAAGGTATTAATATTACAAAATAATGCAATTATAGGTAATAAACAGGCAACCTTTGAAAATGCCTATAAACTGTTAGAACCATTCAAAAAAGAAACTCCGGATTTAATTATTTTTCCAGAAGTTTGGTCAATCGGGTGGTATTGCAAAAATTTCCCACAGGAATCAGAAGTTATTGAGACTTCCGAAACAATAGATTTTTTAAAAAATACTGCTTTAGATTTTAAAAGCATAGTGATTGGCGGCTCATTTATTCAAAAAAAAGAAAATACTTTTAAAAACACGTGCCCTATAATAAATAAAGAAGGCAAACTTGTCGCAACATATGACAAAATGCATCTTTTTTCTCATAAAGGCTCAGAAGAAAATAAATTTATTTCAACAGGAAATGAATTAAAAATTCTAAACCTTGGCTTTACAAAAATAGGACTGACAATTTGCTATGATATTAGATTTCCGGAAGTATACAGACAATATTCAAAACATGGTGCAGAAATTTTTATCAATGCAGCGGCATGGTCAAACAAAAAACTTGAACACTGGAATATTATGCACAGAGCAAGAGCAATAGAAAACCAGTGTTTTATGATAGCAGCTGACCAAACAGGAAAAATTGCAGATAATGAATACAATCTTGGTCATTCTATGCTCATAAATCCCTGGGGAGACATAGAAGCTTGCATGGGAGAAGAAGAAGGCTGTATAATAACTGAATTTGATACAGATGATGTGAAGAATTTAAGAAATGATTTTCCTCTCATCTCTGACAGAAGAGATTTATTTTTCGATTCTTTTAAAATAAAGGAGATTAAATTATATGAATAGAATAAAAACATTAATCACAACAGCTGTAATATTCTTGTTTACAGCAATACCATCAGAATCCTCTTCTCTGGATTCTTTGATTCAAAAGTCAGACATCAATAAAACCTCAACAATTGCAGTCTCTGTTAAAGACGTAAAATCAGGAAAAATTATTTATCAATACAATGAACATAAATTAATGAATCCTGCATCAGCACAAAAAGTCTTTACAATGAGAAGTGCATATAATCAACTCGGAAAAGATTACACTTTCAAAACAACAGCATATATTGATAAAAACAGCAATTTATACATAAAACTGGGCGCAGATCCGTCTTTAACAACTTCATCACTGAAAAATCTTTTAAACACAGTAGCAGAAAAATACAATAAACCAATAAAAGATATAGTATTAGATGGAACAATTATCGATAACAAACAGTGGGGAACAGGATGGATGTGGGATGATGATGCAAATCCTTATCTCCCCAAATATTCACCTTTTTCAGTAAATGAAAACAAAATTGATATAGTAATTCAGCCGGGCAAAAACGAAAGAACGCCTGAAATCAAAAATAAAAGCCCTTATTCTTTAATGTTTGTTAATATGTTGAAAAATGGAGCAACAGATTCTCTTTCGTTTGAACGCCAGCCCTGGCTAACATCTGATATGACATATATCCAAGGAACAATAAAAAATACAATTAAGCAAAAGCTTCCCATTGATTCACCTGAACGACATTTTAACGAAATATTGAAACAGGCAGTATCTTCTTCAAAGCTAAAATTCACCGGAAACATAAAATATGCACCTGTACAATCAGGCGCACAAAAAATTGCTGAAATAAACAGTGTTCGTCTGTCTGAATTAATAGCAACAACACTAAAAAACAGCAATAACTTCTATTCCGAAATGATATTCAAAACAGCGGCCGCAGAATATTCAAAAAAACAGGGAACGACAGAAAACGCAATCGAAATGTTTAACAAATATTATTCTGATATTAAAAGTGAAAAACCTGTTATCGCTGATGCCTGCGGAATATCACGAAATGATCTCATTAGTGCAGACTGGATGACAGAAGCTTTGAACAAACTTTATAAAGATAAAGATTTTAATGATTTTGTCACACTTTTGCCAAAACCGTTTGAAGGAACTTTGACAGACAGGTTGCTTGATATAAGCCTTAAACTGAGAGCCAAAACAGGCACTGCCAGTGGAATTAGCTCTATAACAGGTTATGTTGATTCAAAATCAGGAAAAAAATATAGTTTTGCAATATTGATACAAAATTTTTCACAACCTGTTATAAATATCAAAAAATTCGAAGACTTAATTATTCGTGAAATTTATAAGATGTAACTTTTTCAGTTAAATATATTAGGTCATTTCAAATAAAATAATATATAATGAAAATATTATAGTTGACTTATGTTAAATTATTATTAAAGGATAATAAAAAAGGATATAGAGGTATGAAATTAAGAAAATTATTATTAAGTTTAGTTTTAACAGGTTTTACAGCTGTTCAGTTAGGCTGTTTTGCTGCACAAGTTTCTGACTCAACCATCAGAGTTCTTGTCAACAAATATAAAGCAGGAAACTATCTAGGATGTATCCAATTTTCAGATACAATATTGAAAGATAACCCATCCAATATTTTTGCCCTTTATTACAAAGGACTTGCATATTCTCAGTTAGGAAAGAAAGAAGAAGCAATTGAAGCACTTGAAAAAGTTAAAACTTTAAATACTAACCCTCAACTTACCTCTTATGCTGAAAGAGGTCTTGCATGTATCAATGGAACAGAAGGTTGTAAAGCTGAAGAAACAAGTGAAATGGATGCTTTTATAAAATCAAACAAATTTTATGACAAGGCAGTGCAATCAGAAGTTAATAAGAAAAGACTCGACAGAATTAAAGAAAATATTAATGATGAGCTAAATCCGAAAAAATCTGATGCTTCAAATAATATGCCGACAAATGATGAAATAGCCAATGCAGTTAAAACTTTAGCTAAGGTCGGTATAAATCCTATGGCAAATCAATTAGCAGGTTTGAATCAAAACCCTGAAATGATGCAAATGAATATGCTGCTAGGAAACAACAATAATCAGAACAATTCCATGAATATACTTCCGCTCTTGATGATGAACCAAAACGGAAATCAAAATATTTCACCAGAAATAATTCAAACAATGATGATGTCACAAATGGCACCTGAATTCGGAACAAACACTTATTAGAAATACATTTGCAAAAACTAGACTTGACGAGGAGAAAATGAACATAAACACAGTTAAATTCGGCGAAATAAATATAGATGAAAATCTTATATTTGATTTTGTTGAACCGATTATAGGTTATGACAATTTGAGCAAATTTGTCCTTGTGGAACATTCTGAAAATTCCGCATTTAAATGGCTTCAATCAGTAGAAGATGCAGGACTTGCTTTTCCTGTAACATCTCCTGCTTTTTTTGATATTGATTATCAATTTGAAATTCCAACTGAAAAAGCAGAAAAAATTAACTTAAATACGGTTGATTCTTTAATCTCCTTAAATATTGTAACAATACCTCAAACAAACCCGAGACAAGCAACAATAAACCTGTTAGCCCCCATTATTATTAATGCAGCTAACAAACAGGGGATGCAGATAGTTTTGTCTAATTCAAATTATCCTGTAAAATATCCTCTTTTCAAAGACTGATATGTATTTAGCAACATTATTAATTAGGGATTGGAGAGTATAAAATGCTAGTATTAGCCAGAAAAGTAGGCGAAAAAATTATATTAAATGATGATATAGAGATTATTGTTCTCGATTCAAATCAGAATACTGTAAGAATAGGGATTAATGCGCCAAAGAATGTGTCTGTATACAGAGAAGAACTCTATAAAGAAATCAAATCTGCAAACATTAGCAGTAATGACGTTTCAACAAATTCAATCACACAGCTTCACGAACTTATAAAAGAAAGAAAATCATCATTTGTTTCATCAAATTTTGATAATTTAACAAACAAACTTAACCATGAATAACAAGGATTTATTGACTGAATTTTTTGCAAAAAAAAACTATTCATACCTTAAAGAAGTTTTAAAAAATTCATCATCGAATTATGAAAAGGGCTTCCTTGCCAGAATATATCTTGAAGAAAAAAATTATCAAAAAGCTGCGGAATTATATGAACAAACAGGCATGCTTTTTGAATACGGAAGATGTCAATTACTGCAAGGCGAATTTAACAAAACAAAAGATATTTGGAACTCAATAAAAGAGGAAAATCCATCTGTTTTATGGGGACGTTCACTTTTGGAATTTATTAATCTGTATGTAATTAACATACCGACATTTTTTCAAATCAGAGCATTTCTGGAAGTCGACCTTGATGCTCTTTTAAATGCTAATCTTATTACATATTGTGAAAATATAGTTAACGGAGCCCATTTACTTGCACAAAACAATCAGGAAAGCTATAAATTTATAGGCAGGGTTTTTGTAAACAATGGTTATTTTGACCTAGCTGATTTGTTTCTGCAAAAAGCAAAAGATGTCTGTTATGTTGACCCTGAAGTCCATTTTCTTCTTGCAAAATGCTACATACACAATAAAGACTTACAAAGTGCCAGAAAAGCACTTGAAACAAGTCTCGAAAAGGGATTTGGGTATTATCCGGCAAAAAAACTGCTGAATGAGATAAATTTAAGTTGAAACTTTGCCCGTTTATGAGGTAAAATAACTGTATAATAATACGACAGGAGTTAGTAATGTTTGAACGTTTTACAGAGAAAGCGATAAAAGTAATCATGCTCGCACAAGAGGAGGCGAGAAGATTAGGTCATAATTTTGTCGGCACAGAGCAGGTTCTTCTCGGCTTGATCGGAGAAGGTACAGGTGTTGCCTCAAAAACATTAAAATCTATGGGCATAACACTCAAAGATGCAAGAGCAGAAGTTGAAAAAATCATCGGCAGAGGTTCAGGCTTTGTTGCTGTTGAAATACCATTCACACCAAGAGCAAAAAGAGTTCTCGAATTATCATGGGACGAAGCCAGACAACTTGGTCACAATTACATTGGTACAGAACATCTTCTTCTGGGTTTAATCAGAGAAGGTGAAGGGGTTGCAGCAAGAGTTTTGGAAAATCTTGGAGTTGACCTTAACAAAGTCAGAAGCAATGTAATAAAAATGCTTGGTGAATCAAAACCAACAGCACAAACTGCAACAGCCGGCAGTGCTTCCGGTGGAAAAACAAAAACGCCTTCGCTTGATGAATTCGGCACAGACTTGACACTTGCTGCACAGGAGCAAAGACTTGATCCTGTTGTAGGAAGAGAAAAAGAAATTGAACGTGTTATACAAATTCTTGCAAGAAGAACAAAAAATAATCCGGTTTTAATTGGTGAACCGGGTGTTGGTAAAACAGCTGTTGCTGAAGGTCTTGCTATCAGAATTGTTAATTCTGATGTACCTGATATTCTTGAAGGTAAAAAAATCATACAGCTTGATATGGGACTCCTTGTTGCAGGTACTAAATACAGGGGTGAGTTTGAAGAACGCCTTAAAAAAATTATGGATGAGATCAGACAAGCAGGAAACGTTATTCTTGTAATAGACGAAATGCACACTTTAATAGGCGCAGGCGCAGCAGAAGGTGCAATTGATGCTGCAAATATTTTAAAACCTGCTTTATCAAGAGGTGAAATCCAGGTCATCGGCGCAACAACACTGGATGAATACAGAAAATATGTTGAAAAAGATGCAGCTTTAGAAAGAAGATTCCAGCCTGTAATCATTGATGAACCATCAATTGATGAGTCAATTGAAATTATCAGGGGTCTAAAATCTAAATATGAAGAACACCACAGACTAAAAATTTCTGATGAAGCTATTATTGCGGCTGTTTCGCTTTCAGACAAATACATTACAGACAGATTCCTTCCGGATAAAGCAATTGATATTATCGATGAGGCAAGTTCTAAAGTTAGACTGAACGTCAGCTCACTTCCTCCGGAAGGAAAAGAAATTGAAAAAGAACTGAAAAGCATTATCAAACAAAAAGAAGATGCTATAAGAAATCAGGAATTTGAACATGCCTCTAACCTCAGAGACAAAGAAGCCGATTTAAAAGAAAAAATCAGAGAAATGTCTCAACAATGGAAAGAAGCACACGATGCAAACAAACCTGTTGTAACACCTGAACACGTAGCTGAAGTAGTAAGCACAATGACAGGTATTCCAACAACAAAAATTACAGAAAAAGAATCAGAAAGACTGCTCAAACTTGAAGAAACTCTCCACAACAGAGTAATTGGACAAGATCAAGCAGTAGTTTCTCTTGCCAAAGCAATCAGACGTGCCAGAGTCGGACTGAAAGCACCAAACAGACCCATTGGAAGCTTTATCTTTGCCGGTCCAACAGGTGTTGGTAAAACAGAACTTGCTAAAGCTCTTGCTGAAGCTGTTTTCGGTTCAGAAGATAACATGATAAGAGTCGATATGTCTGAATTTATGGAAAAACATTCAACAGCAAAACTCATCGGCTCTCCTCCGGGATATGTTGGTTATGATGACGGTGGACATTTGACAGAAACTATTCGTAAAAAACCATATTCAGTCATTTTGTTTGATGAAATCGAAAAAGCACACCCTGATGTATTTAACATCATGCTCCAAATTCTTGATGACGGACGTTTGACAGATGCAAAAGGCAGACACATCAACTTCAAAAACACAATCATCATTATGACATCAAACGTTGGTGCAAGCATGATTACAACAACATCAAAACTCGGATTCTCTGTTTCTAATGATGAAACTAAAGATAAATATGAACACCTCAAAGATACTGTTATGGAAGAAATGAAGAAGGCATTTCGACCTGAGTTTCTTAACAGAATCGATGATATTATCGTATTCTCGCACCTTAGTAAGCCTGAAATCAGAGAAATTGTCGAACTTATGTTCAAAGATCTTCTCAAACGTATACAATCACATGACTTTACAATTGAAGTTTCCGATGAAGTCAAAGATTATCTTGCGGATGAGGGATATTCTGAAGCATACGGAGCAAGACCACTTAGAAGAGTTATTCAAAAGAAAATTGAAGATACTCTGGCTGAAGAAATCCTTAACGGCAAATATGTTGCAGGCGATGTAATTTCAGCTAAACTTGAAGATAAAAAAATAGTTTTTGAAAAGGTTGGTGAAAAAGCAGAAGCCGCAAAATAAACAAAAAATTACGACAAAAAAGACAGGTTAAAAAGACCTGTCTTTTTTGTTTATTTTTATACCAATTTTAAGGCCATCAGAAGACCGGCAGGAAGATCTAAAACTTGAGACTGGTATCTTGTGTCATTTTTTATTTCCTCAAGGAAATCAGCCACTTTAGAAGCGTGTGAAGTAACATTATCCGCCAGTATAATCGAACCTTTTTGAAGCTTGTCCTTTAACAAATCAAAATACTGAATATATTCGGATTTGTTTGCATCAATAAATACCATATCAGGTACAAAATCCAATTCGCCAAGAATTTCTAAAGCTCTGCCCTGTTTAAAAGTTACATAGTCTAACAGACCGCATTTTTCAATATTTTCACGAGCAATTGACTGTCGTTTTTCATAAAATTCAATTGTAGTCAAATGTCCATTATCGCCTGATTCTTTTAAAGCATCAGCAATCCACAAAGCAGAATATCCGTTAGAAGTTCCTATTTCTAAAATATTTTTAACTTTCGCAATTTTTATTAACATACTGATAAATTCAGCAGTTTGACGGGATATATTCCAAAACTCATGCTGAGTTTTTTCAAGTTCAGATGAAAGTTCTAGCGCAAGTGTATCCATTTTATTTATTTTAACCTTTTATTTATCAGCTGCAAATCATTAATAAACAAAGGAGTTGTAACAGTTTGCAACACAGTATTTGTTTTCAAATCATAAACCAGATATTTTTTATCCGTAACATTTGTAATCAACAAAATATTTGTATTAGGAACCTGAACAAGTTTTTTTGAAAAACCTGTTGACGGAAGTTTTACAATTGTGTCCATCGAAAAATCTTCCAAATTAAATATATCCAGCTCATTTGAAGCACAGAGTATATAGAGTTTATTCTCTTTCAAAAACATATCAACTGGTTTTTTCGCAACAGGCTGTTTATAGATAATATCTTGAATATCATTATCAATAACTAATAATTCGTCTTCCGTTCTTGAAAGAGCATAGATATTATCTTCTTTAACTATCAGTTTTGAGATATTTGACGCATTATAAATGAATTTATTAGTATAAGATTCATCTAATGTCAGAGTATAAATATCACCTGTATTTTTATCAATATAAGCTATTTGTTTATCGTCAGCACTTATTGTTATATTCTTCGGATAACCTTTAATTTTAATTTTCTCAACCAAAGTCATAGATTTTAAGTCAATTAAAAAGATAGATTGATCGTCATCAACAGCTACATAAGCTTTTGATTTGTCAGAGGTTAAAATAATTTCTGAAGGTTGATAAGCAAGATCAATTTTTCTTGCAAGAACTTCCTGTTTTACATCAGCAACATCAATATATGTCTTGCCTGATACAGCAATAAGAATATAATCATCATTGCATACCGGCTGAATAAACTTTGGTAAATTTTCCATCTTTAATGTAAATTTAGGTGTTGTAGAATCTGAAGGAATAATATTAATCAGTTTAGAATCCAAAGACGTAACCAAAAGAGTTCTTCCGGCCATATAAGGAACAGGAACAATCTTTGTGCTTACCGGATTTTTTTTAACCTCAACTGACCCCTGAAAAATGTTATTAACAGAAGAATTCTTTAATGCAACTTTTAAATCACCTAACATAATCTGCATATCTTCAGGAAATACTAATCCGGGAGGTACAAGCATGTCCTGAGGTAAAAGACCCGTTTTCACAATAAAAGGAATATTATTAGAGGCCGTAATCGTCAACTTACCATCCTTAGTTTTTATAACTTTAAGAAAAGCATAGTTTGAATCGAAAACTACAACATCAGGAAGCTGCGCAAGTTTTCTGTTAGCAGGATAAGTAGAAACTACTTTACCAACAGCATTTCGCTTTGGGTTAGACGGCAGAACAGGAAGATAAACAGTTCCGTCCGGAAGTGTAATCAATCCGTCAAAACGAACAGAAGCTTTTGGCAAATCGGATTTAACTGTTTGTAAAATATTATCCGGCAGTTTTGTAGCAAACGCTGACATTGAAGTAAGCAAATATGCAAGAAATGCTATAACAAAACTCTTAAATTCGATTCTTACTATTCTTCCGACTTTTTTTATTTCCATTAATATATTCCGATTCGTTAGCTGTGAATTGCGTTTTTAAATTTGTCTATGAATTTTTCATTAGGTTTTTTGTTTTCAGACAGTTCAAAAAGTTTTTTATACAATCTCTTTTCTTCATCATTAAGAGATTTTGGTGTTTTATATTTTACAACAACCATATGGTCGCCTCTTTTTTCGGGATGACCGAGATATGGTATACCTGCATTTTTTATAGTAAGTATTTTACCATATTCTATACCTGCCGGCACAACCAGCTCCTTAAGTCCATGAATTGTATCTACCTGAATGTTATCTCCTAATACTGCCTGTGGAAAGCTTACATACAATTCCGAATACACATTGAAACCATCTCTTTTGAAAGTTTTGTGCGGCTTGACATACATAATAATATATAAATCACCGCTTGAACCACCGTTTTTACCTGCATCACCTTCGTTTGCAACTCTAATTTTAGCATTATTATCAACACCGGCAGGTATCTTAACTTTAATGGTCTTTTCTACTTCAACTCTACCTTCACCATGACACTTTTTGCAAGGAGAACCTATTATTTGACCTTTTCCTCCACATTTAGGACATGTCGTCACCTGTTGTATACTACCAAGAATAGTTCTTGTTAATTGAACAACCCTGCCTTTTCCGTTACATTCCGGACAAACAGAGGGTTTTGTTCCCGGCTCAGCACCGGTTCCATAACAATCTTTGCACATTTCAAGGTGATCAATCTTAATTTCTTTTTCTACCCCAAACGCTGCTTCTTCAAACTCAAGCTCAATATCAAGCCTCAAATCGTGACCTCTTTGAGGTGCATTTGGATCAGCGGCTTGAGAAGAAAAGCCGCCCATTCCTCCGAAAAAAGTTTCAAAAATATCATTTATATTTCCAAAACCAAAGTCAAAAGGTCCTGAAGTATCATAACCTGCATTTGACAGACCTTCTTCACCGTATCTATCGTATAAAGAACGTTTTTCCTGATCAGAAAGCGTTTCATATGCTTTTCCAAGTTCTTTAAATTTTTCTTCCGCATCCGGTGCTTTGTTCACATCCGGATGTAATTCTCTTGCTTTTTTTCTAAAAGCACTTTTTATTTCAGCCTGTGTTGCATCTGCGCTTACACCTAATATCTCGTAATAATTTGCCATATTCCCCTATTCACTGACTGCCACATTCACAAGTGACGGTCTCAATACTTTATCGCCCAGTTTATAACCTTTTTGTAACTCATTTATAATTGTATTTTCAGGATATTCATTTGTTGGTGTTTGCATAACCGCCTCGTGAAGATTCGGGTCAAACTCTTTATCCTTGGTATCTATAATTTCCATACCCATTTTAGCCAAAACATCATAAATCTGTTTGAAGACCATATCATAACTTTCCTTAACAGTATTGACGTCTTCAACATTTTCAACCGAAGCTTTAGCTCTGTCTATATTATCCAGAGCTTCAATCATTTTTTTCAATGTTTCTTCAGCACCATACTTTAATAGAGCCTCACGCTCTTGCATCTGTCTTTTTCTGTAATTGTCAAAATCAGCAGCAAGTCTTATATATTGATTATTAATTTTATCAATTTCTTCTTTTAAAGATGAAATCGCTGTTTCACATTCAACATCCGCTGTATCTTCAACAGATTCAATTGATTCATTTTTTTCCGCTTCAGTTTCAGGAGCAAACGGATTGTTTTCACATTTTATTTCATCTAAATTCTTATCTTCGTTATGTTTCCCCATAATATCGCCCTTTTATAAATAACAATACTATAATTATAAGTTATCAAACTATTTACTCAAGGAATTTTAATTTTTTCTTAACTTTTATACTAACTTAGACGAGAAGTGCGTACAGATTGTTTCTAAAAAAATATGTTAAGAAATGTAATGAAAAATGATAAAACTGAATTTCAAACTTTTTGATTGTTTTTATATAAGTACGAGGTATATAAAAAATATTTCAAAAGTAGATAAGTTTGATGAAGGAGTAAATTATGAACGTATCAGCAATCGGAAATTTATTTGCAGCTAAACCGGAAACAGCAGGAACTTTAGCTCACAAACCAATCGAAACAGCAGGGACACTGGCTTTCGGCGGAGCAGAAACAGCAGGCTCACTTGCAAACAATGCAGGCGGAACATTTTGTGCAATGGCATAAATAAGGCAAAGTTTTTATCATAAGAGATAACGGCAGACTACTATTCAACCGGGGTGGACAATGAACGAAGTAAGAATAGCTAATTATACGCTATTAGTTACATTATTATTGATAATGGGCGTATTCTACACATCAATTCAATCATTATCACAAACAAACAAAAATTATGGAGAATATCCATCAATAATATCAGGTTACAGATATTAAAAAGTATAAGGAGAAAAAAGAAGCACCATAAGGTGCTTCTTTTTTAATTTTATTTTGTACCATGAATTGCCTGGTAACAATCTTTACAATAAACCTCTTTTCCCATAATAGGTTTGAACGGAACTTGTGTTTGGGCACCGCATTTTGAACAAACAACATCATACATTTTTTTTCTGTTGTTTTGTCTTCTTTTTTTTCTGCATTCAGGGCAGCGTTTTGGTTTATTTACCAATCCTTTTTCTGCGTAAAATTCCTGCTCACCTGCCGTAAAAACAAATTCTGCTGAACAGTCTTCACAGATGAGTTTTTCGTCTTGATACATTTTGAGAGTCTCCTTATTAGATAATTGGTAAATAATTTACCAGATAATATTAGACATATTTTATAACTTTTTTGGGTTTTAATCAAGAAAATAAAAAGCCCATTGCAATCTTACTGCAAGGGCTTTAATATATTTTCACACATCACGAGGAATTATTAATTGCTTATCCGTTATACATACTTAGGAGCTGAGGCTTCTATTCCTTTTTGTTCAGCCTCTTCAACACTCTTGAGTTCGGCTTCTGCTGCTTTCAACTGTGTATCTATTTGCAATTTTTGGTTTTGAATATCAGTTTCCAGGCGTTTTACCTTTGCAGCTTCCGCTTTACCCGCTGCATCAAGAGCCTGTTTGAAGAATGCATTGAACACAAAGTATTGGTTAGCGAAGATAGAATTCGGGTTAGTTGGATCAACAGCCATTCCGTATTGACCATTGGAGGCAGCGTTCATATTCATAATGTTTGCATTATAAATTTGAGATGATCTAGCAGCTTCAAATAGTGACTTAGGAACACTATTATTGAAGAAGTTCATTTGTGCACCGAAGATGCTTGCCGGTGAGCTCATAAACTCACTTGGTGAAATAACTCCATCTGCTACGTTACCCGCATACACAGCCAAATCTTGAAGCCGTTGGGCCAACTCCATTTGTCTATATTGGAGCTGATTGATTCGCTGAGTCAATTGTAGCTTTCGCATTGTAAAAATTGCGTACACTGTTTTAATCTCCTACCATAACCAACTTTTTTCTAACCTTACACTTATATAAAAACATTTTAAAAAGCAAAATTGCCTAAAAGGTTTTATAAAATCAAAAAAATGAAAAATTGTCAGTTTTTCTTGATATATCTGTCTTTTACACACATTTAAAACCCTTTAATATATATATCTTAGATACAAATTAGCTACTTTTTGAATAAAAAGTAGCTAAAAATTAAATACTCTCTTTTATTGAATTATTAAGATATATTAAGAAACTCTTGTAATAACTTTGTCAATTAGTCCATATTCAACAGCTTCTTGAGCAGACATATAATAGTCTCTTTCTGTATCTTCCTTAATTTTTTCCAAAGGCTGAGAACAATTTGTTGCAAGAATACCATTGAGCATATTTTTCATTCTTAAAATTTCTTTAGCTTCAATTTCAATATCAGTTGCTTGACCTTGAGCACCACCTAAAGGTTGGTGAATCATTATTCTTGAACTCGGCAGAGAAAGTCTTTTACCTTTAGCACCTGATGAAAGCAAAAATGAGCCCATGCTAGCTGCTTCACCAATACAAATAGTGCTTACATCCGCACGAATATGCTGCATAGTGTCATATATCGCCAATCCTGCTGTAATAACACCGCCCGGGCTATTTATATAAAGCATAATATCTTTCTCGGGATTTTCTGAGTCCAGAAGCAAAAGCTGTGCAACAATTACATTTGCCATTTCATCATCAATTTCTTCACCAAGAAAAATTATTCTTTCTCTCAATAATCGCGAAAATATATCAAAAGATTTTTCCCCTCTGGAAGAAGATTCTATGACCATAGGGACATAACTCAATACACGGCTTAAATCAAAATCCGACATTTTCTCTCCTTGTTAATTATTCTTTATAAATTATACTTTCGAGGGTCTTTTTTTTCAAGTTTACCAGGGATAAGTCCTGTCGATAGACCAACCGTTAGTAAAAATAAGAGCAGAGCAATACATAGCAATATCAGCTTTTTTGTTACAGCCGTATTTTTCATCACCAGCCAGTGCAAAGCCCGGCAGTCTTGAATTGTATGGTATAAAAGCAGCTGAATTTGAATTAATAATCAAAAATACAAATAAATCCTTACCAAAAGCATTGGGCGGTTCAATACTGTTCAAATCAACATAAACAACAGCACAGGTGCTGCCCTGTTTTTGGCAACTGCTTACTGTTTCAATAGCAAAAGAAATACCATTTTGAAGCTTAATTGCCGGTAACTGATATAAATTAACCGTAGTAGTTTTACCATTCACCGATTTATAGTTAGCTTCCGGTATACAAGTGCCATGCTGCCTTGTGCAATTTTCAGAAACCTTCATATAATTTGATAAATTAGAATTAATCAAATCAATATTTTTATAACCTGGCACCCATCCCCAATCACCCGGAGGTCCATTTAAGTTTTTGGCATATTGCAATGCTTGTGACATATCAGAATAAAACATTCTCAAACGAAGCGCAGTATTTTTCTTTTCTCTATACTGAACAAAAATAAACAATATAACAAATATTGCAACTATTATAATTGTTACAACGCCTACTACACGCATCCTAGATTTAAAGAAATCATCCATAATTAGATAATACCATATTTTCAAAAATTGTATACATTTGATATGAAAATTGATAATAAATTAACAAATTGCATAAAAATTTTGCTTTATTTATAATTTACATAACAGATATTAAATAAAAGGGGATGAGATAAATATGAATATTGCTCAAATGATGAAACAGGCTCAACAAATGCAAAAAAAGCTCCAGGAAGCACAGACTGAACTTTCGAATACAACTTTTACAGCAACATCCGGCAATGGAGCTGTTACTGTTACTTGTGACGGACAGGGTAAATTTAAGTCTATAAAATTAACACAAGCAGCATTAAACCCTGAAAATCCTGCATCAGTTGATTTGGATACAGTTGAAATGCTCGAAGACTTGATAGCAACAGCAATGAACCAGGCAACAACACAAGCAGGTTCAGAAATGGAATCAAAAATGAAAGCATTGACAGGCGGAATCAACATACCCGGATTATTTTAATGCAATACACTAAACCACTTGCAAACTTAATTGACTATTTCCAACGTTTACCGGGGATAGGACCAAAATCAGCACAAAGAATTGCGTTTTACCTTCTTAAAATGCCGATTCATGATGTTGAAAAATTTGCACAAGCAATGATTACAGCTAAAGAAACAATTCATTACTGTGACATATGTTTTAATATGTCAGCAACTAATCCATGTGAAATCTGTTCATCAACAAACAGAGATGACTCTGTAATCTGTGTTTGTGCAGAAACAAAAGATTTAGTTGCCATTGAAAATACAAATGAATTTAAAGGGAAATACCATGTCCTTCAAGGACTTATATCACCAATGGATGGAATAGGAGCGGAAGACATACGCATAAAAGAATTGCTTCAAAGGGTAGCCCAAAACGATATTAAAGAAATAATAATAGCTCTTAATCCTTCAGTAGAAGGCGAAGCAACCAGTTTATATCTTACTAAGCTGTTGAAACCATTTAACATAAAGATATCAAGAATTGCATTCGGACTTCCAATTGGCTCAGACATCGAATATGCAGACGAAATAACTCTTGCAAAAGCTATTGAATGCCGAAGAGAAATCGAATAAATTAGAATCTTTATTAATTATTATGAACTACCACCAACATTTACACCAATAGAAGCAAGTTGCTGCTGCATTTGTGAAAACTGCTGGTTCATTTTAGCAATTTGCTGATCCATATAGTTAAATTGTTTTGTCAACTGTTCCTGATATAAAGTAACCTGCTCTTGTTTTTTGGCAATAGTATCAGAAAGATTTGAAATTTGGCTCGAAAGAGAATCAGATCTTGCCTTAAAGTAACCGCCCGCTGTATCAATAGCCGGTTTCAAAGCCTCCTGCATTTTTTGCATGAGACCTTCAGATTGTGAGCCTGAAGTGTTATCACCAATCAAAAGAGCCTTGACAGAAGCAGGATCTTTCTCAAAAGCTTCAATAAATTTGTCCTTATCTATAACTAACTGTGTCGTATCAGCATCAACAGACATACCAGGAGCACCTGTTGTAATGCCTATATCAGCAAGTGACTTATAATTGCCAGAATTAGGAATCTGAGAAGTAACAAGAGTTCTTAAATTATTTCTTATATATACTAAATTATTTTCACCATATAATAACCCTTGAGTACCCGATTTCACACCAGAATCAGTATTTGAATCAGTATCAGTAATCGCCTTGTTAAAAGCATCCACAAATTCCTGTAATGCAGTCATTGGAGCTTCAGCATCATAATCACGTTCAATCTCAATAGTAACAGGAATTGGAGCACCTGAGTCAGGATCTGTATCAGTAGTTGTTAATAACTCCAATGACAAACCCAAAATACCCGTATCATCACTTGTTAAAGTATTTGTATCAGCTGTTTTTTCTACACCGTCAATTTTAAAGACAGCATTTGTGCCTTTAGTGTAGTGTTCATCGTCATTATTATCTAATCCAATTAATTGAGCAAAGTTTTTACCGTCACCAACAATATCTGTACCGGTAACAGTAATTTCTTTGTCACCCATATCTCTATTCTTCAACACAAGATGTCCTTTTTCCAAAGATGCTTTTACTCCTGCTGTTGAAGAATTGTTAATTTGATAAATCAACGAATCAATTGTCATATCTTTTGTAACATTAATAGTTGCACCATTAATCTCAAAGTTCCCACTTTCAGCGGTCATGCCTAAATCAGAAAGTTTTTTTGAAGAATCTCTCCAAACATCACTTTCATCAGATTGTCTTTTTGTACTGGAAGCAAGCTGTGAAACTTCTAAATCAAAAGAAGATGGTGTAGCATACTGAGTAACAGTAGCAGTAACAACACTTGTTTCAGAAGCTGACACAGAAACTTTAGAAAACAAATCCGAACCAGGCCCCATTAAAGAATCAGTAAATTTTAAAGTATTTGTTTTTATCGCATTATATTCTGACTTTAAAGTATTTAAAGTAGATTGTTTCTTTTGAAGAGCTTCTTGATCTTTTGAAAGAGCATCAACTTTATCCTGCTTAATCTTAACTAAAGCAGTAATCCACTCATCTATTGGTAATCCTGAGCCTACGCCCGAAAAAGATATTGACATAATTTTTCACCTCAAAGACAGTTTAATAGATTTCATATGTAAATAAATCATACAAATAATTTATTCTTATAATATCATTATACCCAAAGGTTTTCAATCCTATGCAATTATCAAGACACAATAGGATTAAAAGAGGAGTTATTTTTATTAAGTACCAATCTGGTCATAGAGGTAGCATACTGTTTGTTAAGATTGTTAATTGCATCTTGAATAAGCTGATACTGTTGTTCAAGCTGAGCGAGGTATTCAGAGAGACCTGCTGATGTAGAATTACCGGAGACAGCATTTTTGAGTTCATTGAG
>DBGCOP010000008.1:0-14062 GCA_048360435.1 Candidatus Limenecus sp. | reverse complement strand
AGTTTGAGCGTGATTTCGGCAATGATGTATCCGAAAACTTATATGGAATATATAAGGCAATAACTGATGAAAATACGATGATAAATGATACTCAACCTGAAATGACTATGTGAGGTGATATTATGAAAAATGCAATTGTAACAATACAATACGATGAAGAAAAATTAACTACACTAAATCTGTTTTTAAAAAAGAAAAATGTTGATTTGAATTCGGAAATGACTAAACATTTGGACTTATTATATAACAGATATGTGCCGTTGCAAGTTAAAGAATTTTTCAACATGAAGAACAATGATGCAAAAATAATTAAAAATAAACAAGGAGACAAAAAATGAAGTACAAAGGTTTTAATGTGATTGTTTTTGTATCTACAAAAGTACAAAAATTTGATTATGATTCAAAAAAATATCAAATGTATAATGGCTTTAATTGTTTTATATATTCAAATTATGATGAAAATTGTTATACCCCATTAGATTGTTTTGATTTAGCGATTGGAATTGACATTAAAGAGAAAAAGTATTTTTGGGTTGAAGATTATATTAAAAATTATATTGATAATAAATTTGACGAATTAAAACAATTGGAAAAAGAGTATTTTTTAAATAAACATAATTGAATATATAATTAACAATTAGGGAGAAATAATTAGATGTCGTAATTTATGTGATTTAATTATATAGGATGATAAGAATGGATGATATTGCAAAAAAATTGATTGCTCGTTGTTACAAAACCGATGAAGAAATAAATATTATTGATTTTGAGGAATTGTTCAATGACGAGATAATTGATAATAATTATTTGAATAAATTGATAGATGATTTGAATATGCAACAAGAGGTTAGAATGTGTGGTCTCTTAAAAAATTCAATATTTATTTGTTTACATAAATTTGATAATACAGGAGGAATTGTTGAATAAGAATTTTTATCAAATGCCAAACAATATATTTGCTTTTCATATGAATAAATATGAAATTGTTGTTTATTCGTACCTTGTGTGCTGTGCGGGGAAAAAGAAAGAATGTTGGCCTAGTCTTACTACAATATCAAGGGTACTTGGAATATCAAGAGGCACAGTAGTAAAAGCAATTGACAAACTTGTACAACTGCGGTTAGTTGACAGAGTGCAAATCATGATGGAAAACAAAAACGGAATGATGGTTATGCGAAATAACCATTATTTTATTTTGCCATTTGAGGATGCTTGGCAATTATATATGAACAATGGTATTCATTATTGAACCCATAATAGTCGCATTTGAAACGGTAATATAACAATATGAAGTAAATAACAAATTATATAGCCTTGTAAGACGATGTTTGCGTACTTTTAATGAATGTAACGGTTGTGCCCGACAAAAGCAAAAAAGCCGCTTTTGAGCCATTTGTTAAGATTTGATAATCCGCCGAATTGTTAGAGTTATATTCGTCTGATTCTGTGCAGGAATAAGTGACTGCGCTGTAAACACAGTCCCGATAAACATCGTCGAGCAATGCTCGCCGACTTGAGCTTTTATAATATGCGCTGTTTAAAATATATAAGAGCGTAGAAAAAAGAAGAATTTCCAAATACAAGAATATAAAAATATACACTGTAAGGATGTGAAGACAATGATTAATAAAGATTTTCCATTTTCGGAAAAAAGCAGATATTCTTTATGGCTTTCAAATGATAATATTAAAATGGCTGATAAAATTTATTCACTTGATAATTGTAAAAGCAGATCCGAATTTGTTGATCGAGCTATTAGATTTTATTGCGGATATGTTGAAACAAATATTGCCCAAGATTATATTGCAGATGTTTTTACACAAACTGTATTTCCCAAATTGGATAATATGAAAAAAGTTTTAAACAAATCTATATATAATATGGCATTACAATTGTCAATGTTATCTCATTTTGAAGCAGCTTTATGTGATTATGAAGATGATGATTTGAAAAAACTTAGAGAAAAATGTATCGTAGATGTAAAGAAGTGCCAAGGGTTAATAAATTTTGAAAACATTGTTCAATATCAAAGAGGAAACGAATGAGTCAATTAATTGTAAAGTGGAGGTATATGAGCCATAGTTCTAAATCAAACATAAAAAATTTAGTGAAATATATTGCTAAAAGAGATGGTGTTGAATTTACCGATGAAAGTTGGCAAAATAAGAAAGTAACTGAATATCAAAAAAAGTTGATTAAACAATTAATAAAAGACTTCCCTTCTGCAATTAATTCAGATGAATATAAATTGTATTTTGAAAAGCAAACAAGAGGTTTTGCTTCTGATTTGATTACACAAACACTTGATTACAATCTCGATATGGTTGCTAAAAGAGAAAATTATGTGAAATATATTGCTCACAGACCGGGCGTTGAAACTTATGGTAAACATGGATTGTTTTCTGATGTTGATAATTCCGTTGACAATCTTGAAAAAATTGCAAATGAAATTGCTGATCAAAATGATAATGTTCATACATTTATTATTTCACTTTCAAGAGATGATGCATGTAGATTGGGATATGATAATGCTGAGGCTTGGATGTCGTTAATAAGAGAAAATAAAATGAATTTTGCAAAAGCACTCAGTATATCATATTCAAATTTAAAATGGTATGGTGCTTTCCATAATGAGTCTTTTCATCCTCATATTCATCTTATAATGTATTCCAAACAACAAAAAGCCTTCATAACAAAAGAGAGTCTTGAAAAATTAAAAATGAATTTATCAAGGCAAATTTTTGCTGACGACAGAATTGAAATATATAAAGAGCAAAACAAAATAAGATCTCAAATGAGCGAAACCGTAAAAAATAAAATAGACCTTCTCATTTCTTCAATTAACAATAAAAATTTTCAAAATGATAATATTGAAAAAACATTAATAGGACTTTCAAAACAGTTTGAAAATTATAAGGGGAAGGCAGTATATGGTTACCTTCCGCAATCAATGAAAAAGAAAATTGATTTTATCATTGAAGAACTTGAAAATGATAAGAACATCTTTGAATTATATAATTTATGGTGTGAATACAATGATGAAATAATAGGAATGTATCAACAGACGAAATCAAATTACATACCGTTATCTCAAAATAAAATTTTTAAACCATTGAAAAATATAATTATAAAAGAAGCACTGAATATTTGCAACAATCAAATAACTTTTGACGATGTTGTTGATGAAAATGATGAGCCGGCAGAAGCGAATGTTGTTGATAAATTCTTTTATGAGAACAATCCTGGTTTATATGAATATCAAGTTTCAAAAAAATATCTTGATAATAATTCGAAAAATTATGATTCAAAAATCGGAATTGAAATTCTAAAAAAATCTGCAAATATGGGCTGTGTTCACTCTTTATATTTATTGGGAAAATACTATATGGATGGTGTTTTTCTAAAAAAGGATTTAAACAAAGCAGAAAAAACATTTATAAAAGCTGATAATATGAATAACTGCTATGCTCAATATAAGCTTTCAAAAATATATTTTGATTCTAACGGCGATTTATTTAATCCACAAAAAGGAATGGAGTTTTTATGCAAATCTGCTTCGAGCGGTTATAAATATGCTTTATATCAACTTGGAAAAATATATTATAATGGCGTATTTGTTGAAAAAGACATAAATAAGGCTATACAATATTTAATGGCAGCAGCCGAGAAAGATTGTGAATGTGCTGAAAAACTTCTTGAGTATATAAATAATAACAGCAAGGAATGGCAGAGCTACACTGCTATCCTTGCTGTGTTAAATGATTTATCTAAATTATTCAAGAAAGAATTTGATAATAAATACAAACTTTTTTATCATATTGATAGAAAAACACTTCAAAAAATTAATGAGAAGAAACAGGCTATGGGATTAAGAATATAATACAATTAAAAGAACTTAATAGTCCAACATATATTCTTTTTTCTTTTCAATCAAAGGTTTATTATTCTTAATAATTTCTTGACATTCTAAAAATGCCTGTCCATAAAAATTCAATTTTTGTTCTGCTGTTGGGTAAGAATATCTCGTGTTTGCAAAATCTGAAACTAATTCTCCCATTGAATTATTAACATTATCGATAGCTTTTCCATACTTTCTTCCAGATACAAGCTCATTATGCATTTCCTCAGTTATAGAAACACTTTGACATTTATCAATGTATTCATTTTTCTTTAACCAAAGTAAAAAAACATAAAATTCACAAATTGTATTCGTTCCCCCGCCACCAACATAGGCTCCAAAAGGAATATAATAACTATTAACAACATATTTTAATTCATTAAGTTTGAACACAATAATCAATTCAGAATTGTCATATTTTGATAAAGAATTTTTGTAAAAGGCAAAATATATCGTATCAATTTTATTGGATTTTATATAGTCTAATAGTTCTCTATCAACATGTAAGTGAATAGTTTCGAATATTTCATCATCTTCACCAAATTTTAACCAATCTTTTTTAATTCCGATTCTATTTGCAAAGTCATCTATAAACTTAAATGTTGGTTCCTTTGAAACTTTGTAATATTTTAACAATTCATTAGATGATGAATAACCTAGCTTATTACATAACCACTCAATATTGGCATTAGGAACGCAGTCTTTTATTTTATTAATTATGTAGTCTAATCTTAGTGAGAAATTTGTTTTATAATAATTATTTTTTATTTCATTAATGATATTGGTTCCATCTAATTGTTTTTGCAAATCATTTTTATTATTTATACCATTGGGATTAATTAAAGACACAATATTCTGGCAATCATTGTAGGAATATCCGGTTCTTTGTGATAGTTCATCAGCTGTCAATTTTACACCTTTTTTTATTAAATCGTATAAAAAATCAGCAAATAGGCTTAATAAAATTTCATTTATCATATTTTACGCTCCTCTTTTCTTACTATATTAATAATACAAAAAACAATATATATTGTCAAATATATATTTAGGAGATGATAACATTATAAAAAATACAATACCGTTGATTATTGTTGTTACAGTGATGGGATTGGTTTTTCTTCTCATCACTGTTTTTTCATACATATACAGTTTGAACAGTATAAAAAGTAAAACGGTTGGTGACGGACAGCATGGCACAGCTCGCTTTGCGACAAAAAATGAAATAAGAAAAACATATAAGGAAATTCCGTTTGAAGTTGAATTATGGAGACAAGGCAAAAATCTTCCGGAAATTCAAGGTACGCTTGTAGGGCAAAAAACGATTGGGAAACGAACAAAAGCATTAATAGATGACGGAGATGTTCATACTTTAATGATTGGTGCTGCCGGAGTTGGTAAGACAGCATATTTTTTATATCCTAATTTAGAATTCGCATGTGCCTCAGGAATGAGTTTCATAACCTCGGATACTAAAGGTGATTTGTACAGAAACTATGGAGAAATTGCAAAAAAATACTATGGATATAATGTATCGGTTATTGATTTAAGAAATCCAACAAGATCAGATGGATTCAATCTTTTGTATCTGGTTAATAAGTATATGGATCTTTGGAAAGAAAATGAAGAAGAAATTTCTTACAAAGCTAAGGCTGAAAAATATGCAAAGATAACATCAAAGACAATTATATCGAGCGGCAGTGACACTTCTTCATATGGACAAAATGCATACTTTTATGATGCGGCAGAAGGTCTATTAACGGCATCAATTCTATTGGTATCTGAATTTTGTCCCAAAGGAACTCGTCATATAATAACTGTTTTTAAAATTATACAAGAACTATTGAAAAAGGAAGATTCAAGTAAGAAAAATGACTTCTCAAAAATAATGGATTTACTTCCGGATGAACATAAAGCAAAATGGTTTGCCGGAGCTGCGCTTAATACATCTGATCAATCAATGGCATCAGTTATATCAACAACGCTTTCAAGGTTAAATACATTTTTAGATAGTGAAATGGAATCAATACTTTGTTTTGATACTTCATTAGACGCAGAAAAATTTTGCAATACAAAATCAGCTGTATTTTTGGTTATGCCTGAAGAAGATTCAAGTAAATATTTTATGATTTCTTTAATTGTTCAACAATTATACAGAGAAATCTTATTGGTCGCAGATGAAAAAGGCGGGAAATTAGACAACAGGGTTATGATGTATCTTGATGAAATGGGAACAATACCGAAAATTGAATCGGCAGAAATGATGTTTTCGGCTTCAAGATCAAGGAGAGTATCAATAGTTGCAATAATACAATCATTTGCCCAGCTAAATCAAAATTATGGAGAAAATGGTGCAGAAATTATAACTGATAATACGCAATTGACTATATTCGGAGGCTTTGCGCCTAATTCTAAATCTGCTGAAATTTTATCAAAAGCAATGGGAAATAGAACGGTTATGTCAGGGTCAATAAGTAAGAGTAAAAACGACCCTTCGCAATCATTACAAATGATTGAAAGACCACTTATGACGCCTGATGAATTGAAATCAATGCCTAAAGGACAATTTATTGTAATGAAAACGGGCTCAAATCCAATGATTTCAAAATTGAAACTTTTTTTCAAATGGGGTATAAAATTCAATGATACATATAAGCTTACTGAAAGAGAAAAAGAAAAAATAAAATATTCAAATAAGAATGAATTAAAACAAGAAATATTAAAAAGATATCCAAAAGCTGACAGATTAAATAAAACCGTTAATAACAGTGATACACCATATAGTTATACACAAAAGACTAGAAGAGCACCAAGGTTTGATAATTATTAAAACGTTTATGCATTTTTAAGTAACAATAATATCCGTCAACCTAAAGTTAAAATTATTTATGTTAGAATAGAGTATATAAGTAAATGGAGGTCGCATAATGGATAAAATAAAAAATTTTTTTGAAAATGTTATTTCGGCTTTTGAATTTGTTTTTGTAATATTATTGCTAATTTTCGGATATCCCTTTTATAAAAAAACACTAAAAGAAATATGGAAACTAATAATTAATCATGAACAGTAAGAGGAGGCAGATAAATGCCTCCTCTTTTTTAGAAAGTAGGTGATAAAAATATATAACAATTTTGAAGAAGTTCCAGTCTTTATGACTGTTCCACAAGCAGCAGAAGTTTTGGGCATTTCGGCAGTCAGTTTATATAAATTAATTCAAAATGATAAAAGCTTTCCTGTAATTAGTATAGGAAGAAGAAAGACTATCCCTAAAGAGCAACTGAAAGTTTGGATTAACAGTAATTGTAAACGATAGTTTGTAATGGTTTTGTATACTTAATATGCTGGATAAATGACCTTCTTTGTGATATTGTGGTCTTGAAAAAAAGAAAGGGGAATCATTATGGCTAAAAGAAATAATGGTATGGGAACACTAAGAAAACGAAAAGACGGCAGATGGGAAGGTAGGTTTAATGCTGGAGTAGATAAAAATGGTAAAAAACAAGTAAAATATATACTTGCTAAAACCAAGACCGAATGTAATGAAAAATTGGAGAAAGCAATTAAAGAGTATGAAGAAGCACAGCTGATTTTAAATCGCTGTGCTTTTCTTAATAATGCTAATCCAACACTTGAGGAATGGTATGAAATATGGATGGAATCATTCTGCAAAGCAAGTGTAAAAGAATATACAGCAAACGGATATAAGCAATATTTTAATGCTAAGATAATACCAAAAATAGGCAATATTAACATTAAAAATTTAACTACAGTTGTATGTCAACAATTTCTAATGGACTTGTATCAAAACGGAAGAATAAGAAATACTAAATCGAAAGGTAACGGATTGTCGGTAAAAACAGTCAAAGATATTAAAATTGCACTGCAAACTTGTTTGCAAAAAGCGGTGGATGAGGAACTTATACCAACTAATCCTTGTAAGAAAGTTCAGTTACCAAAGGACGAACCCAAAGAAATGCAAACACTGAAAGCAAATGAACTTGCGGCATTTTTGCAAGAAACAAAGGTTTCCGGTTGCTATGAATTTTATCTGCTTGAAATC
Organism: Candidatus Limenecus sp.; assembly: GCA_048360435.1. GTDB lineage: Bacteria > Cyanobacteriota > Vampirovibrionia > Gastranaerophilales > Gastranaerophilaceae > Limenecus. The sequence goes on along the minus strand of DBGCOP010000008.1, from coordinate 6,106 downwards.
ACAACAGGCTTACGACTTGGTGAAATACTTGCACTGACTTGGGATGATCTTGATATGAAAAACAAAACTATATCCGTAAACAAGCAAGTGCAGAGAATCAAAAGTGAACTTAAAGCGACGACTCCTAAAACAGCGGCGTCAATTAGAAAAATCAGTATATGTGACGAGTGCTTAAATCAATTAATTATTTTAAGGAGCAGACAACGACTGAATACAAAACTGATCTTTCCGTCACCAATTACAAATGGCTACAGAGATCCATCATCAATAACACGAAAATTGCACCGAATGCAAAAACGGGCAGGTGTACCGCAAATACGTTTTCATGATTTACGACACAGCTTCGCAACCTTATCGCTTGAACAAGGAATGGATATTAAAACAATATCACATATGCTTGGTCACACCGATGCAGGTTTTACAATGAATACTTATATGCATGTGACAGATGCAATGCAACAAACGGTTGCAAATGCTATGGGAAATCTAGTCGCAGAAAAAGAAAATGAAAAACGCATAAAAATAATACAGTACACAGCATAAAACAGAGAAACAGGCAGTCTTGATGTAAAAATCAAGACTGCCTGTTTTTTCTTTGAAAAGCGATGTGGTCAAATTGTGGTCATGTAGATTATTTTTACAATGAATATGTTGTAAATATTAACAAAAAAAGCAAATATGGAGATTTTAATTTTCGGATAAAAACTTTATTTATTATTTGATTCATAAATTCAATTTGAAAGATTATAAAAAGTAAAAAGTCCCGAAAACGCAGTGTTTACGGGACTTTTTGGTACGCTGGAAGGGACTCGAACCCCCGACCTACTGGTTCGTAGCCAGTCACTCTATCCAGCTGAGCTACCAGCGCATACCAATAAAAATATATCAACTTATTCAGTTGTTAACAAAATATCCACAAGTCGACCTTGTGTTTCGTAGCCAGTCACTCTATCCAGCTGAGCTACCGGCGCATATGCAATCGCTCATCGCTTTTGCTCAAATACTATAACATATTACAGAGCAAAATGCAAGCGTTTTTTGATTATTATATGATGAAAATGTGTTTTGATTGAGCATATTGTTAAATTATTGCCCGATTTTTATGCTTGTTGAGCAATATTTTGCTTTTGAGCGATGTATTCCTCGAGAAATCCTGCACAGTCCGAGCAAAGATCTGCACACGGGCGCTTTTTGTAATACTGCTGAGTTCGTTTTTCGGGAGTTGGCGGTGTTTTTGCCGCCTTGTCAAGCCCTAAAAGCTCGCGGCAAATGATTGAGCCGTTTGCTTCCTTGAATTTATTTGCAACGCTCTGAACATCGCAATAAATGCTTTTTTTATTGGCAAAATCCTTTGGGTCGCTGTATCCGTAAAGCATTGAGAGCACAAATGTTGCGCCCGAAATTGTGCCGCAAACTTCTCTCATTCTGCCGATTCCGCCGCCGAATCCGCAAACAGCCCTTGCAATTTGCGCCTCGTCCATGCCGATTAAATCGGAAAAAGCCATTGCTACCGACTGTGAGCAATTATACCCCTGCAAAAAATATTCTTTTGCTTTTTCGCCGCGCGTCATTAATCTTCGCCTCCGTCTGCATTCGGAATATTGCCGCTTGTCTGTGACGGTGTGAATTTTGCTGTCAAATCAATGTTTTGTGACGCTTGAAATGAATAAGCACGGCTTGTGGACATAAGGGAATCGCCCGAATACCAGCCCTTAAATTCATATCCTTCATCGGGTGCGGCAACAACCGTTACACGCTTGCCGCTTTTGTAGCTTCCGCCGCCGCTGACAGAGCCGCCGCCCTCGCCGTCAACGCTGACCGATACCTTGTATGTCACCGGTGCGGTAGTGGTGGTTGTGGTTTGTGTAGGTGCGGTTGTTGAAGCCGTCGTGCTTTCCGTTGTAAATTTTGTTGCTGATGAATATGCTCTCGTCGAAGATGTGCTTTCGGTTTGTGATGTCGAGAACGATGAGCTTTCACTCGGAGCGTTGCTGCTCTTTTTGTGTGCAACGGCAAAAATCGTGCCCACGATTACGGCAACCAAAACAACCGATAAAACGGCTATTATTATAATTGTTTGCTGCTTTTTCTTCTTTTCCTGTTCATCATCGCCGTTAGGGACCGGTGAACTTGTGTTTTGTGCAGGATTTGCAGAATATTCACCTTGATTTTGAGCACTTTGGGAGTAATTTTGGTATTCTCCGCCCGGCGCACTTGCCGAATTAATGTCAAACACCTGCGTTTGATTTGCGGTGTTGTTCTGCTGTTCATGCGAAGGTTCGTCTGTTATCGGTCCTTCACCCTCGTCATAAAGCGGTGAACCGCAGTTTTGGCATATATATAAATTGTCGTCATTTTCACATCCGCAGTTTCTGCATCTCATAAAAATCCCTCGCTGTATCATAATAGTGGTATATATTATGTATAATTGTATAAAAAACTGTCTTTTTTGAATTATAACATATAATAAATTCATAAACAACTGAAAAATGTTACAATTTTTTGAAAGTTTTTAATTAATTTTGAATTTTACTATTGACTTTTTGTCCGATTTATAATAAATTTAATATGTAATGTTTTCGATTTGTGTTATTTTCATTTATGAGAACATATATATCGTGAAAGGGGAACCCCAATAATGAAAAAAACAGTTAAAAAGATTTTGTGTGTAGTATTAGTTGCAGCAATTTGCGCAGCATTTGCAGGTTGTGCAAAAATGAACTATGTTACTAACGCAACCATCGGAGCTATCAACGAGATTAAGGCAGGCACTTGGAATCAAACAAAAGAGGAAGAGGGCGCTGACGAGGATAAGCCGGTTATCGACGAGCTTAAAGCAGGTACATACGGCGGCGTTGACTTCAAGACAAACGATGATGTTGCTAAGTATTATGTAGAAGCTTATAACTATACTAAGACATTAACAGCTACTTATCTTGATAAGGACGGCAAGGATTGTACTTATTATAAATTACTCGGCGATGAGGATTTGAAAGTCGATAATATTCTTGTTGACGGTCAGAAAAACTCAACTATTAACAGCCTTGTTCCGGGTATTGTTAACGGCTTGTTTAAACCAGGCGTTTACGGCCTTGTTCCTTGTAACAACAGAGATCCTAAGCTCGACAACAACAGCGAGGGTGTTAAAGAAGGTAAGGAAAAGAATGCGCATGACTACAGAACATCAACTCTCACAGGCGATGATATTCTTGCATCAAATGTAAAGGATAACAAAGACGGCACAATCACCCTTACAATTCAGCCTAAGGCAGCTGAAATGTCAATGCGTGGTGATGACTCACAGGGCAGATTCTTTGAAGTTCTCGGTGATATCGGCGGCGCAGTAAGCCAAATTACTCTTCTTACATGGGCAGAAGGCGACGCTAAGGATAACGTAAAGGTTAACTACAAAGGCGGTACGGGTACAATCAAGATTAACACTTCAACAAAGGAAATCGTTGAGGCTGATTATCAAATGAATGTTAAGGTTGCCGTTTCACACGCAAATGTAACCGTTATCAGAAATAAGAACGCTACTCTTGACATCACTTACAAAAACCACTATCCTGCATCAGCTGATTATATTTACAAATCAAAGCAAATCAAACTTAAATAATTGATTTAATAATTTCAAAGCCGTTCTGTCGAACGGCTTTGTTTTTTGTCAAATTAGATTTTTACCAAAATATATAATTGTGAACAAAATTAAAATATTATTGCCAAAGCACGCGCTATATAGTATAATTGTTTCACTATTAAAGAACGGAGTATTTCTATGAGCGATAAAATTCCAAATATGGACTATGATGCCGACGAGGTTATCGAAAACTTCAAGTCAAAATTCAAATGGCCCACAAAATCAACGGATGTTGAGGTTGTTGTAACGCCTCCGAAACTTCCGCTTAAAATCTTGATTTCATTTTTAATCACAGCGATTGTCGGCTTCGGTGTGTATTATATGATGATTCCTGCACTCAATTTCAAATCAACCGATTTTTATGTATTTTTGCTTATCCTCATTGCTGTTTTTTGCGCATCTTTTGCAATTGTTATCGGTGCGCGCAAAAAGGTTGAGCGCAGAGAGTATGCAAAGAAAAAATCTATCATACCTTTGATTATTGTCGGCGTGTTGCTTGTTGTTATGGGTGTCGGCTTTGTTGTCGGCTGCACATTGTTCAGAGCAACCGATTACAGCAATATTATGCAAGTTAAGAACAGCAATTTCTCTGAAGATTTCAAGGATATTAAATATGACGAAGTTCCTCAGCTTGACAGTGCAACGGCAGAGGCGCTTGCCGACCAGGAACTTGGCTCTCTCGATGAATATATGAGCCAGTATGTTGTATCATCTGTTTCAACTCAAATCAACTTCTCCGGTCAAATCGTCAACGCAGGCGACGGCAGAACAATCAAATTTGATAAGGACAGTCCGGTAAGGGTTGCGTATCTTGAATATGCCGATGCGTTTAAGTGGCTCAACAACACAAAACACGGTATCCCGGCGTATATGGTTATTGATGTTGTCAACCAAACTGCATATGCCGTTGACTGCGCAAAGCAGTTCGGCTCGGGAATCACATATTCTCCGTCCGAGCTTTTCAACGAAAAACTTGTTCGTCACCTTCGTTTTCAGTATCCGAGCGCTATTATGGATACTCCTAATTTCGAACTTGACGACAGCGGCCATCCGTATTGGATTACTCCGGTGCTCGACAAAACAATCGGTTTGTTCGGCGGCACAGATGTCAAGGGCGTAATCATTACCGACGCATTGAACGGTAAGAGCGAATATCACGATATTGATAAAATCAAATCAGACAAGCAATTCAACTGGATTGATGTTGTTTACAGCGAAAACCTCATCGTTCAGCAGTATAACTATCACGGCAAGCTTTCTGGCGGTTTTTGGAACTCAATTTTCTTCCAGGACGATGCAAATGTTGCCTCTGACGGCAACGGTTATATTGCACTTAACGGTGATGTTTGGGTTTACACAGGCATAACCTCGCTTAAATCCGACACCTCAAACTTCGGTTTCATTCTTTGTAACCAGCGTACAAAGGAAACACGCTATTATAAAAACGGCGGTGCAAAGGAAAGCTCTGCACAAGGCTCTGCAAAAGACGCTGTTCAAAACTACGGCTACAGCCCGACCTTCCCGATACTGCTTAACATCGGCGGCAAGCCAACATACTTTATGTCGCTTTACGGTGATGATTTTACGGTTAAAGGCTATGCTTATGTTAGCCTTAACGATAAAACCATTGTCGGCTATTGCGTAATGGAGGGCGAATACAGTAAAAAGAACGCCTGCCTTAAAAAAGCAAAGGAAAACTACGAGGCGGCTCTCACCAAGAAAGGTCAAACCGTAACGGATGATGACGATTCATCGTCAAATTCATCGTCAAACGAAGCAACAACACAGCCGTCAACCGGTGATAATACTTCTTCATCAACAAGCGGCGCAACCACTGTCACAGGTGAGGTAACTGATATTAAAACAACCGTTAACAACGGCAATACGGTATTTTATCTCAAGGTCAACGGCAAATATTATTACATTACCGCTACCGAGTGTATGGATGTTCTCCTTGTTGAAAAGGGTAACACCGTAACCGTTACATTTGATAAAGATGCCGACACATTCGTTCAGGCAAAAACGGTTAAAATCAAATAAACAAGTCCTATTTAAAAACACCGCAGCCATATCGCCTGCGGTGCTTTTTTATGCTTTGGTATTTACAAAATAATGATTATGTTATATAATCAAACTGAATAATAAATTATTGCGGAAATTTTTGTTGATTTTCGGTATGGAGGGGTGATGTATGAAAAAGAGGGTTGCGGCGGCAATTATTATTGTGATTGCGGCTGTACTGTGCATCGGCATTGGGGTATCGGCTGACAAGGTGATTTATCCATGTGCCAAAGCAAAAGCCGTTGAATATTTGTGCGATAAATACGATGCGGATAAAAGCGAATTTAAGCTTGTTGATCATCGCAACGCAGGCGCATATTGGGACGCCTCAAAGGACGAGTTTTTTCAACATTTGGCATGGAAAGATTTTGCGTTTGAGTTTGAATACAACGGCAAAAACTTTTATGT
>DBGCOP010000007.1:0-2049 GCA_048360435.1 Candidatus Limenecus sp. | reverse complement strand
CTATGGAATTCGATCGTTGCTCACATGCTATCTTTCATTTTTTCTCTAAATACCTGAAGACTTTCAATCATAAAAATAAGAAGATTCAAGCGGATGGATGTATGTTAAACATTATTGTTTTTCAATTTTTGTAGTGGTAGACAGTGTTTATTATAAATACCAATACCGTATAACATATACACTGTGTTGTGGTTTGAATAGACTTCAGGTGTATGTGACAGAAATAAAAGAAAAACAAATATTTGAAAGAATCCAGGTGGCAAACATGAGCACTTTTTGAGTGCGTTTTTTACAAATTCGCAGTGCCTGTGCAATGTCATTAAGTTAAGAATCAGTATTGTTATCTCATCAACAGATATTCATTATGTCTGTTGGTGAGATTTTTATTTTCTGCATTCCAAAAAGACAGATTGATTTCTGCCTACAAAAAGATTATATTAAAGTTGATGTTAGTTGTGTCTGAAAGTGGTAAAAACACTCTGATGTCTGGACTTATCTCGTTTAAACGATCGTCCATCCCTGATCGGAGTCATTTCCATTAATATATGTCCTTCTACATCATTTGGAGTTTTTGCATTTCGGAGATAGTCCTTGCACATTTGGAGTGCATTGGTCATATTCGGCTTATATTGATACTTTCCACGATCTCTTTTATATCGCAAATGTTGGGTGATCGTGGTCGTAAAGTTATAAAAGATCATCTTGGCCCATATCTCCTGTTGCAAAAACTCTATTTTTTTTGAATGAAATTCCAGAAGATTTTTTGAATGAAATTCCAGAAGATTGGCAGAATACTTGATCAAACGAAAAGATGTTTCTATTTTCCAGCGTATACAATAAAGTTTTTTTAGTGTTTCTGGTGGAAATTTATTTGCTGGCAGATTCGTGATCAGACATTCTTTCTGTCCATTCGGAAGTACGATCATCACAAAACGCAATGTCATTTTTACATAAGGGTGTTCTTTGTTTATAAAATAGGGTGAATTTCTTGTAGCGACCCTTTTATAAAGCTCTGGATTAGCTTTTGTCCTTTTGTTTTGTGTTTTCGTATAAATATAGGTAACTGTTTTATCAAAAGTACCATCTCTTGGAAATGGATATCCTTTGATCATACTGCCCTGTCCAAAATCTTCTCTTGCACGGATCAGGAAATAGTTTCCATCATGTTGGATCTGTGCCATCAGCAGATAACTTTCATAGCCACGGTCTGCGATAAACAGAGCTTTCTGCGGAAAATTTTTACGTTCCAACATCACAGAAAATACGTGAGTTTCACTATGTGTTCGAAAAGGTTCGATATAAGCATCACAGTATCTTTCATTGATAAGATCATAGATACAGGAAACATGAAACTGATAAGCAGGTCGGGTACAGTCTTTATTGGTACGTACGCGTGCGTATTCTTTATTTTCATTTATTCTGTCCATAGGGACCGTGACACCAGTACCATCAACAGATAAAATATGAAGATTATACAAAGTTTTATCTGGAAACGGGTCATTAAATCTGTAAAAAAGAGTTTGAAATGCAGACAATTTTAATTTTTTTTGCTGTTGAAGAAATGCAGAAGTAGTTGGAGTTTTTTCAACTTTTGGAATGTAGCGTTTTATGCAACGGCCAATGCTGCCAGCATCATAAGTAACAATCGTATTAATGGTATCTTGAAAGGATAGTTTTCTTTTTCTTGTAAAATCTTTTTCTGGATTTTTAACATACGAATCTCGATTTTTAGCCATATCATTTAATATAGTTAAATAACGTTTTTTTACTTTCTGTGCATGCTTCATAATCATTCACCTCCTACCTAATACATCACTCTTTATCCTGAGTTTGTCAATATATAAAAACAGAGATAAAAGATAAATTTAAAACTTATCTTTTATCTCTGTTTTTCTTAACTTAATGACATTGCAGCTGGATCGGGCGATTGTTTGAGCGTCAAAGACTACTGATTTCAGTAACTTTCAACGCGAGTTATCGCAGGAGATCCAGCGGATAGGCGTTCTGTCAAAACTCCGTCAATGGAATTCGTGTTGCTCATATGCTATC
>DBGCOP010000006.1:0-1722 GCA_048360435.1 Candidatus Limenecus sp. | reverse complement strand
TATGATTTGAACAGAAGATAGAATTTTATGAAGTAAGAAGAATGTTTTGGAGAAATGTAACTTAGAAGTTACAGAATTAAGTTAATCGTGCCATATGGCTTGATTATAAAAGCAAAGATAAAAACGCAACGTACATCTTTGATGTGCCAGAGCCGGTAGGTAGCCCGGCCGTCCTATATAAATAGGGTAAGTAACCTGCCCCTCCGGGTTGTCCATTCTTTGTTCAATCAATTTTAGGAGGGATTCTTATGGACAAAGTAAATGGAAAGCTGACAGTATTTTTTGAAGAGCCGTTTTGGGTGGGAATCTTTGAACGCATTGAAGATGGTAAGCTATCTGTGGCAAAGGTAACATTTGGTGCAGAGCCAAAAGATTGTGAAGTACAGGAATATATTCAAAAGTGGTACTTCAGTTTGAAATTCAGTCCGGTTGTTGAAAATGTTGTAAAGGATATCAAAAGAAATCCGAAACGGATGCAGCGGGAAGCAAAGAAACAGATGCTGGAAATAGGCATTGGTACAAAATCGCAACAGGCGTTGAAATTACAGCAGGAACAGAACAAGCAGGAACGCAAAGAGAAAAGACGCAAGAAAAAAGAGGCAGAAGAGCAGCGAATGTTTGAACTGAAACAGCGAAAGAAAAGAGAAAAGCATAAGGGACATTAAAGTCCCTTGGGCTTTTACTCAAATCGAAAAGTGTTGAATAAAGCTTTCGGGAGGTGTTTCTATGAAGAAAAAAGTACTTGCAATTATGTTAGTTGCCATGTCAATAATGTTGATTTCGGCGTGTGGAAAAAAAGAAAAACTGTACGAAATTCCTGATCTATCGCAGTATAAGACAGATTATGTAGGAGATTCTTCGAATGTTATAAATATTGTAAGCGGTCAAGAGTATCCAGAGGGATACTCATATGACAGTATAGAGATACAGTCTGAAACAGAGCCTTATGGATTAACAGTTTTTCTAAAAGATGAGCCGTCTGCAGTCAAACTTGAAGATGAATTGCAGGTTAATGCAGATATGACATTTGATTTGATTGGTAATTTGGGAACAATTGATTATAAAACAGCAGATAGCAAAGAAATTATTGCATCGTATGAACGGTGATATATTTTTAGTCAACTTTTAGACAATTTGAAGAGCGGAATATAAAAAGGCGTATGGAAGTTTTAAATCCATACGCCTTTTTTGAAAAACTCATTTTTGAACAAGAGATTTGTAAGAACATATTATCTATTCAAAGACGGTTATAATTCCATATCATGTGACTTTTTCTTAGTCCGAGCAGGCTGATTTCGCCGTATTTTATACAAAAAACAAAGAGAAAAGGTATTGAGGGAAAATTGAGCTAAAATTGAATAAAAAATTAATTAAAATACTAACTTTTTCTACGGTAGGATTGTTATATTATGTAGAAAACGAAGGGGAGAATAAGTGAATGAAGTATAAAATGGATTCTTTGTTAGTACATCTAGCAAGAGCAGGAGATGAAGATGCGTGTGAAAAACTGGTCAAAAAATATTACCCAAGTATATATCAATATTGTTTGCTACATATCAATGATCCCTATGAGGCAGAGGATTTGACACAAGAAGTGTTTACACGTTTCTTTTCCAATTTATATAGATATAAAGAATATGGAAAAGTTAAGAATTATCTTTATACAATTGCCGGAAATACCGTTAAAAATTATTACAAAAAGAAAAAAGATATTCCATCAGA
>DBGCOP010000005.1:0-5984 GCA_048360435.1 Candidatus Limenecus sp. | reverse complement strand
GATTTTTGCGCATCAGACATATCGGAAGAATCAATCTTGTTGTAAATGTCAGAATATTTAGATTGGATTTTGGAAGTGTTGCCGCTGAGCTTTCGTTCGAGCATTTCTTCAAAAGTAAGTCCGATACCGTATTGTTTTAACTCCTCAGCATCTTTGCGGACTTGCTCAAACTGGCTGGTGTAAATATCTTTTGCCGCCTTAAACACCTCAGCGAATTCTTTGTTATTCTTTTTTAATGTTTCAATTAGTTCTTTCAGTGCTTTTTGAAGTTTTTTGGGGTCGTCTGTTTGTATGTAATCTATTGTCATGATGAGTCCTTTCTATATGTTATAATTTTTTTATGAGTAAAATTTGTTATACATTTTTTGTTTTTGTTTCATTGTTTATAGTGTCTGCATACACATTAAACGGCGGAGTTTCGTACACAGTAGAAACAGCAAGGATAGAGTGTTTTAAAGATGTCTCTGAAAAAATCAACATGATGAATTATGTTGAGCATATAACTGATAAAAATTTTGAAGAAAATAATCTTGCAATGAGAAAAAAAAAGAAGAAATATAAAAATAGATATCTAACGCTATTTTCAGATGGCGCATACAGTATTTCATATCGCAGCAAAAGAAATGAATATTTCTATTATAATAGTTCCGGAAAATTAATTGGAATTGAGCTTAAAACAATAACTTCTTATCCTCAAAAGTCTGTAATGTATGATGCTGATGGGAATTTAGATTCAATTCGATTGTGGCTGGAAAATAATGAACAGTTCGTTTTCAATAAAGATAAAAGTCTTTCTTCTCATTGGATAGGGAAAAACTGCTACAACGAAAAAGGCGAACTGATTATGACAAGAGAATAGCTTCCACCTCAGCGAATTCTTTGTTATTCTTTTTTAATGTTTCAATTAGTTCTTTCAGTGCTTTTTGAAGTTTTTTGGGGTCTTTGAAGTTTATTTTGTCATAATCTGTATTTGTCATTTGTTTTCCTTTCTTGTTATATAATTTCCATATGAGAAAATTAATTGTAATATGTTTATTTGTATTGAAATGTTTAATCTCATCAAGTTTGGCTCAAACATTGACAGGGGGAGTATCATACACAGTAGATGAAATAAGAAAAATAGCATTTCAAGATGTTTCATCAAAAATAGATATTAATGAGTATAAGAAATATTTTGTCTTTGAAGAAAATACCGAAAAAAAATCAGGTCTCTTAAAGATATTTTTACCGTATAGGATAAATACAAGATTCTCTGATAACTCCTATGCAGTGATATATAAAAACAATTCAGAAAGAGTATATTATTATGACTCAACAGGTCATTTAGAAAAAATTGATTTTTTGACTAAAGATAAAACCAAATGGGTTATGTATGATAATAAAGGTAATTTGGTGGGCGTATATGTTGTAATATCTTATGATGAACAATATGTATTTGACAACCAGGGGAATTTCATTTCTCGCTGGAAAGGCAAAAACTGCTATAACGAAAAAGGTGAGCTAACTAAAACAAGAAAATAAATTAGAAAACCTTCTTGGGCTTTGCTTCCAGGAACTCCCTGTCACTCCAGCCCGGAATGTTTCTCGCTGTTGTGTATACGGTTAGCTAATCAAACCTTTCTTCGCTGTCTTTTTCTTTTGTTGAACTTTTTTTTTATTTTGCTCCATTATCTCAGGCGGCAACAAAGGTTCCGTAAAAGCTGCACAAAGAGTTCCGTAATTATGCATAAACAAAAACGGCTTCTGTTCAAACTCCTGCTTCAGCTCAGAAATCTCTTCTTCTGTGTGATTTTTCTTTAATCCGCAGCAAAAAAGTTCAATACATTCCGAAGCTGATAAACTGTTTTTTATAAGTAAAGCATCATACAAACGAAAAAGTCCCTTTCCTGTAACCTGCTCGGCTCTGGCATATGCCTTGTTGTCAAACTCGAGCTTGTAAATCTTTTCACCTACGTTAATAGTGTGTTCTTTGTTGCAAATGTCTTGAAGCATATTTTTTCCTTTCTTGTATACCTTTATTCGTTGTAAATAAATATCCAAAAAAAACGGGGGAGCTGACAATCTGCTTTACTGAGGAAAAAAACGCTCCCCCGAAAAAGGTCATGGATAGTTTAGAGTACGAATTTAAGGTAAATGAAGTATATTTTTGTAAATCGGGCATAGCTGTATAAGCCTTTTGTAAGGTGGGCTTCGGCAAATTTTTGCGTTCACCTCTTACGTTTTTATTTATAACACATTTTTGCGTACCCCATGGGGTACAATTTTTCATCAGCTGAAATAGTGTGTTTCGTAAAAGTTCAGGGCATATCTTGTCTCGTCCATAGCGTCGTCGTTTTCTTTTAACGGCATGTCAGAATCAAGAATCCTGTTTTCTCTCTCGTCTTCGTTTGGATAGCGATATGTTCCGAACTCTCGCAGAGTATTTTTGCAGCGGTCTTTGTTGATTATCAAACGGTCATAATTTATAATTGAACGAACGATTGCAATGCTGTCTATGACCTTTGGTTTTTCTTCAAATACCGTTATCCCGTTGAGATTGCGCCTGAGCTTGTGGTTTTGTTCCGGTCTTGCGTTGTCGGCATTTATGAAACGGAAAAACCTTCCGTATTCCTCCTGCTTTTTTAGAATCCAGCCTGTGACGTCATCTTCACAGAGCTTTGAACCGAAAAGTTCGTCTATCTTGTAATACTTCTTTTCTTTTGTAACAGCGTATAAACCGCATGACAAAGGGTGCCTCCAGCCCCAGTCCAGCCCGAGGAAAAAATCAATGAATTCGGAGTTGTTAATTTTTTCAAGAACCTGCTTGTGAGAACATGTGTGTTTTTTGACAGAAAACGTGTCATAAACAAGTCCCTCTGCCACAACCCAGAGTCCTTTGATTTTTCTGGCTTCAAAAACACCTGTGTAAAGCTTTTTCTGGTTTTCAATAAAGGCTTTTGACAGGTTTGCATTGTCCTCCATAGTAAAATGACGATAATCAAAAATGCTTCTGATATTTTTGTCGTTTTCAAGATAGGGCTTTATTCTTTCTGTGTAAAGCCAGTGGTTTGAGCTTTCGGGGTTGCTGTCGGCAACAGCTCTGGCATTTTCGGGCGTAAGACGGGAAAGTGCCATGTTGTAAAATCCGTAATGATGCTTGGGAAGCTCGTTTGCATACCAGAAATCCCACGTTGCACCTTGAATGTTTGAATCACTGTCAGACTTGCCGCCGCCTACAACGAGACAGTTGTAAAGTTTGCCCCAGAGCTTTATGTCCAGCTCTCCGCTTGCGGAATTGAATTTTATTTGTGCTCCGTGATAGTTTTTTAAATAAGGCAGAAGTTCAACAAGTACATTGTTTCTCACTGTATTTTTTGAATAACCTGAAAATACTTTCAGATATTCGTTGCCTATAAAATTAAAAATCTGAGGGATTTTGTAGATTATGGAAAGTGTCTTTGCCGAGCGGACCGCACCGTCACAAAGTGTGAAAAATTTCATATCTTCCGGTCTCAAACTCAAAAACTGCCTGTGTTTTTTACTGTATTTAGATTTTGTCCAATCTATGGGCACTTTATGTCATCTCCTGTGTTTCAATGTCTGTTGTATTCAGTGCTTCTCCCATTTCTTTCAGGCTCCTCAAATATTCCTCCTGAGTGCAGACTTCAGATGATTGAGAGGATTTTTGAGACTGTGAGGAAGAGAGCGCACGTTTCTCCTCTTCTGTACAAACAAGTTTGTATAAAGCTGCGTTCAAGGTTGCGTTTGTGCTTTCGAACCATTTGAGCCGAAGCTCACGCTTGAGCTTTGCACGGTTTATTTCAAGAGCATCTTTCAGACTCTGTGTTTCAGCCAGACCCGATTCATAAAATATTGCCGGCTCTATGTCTGAAAAAATAAACAGCTCGTCAAAAAAGACAAGATTGTTTTCTTTTATCAGCTCAAGACAGAGCTTTTTTAATTTTTCCGTTTTGGTTTTTGATAATTTTTTCATAACTGTAATTTCCGCCCCTGAGTCTGATATGCAACAACTGTGCATATCAGGACTGAACGGGGTCTGCAAGAGAGAATTGAATTATTACGAACCTGCATCAACAGTAGCACTGAGAGGTTTTTCTTTTGCATGTATTTCAATGTCAAGAAGTTTTGTCTGTTTGTTGTCAGTGCCGAATTCGTGTTCAGTATAAACGCCTTTTCCGTCAAATGTTAAAGTAGCAAAGTCATCTTCAACACCGTTAATCGGAATTGCTGTTGCTTTGGCTTTGTATACACAGAAATGAACGTCTCCGCCTTCGTTGTTTGTGTCAAGAATTTGAGCTTTGAGCTGGAAATAACCGGGAAGGTCTCCTCCGCCGAAAGAGAACAAACTTGTTTCTGTGTCGCCTTCACCGGATGTTGTCAGGCTTCCGCCTGTGAGCTGTGCCAAAACTTCCAGAGAAAGTTTTGCATATTCCATGTTGAAAGTAACGGATTTGATTTTGTTTGAAATCTCAAGAACTTTTTCATCTCCTGTCAGTGATTTTTCTTCGATTTCATAAGTCAAAGAAATTTGTCTTACACCCGGAAGGTCGATTCCTTCCGAACATGTGAAAGCGGTTTCTGAATCTTCGGTAATAGGGAACAGTTTTGCATCATCTACACCGAAAAGTTTTGTAACTGTTTTGAGTGCCATTTTTTTTCTCCTTATCTGTTGTGTGTTAGTGTGATGTCGAGCACGTAGCAGTGCCGTTTTGATGAATCTTTTTCAAGATAAAAGGGGCCTTTGTTGAGAGCTGCATGCATTATCTTTTTGTTTATGACGATTGATTTTTGGAAGCAATCCTCGGGGAATAATAAATCATGCAGAGAAAAACAAAGATTTCTTGAAAGCTCAAGGTCTTTGTTTTTGACCGTAATTTTTACGGAGGAACGTCTTGCAAGGTCGCAGGGCAGACTGTTATACAGGTTGAGAAGTATAATGTCTTCCCCTTTTGATGAATCACAGTCATATTTTATTGTTTGTTCATCTGCCGAAACTTTTTCGACAATAAAATTTTTGAGGTCATCTAATATCATTTTTTCTCCTTTGTTTGAGTCTTAGTTCAAAAAAAATCAGGCGAAATAAACCTCGTTTATTACAAGCACAGAGCTGTCAATCGGGTAATAGGGGTTTACATTGATGACTTTGTAATCGGTTTTGTTAATCGTAATGATGTCATCAACTTTTACAACAGACTCCGTAAAAAGCCTGCCTGATGAAGTCAGCTCCTGACCTTGAGAGTTTATTGCGAGGGAATTTTTGAATTCGATTTTGCAGTTGATGGATTCTTCTGCAATGATTTTTGGCTCACCGTTAAAATCAGTGCCTGCCGTTGTTTTTAAAACAGCACAATCGGTGAGCATATAAGAGTAATAGCTCATTATTCTTCCTTTCTGAATATTTGATTTTAAAGACTTAGCCCATTGCGTAGCCTTTTTTTATCCATTTTGAGATTAAATAAAGTGCAGTGTGAGAAATTATCTCTTTTTCAACCGCAGTTTTTTGAAATCCGGAATAAGAAACTGAACCCGCGCCCAGACTTATTGAACTTATGTTGTTTTCTTGATTTTTTTTATGAACATTGTTTTCCTGAGAGAGCATTGAGATTGCTTCTTCACAAACTGCATCTTTGATGTCTTGAGGTGTGCCGTAGTTTCTTGGAAATTCCATTGGCTGTGTTTCGTCCGCTTTTTCACCTGTGTAATCGAATGAGTTTATCTTTCTGCTGGCTGTAATGAGGAGTTTTTCTTTTGTTTCATCATCAGTATCCTGCCAGATTTTTGAATCGTATCTTTCATCAAAATATATATCAGCATCTTCTTTTGTTATAAACGAGTTTTTGTTAAGAATAATGGTCATAATCTTCCTTTCCTTCTTTCTTTACGTGTTTTTTAACGGCTTCTGTAATAACTCTTAACGACAGTGCCGTCTCGTCTTGTGTAGCCGGAAACCTTTATCAGTCCGCTGCCTTCTTTTTTTGACATTT
>DBGCOP010000004.1:0-3016 GCA_048360435.1 Candidatus Limenecus sp. | reverse complement strand
TTGTGCCCTGCTGAGACTGATTAGAGTTGTTTGATTTTTGCGAGCTTTTTTCCATCGACTCTCTGATACGTCTTGTGAAATATTCGATTCTGGATTCGCCTTCCTGTCGAGAGGTTGTGGTGTGTGTTGAACTTTTTGATATTCGTCCTTCTAATAAGTTGCTTTTGTTGTTGTTTGGGGGTGTTGGTATATTAGGTTTAATAATTTCTGTCATATCATATCCGGCAAATTTAGTAGAATATTTTTTGATTGTTGTTTTATAAGCATCACCAATATCTTTTTTTCCATTAGATTTTAAATAAGAATTTAAGCCTTCTACTCCTTTTAAGTGTGCACCTGCTAATAATCCTGATTCTGTTATGATGGTACCGTTAATGTTTTTTCCTATATATTCATCAAGATGACAGTTTTTTATACTTTGCCAATTTTTTTTGTAATAAGCCCTTATTGCATTTTCTTGTGCTTGAGGATTATTCAAAAAATCTTTTTTTGAATAAATACCGTCTTTTCCTGTGAACTTGCCATTCCACTTGTTGAAATGCTCGCTGTGATTTTGTTTGTTTATTTTGTAATAGCCTGCATCGTCTAATGCCATTTCACCCATTTGGTATCGTCCTAAATAGCCATATTTGTTTTCACTTTTGTAATTATTTGATGATTCTGTTTCTGCTATGTAATCAAAGTATTCTTTACTTGTTTTGGTCATATGTTTTCCTTTCATGGCAAAATACAACACTTTACGTGTTGTATTTAATAGTGACATTTAATATGAATTGACTTTCTAATAGAAAGCTAAAATTTTTTCAGGAACATCATTTTCCGCATTCGAAAGTTTTATGTCATAAAAACCGTTTGTTTTGTGTTCCAAAATTTTTATTTCATCATGTTCTACCCTGACTGTTATGTCTGAGATAATCTCATAATTATTGCCCTTTTTTTTCAAAATTAACAGCCCGTAGTTCATGTGACCCCAGCAAATCTGGGATTTGTTTATCCCTATAATTTCATCTTGTGAATCACCATCCAAATCAAACAGGATAATCTGGTTGTTTCTTGTCAAGCCTGTTTTTTCATATATTTCTTCATCGTTCAAATCTGAAACATCAAAACTTTTCTTAAGCTTTTGCCAAAAAATGTTTTCAGCTTCGTGATTGTGCTTTGCAATATCCCGGGTTATTTTGAAACTTTTTATAACTTTGTTTCTTTTTGGGAAAATTTTGTCCAATAGTGAAAAACGGTATTGATATGTAAGTTTTTCTTCATCAATAGTGTTTCCGCTTATTTCAACAACAACAATCTCCGGAGTACAGTTGAATCGAAAGGGAAGAATGCTTGCACAGAGACCTTTTAACATAATGAGATTTTGGCTTCCTTTTTCAAATTTACCGTGTATGTAGTTATTTCTGTATTTATCTTCAATAATAAGATTGTGAAATTTACCTGTTTTTGATTTCAAGACATAAATTTTGTCGTATCCGTTGTCTACTGTAAAGGTTGTAAAAATTTTGTAATCATCTTTCATTTTTTTTAAAATAAAAAATATGCCTGACTCACTTCCCCAAAATAGAGAAGATTTGCATGTGCCTATTATTTCATTTTCGCCGTCATCATCTATGTCAGCTTTGAATGCTAAAACCGAATCAGGATTAAATGTTGAGAAATCATCCTGTCCCGATTTCATAAGACTGTATTCTGTAAACAAAACATACCAGAGAATCTTATCGGCTTCGCTTTTTTGTATATCATTCTTTGAAAAATCAAAGGAGTATAATATCTTAGTTTTTTCTTCCGAAAAAGAATTGTTTTTGTATGTGTGATTCTTATAAGATAGTAAAAAATTCAGTATGCAAAAAATAAAAATAAAAAATATAAATGTAAATATAGATAGAAGAATAACTTTTTTCATACAAACATAATGTCTCAGAATCCGAAAAAGTGTTTATTATATTTTCCGTTTTGCGACAAATTGTTCAAATTTTGTGAAAGGCTTGATCTTTTTTAAACGGAAAATACGTTATATTGTTTATTGATTAACAGCGTTATAATATATTTGAAAATATAAAATACGGATTTTTATATCAAAAAATATTGCTTTACCCGGCTGTTCCTCCTCTTATTCCTTTTTTAATTTATAGTTTTGTTTTACCTCTGATACTCATAGTTGTTGTTTCTGCACCTGAAAAATTTTTTAAATTTAAAACTATAATAATGAAAATAACTATTTATTCTTTTATTTATTGGATTATTACATTGGGTTTCACATTTCTGCATACACTATGGGACGATCCAGGTATAACAGATGATGTCCGAGAAAAATTCGTGATAAGGAACAATGTGACGTGAACGAATTTTTTGACAAAGCAAACAGCAGAGCTGTGGCGATGCTGGTGAGACTGTCTCCGAAACTTAACGAAGTTAAGTGTAGGTGAGTGTCACATTGTTCACTATACATGAAGACATTTTGCACTGAATCGAAGATTCAGGCAAAAGAAGTCAAAGGTGAGTCAATGACGGCTCGAGAAGTCGAGTCGGCAATGACGACACTAGATTAAATAGATTTTATGAAAAACTTTAATCCTGTAATTGAAAAAATAGAAAAATCAAAAGATAAAAACGGAAACTATCCACCCAATGCCGATAATTTTATTTTATTAGATTCTTCTTGGGAATTTATGTATAAAACAGAAAATAATAAAAAAAATTTTGTTTTAAGACTCACTAAATATTCAACAAGCTATAATTACTGTTCAAATAAAGATAGCGAGGATTGTGAATATCGTGACGGAAAAATTACAACAACTCGTGTTGGAGATTGGGTGAAATATATGTTTAATGATTAAATTAAAACTTGTTGTAAATTGCAATAAATCCAGGTTCCCGAAGTCTGATAAATACTATTTCCTTCTTTCTTTACGTGTTTTTTAACGGCTTCTGTAATAACTCTTAACGACAGTGCCGTCTCGTCTTGTGTAGCCGGAAACCTTTATCAGTCCGCTGCCTTCTTTTTTTGACATTT
>DBGCOP010000003.1:0-79925 GCA_048360435.1 Candidatus Limenecus sp. | reverse complement strand
GGGATAACAGGCTTATCTCCCCCAAGAGTCCACATCGACGGGGAGGTTTGGCACCTCGATGTCGGCTCGTCGCATCCTGGAGCGGTAGTACGTTCCAAGGGTTGGGCTGTTCGCCCATTAAAGCGGCACGCGAGCTGGGTTCAGAACGTCGTGAGACAGTTCGGTCCATATCCGGTATGCGCGCAAGAGAATTGATCGGAGTCTTCCTTAGTACGAGAGGACCGGGAAGAGCGAACCTCCAGTGTACGGGTTATCACGCCAGTGGTAAACGCCCGGTAGCTGTGTTCGAAGCGGATAAGTGCTGAAAGCATATAAGTACGAAGCCCACCGAAAGATGAGTTCTCTCACAGCATATGCTGGTAAGTCCCCACGCAGATCACGTGGTTGATAGGATGCAGATGGAAGTATGGCAACATATGTAGTCGAGCATTACTAATAGGACGAGGGCTTTTCCTAGATTAGGAAAGTTGAGATTGCGTTAAACTTATAATTACTATGTAGCTTTCAACGTACGGTCAAGAAACCGTAATGATTGGAGTGTCTCTTACAAAGTCCAATCATAACAGTTTTTCTGGTGACCAAGCGGCAGGATCCCACCCGTTCCCATCCCGAACACGGTCGTAAAGACTGCTTGCGGCGAAACTACTTGGCGGAAGACCGCCTGGGAAGATAGCTAGTTGCCAGATTCTAATTTTACTAAATAACAGTCATTAAACTGTGTTAATGACTGTTATTTTTTTGTTATAATTTTATTATGTTAGATTGCAAATCTTTTTTTAGAATTGAAAATTATTTTATAATTTTTAGTCTTTTATTTGGACTTTTTTTGATAATTTTTACTCCGCCTTTACAATCTCCTGATGAACCTGCTCATTTTTCAAGAGCTTATTCAATTTCAGAGGGGCATATCTTTGCAAAAAAGTTAAATAATATATCAGGAGATTATATTCCTGTTTCATTGTTAAATTTTGAAAATGAATTGGGTTATTTGACTTTTAAAACTGATAAAAGAATTTCTTTTGATAAAATAATAGATTCATCAGATATTCTTATTGATAAAAATTTTAAAGTTTTTTCTGATCAAAAGTATCAGGCTCTTTATTCTCCATTAGCTTATTTCCCTCAAAGTGTAGGAATATTTTTTGCAAAATATTTTACAGATTCAGTATATTGGCTTTTATTTTTTTCTAAATTAGCTTTGCTTACTTTTTATACAGTTCTGGGCTATTTTTCAATAAAATCTCTACCCTTTTTGAAACAACTTTTATTTTTAATTTTGCTTATGCCTATGAGTCTATCAATGGGGGCTTCTGTCTCTGCTGACGGTGTTTTGATATGTTTAAGTATTTTTTATTTTTCTAAGATTTTGCAATATACATATTCAAATAAAAATATATCATCTAAACAATATTTCTTTATTATGTTTTTGGCATTGTGTTTAGCAATGGTTAAGCAAAGCTTTTTTCTGACTTTGTTTTTGTTGTTTATACCGTTGTCAAAGTTTAATGATATAAAATTTATTAAAATTTTTAATAATAATATTTTTAAAGTATTGATATTGCTTATTCCTGCTTTTATTGGAGCATTAATGTGGTCAAAGTTGAGCTATAATCTTTTTGTACCATTAAACAATTCTAATCCGGAAATACAAACCCAATTTATCTTATCACATCCTTTTGTTTATCTTAAAACATTGTCTATTACTTTATATTTAAACCTTATAATTTTGATGTATGAAGCTGTGGGAATTTTGGGATGGCTGGATGTATTTTTATTTCCTGTAACCTATTGGATGTATTGGTTATTTTTTCTGTTAAATATTCTTTTCTGTAAGGGTGATGAATTTAGAGTTTTTTCTTCTTTATATCAACGAATTTTGCTTTTGGGCTTAGTTTTGTTTAATATCATTTTGATATCTACAATAATTTATGTCTCCTGGATACAACCATATGTAATAAGTCCTTTTGATGGACTTCAGGGGCGTTATTTTATTCCTTTGTTGTTTCCGTTTTTTACGTTTCTATTTCTTATACGTGCGAAGTATTTAGGTTCATATGGCTTTTCTAAAATTATGCAATTTAATATGTTATTAGTGTTTTTTACTTATGTAAATCTTGCATTTGGTCTTTATCTTAGATATTATTCAGCTTTTTAAGCTTAATAAAAAGGACTCCTAAAAATAGAAGTCCATGTCTGGAATTAAGAATAGTTGGAAGTATGAAAAAGATTTATTGATTATATTTAATATAAAATACAAACTTTGAACAATTACCCGACTATCTATTATTTTTATCAATATATTAAATTGTAAACAAATGTAAAAACGAATTTTTAGAATTTTAATTTCCTGAAAATCCTGTCATAATGCCTAATAGGATAGGATAGTGACAGTGGAAAATTAGCCGTAGCAATACTTTTGGGCTTTCAAACTTTATTGACATGTAGGTGTAATAAGGAAAGGAAGTCGTAATGGCTGAAAATTTAGGAATTGGTGTGAATCATGGTAAAAAGGTTATTGTTACGAAAGATGGAAAAAAATATGAAAAGGCTGGGCTGGGGAATTCGGCAGCTGCTGTAATGATTGCAAATGTTGCTGGTAGCACTGTTATGCTGTCAGCACAAAAACTTGGCGGCCTGCCTATTAAATCAGCAATGAAATCAGTTGCAAATCTTGATGCTGATGTATTTAAAAAAGCTGCTGATGCCGGCTTTAAGGCTTCAGGTCTGGCTGAAAAAGGTGTGAAATTTGTGGATGCAACTGTTGAAAATAAAGCAGTTGTTGATGATATATTGAAAAAATCAATTCCTGCTTGGATGGATAAATTTCCTCCTTTGAAAAAAATAATGGAGCCTAAAATGAGAGCTATGGCAGGATTAGTAAGAGATGGAAAAAATGCTTTTTATTCTCCCAGAGCAAAAGCTCTTGTTGTAAATAGAGATAAAATGGGTTGGGCTGCTTTTCATGAAATGGGTCACGCATTAAACAATAATAATCCCGGATTTGGTAAGGTTCTTGCTAAGGCAAGAGGTCCTTTAGCTATGCTGTCAATTGTTTCTTTATTAGTTGCTTTGTTTAAGCGTAAAAAAGCTGAGGGCGAAGAACCTGGCGGTGTTTTTGATAAAACAACAACTTTTATAAAAAATAACTGCGGTAAGCTTGCTTTTCTGGGAATGGTACCGACTCTTGCAGAAGAAGGTCTGGCTAGTATAAAAGCTTCTAAGCTTGCAAAGAATTTTATTTCCGTTGAACAGCTTAAAACACTGAATAAAGTGAACGGAAAAGCTTGGCTAACATATCTTGCCACTGCTGTTGGAATGGGATTAGGTGCTTATACAATTTCTAAAGTCAGAGATGCAATAGCTCATCCTAAAGAAATCAAATCTAATAATTAAAAAAAAGCTCCGAGTTAATCGGAGCTTTTTTTATGCCATCATATTTGAAAAGCTTTTGGGTTTTACTTTATTTTTTTCATCTTCATTTTCCGGACCTTGAGCGTTATCTTGTTTTCCACCTGCTTCTTGTGCCAGTGTTGCTTGGAGTTTTTCAAGTTTTTCTTGAGCTTCATTCATTTTGTCTTCAAGCTCTTCAACACTCATTGTTGGAGTTGAGAATGTTTGTGCTTGAACAGTACCGCCTTGATTATCATTTTGCGATGCTTTGTCATAATCTTGTTTTGCTTGTGTAAATATATCAGTTTGTGTTTTTATTTCTGTTTGAAGATTTTGTAATTTAGGATTATTTTTTAAATCTTGTGTTTTAATTCTTTGAAGCATACCGAACTGAACATTTGTACTCATTTTTTCACTCTCTTTTCTTCTTATTTTAATAAACTTATCTCTCTGTATATATAAAGTATATATAAATCAAAAAATTGCCTTTTTGTTTTTATAATATTAAGAAGTGTTACATTTTGCATGGTATATATTAAGATTTTTTAGAAAAAACCGTTTATTATAATATAGAGTTTTGGCAATGATTAAGGTTTTCATTTTTTATGATTAGATTGGATATTGATTTATCATATCTTACAAAAAATTTCCAAATTGGTACTCAACGTGTCAATGAATACAGTACTAAAAGTATTGATGAAATTATGGAAGCAGAAGCTGCTCAGGGAAATACTCAGGCTGCTTCTTTTCAGGAAGATGTTCTGAATGATCCAAAAGAGCTTGTTAAACTCTTTAAACTTCAAAGTGCCAGAAACAGATATGCAATTTTGAGCAATATGAACAGTCAAGACCTTGAATATTTGGTTCAGTTTCTTGAGCCGGGTGATTTATTGATGGGGCTGATGTTTTTTACAAAAGAAAAAATTCTTAATTTAATATATGATTTGCCAAAAGATAAAATATGTTCTATTTTGTTTAATGCTTTTTCTCCCGAGCAGTTTTTAAAAATGATACCGGAAAAAGAAATAAACAAATTTTTTGATTCTGATAAATTAGACAAAAATCAAATTTTGGATTATGTCAAAACTCTGCCTGAAGATAAACTGAATAAAATGATGCAAAAATATATGTATCAAGAAACAGGCAAAACACAAGATGATCTTCATATGAGCAAAGAACAGGTTGTCAAATTTATGGATCAACTTGAACCTGAAAAGTTCAAGACAGCTTTGAAATGCTTTGAAAGAGAAGAAAAAATGGGATTGATATTAGAATTGACACAAAAAGAGCCCAAATTGTTCACTGAATTCTCTAAAAATGCTTTGACTATGCCTTTAACTCAGCTGGATAAAGGTGAAATTGTTAAAAACATGAACAAGCTTGAGCCGGAAGATTTAATGAAAATGGTTAATGAACTTCCTGATGATATTCTTGCTGTTGTTGTTACACAAATCGATCCTATGGTTTTTGCAGAATTGTTAAGCAAAAACTTCCAGGATATTCTGGCAGAAATCGGAATTGGCAATATTTAGGCAAAGACTTTTACAATTGAATTAAAAGCAAAGTCTATTTCTTCTTTTTTTATTATTAAAGGAGGTGCAATCCTTATAATGTTTTCATGCGTTTCTTTAACAAGTATACCAAAATCTTTTTGAAGTTTTTCACAGTAAGGACGTGCTTTTTCATTGAGCTCTATTGCAAGAAAAAGTCCTTTGCCTCTCACTTCTTTTATTATAGGTGAATTGAGTGTTTTCAATTTTTCAAGAAAATATTTGCCGAGTTCTGCTGAACGTTCGGCTAATTTTTCTTCTGTTATTACATCTAATGCAGCCATAGCAATTGCACAGGCGAGAGGATTTCCTCCAAATGTAGAGCCGTGTTCGCCAGGATTAAATACCTCAAGAACTTCTTTTTTGGCGAGAACTGCCGATACCGGATAAAAACCTCCTGAAAGAGCTTTGCCTATTGTAACAACATCAGGTTTTATTCCTTCATGTTCATAAGCAAACATTTTGCCGGTTCTTCCAAATCCTGTTTGAATTTCATCTAATATTAACAGTATATTGTTTTCATCACATATTTTTCTTATTTCAGCTAAATAACCTTTGGGTGGAATTTTTATTCCGGCTTCTCCTTGAATGGGTTCAAGAAGAATAGCAGAAGTATTTTTTGTGACAGCATGTTTTATTGATTCGATGTCTCCGTATTTTACTACACTAAATCCTTCTGTATATGGACCGAAATGATTTTTTGAATCTTCATCTGTCGTAAAGCTTATTATTGTAGTTGTTCTTCCGTGAAAGTTTTCTGAACAGACTATTATTTCAGCTTTGTTGGGCTCAACTTTTTTGTTTGTATATGCCCATTTTCTTGCAGCTTTTATTGCTGTTTCAACGGCTTCTGCTCCGGTATTCATTGGCAAAATCATGTCAAAACCGGTTAATTTGCAAATTTTTTCATAATACAAAGGTAATATATTATTTCTGAATGCACGTGATGTAAGTGTAAGTTTTTTTGCTTGTTCAATTGCTGCGTTTAAAATTTTGGGATGACAGTGTCCTTGATTTACTGCGGAATATGCGCTCAAACAATCTAGGTATTTTTTACCTTCCACATCATACAACCACACACCTTTTCCTTTGTCTATAACAACATCCAGCGGTTTGTAATTGTTTGCACCATATTTTTTTTCCAGGTCTATATAATATAATGAATTGTTCATAGTTTTCTCCTTGTTTATAACAAATTATCTCAAATTACCTTAAATAGAACAATAGACTTAAATATTAATTTATATAAAAGACTGGAAAAACAATAAAACATTTTTATTGTTATAAAAAAAATGTTTAGCTTGATAATAAATTTCATTGAAAATAATAACAATAACTTTTTCTCTTTTTATAAAGCCGGAAAAAATTTTTTAAAAACATATCTTTTATAAATCTTAATATTGATAAAATGAAAAAAAATATTGCATAAAGCCTGAAAATTCATCATAATTGATTTAACATTTTTGAGAGGTTTTTATGGAAAAGAAATTCAAATTAAAAGGCCATATTATTGATTCTTTAATTTTATCGAAAGTATTGGATAAAATTGAAGCACTCGGAATTGATTGTTATGCCGCAGATGTAAAAGTCGGAGCGAGAAGAAATGACTTTTCTGAAGCAGTTTTTATTGTAGAAACTGATGATGAATCAAAAATGGAAGAGGCTGTTAAAATAGCAAAAATGCACGGAGCAGAAGAAATTTAGAATGACCGAAAAGATTTTGATGTGTTCTCCCGAGCATTACGGGATAAAATATGAGATTAATCCTTGGATGAATATTAATATTCAATCAGATAACAGGAAAGCAATGTTTCAGTGGAAAAATCTTTATAAAATTTTAAAAGATGAACTTGAGGTTGATGTCAGACTTGTGGAACCGAGAGAAGATGTTCCTGATATGGTTTTTACCGCAAATGCCGCTGTTATGTATAAAAATAAAGCTGTAATGGCACGTTTTAAATATCCTCAAAGACAGCCTGAGGAAAAATATTTTGCTCAATGGTTTGAAGATAACGGGTATATAGTTATTACTATACCTAAAGAAATGTCTTTTGAGGGGGCAGGTGATGCTTTGTTTCTCGGGGATACATTGTATGCCGGATATGTGCCGAGAACAGATATTGCTTCTCATACATATATTGCAGAGGTTTTGAATATTCCTGTTATCTCTATGGAGTTGATAAATAAAAATTTTTATCATATAGATACTTGTTTTTGTCCTTTGACAGACGGATACTTGATTTATTACCCGGGAGCTTTTGATGAATATGGAAACAGAGTCATTGAAGAAAATGTTCCTGAAGAAAAAAGAATTGTTGTTAATGAGGAAGAAGCTTCATATTTTACATGTAATGCAGTCAATATTGGAAAAACAGTTGTTACAAACCTTACTACAACAAGATTTACGGAACTTTTGAAACGCAAAGGTTTCAATCATATACAAACTGATCTGAGTGAATATATGAAAGCTGGCGGTGCTGCAAAGTGCCTTACTTTAAAAATTTAATAATGTATGAAAAAGATAAAAGGAGAAATCTATGATTAATTATGTGCCTCAACAAGGCAAAGAGCTTTCAAAAGAGCAAATTAAAAAACTTATTGAAGAAAATCATGTAAAGTTCATCAGGCTTCAGTTTGTAGATATCAATGGTATGGTTAAAAATATGGCTGTTCCTGCAAAACAAATTGACAAAATTCTTAATAATGAATTGATGCTTGACGGCTCATCTATCAAGGGGTTCAGAAGCATTGAAACCTCAGATATGTATTTTTATCCGGACAGATCTACATTTGCTATTCTTCCCTGGAGAGAAAAAGAAGGAAAATGGAATGTCGCAAGAATTATATGTGATATACATAATGCTGATGGAACACCGTTTGAGGGCTGCCCCAGATGCAACCTGAAAAGAGTAATTAAAGAAGCCGAAGAAATGGGCTTTGTTATGAATATTGGACCTGAAGCAGAATTTTTCCTTTTTAAAAAAGATGAAAATGGTTGTTCTACTACTATTACCCATGATACCGCAGATTACTATGATGTTGGTCCTGATGATAAAGGTGAGGATATTCGTGCACAGATTGTTGATACATTGGAACAACTCGGGTTTGAAATTGAAGCCAGTCATCACGAAGCAGCAAGAGGTCAGCATGAAGTAGATTTCAAATATGCCGATGCATTGACTGCTGCTGATAATATTGTTACGTTTAAATATGCCGTAAAAGCTTCTGCTGACAAATTTGGACTTCATGCAACATTTATGCCTAAACCGATCTATGGTATAAATGGTTCGGGCATGCACTGTAATATTTCTTTATTTGATCTTAAAAAGAATAAAAATGCTTTTTATAGTGAGGATTCAGCTTATCAGCTTTCAAAAGAAGCTTTATATACAATTGGTGCAATACTTGAACATGTAAAAGATTTTACTGCTATAACAAATCCGACAGTTAACAGTTATAAAAGATTGGTTCCCGGATATGAGGCACCTGTTTATATTGCATGGTCTTTGGCAAATAGAAGTGCATTGATTCGTGTACCGGCAAAAAGAGGCAATGCTACTCGTGTAGAATTGCGCTCTCCTGATGCTTCATGCAATCCTTATCTTGTTATGGCTGTATTGCTTACAGTGGCTATGGAAGGTATAAAAAATCAGATTAAACCGCCTCTTCAAACAGAAGAAAATATTTATGATATGAGCGCAAAAGAAAGAAAAAGAAGCCACATTGATTCATTGCCGGGCAGTTTGAATGAAGCTCTGGCTCTTATGAAAAAGAGTAAAATTGTTAAAAAAGCTTTAGGTGAACACATTTTTAATGAATTTGTTACAGCTAAAGAAATGGAATGGGATAGATATAGGACAACTGTTACAC
Source organism: Candidatus Limenecus sp. (assembly GCA_048360435.1). Lineage (GTDB taxonomy): Bacteria > Cyanobacteriota > Vampirovibrionia > Gastranaerophilales > Gastranaerophilaceae > Limenecus. The sequence continues at coordinate 71,115 of DBGCOP010000003.1, read as the reverse complement.
CATGGGAGTTGGATGAATATCTGGAAAAATACTAACCTTTTGTTCTAAAAGACCTTTGAATATTAATTTAAAGGTCTTTTTAATTTTTATATTATGAACGATTTGTAATCTTTTTTTGTAAAAAAATTACATATTTTTCATTTTTGTGCGACGATTGAATATGCGCCTCATGGGGAGGCATGATCAAAGCATGTATTAGAGAATATTTAAATTTTAAATTTATAACCAAAATTAATTTTGATTGAAGAGTGGAATTATGAGAAAAACTAAAATTAAAGTAATTAAAAAATATGCAGTTCTGTCTCTTGCTGCATTATTGTTTAGCGCAAATATTTCTTTTGCGGAGCAAACGTGGGAACAATTTACTCAGCAGGCAGGAAGTGCTGATACAGCAGGCAATATGCAGATCCAAAATGATCTGACAACTGACGGAAATGCCTTGAACCTAGGTGCACCGCCTGTTCCCGGAGGATTTGTTATTAACGGTAATAATCATACAATAACAGCAGGTAATACAGATAACCCAGAAACAACTCCGAGCTTTATTATTAATAACCAGCCGAATGCTCAAACTACTGTAAACAATACAAATTTCACAGGCGGAAATATTGTTGGTAACGGAGCTGCTATCCAAAATGATAATGCCACTCTGACTGTTAACGGTTCAACTGATAATAAATCAACATTCAGCAATAATACAACAAGAGGAAGCGGTGGTGCTATTTCTAATACAAACGGCGGTATTGTAAAACTTGATAATACAGCTTTTACAGGCAATACAGCAAATGGTTCTGGCGGTTCTGAAGGATATGGCGGTGCTATATATAATAACAGTTCAGCTGTTGGCGATGCAGCATCTCTTGTAATATCTAATTCGGTTTTTACAAACAACAATGCTAACAACTACGGTGGGGCAGTTGCTAATTATACGGGAAAAGTTGATATCCAATCAACATCATTTACAAATAACCATACAATAGCAGGTGATGGTGGTGCAATTGTTAACCGTCATACAATGGATATATCTACATCCTCTTTTTCAGGAAACACTTCCCAAAGAAGCGGCGGTGCTATCATCAACGGATTAAGTGTGTCCGGTGTAAATCCTCAAAATGCAGTTTTAACTATTGAAAATACTGATTTCAGCAATAACTATGCTGTAACAGCAGGTGGTGCTATTTTTAATTCTGGTAATGTTGTTCAAGACGATGTTGCTTACACAAATGTTTTGAATATCAATCAGGGTACAACTTTTAATAACAACGGGTATGATTCTGCCGGCAACCGTATTACGCAGTCCGGAGGAGCAATACTTAATAACTATCGTTCAACAGCCGGTGATGAATATACAGATCCTGTTTTAAATATTACCGGAACAGAAAATAATAAAGTTCAATTTAATAATAACATTGCCGGACGCGGTGGTGCTATTACAAACTATGGTGAAGCAAATATCACAAATGCTGTATTTAACGGTAACGGACAAAACGAAAATGTTGCTGGACAAAAAACTGTTTTGGGCGGTGCTATTTATAATGAATCAGTTACTGCTCAGCAATCAAAAGGTGTTTTAAATGTTACTAATACTGACTTTGTAAACAACGTTGCCAGTACTGGTGGTGCTATTTATAATTTGAATGATGCTACATTTACGGATAGCAATTTTATTGGAAATAAAGCTGATGATGCGTATTCTGGCGGTGCTATTTATTCTGGATCAGGTTCAAATACAACAATAATTGCTAAAAACAAAGATGTATATATTGGTGATGCAAACAGCCTTGCGAATGGTATGGATACTATTTATTTGAATGGCACAGGTACGAATTCGGATCAGAAAGCAACAGGTAACTTCCTTGCTTCTGCAAACAAAACAATAAATATCAATTCTACTGTAAGCGGTTCTACTAGTGATAATTCTGAAGTCGTTATAAACAAAGCAGGATCTGATGGTTCTACTTATACAGGTAAAGTCAGTGTAAATGGTGATGCGAAGATAGAGAATACAACAATATCTCTTTATGATGGTCAGCTGGCATTTGCTCATGACAGAAACCTTGATGCATCAAACAAACTGAACCTCTATGGCGGTACTTTGAATCTGTTGAATAATGAGTTTGGGTCTTATCAGCTTAGAGCTCAAGAATTGAACCTTAAAGGTGATACAAATATAATGCTTGATGTTGATTTGAAAAATCAAAAAATGGATAGTATCTTAAAAGACAACTTTGGTTCAATTACTAATGGTGATGTTGATAACAAATATACATTGAATGTATCTCAAATGAAGTCAGTTACAGAAGCTCAAGGTGACAGTGCAAGAATTCTGTTCACTGATGCTCCTGAGTTGATTGGTCATGTTACAAATAAAGGTGCAGGAATTGTTGAAGCACCTATAAATAAATATAAAGTTACTCAAGAAACAATTAACAATCCTGTTTCCGGAGGCGGTGGTGCTCCTGATAATGGAGAATATTTTGTTTTTGATAAAATAGGCAACTCTGATTCTATTATTGCTGGTCCTGTTGCTGCGCAGGCTGCCTTCTTGATACAGGATAACCTTTATAGACAGTCATTTGCTAATATGGATTTTGTTACATTGATGACACCTGAGCAGCGTATGGCTTGGAAAATGAGAAATAAATATGCCAATGCAGGATATCATACAGGTGTTTATGCTCCAAATGTAATTCCTGAAGAAAGAGACGGCTTTTATGTAAGACCTTTCACGAACTTTGAAAATGTTCCTTTGAAGGGAGGGCCGAGAGTTTCTAACGTATCATACGGTACTTTAATCGGCGGTGAAAGTGACATTGTAGAATTAGGGCACGGTTGGGACGGAAACTTCTCATTCTTTGGTGCATATCATGGTTCTCACCAGGCTTATAACGGTGTAAGCATTTGGCAAAATGGTGGTACATTCGGTGGAGTTGCTACTGCATATAAAGGTAACTTCTGGACTGGTGTTACTGCAAACGTTGGTGCAAGTGCTGCTGAGTCACATCATGCATTCGGTAATGATCAATTCCCGATTTTAATGACAGGTGCAGCCTGGAAATCAGGATATAACTGGGGACTTTTCAATAATAAATTTATTATTCAGCCAAGCTATATGATGTCTTATACATTTGTTAATGTGTTTGATTATACAAATGCTGCCGGTGTAAAAGTTACTCAGGATCCTTTGAATGCTATTGAAATCATTCCCGGTTTGAGATTAATTGGTAATCTTAAAAACGGTTGGCAGCCATACCTTGGTGTTAATATGACTTGGAACATAATGGATAAAACTAAATTCTATGCAAATGAAGTTCCTCTTGCTCAATTGTCTGTTAAACCATATATTGAATATGGTGTAGGTCTTCAAAAACGTTATGGTGATAGGTTTACAGGCTTTGGACAAGCTATGTTAAGAAACGGTGGTCGTAACGGTATTGCTTTGACGATGGGCTTCCGCTGGGCACTTGGTAATTAAGACTTAACAAAACTTAATACTTAGGGATTCAATAAAAACGGGCATTTTCAAAGAATATGTTCGTTTTTTTCATGTTTTTTCTTTCTTTTTGGCAATTTTTGAAAACAGAAATTGTTTATCTAAATATAGGATATTTTAAATACTTTTTGTAGAGACTATTGAGGAAAAGAAAGGGATATTTAACATGGGAAACGGAGTAACAACAGATTCAATCAAATTAACAAGAGCACAAAAGAAAGAAGCTAAAGAAGCTAAAAAAGCTGAAGAAAAAAGATTGGCAGCTGAAAGAAAAGCTCAAGCTGAAGAATTGGCAATAAGATTATCCGGTGAATCAGATGCAACTAAAAAAGGCGGTGTTCGCTCTGATGTTAAAAATGACTTAAAAGAAATGTACAAAAATGGCGAAATAGACAAAGAATTGTACAAAGAAGCTAAAAAATACAGTGGCAAAGGAAATATTTTCGGTAGAATTTTTGGCAAGAAGAAAGATTCAACAACAGTTTTTGCAGCTCAGGCAACTGAAAATAAAATTGAAAAAATCAAAACAGAAGGTCCTGATTTCGGTAAAAAACTTCAAAAGAAAATAGACGCAGCAGGTCTTACAAATGAAGAGCTCTATGATATTATGGAAAGAAATGTTGGTTCTGACAATACAGTAAGCTATTCTTGGAAGAAAAGACAACCTGGCGAAGCTGATGCTATCAAAGCTGAATTGAATTCTGAAAAATATAATGGAACTGAAACAGAATTCTCGAAAAAAGAAGGCAAGAAAATAGCAAAAGAATTGGGCTATAATGTTGAAAAAGCTGTTAATGGCGGAAAAGTTGCAAGAGATGCTGCTTTAGGTGCAGCAGCAGGTGCTCCTCTCGGATTTGTTAATATAACTCAAACTGTTAATCCCAGTGGGGGTGCAATCACAGGAACAATTTCTCAATCAGTTAAAGTTGGTCCATTCGGTGCAATAGCCGGTGCGGTAATTGGCGGAACAGCATCTGCTATTACTCAGGCTACAAGAGTTGAAAAGAAAGTTGCTGAAAAAGTTCTTCCAGAAAACGTAAAAACATATAATGATTATGCTGAATATATGGACAACTATGGTACTGAAAAAGGTGCTGATATAATGAAAAAGATTTCTAAGTTCTATGTTGGTCAAGATGGACAAACGTTAGATAAGAAAGCTATGGAATCTGATTTACAAAGAGCAGCAGGCGAAGGAAGCGTATTAAATTACGAAGAAGCAGTTGCTTTACACGGAGAACTGGTTAAAAAACCAAAAGAAGAACCGATTAAAGAAGAACCAATTAAAGAAGAAACACCTGAAAAATGTCAAATTACAGAAACTGATGAAACTCACGATGTTGAAGTTCCTTTAGCAACAGATTGCTACACAGTTAAGAAAGGTGACAACTGGGATGCACTTGTAAGAGGCAAATATGCACCTAAAACAAATGAAGACAGAAAAGCTTTAATCAGATTCTTGAAAGATGCAGCTTTTGAAGATATGAAAAAGAACGGTACATTACCTGCCGGTGTAAAATCATCCAGAGATGCATTCTTCCCGAAAGTTGGTGAAGAGCTCTGTATTCCTTCTGAAATCACAGTTAATGGCAACACTTATGAATATAAACAAGACGGTAAAGTACAAGCCGGTGTTGTTAGTGGAAAAGCTAGAACTTATGTTTACAATCAAGCTTCTAACCCATTCACTAAACAAGACAAAGAAACAACATATGGTTATGAAACATCTTGTGGTGATTCAGTAAGCGGACTTGATAAAAATACAAGAGACCAAAAAGTAAAAGAACTTGTTTCTTCTGGAAAATACGAATTAACTAAATAATCAATTAAAAATAGAAAAATCCTTCGGCGAATTCTCCGAAGGATTTTTTGTTATTACTATTTCTTATGCTTGATAAGAGTGAGCATATATCCAGCCCGGGTGCATATAAGTTTGTCCTTTTGCTGTTACACCTGCATCTGCAAATCTGGCTGATCTTGTTGTTGTATCTGTTGACGGTTTTGTATTGTCTTCGATTTTTGCTAATGCATCTAGCAGTGCCTGGATTTGTTTTTCAGATGCAATCTGACCGTTATTGATAGCTGTCAAGATTTGGTTAACAGTTGTTTTGATAGCTTCAATAGCTTGGTTGTTTGTTCCTGATGAACCACCACCTGAGATATTCAGATTTTGAACTACTGTTGTCAATGTTTCAATCAAGTTGTTTGTTTTTGTCAAATCCGGTTGAGTTTTTACGAAGAAGTTTTCTAAGTCTGAACTTGTAATAACTTTACCGATTTTTTCGCTGATTTCATTCAAGATATCTGTGTAGTTAGGCAATTTTGCAATAAGATCATCTACATCTACGCCGCTGTCTGCTTTACCCATATTTTCGAGGATTGTTTGCAAGATAACTTTTTGTTCTTGGCGTGTTTGTTCAGCTTGTACGAGAGCTTCTTTGTAGCTTTCTGCATATACGTTGAATGCATCTTTGTCAACCATATTATTTTGGATTTTTGCCAATTCTTCGAATAATTTTGTTCCGAATGTTTTAGCACTGGCCATGAATGTATCTTGATTTCCTTTGATATCATTTGCTGTTTTCAGTAATGAATCGAGAATACCTTTAACACCGGCAACTTGATCTCTGAGTGCTTCAAGGTCTGCAATGATGTTAGCGTTGCCTGTTGATTGAATGTTTTTCAAGTCTTCAAGTTTTTGAACAACTTCTTTTAACTGTTCGGACATTCCTGAGCCAAGGTTCAGATTTTGAACTACTGTTGTTAATGTTTCAATTAATGAGTTTGTTTTTGTTAAGTCTGTTTTGTATTTGTCTAATGCTTCATGAAGCTCATCAATTGTAATCTGGTCACCGTGGATGTCTCCAAGAATTTTCATTAATTGTTCGAAAGCAGGACCTGCAAGTTCTTTAATCTGGTCAATTGTCAATTGGTTACCTTGATTTTCTTGGATTTGATCGAGTTTAACATTCATTTCATCGATGCTGTTAGCGATATTTACAAGGTTTTTGTTGTTTTCTTTTTGAAGTTCAATTAATTCTTTGATATCAGAGCCGATATTAGAGAGGTTGTTGTTCATATCTCCCATGATATCGAGTTGTTGATCTTGTTTGCTTGTAATAGCGTCACCGTATTTTACGATATCGGCAGAAATTTTAAGAACCGCATCTTTGATTGCATCAGTGTTTTCTTTGATTTGGTTCAAGATTTCTGTGATTTTTGAAAGTGCTTCGGAAGCAGAGATGTTTCCGTTTTTGAGTTCTTCATAGATTTTGTCTAATTTTTCTTGAGTTTTTTGATCATTGATGTTTGAATTTTTCAATTCTTCTAAGATTTCAGAAGCTAAAGCATTTGAAGTGATTGAGTGATCGTGGAATTGTTCAAGTAATTTGTTTAAGATGTCTACAATCTTTTCACCATTGCCGTTAACAAGATTGCCAAGGCTTTCTTCGAGACCTTTTACTGCTTCGAGCAATCCATCAAGTTTAGAGTCGATGCTTTCTAATAATGATGTAATTTTTTCCCACATTTCAGCTTCTGTAATTCTTCCTGCAAGATAGTCAGCATGGAATTGTTGAATTTCTGCTAATGTGCTTGCGCCGATTGAATTAGATTCTTTTAATGCAGCAAGAATTTCTTTCATTAAATTAGAGTGAGTATTTTCGTTTTCTGTATGTGTTTTATCACTTTCTTTGAAGTCATTGTAGAAGTTTTGTAAGATTTCTGCCAGTTCTTTGTCACTTTCTCCAACTGTTTTGATTAATTCTTCAATGTTTTGTAATGAAAGTGCTTGTTGTCTGTTTAATTCAAGGATTTCTTGAAGAGCTATGTTTGAATCTTTTTGGTTTGCAATGATTTCATTAATTTTATTTAAAAATTCAACATCAAATTTGTTAGATGATTCAATTAATGCTTTTATGCTGTAAATACCATCCTTGATATTAGTAACACCACTCATAATATCTTGCAAAATAGCAAGAATTTGTTTGTTTTGTTCGATTTGTTCTTTGTTGTCAGAGTTGTTTTCCTGCATCAATTTCAACATTTCTTGTTGTAACTGAATCATTTGCTGCATCATTTGTTTGAATTCATCTGTATTCATATCAAGATCGACTGTTTGGTCAACACAGCTTGTCATTGTTGCAGATGTGCCGCCGATTGCCATAGCAGCAGCCAAATATGATGCCAAGGCGTTTGCTCTGATTTTTGCCAGTGTACTTTTTTCTTGTGGTGTTAAGTCTTTGTTTTCAATCGGTGAAGATTGTTTTTCTGTTTTGTTTTGTTTTTCTGACTTTCTGTGGATGCCATTTAATTTGATGTTACTAATGTCCATTTATTCCTTACTCCTATTCTAAGTTGATGATATTTTAATAATGGTACAAAAAGAAATGTTCCTAAAGAAAAAAAATTGCGTGTATTTTTATAAAAACTCAAAAAAATATTTCTTTTTTTACAAAAATACTCTGAAAACCCAATATTATCAAGATTCCCTAAATGTAAATAATTGTAAATAGCTTGTGACATGTTTAACAAAAGCTGATTTTAAACTATAATTTAATAAATGGAGAAAAATATGAAAGTTGTAATTCTGGCGGGCGGCCTCGGTACCAGGTTGAGTGAAGAAACCGAGTTGAAACCCAAACCAATGGTTGAAATAGGCGGAAAACCCATACTCTGGCATATTATGAAAATTTATTCTTTCTATGGTTTTAATGATTTTGTAATCTTGACAGGTTATAAATCACATCTCATAAAAGAATATTTTATAAACTATTACAATAGGTATTCCGATATTACTGTTGATATGGCTAATAACAGTGTAGAAATTCATAAAACCAGAAATGAACCCTGGAAGGTTACTATTTTGTACACTGGTCAAGATACAATGACAGGTGGAAGAATTAAAAAAGCTCAGGACTATATTGGAAAAGAACGCTTTATGCTCACTTACGGTGACGGTGTTTCTGATGTGGATATAGATGCTCTTTTGAAATCTCATGAATCTTCAGGGAAAATTGCTACAATGACAGCGGTTCAGCTTTCAGGACGTTTTGGGGCTCTTGTTATAAAAGAAGACAATCTTATTACTTCTTTTATGGAAAAACCAAAAGGTGAAGAATCCTGGATTAATGGTGGATTTTTTGTTTGTGAGCCTGAAATTTTTGATTATATAGAGGATTCTGATGATGTAATTTTTGAGCGTGCTCCACTGGAAAATTTATCCAAAAATCATCAACTTAATGCATACAAGCATAGGGGTTTCTGGCAGCCTATGGATACATTGAGAGATAAAAATGAACTGACAAAACTCTGGCAGTCAGATATGGCACCATGGGCTAAATGGCTGGGTAGAGAATAATGTTTGATATCTATAAAAATAAAAGAGTTTTAATTACAGGACATACAGGCTTTAAGGGCAGCTGGTTATCTCTTTGGCTTCAGTCTCTCGGGGCAGAAGTTTTGGGATATGCTTTGCATCCTGAAACAATTCCTTCAATGTTTAACAGTTTGAATATTGAAAAAAGGATTAATAGTGTTGTTGGTAATATACTAGATAGAAATCTGCTTGAGAAAACATTTCAAGATTTTAAACCTGAATTTGTCTTTCACCTTGCTGCACAACCTCTTGTCAGATATTCTTACGAAGAACCTGTTATGACTTATGAGACAAATGTTATTGGTACATTAAATGTGCTTGAAGCTGCCAGAAAATGTTCAAGTGTGAAAGCTTTTGTTAATGTAACAACTGATAAGTGCTATGAGAATATGGAAAGAGCAAGAGGGTATAAAGAGGATGAGCCTATGGGCGGATATGATATGTATTCCTCATCAAAAGGCTGTGTTGAGATTATGTCTTCTTCTTATAGAAGATGCTTTTTAAACCCGAATCAAGAGGGTGCTTTCCCTATGGCAACAGCAAGAGCCGGAAATGTTATAGGCGGAGGTGATTGGGCATGTGACAGGCTTGTTCCTGATTGTGCAAGATTTATAAATCTTGATATGGAGATTCAAATTCGTCACCCTGAAGCAATAAGACCATGGCAGCATGTTTTGGAGCCTTTATCAGGCTATTTAACACTGGGGGCCAAATTGTATAAACAAGGATATGAATATGCTCAGGGATTTAACTTCGGACCGGAAGAATGCAGTGCATTAACCGTTGAAGATATAGTAAAAAAAATCATTGATTGTTGGGGTAAAGGCGAAGTTAGAGTCTATAAAAAAGATAATCTTCATGAAGCGGGTCTTTTAATGTTGAATATAGAAAAAGCTAGAAAATTACTTGGCTGGGTACCGATTTATAATGCAGATGAAGCGATTAAACAAACCGTTCACTGGTACAAAAGTTTTTATAATAAAATTGATATGTATGATTTGACTATGTCTCAAATAAAAGATTATGAGGAAAAATTTAATGGAAAAGCTGCTTCGAAATCTTGTTAAAGCTGCTTCGCATGTTTATTACAATATTATTTACGGAAAACAAAAAGATTTGAAATATATCCCTGCCTCCGGAAAGCTTCTCGGTGTTGAGGAACTTGATGCAATGATAGATGCATCTTTAGATATGTGGCTTACAGCCGGTCGTTTTAATGATAAGTTTGAAAAGGAGTTCTCCAAATTTATAGGTGCTAAATATGCGCTTTCTGTTAATTCCGGCTCAAGTGCAAATCTTCTTGCATTGTCTGCATTGACTTCTCATAAACTTGGCGAAAAACGTTTGAAAAAAGGTGATGAGGTTATTACTGTGGCAGCCGGCTTTCCTACAACAGTGAATCCTATTATACAAAATGGACTCGTTCCTGTTTTTGTTGATTGTGAAATTGGTACTTATAATATTGATGCTTCAAAAATAGAAGAAGTATTGTCGGAAAAAACAAAGGCCGTTTTTGTTGCTCATACACTAGGCAATGCGTTTGATTTGGGTAAAATAAAAGACATTTGTGAGAAACATAATTTGTGGTTGATTGAAGACAGTTGTGATGCTTTGGGTGCGGAATTTGAAGGCAGAAAAGCCGGAACTTTCGGGCATATCTCAACTTATAGCTTTTATCCTGCTCATCATATAACAATGGGTGAAGGTGGAGCCGTTGTTACTAATGATACACAGCTTTATAGAATTCTTTTATCCTTTAGAGATTGGGGTAGAGACTGTTGGTGTAAACCGGGAAAAGATGATACCTGCCATAAGCGTTTTAGTATGCAGCTTGGTAATTTGCCGTTCGGTTATGATCATAAATATACATATTCACATGTAGGATATAATTTGAAAATTACTGATTGGCAGGCAGCTCTCGGGTGTTCTCAATTAAAAAAAATTCCTGAATTTTTAAAAAGAAGAACAAAGAACGCACAGTATTTAACAGGTAAATTGAGCGACCTTTCCGATTATTTAATATTGCCTTGTGTTCATCAAAATGTGAAACCTTCATGGTTTGGCTATTTAATTTCTGTAAAAAGTGAGGCTCCATTTACTAAGCAAAAACTTGTTGAATATTTGGAAAAAAACGGTGTGGGCACAAGACAGCTTTTTGCAGGTAACATTCTAAGGCAGCCCATGTTTGTAGAAGATGAAATTCAGCTTCGAATTGCAAATTCTCCTTTGATAAATTCTATGGAACTTTGTGAACAACATTATAAACTTTTGCCGAATACTGATTTTATTATGAATAATACTTTCTGGGTGGGCATATTCCCTCGTCTGGAGGAAAAACATCTGGATAGGATAAGTGATTTGATTCACAAATTTGTTGAGGCTAATAAGTGATGAAAAAGATTCTTTTGACAGGTGGAAACGGTTTTATCGGGAAAAATATACAGGAAAGCTTTCTTTCTGAGAAATATGAAATTTATGCACCGAGAAGTTTTGAATTGAACCTGTTGGACACAGAAAGTGTTGATAAATATTTTGAAAACAAATCTTTTGATGTTGTTTTGCATGCAGCTGTAAAGCCCGGACACAGAAATGCAAAAGATACTGCTAATCTTTTTTATTCAAACTTGAGAATGTTTGAAAACCTTGAACGAAAAAAAGGTAAATTTAAAAAATTTATAAACTTCGGCTCAGGGGCGATTTATGATGTTTCGAAAAATATAACACAGGTTCAAGAAAAAGATATTTTTAAACAAATGCCATATGATGAACACGGTTTTTGCAAATATGTTGAACAAAAACAAATAGAACAATTAGAGAATTTCATAGATTTGAATATTTTTGGAATTTTTGGAAAATACGAAGACTGGGAAATCAGGTTTATTTCCAATGCTATTTGTAAAACTTTGCATGGTTTGCCGGTTACACTCAGACAAAACAGACGTTTCAGCTATCTTTTTGTTGATGATTTGATGCCTGTATTGGATTATATGATTCAAAATGAAATGAAATATAAATCTTATAACATAGTTCCTGATGAGGAGGCAGAACTCTATAAATTGGCCGAAATTATACAGGAACTCAGCGGTAAAAATACAGGGATATCTGTTTCAAAAGACGGATACGGGCTTGATTACACAGGCAGTAATAAAAGACTTAAGCTGGAGATTCCTGATTTGAAATTTACAAAAATCGAGCAATCAATTGAATTATTATATAATTATTACAGAGAAAATTTGGAGAAAATAGACAGAAATCTGCTTTTAGAGGATAAATAATGAAAAAAGTTTTTTTAACAGGTGCAAATGGTGATATAGGCAGTGCTATAAAAGATATTTTTGAACTTAACGGGTTTAGTGTTTCAGCTCCAACCAGACAGGAATTGAATCTCGAAAATCTTGATGAAGTGAAGGCTTATTTTGAAGATAATGATTGTTATTTTGATGTTGTTATACACTGTGCGGGATTCAATAATCCGAAAATGCTTGAGTACTTGACTTTTGATGATGTGGAAAAAACAGCAAGAATCAACTATATGTCGTTTTTTGAAATTGTAAAAGCGATTGCGCCCAAGATGAAAGCAAAAGGATACGGGCATATTCTTGGTATTTCCTCTTTGTACGGGACTATTTCAAGAGGCGGTCGTCTGGCTTATACTGCTTCAAAACATGCGCTCAACGGGGTTGTGAAGACACTTGCCTGTGAACTTGGTGAGTATAATATACTTGTTAATACACTTTCTCCTGGGTTTGTTGATACTAAAATGACAAGAAAAAATAACAGTGATGAAAAGATTGTATTAATGGAGAAAAAAATTCCGCTGAAAAGACTGGCAATGCCTGCGGATATTGCTAATGCCGCATACTTTTTGTGCTCTGATATGAATACTTATATTACAGGTCAGGATATTATAGTCGATGGTGGATTTATGGCTGAAGGGGGACAAAATTCATGACAGAATTTTTAATAGAAGGCAAAAAATTTTTTATGCCCGAAGATTTTTCTTCAAAAACAGATTTTGTTGTAAAATCAGTGCCTCAGGATTATCCTGTTACAATTAAGAATAACCCTGATATTGTTGAAGAAATTCAACAACTTCTGGATTCAAATGAGCGTAATTTACTCCTTGTCGATGAAAGGGTTTATGGGCTTTATTTCAAAGACTTAAAAATTGATGAAAATCGTTTGTATAAAGCTAAAGCAACAGAGGAATTTAAAACTCTCGAGGGAGTTGTTGATGTAGTGGCTTTTCTTGAAAAAAACGAGTTTACAAAAGGAGAAAAGCTTATTGTTATAGGCGGCGGTATAATAGAAGATGTTGGCGCATTTGTCGGTGCGGCTTATAAAAGAGGGATAAAATGGGTATATTATCCCACAACATTGCTTTCTATGTGTGACAGCTGTATAGGTGGTAAAACAGGTATAAATCATCATGGTGTGAAAAATCAGCTTGCGCTGTTTTCTGCGCCGTGTGAAGTTGTGATAAATATAGCTTTCTTAAAAACGCTGAGTGAGTTTGATATAAAATCAGGAATGGGAGAAATTCTCAAACTTCTTGTCACAGGAGGAAAGACACCTCTTCAAGTCTATATTGACAATGTTGTAAACGGGAAAGTAAAGAATTTTGAATCTTATAAACCTTTGATACTTTCTTCTCTGGCTGTAAAGAAAGCTGTTGTAGAAGAAGATGAATTTGAAAAATATTACAGAAAAAGCTTGAATTACGGTCATACTGTCGGGCATGCTATTGAAGCTCTTTCTAACTATAAAATACCCCATGGTCAGGCAGTAATTATGGGAATGGTTATAGTAAACAAAATTGCAATGGATAGAGGTCTTTTGAATCAGGAGGATTATGAACTTACTCAGACTCTTTCTAAAGAGCTTTTGGGAAAATCGATTTTAAAAGAAGTAAACCTGAATGGATTGGATAAGCTGCTTAAAAAAGATAAGAAAACCACAGGAAACCTTGTAAATTTTGTGATTATTTCTGAATTAGGCGATACAAAGTTTCTGAAAATTGAATTGGATGAAAAACTGACAGCTGAGATTGAACAAATTATTTTACGGGAGTTTTGATGAAAACATTTTTACTTCTGGATTTTGGAGCTTCAAGGATAAAGACGGCTGTATTTTCTGATGAGAAACTGTTTGATATCAGAGATTATGAGCCTGTAAAACCTTGTGTTTTAACTCAAAATCGATTTGAGGTAGATTTGTTTGAGTTAAAGAATCAATTTTTATCTATTTTAGAAGATTATTCGAAGAAGTATAATATTGACAATGTGTTGATATGTTCTGAAATGCATGGATTTGCTCTTCTTAACAATAACAATGAGCCTGTGTCAAATTATATAAGCTGGCAAGATGAGAGATGTTTGGAGAAAATCGAGGGTGTTTCATCTCTGGATTTATTAAAACAAAAGTTGAAAAATAAGTTTTTTGAAAAAACAGGGATGAAAGAGCGTGCTTGTTATCCTGTTTTTAATCTTTTCCACATGATTAGAAACGGTGAAATAGAAGGTGATTTTAAAGTTGTTTCTTTGCCTGAATGGCTGGCATGTGCAGGCGGGGAATCATTGAACGTTGCACATTGCACAATGAGCGCAGGGCTCGGATTTTATAATATAAGAACAAAATCTTTTGATGAAGAAATTGTTTCTGCGGTTACGGAAGGTTCCAATGTGTCTGTTGTATTTAACAAGCCTGTTGAAAAAATCGCACCGGCCGGTTTTATCGAAATGAACGGAAAAAGTATTTCAATTTATACAGGTGTAGGTGACCATCAATGTGCTTTATACGGTGTGGGCTTAAAAGATAATTGTGTTTCATTAAATCTGGGAACAGGTTCTCAGGCGGCTTTGATAGCTTCTGTTGATTCACAAAATGAGAGACGCCCGTATTTTGATTCAAAAATTTTATCGGTAATTACCCATATACCTTCAGGACGTGCATTTAATTATTATAAAGAAATGCTTGCAAAAACGAATCCGGAAATTGATTTTTGGAAAGAATTGTCTTCCGTTTCGTTAGATGACATAAATAATGCTGATTTGAATATAAGTCTGGCTGTGTTTCAAAGTGCTTGGCGTTATGGCAGCAGTGGTGAAATATTGGCTTTTGATCCTTCTAAACATTCAATTAAAAATTATTTTGCTTCAATAATAAAAAGCTACATAAGCCAGTATCTTAAAGCAATTGAAATGCTGCTCTCAGGTGATTCTGTAAATCAGAGATTTTCTGTCATTTTGAGTGGTGGGGTTGCAAAAAAACTGCCTGTAATAAAAGAGTATTTTAAAAAGTTTTCGAACTTTGATGTTATTGTTACAAACAGTGAATATGATGAAACGCTTGAAGGTTTAAAAAAACTTTCAGCCTGTATAATATAAATATAGATAAAAAGAGAGCGGATTTAATTTATATGAAAAGTAATATTTTTGAGGATTTATTTGTTTTGGAACTTGCCAACAATCACTGGGGTGATGTTGAAAGAGGGAAGAAAATTATAACCGATTTTTCCAGAATTGTGCGTTTTAATAATATTAAAGCAGCTGTGAAGCTTCAATTCAGAGATGTCGATCATTTCATACATAAAGATTTTAAAGACAGAGATGATATCAGATATATAAAAAAGACACTTGCTACAAAAATGAGTTATGATGATTACGGGCTCCTTGTTGAAGCAATCAGAAAAGCCGGTTGTATTACTATGTCTACTCCTTTTGATGAAAAATCTGTTGATACCTGTGTTAATCTGGGTATACAGATTATTAAAATAGCATCTTCTGATATAAATGATTGGATTTTAATAGAAAAAATAGCTACAACTAGAAAACCTGTTATTGTTTCAACCGGAGGATCTTCTTTAAAGGATATTGATGATTTGGTTACTTTCTTTGAAAACAGAAATATTCCTCTTGCTATAAATCACTGTGTTTCAAAGTATCCGAGTGAGAAATATGAACTTGAGCTGAATCAGATAGATTTTCTGAAAAACAGATATCCTAATCATGTGATAGGTTTTTCTACTCACGAAGGCAATGACGATATTGAGTCAGGCATGTTGATTGCTTATGCGAAAGGAGCAAGAACCTTTGAACGGCATATTGATATAGATTGGGGCGGAAAGACAGTCTCTCCGTATTGCTCTGAACCAAAGGATTTGGACAGATGGATTAAAGCCTATAAAAAAGCAAGAGAGATGTGCGGTGCTCCGGCAGGTCACAGGAGAGTTTGCGACGCAAAGGAGATTGAATACCTCGACGCACTGGTTCGAGGTGTTTATGCGAAAAGAGATTTGAAAAAAGGCGAAGTTCTTACAGAGGATGACATTTATCTTGCAATTCCTCTTCAAAAAGGACAAATCTCTTGCAGAGAGTTTATGAATGGTGAAGCCCTGCTTAATGATATTGCTAAAGATGCTCCAATGAAAATTGATGACATTGATTCTCCTTATGCTTACGATGAAAAATTAAAAAATATGATATATTTGAGAGGGCTGTAATGATTAAACTTAGTGATTATATAGCCAAACGTCTGAAAGAAGTATATAACATAAAAAACTTTTTTATGGTTTCAGGCGGTGGGGCAATGCACTTAAATGACAGCCTGGGCAAGTATATTCCCTATATAGCCAATCATCATGAACAAGCGAGTGCTATTGCTGCTGAAGGATATGCGAGGGTGAATCAGGATTTGGCCGTTGTGAATGTAACAACAGGTCCCGGTGGATTGAATTGTTTGAACGGAGTTTTCGGGCAATGGACAGATTCTGTTCCTGTTTTGTATATTTCAGGCCAGGTTAAATTTTCTACCACCATTGCTTCTTGCCCGTTAGTGAATTTAAGACAGCTTGGTGATCAGGAGGTAGATATTATTGGTGTTGTTACCCCTTTAACTAAATATGCCAAAATGGTTACAGTGCCTGAAGATATTAAATATGAATTGGATAAGGCAATATATGAAGCTACGACAGGCAGAATGGGGCCTGTTTGGCTTGATATCCCGATGAATGTTCAGGCTGCTTTGATAGATGAAAACAATTTGAGAGACTTTGTTCCTCCTAAAGAACCTGTCTATGATTTAAAAATTGATGAAGTTGTTTCACAGCTTAAAACAGCGAAAAAGCCTTTAATAATTGCAGGTCACGGTATCAGATTATCAAAAACGGAGACTGCTTTTTTTGAATTATTGAAGAAAGTTGATATACCTGTTGTGACAACGTTTAACGGATTTGATGTTGTACCGGATTCGAATGAAAATTATGTCGGAAGAATTGGTACTGTTGGACAAAGAGCCGGCAATTTTGCATTGCAAAATGCAGATGTGATATTGTGTTTGGGAACAAGAAACAATATCAGACAAGCCAGTTATAATTATGAAAATTATGCAAAAAATGCATATAAAATAGTTGTTGATATTGACGAAGCTGAATTGAACAAACCCACAGTAAAGGCAGATTTAAAAATTAATGCTGATTTGGCTGAATTTCTTCCTGCTCTTGTGAAAAAGATACCTGAGATTGAATGCAAAAAGTGGCTTGATTTTTCTCAAGGGTTAAAGGAAAAATTTTGTTTTGAAAACTGTGATGAATACAAGGAAAGAGGCTCTGAAATAGATCCTTATCATTTCACAAGAGTTCTTACTCAATTAATGCAAGAAGGTGATATTGCCACAATGGCTAACGGTTCAGCATGTGTTTGTATGTTTCAGACATCTGTAATTAAAGAGAATCAGAGAGTATTTTTAAATTCAGGTGATGCCTCCATGGGTTACGGTTTGCCGGCTTCAATCGGTGCTTGTATTGCTGGTAATAGAAAAAGTACGGTTTGTGTTGAAGGCGACGGTTCTGTTATGATGAATATTCAAGAACTGCAAACAATAAAACATAATAACCTTCCTGTGAAAATATTTATAATAAATAATAACGGTTATATTTCAATTAAACAAACACAGAAGAATTTCTTTGAAGGTCGAATGACAGGAGCAGGCGAAGACAGCGGAGTGAGCGTGCCTGATTTTGTCTCTGTTTCAAAAGCTTTTGGAATAAAGGCTGTCAGGATAACAGATAACAACTTAATGGAACAGCAGATAAAAGATGTACTTGATTCAAAAGAGCCTGTTGTCTGTGATGTTGTTGTTAAATCGAATTATATTTTTACTCCCAAACTTTCTTCAAGGAAATTGGATGACGGAACAATGATTTCTGCTTCTTTAGAAGATTTGTATCCGTTTCTCGACAGAGATGAGTTTGGTAAGTGTATTATTTAACAGCGATTACTTCTATTTCAACAAGCGCATTTTGGGGCAATTCTTTTACTGCGACACAGGAACGAGCCGGTTTTGATGTAAAATATTTTGCATAGACTTCATTAAATGCACTAAAATCACTCATTTCAGATAAAAAACAAGTTGTTTTAACAACATCGTCAAAGTCATATCCTGCGGCTTTTAACAACTCTGATATGTTTTCTATACATTTTTGTGTTTGCTCTTCAATTGTCCCATTTATAAATTCTCCTGTTTTTGCATCAAGAGGAATTTGTCCTGAACAATATAGTGTATTTTCGCATAAATAAGCTTGTGAATATGGACCTATTGGTGCTGGTGCATTTTGTGTTAATATAACTTTTTTCATTTTTTACCTTTCATTTGTAACTTTGTAGCCGGCTTTGCAAAGTGCATTTTTTATTTCGCATAGGTGTCTCAGATTTTTTGTTTCCATGGATATTTTTAAATAACAGCCGTTAATATCCGTGTTTTCTCCGCCTTGATTGTGTCTTACTCTGATAACATTTGCGCCCAAATCTGCAATGATTTGAGAAACCTCTTTTAATTGTCCGGGTTTATCCAGCATTTCAATTGTCAAGTCAGACAACCTGCCTGTTTTTAGAAGGCCTCTGTTTATAACACGTGAAAGAATATTTACATCAATGTTTCCTCCTGAAACAATGCAGGCAGTTTTCTTTCCTTCAATTGGAAGTTTTTTGAAAATTGCTGCTGCAACACTGAGGGCGCCGGCTCCTTCAGCAACGAGTTTTTGTTTTTCCATAAGTGCAAGAATTGCTGTTGCTGTTTCATCATCGCTGACTGTCACAATTTCATCCACATATTTTGTACAAAATTTGAATGTATTTTCTCCGGGCATTTTTACGGCAGTTCCATCTGCAAAAGTTGATACTTTGGGAAGTTCTGTTCGTTGATGTAATTCAATTGAATGATACATGCTGCCTGCGCCTGTTGCTTGAACGCCATAAACTTTGCATTCGGGCTTGAGCATTTTTATTGTATATGCAATGCCTGAAATAAGACCGCCACCACCAATAGGAACAATTACAGCTTCAATGTCAGGCAACTGTTCCAAAAGTTCAAGGGCAATAGTTCCCTGACCTGCTATTACATCTATATCATCAAACGGATGAATAAATTCTGCTCCTGTTTCTTTTTGAAATTTTACAGCTTCATTATAAGCATCATCGTATACACCGTCGACTAATCTTATTGTGGCACCGTATTTTCGTGTTGCTTCAATTTTTGAAATTGGTGCTGTGCTGGGTATAAAAATTGTTGCTTCAATATTATTTTTTTTTGCAGAAAGTGCTACTCCCTGTGCATGGTTTCCCGCTGAGCATGCAATTATACCTTTTCGTTTTTGTTCTTCAGAAAGTTGTGAAATTTTTACATATGCTCCTCTTACTTTAAAGGACCCCGTTGTTTGAAGATTTTCTGCTTTTAGGTAAATTTCAGTATTTGCAATATCAGGAGCGTAAATCAAGTCTGTTTTTCTTATTACTCCGGCTAATAATTTTTTTGCATTTTGAACTTTTTCCAATGTAAGCATTTTTCTCTCCATATCATGTGATTTTTTTAATATATCAGTATTTTTAGTTATTTTCAAATATATTCATTGCTTTTGTTTTTTTAAGATTTGTAATATTAGCCTAAGAAGATGTCAATTTTTATTTTTATGATTTTTATAAGTGTTACAAAGGAGCAAAAATCTATGAAAATTGATAACAGGCTTAATTATACAGATATTAAAAATAAAGCGGTAAAACAAAAAGAAAAAATTACAAAAACTATAACAGAACCCTTAAAAAAAATGCCAACAAAAGCTAAAAAAGGTGCATTAGTTGCAATGTTTCTTCTGCCTGTGCTTGGCGGTGGAATTGTTAATAAATGCAGTACTGACAAAGATCCTGATAATATAGAAGTTATTGATAAGCCAACAGTAGATTTTACTGATCAGGATAAATATCTTGATAAGACTGATGCAACTTTTTATGTTGTTCAAAAAGGTGATAACCCAAACAAAATTGCTTCAAAATTTGATGTTTCTGTAACAAGGCTTCTTGCTGAAAATAACTTAAAATCATCTTCGCTTATTTATCCTTCTGATACTTTATTGATTCCTGAATCATACAAAGTTAAAAATGTGAAGTCTCTTGATGATGTTTCAGCTTTGACCGGTTTTGACAAGGAATTCCTTGAAGAATTATGTAATATGGAGGGAATTCACAAAGAGATTTATAAGGATAGAAACGGAAATAAGACAATAGGTGTAGGTCATGTTGTTAAGTCGGATGAATTATCAAAATTTTCAGGTAAAACACTTTCAGACAGTGAGGTATTCACAATACTTGCACAAGATTTACTAGACAGGGATCTTAATCTTAAAACTTTTATTTCAGATGATGCCTATTCTTCAATTCCTTTACATTTGAAAGAATCTCTTCTTGATTTAGTCTTTAATAAGGGAGAAGGTGCAGTCAGAGATAATAAGAATATAATGGATGGCTTAAATAACAAAGATTATGTGAAGGTTATTTCAAATTTGAATCAGGACTATTCTGTTGTTACCAAAGAAAATGGCGAGAAAGTAAAAAAATATGCCGGAGGATTAAGCAAAAGACGTTTGTTTGATATTCAAAATGCGTGTGAAATCTTTAAAAACGGAATTCCTACTGAAGTTTTAAAATCAGCAACGAACGTTTATGAAAAAGGTCTTGTTTATATGGCACAGGAAAATGCAAGAGGTGAATTTCCGAATAATTCCTATGAAAACGTTCTTAAAGAATATAAGGGTTTGGCATATGAATGGTTTGACGGGAAGATAGGTGAAAAATCGTCAGCAGTTTCTAATATAACAAAGAATACTAAACAGGAAACAGAAAAAACAGGAAAGACAGTTAGCAAATCCGGGAACTCACAAACGGTATATGTAAATGGTATAAAAACAGAATGGACAGTGGAATCTCTTCATAAAGACTGGGAAAAAACAGCAAAAAATAAAATGAGACCGTTTAAAAGACCGATGCCTGTTGTAGATAAGAATGGCAATCTTACGGCAGAAGTTCAGGTCATAGATTTGAATAAAAAAGGTCCATTGAAAGGAAAAACTATTATAATTAACCCCGGTCACGGTGGGGCAATGGCAAACGGCACTAATGTAAATTTTGATCCGGGCACGAGCAATGCTGTAATGAGCAAAAAAAATCCTAACGTAGAAACTAATACTTTTATTGGTAATGCAGGTAAACCTCTGGAAGAATGGATTGTAAATAAAAGAATTGCAGATAATCTGGTTAAAAAAATTACTAATGCCGGTGGAAAAGTTATCTATGTTCAAGGTTCTGTTTATAATGCAATGACAGCAATAAGAGATATTCAAAAGAAAAATAAAGTAAATCTGGTTGTAAGTCTTCATAGTAATTCATGCGGTGACAAAAGAGGCATATATGTAATTGCAAATAAAAGAGATGGAATTATTGATAAAGAAGATCAAAAATTTGCTAGAATAGTTTCTAATAAATTGAATGAGCATTCCTGGTTTAAGGGTATTACTCATCAAACAGAACAATCGTTAGGTGTTTTGTCATCTTCTGCAAAAAAATCTTCTCCGGTTCCGGGAATTTTAATAGAAACAGGTAACCTGAAGAATGAAACAGATGTCGCAAACTTGAATTCCAGAATATTTAAAGATCAAATGATTGAATCAATTTTTGAAGGGATAAGTGATTATTTAAAATAGATACTCTATGCCAATTGAAAAAAAATCGTGTATATTATAATTAGTAATAAGTGGAGAGCTGCATGAAAGATTTTTCTTGGGATAACAAATATAATATAGATATTGAGCAATTTGACAACCAGCATAAACATCTTTTTGAGGTGTTAAAAGATATAAATAAGGCAATGGAAGATAAAAGAGACAAGCTTGCAATTGCCCAGGTTATAAATAATCTGAAAAAATATGCTGATGAACATTTACTAGAAGAAGAAAATTTTCTTATTGAAATCGGGTATCCTGATTATGAAGAACACAAGCTGCATCATCAAAGATTTAAAGAACAATTAGCAAAATTTTGCGATGATTTTAACTCTGACAGATATTTATTGCATTTTGAAATAGCTGTATTTTTAAAAAATTGGATTCTTAATCATATTAATGTAGTTGATAAAAAATATGCAGAATATTTTAAGAACATAAAGTAAATAAATTGTTGTCTTTTTTATCTCTGGAAAATTTATTCTAAGTTTTAACTAAATTGTCATATGTTTTAGCTTATCTTTTTTGTCAAATTTTTTAATATCATACACTAATTACAAGAGAGTTCCAAAATTCATGGAACTCTCTTGTATCAAATGGTTGCGGGAGCTGGATTTGAACCAACGACCTTCGGGTTATGAGCCCGACGAGCTACCAGACTGCTCCATCCCGCGATAAATTCTCTTACATCCTATTATTAAACGCTAAAAAACAAAAATCAAGCCCCATGATTTTTTATTAAAAAATAGACCTTCCCTACAATTATTGTAGGTATGTTTATAGTAACGGTGTCGCCGGTAAATCCGATTAAAATTTTAGTAAATATAAAGTTACCGAGAATTATTTTAACAAAAATGTCCGCACATATTTGTGTGCAAGTGATAATTCTTCTTGATTTAACTTGTCAAGCATTGAGATTAAATCTGTTTTTAGGTTTGCGGTTTCTTGCAGGTAATAAAACTCAAATAAATCTTTAGGCTCAACTTCTAAAGATGTTGCAAGTCGTTCAATCAAATCTGGAGATGGAAAATTTTTACCACTTTCAATACAGCTTATATGTTTGTCGTCTACATTAACAAATTCTGCAAGTTGTGCTTGTGTTATATTTTTCTTTTTGCGATATTCTTTTATTTTTCGCCCGAATAAGACTTTTAAATTCACTATATTAACCTCTTATTTAATCTTATTCGCCAAAACAAGAATCGGAAATGGTGTATTGGGTAATAAATTGACTATAATTTACTTGTTTGATAGAATTTGTGGTGAAATAGGTAAATTTTGTATATTTTTATACTTAATTTGCGGAATTTATAAAAGAGGTGTTTTGTATGAATAAGAAATTTAATGGTTTTACACTAGCCGAAACTCTTATGACCCTAGTAATTATTGGTGTTATTGCTGCAATAACTATACCCAATCTTAAAAAACAAGCAGATGCACAACAAACTATTGCTGGATTAAAGAAAGCTTATTCAACTTTATCAAATGTAATAAATATGTCTGAAAATGAGAACTCCTATTTAAAAAGCTGGAATTTTAATTTAAGTTCGGAAGATTTTTATAAAACTTATTTAAAAGATTACTTCAATGTTATTTCTGAGTGTTCATCACAATCTACTGCTTGTTTTGGTGACGGAATTAAATATGCGAATGGACAAGATTTTAGTGACACGTCTGCTTATTTTTTTATTCTGGCAGATGGCTCAAGAGTTATATTATTGAATCAAAAAGCTCATGCTCATTTTTTATATGACATTAATGGAAACAAAAAACCAAACACTGTGGGAATGGATGTATTTGTTTTTACACTTACTCCACGAGCTTTTAGCGAAGAAGGTACACATAATGTGCCAGAGCCAGGTCTTTATCCTTATGGAGCAGGTCTTTCCAGAAATAAGATGCTAACTCAATGTAAAGGGCAAGGTGATGCTTGTACAGGACTGATAATTAGTGATAATTACCAGATAAAATCTGATTTTCCATGGTAGGGTTAAACAGATCTAAAATACTTAATTGTTTTTTTCAATCCGTCTATGATATCGATTTGGGGTTCCCAGTCCAATTCTTGTTTAGCTGTTGTTATATCAGGTTTTCTTTTTACAGGATCATCACTGGGTAATGGCATGAATGTTATTTTTGATGAAGTGCCTGTGAGTTTAATGATTTTTTCAGCCAAATCTAAAACAGTTCTTTCTGATGGATTACCAAGATTTACTGGTCCTATAAACTTTTTCTTGTTATTCATCATTCTGATTGCTCCTTCAACCAGGTCTTCTACATAACAAAAACTTCTTGTTTGAGAACCGTCACCGTAAATGGTAATATTTTCCCCCTTAATTGCCTGCATAATGCAATTAGAAACAACTCGTCCGTCTTTGGGGTCCATATTTGGCCCGTAAGTATTAAAAATTCTTATAATTCTAATATCAACACCATATTGTCTGTGATAATCCATCATCAGAGTTTCAGCCGCACGCTTGCCTTCATCATAGCAGCTTCTTATACCTATCGGATTTACGTTTCCCCAATAAGTTTCTTTTTGAGGATGTACAAGAGGGTTTCCGTAAACCTCTGAGGTTGAAGCTTGCAAAATAGTTGCATTATATTTTTTTGCAAGCTCAAGCATGTTTAAGATGCCCAGCACCGATGTTTTCATAGTTTTTATCGGGTCATATTGATAATGCGGCGGGCTTGCGGGACAAGCAAGATTATAAATATGGTCAATTTTTATATCAATAGGTTCAATAATATCATGTTCCACAAGCTCAAAATTAGGATTATCAAGCATATCTGCAATATGCTCTCTTAAACCTGTAAAAAAGTTATCTAAGCAAATTACATAATTTCCTTCGCTTAAAAGCCTTCTGCACAAGTGATTCCCAATAAATCCTGCTCCGCCTGTAACTAAAATTCTCTTCATTATTGAATCCCTATTTATTTTCCTTCATAATTCTAACATAACAAAAAATAAAAGGAGAGTATTTATGAAGGTTTTAATAATTGGAGGAGGAGCCTGCGGAGCAAGTGCAGCAGCAAGATTAAGAAGATTGGATGATACAGCAGAAATTATTATTTTGGAAAAGACTCATGAAATTTCTATTGCTAACTGCGGCTTGCCATATTACTGCTCTAACGTGATAGACAGCGAAGAAAAAATGCATGTTTCAAGCGTTCAAAAATTTAAAAATCTTCTGAATGTTGATATAAAAATGGGCGCGGAAGTTACTCAAATTGACAGAAAAACCAAAACTGTGACAGTAAACAATTCAGAGGTTCTGTCTTATGACAAACTGGTTCTGGCTCCCGGTGCACAGCCGTTTAAGCCTGATATTGAAGGAATAAACAGCAGCAAAATCTTTACTGTAAGAATGCTTCAGGATGCAGAAAGAATTAAATCGCATGTTAAAGCAGTAAATGCAAAAAATGCGGTAGTGATAGGCGGCGGTTTCATTGGCGTTGAAATGGCGGAAAACTTTGCGGAAATGCCGGGTATAAATACTACACTGGTTGAACTGGCTCCTCATATACTTCCGCCTGTTGATAAAGAAACAGCAGCATTTGCTCAAAATGAAATGAGAGCTAACGGCGTTAACCTTATTTTATCTGACGGAGTAAAAAGCTTCGGGCAAGATGAAATTTTATTGAACTCGGGCAGTAAAATACCTTATGACATTGCTGTTCTTGCTATCGGTGTAAAACCTGAAACAACTCTTGCAAAAAATTGCGGACTGGATATAGGCAAAACAGGCGGAGTCAAAGTTAACGAACACATGCAAACTTCTGACCCCGATATCTATGCAGGCGGTGACAGCGTAGAAGTTGAAGATTTTGTAACAGGTCTTGATACTCTTATTCCTCTTGCCGGCCCGGCAAACAGACAGGGAAGAATTATTGCCGATAATATTGCAGGTTTTAAATCAGTTTACAAAAAAACAATAGGCTCAGCCGTTGTGAAAGTTTTTGGTCTGACAGTAGCCAATGCAGGCAACAGCGAAGAAGCTTTAATTAAAAAAGGGATTCCGTATTTGAAAACATTTACTTACGGATTTTCACATGCAAACTATTACCCGGGTGCAACTCGCACTATGTATAAAATGATGTTTAATCAAGACGGAGATATTCTCGGAATTCAGGCCGTCGGCAGAGAAGGTGTTGAAAAAAGAGCTGATGTTATTGCAACCTCAATAAGAAACGGGCTTAAAGTATGGGATTTAATAGACTCGGAACTCTGTTATGCTCCGCCTTATTCTTCCGCAAAAGATCCTGTTAATATACTGGGTATGCATGCTGACAATATTTTAAAAGGCTTTGTAAAACCGGCATATTTTGAAGATATTGAAGGTTCGCTGCTTGTAGATGTTCGCTCTAAAGAAGAATATGAAAATGAAACAATAGAAGGTGCTGTTCATATTTTTACACCTGAACTGCGCACAAGATATAACGAGCTTCCTAAAGACAAAAAGATTGTTCTGTTCTGCAACACGGGATTTCAAAGCTATGTTGCCTCAAGAATACTCTTACAGCGTGGCTTTAACAATGTTTACAGCTTAACGGCAGGTATAGAGCTTTATAAAGAACTTGTTAAAAACAATAAATCGAAAACTTTACAAACAGCAATTGTTTAGCCAAATAAAATATGTTTATGTTTTGTGTCTGATATGGAAGTTAAAAATAATACCTTTTTATATCAGGTACAATTTTAAATCTGCAAACCCAGAGCATTAATCTGTTTTGATTGTTCTTCGTTATTCATTTGCAGGAATTTTTGGTAACAAAGATTTGTCACGATACAATCTTTCAAACCTCTATGCATACCGCTTGTATCCAGATTGAAATGTTGTGCTATTAGACCAAGTTTTTTGCTTTTAAGTTGTGGGAGGAATTTTCTTGCAATTGTTAATGTATCAATGTATTCATTATTGAATGGTATATTGTGACATTCCAATAGTTTTCTGTTAATAAAACTAATATCAAAAGTTACATTATGACCGATTATTATGCTGTTTGTGCAAAATTGGTTAAATTCCCATATTGCTTTATCAATAGGCGGTGCTTTTTCAAGCATTGCTTTGTTAATTCCGGTTAAGTCAGTAATAAATGAGTTTAGATATCCTTTCGGTTTAACAAGTTGTGAAAATTGTTCAATAATATTTCCATTTTTTACCTTTAATGCGGATAATTCTATTATTTCATTTTCAGCAGGAGAAAGACCTGTTGTCTCTATATCTAAGACTATATAGTCTAATGGAAAAATTTTTAAGCTTTTATCTTTGTTCAGCATAATTACTCCTCAAAAATATGTTACACATAATTTTAGGAAAATGCTCATAAATAAATTTTTTTGTAACAATTATTCAAGAACACTCGGTGTTGTTCTTAGCATTGCAAATTGAGGCATTTTTTTATCTGGCAAAAAATTCACTTCTTTTAATGTGAAACCAAGATGGTTGTATATTTCAACATTTTGATTTTTTTGTGTCTCAAGATAACAACTCTTTTTAATTGAGTCTAACCAATTTAATACAGGACGGATTGTTTTTGATCCGATTTTTTTTCCCTGCTTTTCAGGGCTTACTCCGAACTGAAATATGTACCAGCTGTCATTTGGAACTATTTTATTACGAGTCATTGTGCAATTTTTTTCATATTCAATTGATCTGAATACGATTCCCAGCCCTTTGTTTATAATGAATTTGAGAGCACCGGCTTTAATGCAATCCCATAAAGACAATTCAGCACTGCGAGAGGGAGAAATTATTATAAAGCCGTTAATGTCTTCACTTTCTGCAAACATGTGCATTTTTTTGTATGCAGCTTTATAAATTATTAAATAATAGTTGTATAAAGTTTTAATTGTTAATTGTGTTGATAATATGAACTTGCTGCTTTCATCATCAAGAAAAGCTTGTGCGGCTACTTTTGCACATCTTGCTAAATCTTTCTCCTGTATTTTGTACAAGCCATCGATTGTAATATCTATTTTTTTCATTTGCATTTATCTCTTATTTTTTAACAATCAATATCTTAGCTTATTAATTTTAAATATCCATAAATCTTATAAGCTTTTAAAATATTGCTCATTTAAACTATCCAATATTGCAGTGAAATGATGAAATTCAGTTTATATAATTAAAGTAATTTTTTTAATAAAGAACGGATAATGTAGTGGAAATATTTTATAAAGCACAGGACTTGCCTGATGATTGGGAATATAACATTGGAGATAATCTTTATTTAAAGAAAGATTATTTGAATATTGCTGAAAAAATGGATGCTTCACAAAAGACTTATTATTTATTCAGAGACAATAACGGCTTTATTGATACACAATTTTTGATTTGCAAAACTGCTGATAATAATATAGCTATGTTCACTCCATTTAATATTCCTATTCTTATGAATTCAGTTTATTATCCATTCACACTTTCTAAACCGGCTGGCATTTTTGGTGTTGAAACAAAGTTACAAACAGAAAAATTTTTAAAATCTTTAAAAGGCTTTACAATGATTTTGAATGTGGATAAAAATTATACTTTGGATGGTTTTTCTAAAGGTTTGATTCTTCCAAAATGTATTTTAAAGATTAGATGGAATACTTTTGATGATTATATGTCAGAGCTTCGCTCAGGGTATAGAAGAAGGTATAATATTGCTTTTCGTAAATCAGAACGTTTGAACTGTTTTATTCTTCAGAGTAATAAGGATTTCAATGAAGAAATGTATAATTTGTATCTCGATGTATATAACAATGCCGAATATAAGCTTGGCAAGGTTTCAATTGATTATTTCAGAGAAAAAAGATGTATTATTATAGTTTTGAAAAATGATAAAGGAGTACAGGGGTTTGCTCAGTTGAGTAAAAATTGCGATGAATTAATCTTTGAATTTGTTGGACTTAATAAAAAAAGTGTGACGGAATATGATACTTATATAAGACTTCTTTTGGAAATTGTACGTTATGGAATCGAACAGGGCTTTTCTTCAATAGATTTGGGGCAAACAACAGATGAAGCAAAGCTGAAGCTGGGCAGCAGATATAAAATGCTTTATGTGCTTATTCATCATTCGAATCCTGTTATCAATAAGATTTTGAAACTTGTTACTCCTTTGCTTGAATATAAACCATTGAATGAAAATCAGTTTCATGTTTTTAAAAAATAAAAAAGAAGGACAAAAATCCTTCTTTAAATTTTTGGAGCGTACGAGACTCGAACTCGTGACCCCAACACTGCCAGTGTTGTGCGCTACCAGCTGCGCTAACGCCCCGTATCTTTATAATAAGTAAAAAGTAATAAATTAGCAACTGTTATGACTATTGACGATTATCTTTTATACGATAAGATTGATATACATTAAAAATTTAAATCGGGCCTGTGGCACTCTGCCGAATAAAATTGGCTAAATGTCAATTTTATGAGAGGTTGGTTGACGCAAGACCGTGAAAATTTAATATCTGGGCCTGTGGCGAAATTGGTAGACGCACTAGACTTAGGATCTAGCGCAGCGATGTGTGAGAGTTCGAGTCTCTCCGGGCCCACCACTTAACAAAAGAACCTGTATACTCAGGTTCTTTTTTGTTTTCTTGATCTTGCGTTTTTTGTCACTATAAGCAATACGCCTGATAAAATAAGTAATATGCCTGTAATAATTCTCAGTGTCAGAGATTCATGAAAAATTAATACTCCTATTAAAATGGCAGTTAAAGGCTCTAAGGCACCAAGAATTGCGGTTGTAGTTGAACCTATAAGCTTTATGGATATTGTTATAGTCTCAAGAGATATTATTGTGGGCATTAATGCCAGACCTAATACACAAAGCCACAGAAGCGGACTGTGCGGAATCTGAAGCTGTGTACAGAATTTTAGGTTAACTATATAAACAAATAAACCGAATAACATAACATAGAAGCTCATTTTTGAACGGTTAACATGTTGAATTGATTTTATGTTTTTCACTCCTACTATATAAAGTGCATATAATAATGCTGATAATAAAACAACAGCTACTCCATGCAGATTTAAAGATGTTCCGGGTTGCCCTTTATATAGTAGGGCTATTCCTATTGATGTAAGTATTATAGACGTGATAACTGTTTTTGTTATTTTTTCTTTAAAAAATAATGCCATGATTACAGCAACCATAACAGGATAAATAAAAAGTATTGTGCAAGCTATTCCTGCTTCAATATATTTGAATGCTTCAAAAAGTGTTAATGATGACAAGGAGAAAAATATGCCTAAAATCATCAGAGGAAAAAACTCTTTAATGGAGATATTTAGTGAAATCTTTTTAAAGAATTTGAGCCATATTCCATATATAATTACAGCAAATGCATATCTGTAAAAAAGAACTGAATTGACTCCTATTCCTCCGGCAAACAATGGCAGGGCAAACAATGGATTTGTTCCATAACTTGCAGCGGCTATTGCTCCGTTTAAGATTCCGGTGATTCTTCTGTTTAGCATAAATACCTCATTAAATTAAATATCATAGAATGATATAAAAGTAAAAATCCTTTTTTCGCATTGCTCTTTTGTTTCTGTTTTTTATATACTTAATTTGTTGTAAAAGATTAGCGGTTTTTATGAAGAAAGAAGAAAATATAATAGATTTTGAGAATGTTTATGTTAATTACGGTGATATTACCGTCCTCAAAAATATTAATCTAAAAATAACGGATAAACAGAAT
The DNA here is from genome assembly GCA_048360435.1 of Candidatus Limenecus sp. Lineage (GTDB taxonomy): Bacteria > Cyanobacteriota > Vampirovibrionia > Gastranaerophilales > Gastranaerophilaceae > Limenecus. The sequence goes on along the minus strand of DBGCOP010000003.1, from coordinate 40,511 downwards.
TGGGTGGTGCTTGGCGCTAACGGAAGCGGAAAATCTACATTAATAAAATTGTTTTCACATGATTTATACCCTAATACAAAATATCCTTTTAAAAAGAATATATTTGGCAAAGACCGCTGGGATATATTTGAGCTGAAAAAATATTTGGGAATAATAACAAATGATCTTCAAAGTCAGCTTTTGTCATACAGAGGCAATTCTACGGGGCTGGATATAGTTTTGAGCGGGTATTACAGTTCTCTGGGCGTTTTTCAACATCATGTTTTTAGTAATAAAGAATATAATAAAGCTTTGGATATAATGAATTTCCTTGAGATAACAGATTTGAAGGAAAAGAAATTTAATCAGATGAGTACCGGCGAACAAAGACGATGTATTATCGCAAGAGCTCTTGTTCATGAGCCGAAAGCTTTTGTTCTTGATGAACCCACAACAGGATTGGATATAAAAGCACAAGGCTGTTTTTTGAAGATGCTAAGAAAGCTCTCAAAAGACATACCGTTAATTCTTGTCACACACAATATCGATGAAATTTTTCCTGAGATTACACATGTTGCTTTGATTGCTGATAATACAATTTTTAAACAAGGCCTAAAAGAAGATATAATGACTTCTGAGAATCTGTCAGAAATTTTTGGGATTGATATATTACTTGAAAAAGAAAATGATAGATTTTATATCAAAAATTATAACTGATGATAGTCTGAGTTAAGCTCTTGTTCTTCTTCTCTGACTGAAGAGTTGATTACGCATGCATTATTTTCAATAGGCATAAACAGATAAACATCTTTTTCTTCAAATGGTGATAAAACCAAAGTATCAATTATATTTTTGTTTATTTTTGAATATTCTTTTCTTATTTTTCTCTTAGAGAAAAATTCTTCTGTTTTTTGCTGCGGATATACACCAATTAGACCGGCACCTGCGATAACAGCACCTGCGGATGCCAGTATGTAAATCAAACCTTTGTGTGCTTTGGCAATGTTTCCGGTACCTACATCTTCGTTATAGCTGTCTACTGCAATTTGTTTGGGAATTGTCATTAATTCTTTGAAACTCAACCCCGAGTTCAAAAGTTTATTGACATTTTCCATAAAAGCATTGTTAACCGGAATTGAAACATCTACTGTGCTTTTTGTCAGGTTGCTTATTGTTGTTTGATAAACACGAAAGTCATTTTTTAAATCACTTTTAAGCTGAATTTCAGATGCATTCACGGAAATATGCTCAGGGTTGCACACCCACCCTGTTGTATCAACAGGTATAGCGAGAACCATTTCGCTTAAGCACAAAAAAATCAAAAGTGTCGACAAAAATTTTTTCATAATAAAATTTTACTTCAAAAATCAATATTTGTATAATTAATAAAAAAAACACATAGGAGAAAACTATTTTGGCGTTGTTTTGGGTTTCGGCAGCTGTTGTGCTCAGGATTTTTTCTAATTCCCTGGGTAATGTATATCAAAAAAAATTAACTAATAAAGGTTGTAATCCATATGTAATCAACTTTGTTACATATTTGCTTTTGAGCCTATCTTGCCTTCCGTTAATGTTTCAAACAGGATTGTTTAAATCAGATTTACATTTTTGGTTATATGCGTTAATAATTGGTTTGCTGGGCTCTTTGGGTAATGGTTTTTTGGTTAAGGCACTTGAGTTTGGTGATTTGTCCGTGCTTGGACCAATTAACTCTTATAAGGCCGTTGTGGGCTTGATTCTTGGTATGATACTGCTTAAAGAAATGCCGAATTTATACGGCATGGCTGGCATGGTTTTGATTATTCTGGGTAGCTTTTTTGTACTTGATTCCCCAAAAAATCGTTTTAGCTTAAAAGTTTTTAAAAGGAAGGATTTGCAATACAGATTTCTTGCTTTAATATTTTGTGCAGCAGAAGCGGTTTATTTGAAAAAAATAATTTTGATTTCTGATATAACATCAGCTTTTGTTATATGGTGTTTGTTTGGATTTCTTTTTTCTTCTGTAATTTTATTTTTCAAAAAAATTGATTACAAATTCGAATTGTCTGTTATGAAAACAAGAGCTGCATTATTTTTTGTGAATATATCTGTATTTGCTGGTGTTATGCAGTTTACGACAAACTATGTATTTTCCCATATGAATGTATCTTATGCTCTGGCTTTGTTTCAGTTATCTTCAATTGTAAGCATAATATTGGGCTATAAAATTTTTAAGGAAGAAAATATCATGAAAAAGCTGATTGGTGCTGTTATTATGATATTGGGAGCAATGTTAATTATTTTGTGTAAGTGATGATTTATGTTTGAGAATATAAAAAATAATATTGATTTTTTCATTCGCCAAAATACAAAATTTTCCAGAAAAAATTTTGTTGAAAAGAATGAAGAGACTCTTTTAATTAATTATCTTGAGAATCTTTATGTGTTTGATTTATTAGACAGATTTTTTTCTAAAACGAAAAAAGATTTTATTTCTGTTCTTGATATAGGCTCGAAAAACTGGTCTTATGCGAGAGGTGAACATTCTTTTTTTGATTCATTTTGCAATAATTTTTCTTTGACTGGTGTTGAAATAGATGCATATCGCCTTTATTACAATTTTTATACAAGATATGAGGTTTCAAAATTCTATATAAAAAATTTAAAAAATACCCAATATATAGCCGGAAACCTTCTTGAGTTAAAAACTTCTTATGACTATATAATATGGATTTTGCCTTTTGTTCTTGAATCCCCTTTGAAACTTTGGGGATTGCCCAAAAGATTCTTTATGCCGGAAAAGCTTTTGGCGCATGCTTATTCCATTATGAAGGATGAAGGACAAATGCTGATTGTGAATCAAGGGGAGAAGGAAAGAATTGCACAAAAATGTATGCTTGAAAAATCAAATATTCCTTATGAAGACCTTGGGTTGATTAATAGCGAGTTTCTTGAATACAAAAACGAGCGTTATGGTTTTATAATCCGAAAATAGTACATATAGGATATTACAGAATTCAAAAAGTATGTTAAATTGACTCTATATTAAATAGAAAATATGGAGTTTAGTGATATGTCTGAAAATAAATTCGAGCTGGGATTATCCCATGAGGAACTGGTAAAAAGAACATCAAAAGATTGCTTGATACCAAAAGAAATGCTGAAAGAAGACAGCAAGGAATATGCAGCACTTGATGAAGGAGATAAAGAAGCTCTCAAGCATCTTGTAAAAGCAGCAAACAAAATAAATCAGGTTTTTATGAAACAAGATAACCCTAAGAATCTTGAGTTCAAAAAATTTCTGGAAACAGAAGCGGAAAAGGGCAATGAAGACGCAAAAATGACATTGACTCTATTTACTGCTCAGATTGGCATGAATGCTGTGGATTCTGAAGCCAATAAAATTTTTCTTGCAAAAGGCGAAAAAGAACTTCCTGGAAAAGGGTTTTATCCTGTTGACTTAACCAAAGAGGAGTTTCATAAAATTCTTCTTGATATGTTGAAAAACGGAGAAAAAGAAGAGGTAAAAAATATTCTTAATCAACGTTCAATGGTTGTTAGAGAAGATCAAAGGCTTAAAGGTGTTGATTATACTGAATATTTTAAAGAAGAGTTTGAATATATTGCTGATGAGCTTGAGGCTGCGGCTGAAGTTTCTACAAATGAAGATTTCAATAAATATTTGAAACTTCAGGCAATTGCACTTTGCGAAAATAATCCAAAGAATGATGCTTATGCTGATAAAAAATGGGCAGAACTTCAAGATACGCCTTTGGAATTTACTATTTCAAGAGAACAATATGCAGATGAAATGACAGGAACTGTTGTTGAGAATGAAGAATTAAAAAAGTTGCTTGACGAAAATGAAATTGAACCAATTTCAAAGGATTCAATAGGTATCCGTGTAGGTATAGTAAATAAAGAAGGCACGCAAAAACTTCTTGAAATAAAAAAATATATGCCAACACTTGCACAGCATATGCCATACAAAGACGAATATGAACAAAATATCGGACACGGTGATGATGAAAAACAGACTATGGTTGATGTTGATATAGTTACACTCAGAGGTGATGAAGGTACATACAGGGGCGGAATTACCCTTGCTCAAAACCTTCCCAACAATGATAAACCCTCTTTGAAAATAGGGGGAGGAAGAAGAAACGTATATCACAGGCAGATAAGGATAAGTACAAGCCCTGAAGCAAAAGCAAAAAGACAGAAAAGACTTGATGCAACATTGTCAAAAGAGCTTCATAAATATTACAATCAGGAGGCTGATCACTGGTTTACAATAGGACATGAAAATGTGCATTCTTTAGGACCGAAATCAGGAACGGAAGCACTCGGAAAATATAAAAATATCATTGAAGAAAATAAAGCAGATATGGGCTCTTTGGCTTTGCTTGATGTGCTTGTTGAGCTTGGTATGTATACTCCTGAAGAGAAGAAACAGATTATTGTCACATACGCAGCTGACAATTTTTTGAAAGCAAAACCGAATCTCTCTCAGGCTCATAGAGTCAGAACCGTTATGCAGTCTAAATATTTTCTGGAAAATAAAGCTATTTGGCTGAATGATGAAGGCGTTTTGGAAATTGATATGGACAAAATGGTTCCAACCGCACAAAAAATGCTTGCAGAAATTATTAGGGTTCAATTGTCAAAAGATTTTTCTCTTGGTGAAAAATATGTTCTTGAGAATTTTGTTTGGACGGATGAAATGGAAATCCTATCAAAAAAATTGAAGGAAATAGACAAATCTTTAAATGGAATTTTAAAAACACCTCTTGCAGATAAACTTGCTCAGATTAAGTAATGTAAAATCGCTGCTTTTATCTGTCAAAATTTCTTTTTTTGCGTTTTATACAATTACATGCAAAAAAGAAAGGTCTGTTATGCAAAAAATTTCATTATTTAAAAGTTTGATAAATGCTAATTTTTCCAATAACAAAGCAGCTTTAAAAAATGCACAAAAATATGTGAGTATTTCTGAAAAATTTAACCCACAATTAAAAAATACTCTCACGGAAGCAAGTACTACACTTGGAAACTATGGAAAACATAAGGGACTCAAAATGAGTTTTCAACCTATTGAAAATGATATTTTTGATGGTGTTAGGATGGATGTTCAAAAAATAAGAGTTATTCCGAATGTTGAAAATATAGATTCACCATCAGTTTTTAAACGAGTTACTTCACATGCAGGCATGGCCATAATTGATAGCAAAGGCAAGGATAAAGCCTCCTTTTTAAGAGAAATTTATGAAGCACTTTCCGGGATAAATAAACGTGTAATTGAGCAAGAGCTCAAAGATTCTCAAGAAATGAGAGATTTTTTCTCAAAACATCCTATTTTCCCCGGATAATCTTTTTGATTCAATAAACTGAAATTAGGGCAATTTTTTTCTACAAATTGTTTTTATATATGTATAGGATATAAAGGGAAAATTATGTCGGACGTGAATTCAGTTAATTTGAATTTGGATTATATAGGCAAGTCATTTGGTTTGTCTGATTCTGTGTCCACAGCCTCTTTCCCTGCAATATCTTCAGATTCTCTATTTTATCAGCCTATAATGCCTCAGAATCTGTCTTTCAGTTCTGATATATTTCCACCGGCTTATCAGCTGCCGAGCGGTTTTGCTGATATGTTTTGCTCAAATTTACAGCAAACTGCCTGGACAGGCATTTTAGGAATATTGGCAAACTATAAACCTCCGCAAATTGATTTGTCTTTGTTTACTTTTGATAACAACCAGTTTATGTCAAATTACTCGGATGAAGATACCTCATATTTTTCTTATGATTCCAAACAGTTAAAAGAAAAATGGAAAAATAAAGCTCCGCATCTATCTGACGGGTTTTATAATAAAGCCACTGAAGTCGCGAAAAGGGTGGGCTGCGATCCAAATGATTTATTGGCTGTTATGTACTCTGAATCTGGCTTAAAACCCGGGGCTGTAAATAAAAACGGAGGAGCAACGGGACTTATACAATTCATGCCTCAAACAGCCAGAGGGCTTGGCACTTCAACACAGGCTCTAAAAAATATGTCACCCGAAGAACAATTGGTTTATGTTGAAAAATATATAAAATCCGTAAAAAAATCAGCAGGCATAGGTGCAAATGAAAAAATCGGTGCAGGAACTTTGTATGCATTGATTTTCTTACCTGCAAGGGCCAAACGTGATGTTCTTGCATCTTGTTATGAATCTAATGCTTATTATTCAGCAAACAAGGGCTTGGACAGAAATGGTGATGGAATGATAACTAAGGATGAGCTTGCTCAGCGTGTTAGGGGCTATATGGCGTAAAAATGCTCTGTTTTTTATAATTTTTTCCAAACAGACGGTAGGTAAATAGCTTCGTTTCTTTCATATGTTGATTTGTCGGGTGATTTTTCATAAAATACAGGAATAAATCCTGCTTTTTTCAATTCTTCGTGCACTAAAGATGTGTCAAAAACTTTTATTCTTTCACCGTTTTGATAATGAAGATGTGAGTCCTTTTCATCATCTATATCATAGAGATGATCAGCAGGAAGATTTCCGAGTACAAATATTCCGTTTTGAGGCAGGGTCTTGCTAATGTCCATAAAAAGTTTAGAAATTTCACCCATGTTAATAGATTTTTTTGTGTCATAAGATAAAGAATCGCTTAAAATATGATATAGCGCATTTTGGAATATAATCACTCCTGTGTTGCCGGGTTTTAATATTTTATTTACATTTCGGATGTCACCGGATTCAAATTTTATCAAACCTTTGCACTGTGATTCTATTGGTTGATAGGTGTTTGAAAAAGATGTTTTTATTTGAAAATATTTTTTAAATGCTTTTTGTATTTCTTCTGCTTCTTCTTTTTTTACATCTGTATAATCATATATGTTTTGTTCTTTATAGTCAGGGAAAAGAACCTGTTCATAACGTGAATAAACTTCAGGTGTGTATTCTTTTGTGTTTGCTTTCTTTATGACCTCCGGAAAATCGTAACCTGTTATTTTAAATTTTTTATTCTGGTTTGCTTTATCCAGAAGCATTAAAAGACTATATGTTTTGTGACCGACAGAACATCCGAATTCTGCAATATTTGTTCCATTAGGGAAGTTTTTTAATATATATTCTTTTGTGAATTTTAATGTGGGAAAGTCCCTCATAAAACCGGTGTAGTTGTTGACAGTATACTTTTTTCCATCCACTTCTATATCAGTAAATCCGCTATAACCTTTGAAGACAGGTGTATATTGATGGTTTGAAAATCTTGAAATGTTAATCATATTTGTTCAACACTTCTGAATAAAAAAAATTGCTTGTTTGTATTATTTATTAAAGAAAAGTTTCAGGTATAATATCCTCAAGGAGAATATTTTGTTAGATTCGGATTTTTTATCACAATATAAAAACATAATACAAATTATCCAGGATGATTTAGATATATTGAATAAATATTTTGAGACAAACTTGTTTTTGTCTGAAAATCAAGGTAGACAAATTGTACCAATTTTAAAAGAGTTTTTTTCATGTAATGGCAAGAGAATACGTGCTTCTTTGATTTTCTTGCTAACAAAAGCACTGGGTAGAAATACAGATGAATTTTATTACAAATTAGCACTGTCCAATGAAATCATTCATAATGCTACTTTGATTCATGATGATATTATAGACTGTTCAATTTTAAGACGAGGCAGGAATACTCTCAATTTTGATTATGACAGCAAACTGGCTGTACTTGCCGGTGATTATTTGTTGTCTGTTGTTTTGAAACTTCTGGCAAAAGTTGATGATTCTGCTATTAGAGAGCTTCATTCAGATGCTGTTTCAAAAATAATAACAGGAGAACTCGAGCAATATTTTAATAGATTCAAGCTTTTTTCAATTGATGATTATATAGAAAAATCAAAAAATAAAACAGCCAGACTTTTTGAAACAGGACTGGTCTCTTGTTATTTATATGAAAATCAAGCTCCTGTTCACTGTGAAAATATCAGAAATTTTGCTTTAAATTTTGGTATAGCTTTTCAAATAGACAACGATTTGAAAAATTTTGCAGATGAAGAAAAAATGAATGAGGATATAACAAACGGGGATTATAGTGCCCCATTGATTTATTATGCGGAAGAAAAAAAGATTTCTGAAATCAGAAACTCAAAACATGTATTGAAAGATATTAAAAATACAAAGGCAATTGAAAAAACAAAAGCTCTGAAAAATTATTATATAAACTTGGCTATTGAAAATATATGTTTTCTTGAGGATAATCAGTATACAAGAGCAATCAAAAATTTATGCCGTTTATATACAGGATAGAATTTCAATGGATGAAAAAACAAAACAAAAAATAATTGCAGGTCTTAAAGAAACAATCGAGACAGTAGTTTTCGTTGTTGTTATGGTTGTTATAATACGATTTTTTATAGGCGAAATCCGTTGGATTCCTTCTGCTTCTATGAGACCGACATTAATTGAAGGTGACAGAATTTTTGTAGAACGCTTTTCCAGGTTTTATTCAACACCGCAAAGAGGTGATGTGATGGTATTTTATCCTCCATCTGAAGATATAAAAACTGATGCATGGTCTGTTTTTGCCAGATTAACAGGTTTTTTCTGTAAGGATGTTGCATATATAAAAAGAGTAATTGGAATCCCCGGAGATAAGCTTGAGGTCAAGGAATTTGTTAACGGTAAGTTCAAGGTTTATATAAATGACAAACCTCTTGATGAACCATATATAATGAGTGAAGATGATTACATTCCATGTTCTTCGGATATGTTTTGCGGACCTATGAGAATACCGGCAGGACAATATTTTATGATGGGAGACAATCGTGGAAATTCCCAAGATTCTCGCTTTTGGGGATTTTTGCCGAAAGAAAGATTTATCGGTAAAGCTGTATTTTTGTTTTGGCCTCCGACAAGATTGGATATATTTAAAAAGCCTTTGTACAAAAATGCAGATTCAATAAACTAACCAAATGTTCTGATAACATTTTCAAAAATATGGTAAACATCGTTTTTATAATTTGTGGCAGCCTGTGATGTATTAAAAATTCCGTCCCAGTGTCGTTCACATTCTGTCCAAGCATCAGAGCCTTGCATTTCTTTTGTATGCATCATAAGTTCATGTGTATTTACATAAGGAGATAATGGCATTATGTCATGAAGTTGCATATAAGACGGCAATTTTTCACCAATGTTGTTGTAACCATATAAACAGGAATTGATTCTGTTTAATCTCGTTTCAAAACTTGCTTCTCCATAATCATTGTCGTTTGAGACTTCAGGTCCTGCTGCATATTCCGGTGAAAATCTCTGCTTTTCAGATTCCCAGCGGACACTCTCGAAGTTATCTGCTTTTCCCCAGTCTGTTCCTGCTGTAAAGCCCATTTCTTTGTAATCCCATCGATCATCACATTTTTCTCCAATAAATGCAATATCGTTTCTATTCGTTTTTTGTCTTATTTCATAAAGTATATATGCCATTTGTGCTTTATTGGGCAAATCTCCGGAACCGCAATATCCATTGTAATCTGTAATATGTTTTGCGCTGTCAAAGTATATTGCATCAAAGCCAAGCTCTATACCCCATACACAAGCATCGATAAAAGCTTTTTCATGATTGTACCAGTTGAAATCTCTGCCTTGAACTTTAAGTTGATTTGAAGATAAAGGCATTCTGAAACCTGTTTTGAAGCCCATAAGATGCGCCATGTCATTAAACGCTTTTACCTGTTCATCAGCTCCCATTTTTCCGTATAGCCCGTCACTTGTTAATGTTTGGCTTATGCCTGTATGAAGATTTGCACAGTATAATGAATCGGCAGATTTATATCCGTCACCATAAATTGTTGGATAAAGTTGTGAAAGTATTATGCAGTTTGCAAAAGAATTTGGCGAAGTTGGTATAGCAGGTAGAAGCTTCATTGTGCCTAAAAGACCTTCTGTTACTCTGTCTCCGTCGTATTTTGCAAGAATTCTGGGATTGATTTCAATATAATTTGCACGACGTCCCCATTTATCGCCAAAATTAGGTGAAGGAATATATGGTGGAATTCCCGGATATTGGCAGTCAGGTTTTGTTAATGTACAAACAGACTGAATTACCTGCTCGGGGGTTCTTTTCAGTAGCTCAGCCGGATGAGCATTTATCCATTTTTTTGTGCCAACCTGATAAATATGTTCTTTTGTCCAATTATCTTCATATATGTCATTTCTTCCTGAAACAATGTAAAAAAGTTTTTTTAATGGCTGTGAATCTCCATAATAGCCTTTAAAAGAAATTTTCACTCTGTTTATCATTGCCCTGTTCATATGAAACATATCAAATAAGGCAATGTTGTTTTGTGTTGGCGGCTGTTTTGGCGGTTTCTCTTTCTTATTATCTAAAAAATTGCTGTTAATTCCAGAGCATGCCAAATTTTTTGAAGTTACCAATAAAGACATAATAATAAAGTAAAACACAAACAAAATATTTTTTGTTAGTTAATCAATACTTTGTTTGTGTTTTTTATTGATATGCAAATTACCATCCGCTAAATATCTTTTTGATGCCTTTCCCGATTGCCTTTCCGACAGAAGCAACTCCTTTTACTACTGCTTTACCGGCGGATACTACTGCTTTGCCAACGCTTTTGACTGCCTTAACCGCACCTTTTGCAACCTTTTTGACACCACCCCATGCCCATTTTAAAGGCTCAGTGATGAGGCCTGCGGCACCTTTAACTATTGAGCCGACGCCTTTAAATATTTGTCCTCTGAAAATTTGTTTTATGCCATTGACGCTATTGTTAAAGGCTGAACCGACCCCTTTGAAAAGTCCAACAATAGGTGTGCTTATAATTTGGAGACCGCCGACAAGGCTTTTCCCCATTCCGGAAAGCATTGAACCGGCATTGCCCCAGAAGCCTTTTACGACTCCGCCTACAATACTTGCTGCTCCGGCAACTGTTCCGCCAATAATTGTTTTTGTCCCTGACCAGACATTTTGCAGTGGAGTGGGTTCTTCTTCTTTTGCTTCTTCTTGAACCACACCTTCTTCATCAGCTGTTTCAATTGTCGGATCATAGGCCTTGCTTACAAAGTTGTAGTCGTCTACTTTTTCTTCTACTACCGTGTTGTTTGTTGCGGGTACAAATACATTGTTACCCATACCGTTCAGGTATAAGTTAATGCTGTTTGTCATTTGATACTCCTTGTAACTACCTTGAGCGGCTACTTGTTTCGCTTTTTCCCTGTAAGATTATTATCGGCATATTATTAAAAAAGTTTAGAGATTTTTCGTAACTTTTTTGTGCTTTTGAAAAAAGATTGATATAATTGCTTTTCAGGGAAATTATTTTTTAATATTACTTTACAAATCGTGATTCTATGAAAATTACATTGATAATGCCAAAAGGCAATACATATTCGTTCAATAATCGTTCGGTATTTTTTAAGTATATGCCGGATTGTCTGACAATGGGGATGTTGTTTGCGATTATAAAAAAATCCTTTCCGGAAATAGAGTTGGAAATATATGATGAAACTGTTGAGGAGTTTGACAAAGAGAAAATAAAAGCTGATCTTGTGGGTATTTCATCGATGACATCAACTTTTAATAAAGCTGTGGAATATGCAAGATATTTTAAAAGTAAGAATATACCTGTTTTTGTAGGCGGTGTGCATGCGACTCTATGCCCTGAGGAATGCACTCTTTATTTTGATAGCGTTATTTCAGGTCTGGCTAATGAGAGTTTGCCTAAGTTAATTTCAGATTTTAAAAATAATGCAATGAAAAAGATATATTATCAGCCTGAAGAGATGTCTTTTGCAAATTTTGTACATCCGGCAAGAAATATCTATGAAGAAAAACATTTTCTCGGTACTGAATTGAACATGGTTCAGGCTACATACGGATGTACAAACGTGTGTGAATTTTGTGTTCAACCTTATGTATGCTGCGGATATCATCAACGTCCTGTTGATGATGTGATTGAAGAAATAAAAGAGATAAAAGATACATACATTGAGTTTACTGATCCAAATTTATCTAAAGATGAAGAATATTTATTTGAATTGTGTGAAAAGCTTAAACCTTTGAATAAAAGTTGGTTTGCTCCTATGACAATATCCATAGCAAAAAATGAAAAATTGCTTTCTGCTCTTAAAGATTCAGGGTGTGAAGGTGTCCTGATTGGTTTTGAGTCGGTAAGCTCAGCATCAATAAAGGCTATTAAAAAAGGTTTCAATCAAACAGATGGATATAAAAGTGCAGTAAAAAAGATTCATGACTATGGAATTAAAGTTACTGGAAGTTTTGTTCTTGGACTTGATGGTGATGATGAGTCACTTGTGCAAAACACGCTGAATTTTGTGAATGAAGCTCATATTGATTATGTCAGATATACTATTAATACGCCATATCCCGGAACTTCTTATTATAAAAAAATGAAAGAGGAAGGACGAATTATTGAAGATAATTATTCGTTGTACGATTGTCAAAATTGTGTAATCAAACCTTTGAAACTCTCTTCGGAAACTGTCGAAAAAATGCATAAAATGTTATGGAAAAAGTCTTATTCATTGATAAATGTTATAAAACGGCTTTCTTATATTAAGCCTTTTGGCAAAAGATTAAAGGAAATCGTTAAAAATTATATATTTGGAAAAGTTTATATAAAAATGATTTTTAAAGACAAAGAATTTATAAAAAGTATTAAAATATAGCGTGAAAGTTATTTTTGTAAAAAACTGGACTTCTGACAGGGGTGATTTAAAATTGATGTTATGAAAAAGATTATTTCAATTTTTTTATTACTTAGCCTTTTTTCAATACATTTTTCAAGTGCTTATGCATTGGACGATGAACTGCCGGAATTGCCGACCCTTCCGTCTCTTGAAATATATACTGACGGACCGATTGATGCTTTTTCCCCGTCTGAGACACCTGCACAAATTGCACCTAAAAAACCTAAGCAGACGACTGTACAGCCTTCTTCAAATATATCAAAACCGGCTGTGAAGCCTTCAACAAAGCCTGCTGCTAAACCATCAAAAACACCTGTGAAGAATCCGTCAAAGTCTGTTGTTAATAACACTAAAAACAGTTATTACAAAAATAATTTAAAAAATTCTTATATTGTTCCAAAGGGTAAAAAATTCAAGGTTAGACTTGCACAATCTATATCAAGCAATACACCGGAAGGAACAAGAATCTCCTTTAAAAGTGTATATCCTGAAACCGCAAGATACATTACAATTCCGACAGGAACAATTTTTAAAGGCAGGATAACCAATTCTCATCCTCCTTATATTACAGGTAATGGTGGCTTGATTGTTATAAATGTTGATCAGATGATTTATAACGGACATGCTTATGAGATAGATGCAAAAGTTAGCGTTGCAAATGGCAAGAGAATATTTTTCAATAATATAAAAGGGAAACGCATGTATTTTCAAAGTATTCCTAAAGCTATGAGGCCGGGCACAAAATTCTTCAAAAAAATGTGGCGAGTTACCTGTAATCTTGCAAAAAATGAAAGCGGCGTAGAAATCATTCTTACACCGTTCTCATTAATTACAGGCACTTTGGTTTATGCCGTTAACCTTGTAGTATCTCCTGTGTTAGCAATTTTTTATAAAGGGAAATCAATAACTATTCCGGCAGATTCACAGTTTACCATACAGCTTCGTGAGGATGTGCATATATTGAAATAATCACTGATTTTAATTTATTACACAGTTGTTCAGGTATTCGATAGTGTTGACTTTATTGTCATACAGGTATTTCAAAAAGTCCAGATGTTCTCTGCTTATTGACGAAAGCACAAGGTTTATTTCGAAACCGTCTGAACAGAAAGGTTCATAATCATAAATAACATAACTGTTATATTTACTTTTCCATTCTTTTCGTTCAATTTTGCAGTTGTTTTCAGCAGCAATATCTTCAACCCAGGGCAGAAGTTCTTTACTGATATTATTAAATTCTATCTGGTGTCTCTGATTTGTCCCGTCAGCATATCTTTCTGTAAGCATTTTTTATGACTCCTCTCAAATTATATTCCTTCAGACTTCTATTACAGAAATCTTCATCAAGGACTATTCATTGTTAGTGTAAAGGTCTTTTGCGAAATATAAAATAGACCAATGTATAATAAATTGTTGTAAAAAAGTGCAATCTTTTTTATTGAAGAAAACATATGTGATTAAACTTTATGATATTATTGACCTAAATTATCAGGAGATTTTATTTGTGAAAAATTTTGAAAATTCAGCAGGCATAGTAGAAACAAAGCATTTTACAATAGATGAAAAACTTAAACTAGAGTCCGGTGTTGAATTCGGTCCTATAAAGGTGGCTTACGAAACTTATGGTGAGCTTAATGAAAAAAAGGATAATGCAATTTTGCTTTTGCATGCATTGACAGGAGATGCTCATGCTGCCGGTTATCACTCTAATGAGGATAAAAAGCCCGGATGGTGGGATGATATGGTTGGTCCGGGCAAGGCTTTTGATACTTCAAAGTATTTTGTTATTTCTTCAAATATGCTTGGCGGCTGTTCTGGTACAACAGGTCCCTGCTCTATAAATCCTGAAACAGGTAAACCTTACGGTTTAAGCTTTCCTGTTATTACAATAGAAGATGCAGTTAAAGTTCAAAAAAAACTTGTTGATTTTTTAGGTGTAAAAAAACTTATTGTAGCAGGCGGTTCAATGGGCGGAATGCAGGCTCTTGAATGGGCGATTACAAATTCTGATATGGTTGTTGGGACAATAATTATTGCTTCAACAAGCAGACTAACCGCACAGGGAATTGCGTTTAATGCTGTTGGGCGAAATGCAATTTTGTCTGATCCTGATTTTAACGGTGGTGATTATTATGATAAAGATAAGCAGCCTGAAAGAGGTCTGGCTATTGCCAGAATGGTGGGGCATATAACTTATCTTTGCGAAGAATCTATGCACAATAAATTTGGCAGAAGATTTCAGGATAAAGACAAACCAAATTTTGATTTTAATATAGATTTTCAGGTCGAAAGCTATCTTGAGCACCAGGGACAGGTCTTTGTTGACAGATTTGATGCAAACAGTTATCTTTACATTACAAAAGCTGTGGACTATTTTGACTTGGCTAAAAAACACGGCTCTTTGCAAAAAGCATTTGAAAAAACGAATTCGAGATTTCTTGTTATGTCATTTACAAGTGATTGGCTGTTTCCGACTGCACAGTCAAAAGAAATTGTGCATGCTCTGATTAAAGCAGGAAGAGATGTTTCTTTCTGTGAAATAGAATCACCGTGTGGCCATGATGCATTTTTGCTGGAGTTTGAAACTCAAACCAAAATTGTTAAAAGTTTTTTGTCAAAAACTAATAAGAAAAAAGAGGCTTGTGATGACTAATACAAAAGATGCTCTTCACTTAAATTATTCAATCATTGCACAAAACATAGAATCAGGCTCAAAGATTCTTGATTTGGGCTGTGGTGAGGGTGATTTGTTAAAAATGCTGATAGATGAAAAAAACTGTACAGGTTCAGGGATAGAAATAAATCAACAGAATGTAATTAAAAGTATCCAAAAAGGTCTTTCTATTGTTCAGGGGGATATTGATGAAGGATTGAAAGAATTTTCGGAAAACGAATATGATTATGTTATTCTTAATCAAACCCTTCAATCTACCGAAAAACCCGATTATGTAATCGAAGAGATGCTTCGTGTAGGAAAAAAGGTTGTAGTTAGTTTTCCAAACTTTGGATATTGGAGAGTGCGTTTCTATCTGTTTTTCAAAGGAAGAATGCCAAAGTCAAAAATGCTTCCTTTTTGTTGGTATGATACTCCAAATATTCACCTTTTAACTGTCAATGATTTTTTTGATTTTTGCAAAGATAGAAAGATAAATATTCAAAAATCAGTTTATATAAAAAGAGGCTGTATCAGCAAAAATCCTTTAACCAAATTTTTGACTAATTTTCTTTGTGAGGAAGCTATCTTTATTATTAAAAGATAATTACAATTTTGTACCTGTTGCTTTATATAGAGTCATATAGTCTATTAATCTCTGGGCTTTTGAGTTGTCTTTTTCATTCTGCAAAGACAGGACATTTTCTTCATATTGAATCATTTGCAGGTATGACATTATCCCTGCATTATATCTTTCCTTGATTAATCCAAAATTCTTCTTCTCAAGATTAAGTTTTTTGTTATTATCTTTGTCTTTTTGGGTGTCATATTTTATCATGCACAAAGAATCATTAATTTCTTGAATAGCTTTCAAATCAGCCTGTTTATAATTTTCAAAAAGTTCCTCAAATTGTATTTTTTTTATTCTCAGATTTGCTGTAAGTTTACCTCCTGTATAGAGTTTTTGTACAGCTGCAACACCAACGAAGGCTGCAATATTTTCCCAGTCAAAAAGACCTTTTAATCGTAATGAGTTGTACCCCGCAGAACCGAAAATAGAAATGTTTGGAAGAAATTCTTTTCTTGCTATTGTTATGTCTATCTTTGCTTTTTTTAATTCTGCTTCTGCTTTCATAAGATCCGGTCTCATTAGTGCAGCTTCAGAGGAAATACACTCGGGTATTTTCGCTTTATATTCCAGTTTGTCAAAACTGTTTCTTTTTAGAATACATTCATCACAGGGATTCTCTCCAATATACACAGCCAGCTGGTGAAGATAAAGTGCTCTTTGTTTTTTTAAGTCACTTAGCTCTATTAATGCTATTGTGTGGAGCTTATCAGTATAAGTAACGTCATAAGTTGAAGCCAGTCCTGCGAGATTTCTGTCTTTTGTCAAAAGATAAATTTTCTCCCTTATCGCAGCTATCTTTGTCTGGGTTTCGATCAATTTGTCCAGTTTAATTATGTTTACATAAAGTGAAGCAACATCCGAGGCCATAGATATATAAGCTGCTTTTTCTTCATACTCGATTGCTTCTTTTTGTTTTTTTGCAGATTTTGTTTTGTCATGATTTTTCAAAAAGATATCAGCTTCATAAGTTGCAAAAAGGGGTATATTGTAAATGTTTGTTCTTGTTGTACTAAATCTGATATCTTCTAGTTGGTTCCCACCTGCTGTTTTTACTCTCAAAAAAGATGGCACGATCATAAGCTTTGGCAATTCGTCTGAGATTGAGGATTTTACAAGTTGTCTGTATTCTTCTGTTCGTAAAGCGGCCTTTTTGAGGTCGTGATTTTTTTCTATTGCTCTGTAAATATATTCTTTTATTAAAGGGTCTGAAAAATTGTCCCACCAGTTGATATTTATTGATGTGAGCCTGTAATCGCAAATACTGCCGTATTCTGATGTACAAGTAAGCAGTGCGCTTTTTTTTTGAAGATTATCTGTTTTTAGTTCTTTTATTCCGGCATGTACAGGGCTGATTTTCATACTCAAAATACATAATATAATTGTACAAATTTTTGTATTTAACCTTCTATCAGCCATTTTGCACCCTTTTGTCATCTTTTTTCAGGTTGTTTTTTTTAGTGAATTATGTTAGCATAACAATTGTTATCATAATAACATTTGAGCAGGTTTAGAAATTGAAAAAAATAAAGAATATTGATATAGATTTAGGTTTGGAAATTGCTTTAACATCATCTGTTTATCGTGCTGCCGGACAAAAAACATTGAATGTCCATGGTTTGGATAATATCACCCGTGAACAGTTTGGTATATTACTCCTTTTGTCACTGGGTGACGGATTGTATCAAACCCAGATAGCTAATATATTGGGCAAAGATCGTCCTAATATAACAAGAATGATTGATATTTTGGAAACAAATGATTATATCAGAAGAGAAAAGGATGCGAATAATCGCAGAATTTTAAAAGTATATTTGACAGAGAAAGGCAAAGAAAAAGCAAATCTGGCAAAACCACTAAAAGATAGAATGAATGCTGTGCAATACAGAGGAATGACTGATGAAGAAATTCTTACGCTTGTCAGATTGCTACGTCAGGTTAGAAAAAATATAGAAGAAGAGTACAAAATAGACATATAAGGCGGTTAAAATGGAAGAGAATAATCAAGAAGAAGTTTTGGCTTCTAAATCAGATAATACCGAGAAAACAAACAAACGAAAAAAAACAAAAAAGGTTGTTAAAAAAAGATTTTTGATACCTTCAATAGTTGTATTAATTTTATGTGTTTTAGGCTGGTTGTATTTTTCATCATTTGAAACAACTGATGATGCTTTTGTAGAAGCACATATAATCAGAATCAGCCCAAAAGTTACAGGTATTATTGACAAACTTTACATAGACGACAACCAGCATGTAAAAAAAGGTGATTTGTTATTAACCATTGATGATAGAGATTACAAAACAAAATATGACCAGGCTAAAGCTGCATATGAAATGGCTTTGTACAAACAAAAATCAGCTGTTGTTGACAAAGCTTCATCTGAAGTTGATATGAATCTTGCAGAGAGAGATTATCAAAGATATCAGAACCTTTTTGAAAAAGGTGCGGTTTCAAAACAGGAAATGGATAATGCAAAGTCTAAATATGAGCTTGCAAAGGCTAAATTTGCTGCTGCACAACAGACTGTTTTTTCACCGACAAAAAATAAAGTTGCCGATGCTGAATTGAAAAAACTTGAAGCTGCTATGAATCAGGCAAAACTTGAACTTTCATATACAAAGATTTATGCTTCAGAAGATGGAAAAATCACTAACCGTTCTGCTGAGGAGGGTGCATTTATAAATGCGGGTGCTCCCTTGTTTTCAATTGTTCCTGACAAAAGATGGGTTGTTGCTAATTTTAAGGAAACACAGCTCAACAAAATCAGAGTTGGACAAAAGGTAAAAATAAAAGTAGATGCATATCCACATCTTAAACTTGAAGGAAAAGTTGATTCTATTCAATCTAGTACAGGAGCAAAAACAAGTATGTTCCCTCCGGAAAATGCTGTGGGAAGTTACGTAAAGGTTGTACAAAGAGTTCCTGTAAAAATTGTATTTACATCAAAAATAGATCCGCAATACAGTGTTGAACCGGGTATGAGTGTTGTGCCTAAAGTATTGGTGAAATAATAAATGTCAGAAACAGCAATCACAACGGAAGAAAATTGGAAACCTTCACGAAATCCATGGTATAGCGCAGGTGCAGTTATGCTTACAATCTTTATGGTTGTATTGGATTCATCAATTGCGAATGTAGCCCTGCCTCATATTGCAGGTTCTTTTTCTGCAACAAGAGATGAATCCACTTGGGTTTTAACCAGTTATCTGGTTGCCAATGGTGTAATTATTCCTTCTACTGCCTGGTTTTCTACACTTTTGGGCAGAAAGAATTTTCTTCTGTTATCAACATTTTTGTTTACAATAGCTTCGGCACTTTGCGGAATGGCAACAAGTATGACAATGCTTATCATTGCACGTGTCATTCAAGGGATTGGCGGCGGTGCTATTATGCCTATTTCTCAGGCTGTAATGATGGAAGAGTTTCCGCCTGAAGAACGTGGTGTTGCGATGTCTGTTTTTGGGTTTGGTGTTATTTTTGCTCCCATTATAGGTCCTACTTTGGGCGGCTGGATTACGGATACATATTCGTGGCACTGGATATTTCTCATAAATGTTCCGGTTGGTTTTATTTCTTTATGGTTAATAAAAAAATATATTGAAGACCCGCCTTATGCAAGAAAAGGCAAGGTAAAGTCAGTTGATTATATGGGATTTATTCTGCTTATAATCTGGCTTTTTGTATTACAGATTATTTTGGATAACGGTCAAAAATCAGACTGGTTTGGCTCGAGCTGGGTAAGATGGTCAGCAACTGTTGTTGCTGTAACATTTGTCGCTTTTATTATTAGAGAACTTGTAATAAAAGAGCCGATAGTTGATTTAAAAGTTTTTAAAGATAAAAACTTTGCAATCGGAACAGTGCTGCATTTTGTAATAGGTGCTGTGTTATATTCAACACTTGCTATTCTTCCTTTGTTTTTACAGCAATTAATGGGATATACTGCGACTTTAAGCGGCTTAGCTATCAGCCCCAGAGGTTTTGGCTCATTGACAGGTCTTGTTATATGTGCATTTTTGGCAAATAGAGTAGATCAACGGTGGGTTATTGCAGTTGGTATGCTTATTTTGGCTTTCTCTAATATACTGTTTGGAACTTTGAATCTTCAAATCTCTATGGGGAATATTATTCTCCCCAATATAATATGCGGTGTTGCTTTTTCAATGGTTATGATTCCTTTAATGACAATAGCTTTCGTTACCTTGAAAAACAGCCAGATGACAAATGCAACCGGGGTATTTAATCTTGCAAAAAGTGTTGGCGGTGCGATAGGGACTTCGGCTGTATCAACAATGGTTTCCAGAATGAGTCAGGTGCACCAGACTCATTTGATAAGAAATCTGACATATTCTCATTCAGGGTTTGTAGAAAAAATAAATGCAATACAATCAGGCATTGCAATGCTTTCAGGCAACGCCCTTTCCGCTGCTAAAGCTAATGTTGTTGTATATAAACAGCTGATTCAACAATCTACCCTGTTGGCTTATATGGATTGTTTTAAGATTTATGCACTTCTTCTTGTTGCTTTAACTCCATTGATTTTCCTATTCCAAAAAGTTAAATATAAGAAAAGCAAACAAACTGAAGTAAAACCTGTGTATAATAAATAAAAAAACGGAGTTTTGTCATGCTAATGGAAAAAGAATATGAGATAAAGTATTATGAGCAGAATATGAATGGAGATTTGAAAGAAGCTTCATTGTTAAATATTCTTCAGGATATTGCTACTTTAAGTGCTGAATCTCTTGGATTTGGTCCGAGTTTTGTATTTGCTAATAATTATGCCTGGGTTGTATTAAAATACCATATTGAAATTTATAAGGAGCTTAGAAATTATTCTTCAATTAGAATATTAACTGAACCGAGAGGGCTTTCTAAACTTTATGCTTTTCGTGATTTTAAGTTGTTTTCTCCCACAAAAGAACTTGTCGGAAGAGTTGCAAGCACTTGGTCTTTAATTGATATGAAAACCAGACATCTTTTGCCTATGCAAAAAACTTTGCCCATGATGATTCCCTTTGAAAAAAGAGACGATGATTTAGCATATTCAAAAATAGAACCGATTGAGAATGTTTCTTATATTAAAGATTTTGATGTAAGGTATGATGACATAGATGTTAATCATCATGCAAACAATTCCAATTATATTGTCTGGGCATTGGAAACGCTTCCTTGTGAATTCAGAAAAACTCATTATGCAAAGATTATTGATATAAGGTATAGAAAAGAAATTGGTTTGAATGGAAAAATCTTTTCTACTGTTGAAGAAAAAAAAGATCTGGATTTTGTGTATACTCTACACTCTATTAAGAATGCGCAAACAGAAGAAGAACTTTGTGACATAAAAGTTTGCTGGATGAGCTGTTAGCAGTATTTATTATTTAGATATAAAGTTTTATTAAGTAAATAAGTGTATATTTTTTAACTTTTTTTATATTTTCGAATATTATTATTCTAATAACTGGTCTTAAAAAATGTGTTTATAGCGTGTTAGGGAGAGAGTATGAATTGGACTCTGTTTAAAAAGCCTTTCGGGCTTTTGTTTGCATTTTTATTGTTTTTTATGAATTCAGGTCTTGTTTATGCAGCACCGTCTGCTGTTGTAGCGAAGAACATTAAAGAACGGCAGATTATATACAAGCCAAATGCAAGAGCTATAAAATATGCTTTTGTTTTTGATGGTCCGTCTGATAAGAATAGTGCTGTTTTGGCTCAATTTAAAAAAGCAATTACACAATCCACTGCTCCTGACTATAAAGCCGAATTTCCTACCAATCTGGTTTTTGTTGGCAATTGGACAAAAGAAAGCGTAAAAATTGTCAGTGACAAGGCTATGCAGTCTGATGCAACAATGATTATTTCTTTGGGATATTTGACCAGTAAATATTATAATGCAATGAAGGACAAAAAGAAATTTGTTGTGACTATTGATCAATATGGCTTGAGAGATTTTGGTGAAGGCTTTTTTAACCCAGTTCAACAGTCTGTAAAAGGTGTATATGCTTTTAAAAAACTTGTAAACTTCAATAAAACAGCTATTTTAATGAACGAAAATTATTACAAAACAAGAAATGACTGGCATAAATTTTTGGAACCAAAACTGGAAGGTATTAATTTTGTAATTGTGCCGGCGACAAAAAATATAGACAAAACTTTTGATAATATACCAAAAGATGTGGACGCTGTTGTTTTGACCCCTTTGTTCAATCTTTCCCTTGATGAAAGGAAGCATCTTATCAGACACTTGAATGAATTAAAAATTCCTGCTTTTTCTACACTCGGAAAAGAAGATGTTGAACTCGGGGTTCTTTTGGGCTCAGGAGCTTATGACTTAGACAGAAAAGTCGCAGAAGCTACTTCTTTTAATATAAAAGGAGCTTTAAAAGGTGAGGTTAAGAAAACCGAAAAAATTCAATTTTATGAAGATGAAGTTTTTTACATAAATAGTGATACTGCTGAAGAAATAGGCTATGATCCTCATTTGAGAATAATGAATAATGCGGAAATTATAACCAATAAAAAAGTCCCAGTGTATGATCTTTCGGCAATTTTTAATACACTGGAAAAGCAAAACCTTGATATTGAAAGAAAAAGACTTCTTGTTAAAGCAGCAAAACGTTCTGCGGTGAGTGCAGCTTTAAGATATCTTCCGACTTTTGGCGTTACTCTTGGTTATCAACAATATAACAGCGAGTATGCTGATTCTGCAAGGCTCCTTTACCCCGAAAAGACAGGTGTTTTCCAACTTGGACTTGAACAGGTTATTTATTCACCGGCTTTGGTTACAAACATACTTGTTCAAAAGAAAAAATTTGATTTTCAAAAACACGAACAATTCCTGACAGAACAAAATATGGGAATAGATATTGCTACAATCTATATAGATGCATTAATGCTTAAAAATGCTATTGAAATTCAAAAAGAATATGTAAAAGAATCACGTGAGATTCTTGCAATTGCAAGAGTCCGTCAAAAAATGGGAAAATGCGGTCAGGAAGAAACAATGCGCTGGGCGTCACAGCTTAATATTAATGAACAAAAACTTCTTGACATGAACGCCGAATATAAAAATTTAAAAATTGCAATAAACAAACTTTTGTATAATAAACAAACCGATGATTTTGAGCTTGCGTCTTTAACAGCAATGGACCCTGCTTTTTATACAAAAGATATCAATATAATAGACTATGTTTCTACGCCTCAAGCTCTTGAAAAGTTTACTGTAATGCTTCGTGACAGAGCTTTTGAAGTTGCTCCTGAGTTGTCAAAACTGAAGGCCGCTATAAAAATGAAGGATTATGAAAGAAACATGTATTATCAAAAGTTCATTTTGCCTGATGCCAAATTGACTTATACATATACTTCTTTGATGAATAGAGAATTCACAAGACCAATGGCTGTTGCTCTTCCTGTTCCCGGGGTTGCACCGGTCGTAATTCCAAATTCGAATGCAACAAACGGACAACTGGGGATTTTTGCCCAGTGGAAACCATTTGAAGGTGGAACAAAAATTGCGGAAATTATGAGGATAGATGCCGAGAAAAAAGAACTTTTAAGATACCAGGATGAAGCCAAAACTGAAATAGAACTTCAAATTAGAGATATTATCAATAGAGCCATTGCCTCATATTTCAGCATTGAAAAAAATTATAAAGCAATGTATTCATCTGAAGAAAATTATAGAGAAGTGAAGAAAAATTATTTAACATCAGATGTGCCGATTGCCCAGCTGGTGGATGCGCAACATGTATATTTGGATTCAAAATTAGCTGCGATGAATTCTCAAAATAAATTTTTCCAACAGCTTGTCTGGGTGCAAAGAGCTATATGTGCAGTAAACTGGTCTACTGCTGATGAAGATTCGAAAAAGTTTATTCAAAGTGTTAAAGACAACTTGGAAAAAAGAGGCGATATAACGCTATAATAAAATATAAACCAGTCATAATTATAAATCGGGGTAATTAATATGCATCTGAACAGAGAAGTAAGTGAAAAAAGAATGGAAAAAACAGCACGAAATATACTTCTGTTTTTGGAAAACAAAACTGACGATTATCAAAACAGAATAGCTCTTGGTATCAGAACGGCACATGGCTGGAAAGAGTTTACCTATAAAGGAATTGGTAGGCTCTCTAGAAAAATTGCTTGTTATTTGATAAATAATCTTGAAGTGCGCAAAGGTGACAGACTTGCGATTCTTTCTGAGTCGAGACCTGAATATGGAGCCGGAGTTTTTGCTTCTGTTATGTCAGGGATGACAACTGTTCCTCTTGACATTAAGCTTACAAAATATGAGTTGAAATCTATACTCTCTGATTGCCTTCCGACAGTTATGATTGTTTCTCAAGCTTATTTGGAGATGGCGAAAGAACTTCAAAAAGAAGTCGATTCAATAAAATTCATTATATCTCTTGATGAATCTTCAAATGACCCTGAAACTCCTTCTGTATATGCTTTGCCAAATAATTATGAGGCAAAATGGCGCCACAGAAGTTCAAAATCAACTGCATTAATAATTTACACCTCCGGTACGACAGGTGCTCCCAAGGGGGTTGAAATTTCATTTAACAATATGCTTACACAGCTTAATGATATGTCGACTTTGTACAAAAATTTTTTCGGAAAAAGAAAAATTTCTTCAATTTTATCTATTTTGCCAATGAATCACTTGTTTGAGCTTACAGTCGGTTTTTCAATGATTCTTAGCTGGGGTCTTTCTATTTATTATACTAAAAGCCTGAAACCCAAAGATATTTTGAGTATTATGCAGGAAAAAAATATTAATTTTATGATTGTCGTGCCTGCATTTTTGAAATTGCTTAAATCCGGTATAGAAACAGAAGTAAAAAACTCAGGGCCTTTTGTCAGATTTATGTTTAAAACGATGTTTGCTGTTTCAAAGTATATTCCTTCATATAGACTGAGAAAGTTTATGTTTGCTAAAATACATAAAAAATTTGGCGGCAAATTTTTTGGCTGCATTTCAGGCGGTGCACCATTAGATGTTTCTGTCGGAGAGTTTTTTGAAACTATCGGCATTAGAGTGTTTCAAGGGTATGGCTTAACAGAAACAAGTCCTGTTGTTAGCGTAAATTATGACAGACGAAATGACATAGCCTCTGTTGGAAAACCTTTAAAAAGTGTTGAAGCTAAGGTTGATAGCTCAACAGGTGAGCTTCTTTTGAGAGGACCTTCTGTAATGAAAGGTTATTACAATCGCCCGGATCTTACATCACAGGCTATTGATGAAGACGGCTGGTTCCATACAGGTGATATTGCAGATATAAATGAATTTGGGCATATTCATATTACAGGAAGGATAAAGAACATGATTGTTCTTTCTGGCGGGAAAAAAGTTTTTCCTGAGGAGGTTGAATCAGTTCTTGGAGAGAGCGAAAATTTTTCTGAAGTATGTGTTTTAGGTTCTTCTAGAACCTCTGGTGCAAAAGAAGGTACAGAAGACATTGTGGCTGTTGTTGTTCCTTCACAGCAGCTTATTGATAATTGTGATAACGATGAAATATTGTACAAATGTGTCAGGGATGAGGTTAAACGTTTGTCTTTGCACCTTGCAGCTTACAAACGTCCGGTTAATATAATTGTTAATAAAGATCCGCTTCCAAAAACAACAACAAGAAAAATTAAAAGAAAAGAGGTAAAGGAGCTTGTGAAAGTGTAATTTTATTTAAAAAGATTTTGGAGCTTTTCTTTGAATTCTTTATTTTCATTTGAATAATCTTGAATAAAGTGAGAAAACGCATGAATTCTTTTGAACATTTCTTCTGTCATAATATGTTCCATCGCACAAGCATTTTTAACAGATTCTTCTTCAGACAAATTGAGAAATTTTTTAAAAAAATTCGTCATTACGTCGTGTCGGAGAAGAATTTTCTTGGCTGCTTTTTCACCGTTGTGAGTCAATGTAATCGGGGAATATGGTGCATAATTTACCAAACCTTTTTCACTCAAACTGCTGAGTGCTCCTGTTACGGAAGCTTTTTTGACAGAAAGAACATTAGCTATGTCTGTAACTTTTGCACAGTTATTGTCTGATTTGATACATTGAAGATAAATAGTTTCCAGATAGTCTTCCTGACTTGGTGTTAGTTTGTCCATATTTTGCCCTCAACAAGTTATATTACTGATTTTAGCATATTTTTTGTAAAAATTTATAAATGTAACTGATTTTTGAAGCATAATTTAAAATTTACGGACGTTTGGTTATAATAAATATTCAATAAAGGTTTTGTAATGATAAATACAGTTAATAATTTGACGATATATAATTCTTTTAATTTTAAAAGCAAAACTTCTCCAGCCCTTTCTCAACAAATTCCGGATGTTCGAAAAGAGGAATTACAACAGGTTCCTGTTCCGACACTTGTTGCTTATATGCTTCAAAATAAACCGGTTTCTGAACATGGCGTTACGGTTACTTTTTCTGTTCCGATTGAGCTTCTGGAGAAAAAGTATTTGAATTTTGCAAAAAATGATATTGATGACTTAAAAATGAGAGCTGCTAAAAGTGCTCAGGTGTTGAATTGGATTGATT
This sequence comes from Candidatus Limenecus sp., assembly GCA_048360435.1. Classification (GTDB taxonomy): domain Bacteria; phylum Cyanobacteriota; class Vampirovibrionia; order Gastranaerophilales; family Gastranaerophilaceae; genus Limenecus. Next base: position 13,994 of record DBGCOP010000003.1, on the reverse strand, counting down.
CATTGCCTCAAGAACAGTTACAAAGACTTGATGAGATTTATTCACTGGCAGACCGCATGAAACAAAATGGAGGCCAAAAACTCGGTATAATAGGTATAGGCGGCTCAAAACATACAATTGAAAATCTTTTAAGTTTGAATGACAAAAAAGATGATGTTGTTTTTCTTTCTGCTGTTGATCCCGTAAGTATGGATGCTTTTGTTAAGAAATTGGGTGATTTAAAATTTGCAAATATTCTTGTTGCTTCAAAATCGGGAACTACACTTGAGCCGAGTGTAGGGTATGAATATGTTGAAAAAATTTTTGTTAATAAGTTTAAAAATGATTTTTTAAAACAAGGACTTTCTCAAGATGATGCCTTGAAAAAAGCCGAGCAAGAAACTGCAAAACATTTTGTTTGTATTACTGATAAGGATAAGACAAAAAGCAAATTGAGAAGAATTGCAGATGAAAAAGGTTATCAATGCGGAATTATTCACGATGACTGCGGCGGCAGATTCGGTGCTTTTGACGACCATTCTCTTGTTTCACTTGCTTATAGCGGAATGAAAAAAGAAGATATGAAAAAAATGCTGGAAGCTTCTGCGGCTTCTCAGAAGAAATTTTTGAGCAAGGATTTGAATATAAATCTGGCAATGCAAAGAGCTATTTTTAATACAGACTGTGTTTTAAATGGAAAAAACAATCAGTATGATTATTATTTTGGTGATTCTTTTGAGGGAACGAAACTTTGGAATACACAAATGAAAAAAGAGTCTCACAAATCAAGCTATAAAGTTTCCGGAGATTTGATAGGACCTGAGTTTTTGCACAATTCAACAGAAAGTGATTTAGATAAGAACAATACTACTTCTTTTTATACTTTTAACACTATTAAAAATAATAATGCTTCAGAATATAAAGCCTATAATGCTCTCATAAAAGGAAGTTACAAAGCATACAGTTCGCAGCATCCGGTTTCTATAATTGAATTGAAGGATTTGTCTCCTGAATCTATTGGAGAGTACATTGAGCTAAAACACTTCGAAACTATATACACAGGTATGCTCCTGAGGACGATAAAAGGAGAAAAACACCCTGAGGTTCTGCCGGAAGTATTGCAGCCTAATGTTTCAATATATAAAAATGAAGTAAATCAAATTTTAAAGGATTAATCAAAATCTATCCTGCTTTAAAAGTTCCTGAAGCATTTTTTCCATTTTTACCGAACTTTCAGTGAGCTTTTTAATATCAGCAAGTCTGTCTTCATCATTTTCATATTGATTTCTCATTTGTTCAAGTTCGTTATAGTCAAAAAACTTTCCACCGCAGCTGTAACATTCATCAATTGTGATTTCCCGTTTTGCACTTACACTGTTTTTTACCATTTTTTGACCGCATACAGGACATTTCCTTTCTGCATTTTTATCTACCTGAGAAAAAGTTTTTCCTTTATAAACTTCACAAAGCTCTTTTATATCTTCATTTTTTTCATCAACTTTTGCAAGTTCTCTGTTATCGAACCAGACACCGCCGCATCCTTCAGTGCATACATCGATAAAAAATCCCTGATTATTCAAATAAACTTTTTTCATTAATTTCCCACAAGCAGGGCATACAAGTGTTTCAATTGTGTCTTTCATTTTATTTTCCTTTTTTTAATAAGAAATGTCCAAATCTTCAGTGAGTTCAATATATATAGTTTTGCCCGGTTTTGCATTGTAATTTAGACCTTTTGTCATAGAACCTATAATAAGTCCTAAGCCTCCGCCGACCGGCATACCGATAGCAAGACATCCTACACCAACTGCATCAGCCGCTGCACCAATTGCGGCACCGATTCCTGCACCGACACCAAATAAACCGACTGTCCATAAAGCAGCTTTTCCGGCTGCTGCCCAGGATGATTTTTTTAATACAGCATCTTTTGCATGTACTTTAGCTGCCAGTGTTCCCTGTTTTCCGTCAGGAAGAATAACTTCTCCAAGAGATAAAAGCACTTTTGCATTTCTGTTCCAAATTTTTGTTGGTGTAATCTCTTGAACTGTTGCTATAATTTGTGTTCCGGCAGGAAGAAGTATTCTGTTTTCTGCGGTAATTAAATCTTTTTTCAGAACAAATGTAACTTTGTCACCGACTTTTGCTGTTTTTGTAGAAAATTTATTAGCAAAAGCTATTTTTAATACATTGCCTTTATTTATGGTTGCTTTGTTTGCTGTTATGCTTACAGTATTTATCTCTGTTTTTTTATAAGTGGGCAGATGTTCAATTACAGCTTTTTCATCAGCTGAGCCTGATACAAACAACGGGTCTGTTGCCGGTGGATTTTCATTTGCCATTGCAGCAAAGTTAAAGTTTAAAAACATAAATGCAGACAGTAATAAAGATGCTGTCAACTTTTTGAAAAACAAACCTTTTTTCATATTCCATCCTTTCAATGACAAATTCCAGCTTTTTATTTTTATTATTATATCACTTTTTTTTGAAAAGAAATAATACTTTTATTGTATGAAATCTTGCTTTTAATTGTAACTTAACGTATTTTAGTACTTAGTTAATTAACTGGGATAGATATGAAAATTTTGAGTAAATACAGAACGGTTTTTGGTGTTGTTTTATTTTTGATTTTTATTTTGTATGCGGCTTTTTTGTTCATTTTGCCAAATTCGTTAAACCTGAATTCTTATAAAAAAGATATTCAAAAAATAATTTTCGATTCATCAAAGATGATTTTTGATGCTGATGATATGCAAATAGTTACAACTCCTGACCTAAAAGCAGGTGTAAAAATCAGCGGTCTCAAAATTTTGTATCCCGATAATAAAGAAATATTTTTATCAAAATCCACTGAGGTAAAAATAAGTCTGCTGCCATTGCTATTTAAAACTTTACGTATTTCCGACATAACTGTTGATTCTCCGCAGCTGAAACTCATATATCTCAAAAACTGTCAGTTGGATTTGGTTGATTATCTCAACAAAAATCTTTTGTCATTAGCTGATACTCAAACTGCATCACAAGAGTTACCTTTAAAAATCTCCAAAAATCTTCCTGTTGTCTCTGTTAAAAACTATGATATTTCACTTTTGGATGAAAAAACAGGAAATAAGATTTCCGCTTCCGGTTCAAATTTTGTTCTGGATAAAGCTATAATAAACAAACATTTGAGAATTACTGCCGATGGAAAATTTTTGGTTAATAATTCGGACAATGTGAATTATGATGTTAAACTGTTTACATTTTTCCCTTTGATATCATCTAATTCGGCATCAAACGTTAATTCTGAAATGCCTAAGATAGATTTTATAAATGAAATTGTAAAATATAATCCTAAAGCAGATATCAAAGCTGATGTAAAAATTAAAAAACATGATGGACATGCTGATATTAACGGCTTTGCCAATATAGATAAACTTAGCTTGAAACTCGAAGAAGAGAAGCTTCCTGACAGTTATGCTCATTTTAGATTTAACGGACATAGTACAGAGCTGGATTCAAATTTATATATTTCGGATAAAGAAAAAGCAGCAGTGCTGCTAAATATTAAACATGGCAACAATTTGAAGTTGAATTTGAATGTAAAAACCGATAAAATTACATTTGTTTCAGTGCAAAAATTTGTGGCAGCATTGTTAAATTCTTTGAATATAAAAAATGATGTTTCTTCTCTTGTTTTAACTGGATATGCAAATGCTGATTTTACTCTTAAAACAGATTTGAAAAGATTTGAGTCATCTGGATTCTTTAAACTATCTGAAGGTTCTGTTTCTCATAAAACCATTCCCTTGAAAATTAACAATGTTACTGCGGATTTGGATTTTTCTAATAATGCTCTTAATATTAAAAATACCGGTGCTAACATAAATGGTTCACAAATTAGTGCAGCCGGCAAGATTGATTCGAAATCTTATGCTGATATTTCTGTGCAATCTGAAAATATTAACCTCACACCTTTATATAAAGCTTTCGTTCCTGATGAAGTAAAACGTGCATATCTTTTGAAAAATGGCTTTTTAAATGTGGATGTTATTGTTAAGGGTAAACTTTCTGAAATTCAGCCGGATTTGAATATTATTCTTTCAGACTTTTTGCTCGGAATTTCCGGTACTCCGGCAAAGTTGTCTTTGGCTAAAGCACAGTTGAAAATGAATCCTAAAGATGTGGAAATTGTTCCTTTTGCATTATTTTTGAACTCTTCAAAAATTGATATCAAAGGTTATGTAAAAGATTATTTGAATAAACCTGATGTAAAGGTTACTGCTGCTGGGTCTTTGAATGCGGTGGAGCTAAAAAATATGCTTCCCGCTGAATTTAAGGACTTTGTCGATGCTAAAGGTTACGTTCCGTTAAAAGCTGTTGTTAAAGGCAATGATAAGAAACTTGAAATAAATACACAGGCACTTTCTGATGCTGATAGACATTTTTCACCGGTTATAATCAAAAAAATGTTAAATCAAACAGGTTTAATTAATGTTTCAATGCTTTATAGCAATGACAGGTTAAATATTGAAGATATGTCTTTGTATCAAACAGCTAAAAAATCACTCGGTGATGATTTTGTTAAAATGAAAAAAGGTGCACAAAAAATTGCAGGATTGGCTGGTGTTATAAACAATTTGAGTTCTTCTGAGCCTGATTTGAAAGTTAATTTTTCTATGCCCGAAGCGCTCTTTCTTTCAAATTCTGCTATGCCTGATGCTTTGTTGAAGCTAAGAGCTGATGTAGCTGTTGGGGGAACATTAAATTCTCCGATGATGAAGGGTTTTGTTTCCTTAAACGATATAAAACTGCCTGATATGCTTACAAGTGTAAGAACTGCGGATATTGAACTAAACAATGAATCCATAAATATAAAAGTTCAGGATTTGAATATAAATGGTTCTTCGATGAATCTTGATATGGATGCTTCATCTGAATTTAGTCCTGTATTTTTAATAAAAAATATGACACTATCTTCGCAATTGATTGATGCGGACAAGCTGTTTGAGGCTGTGGAAAAAATGAATAAGTCTATGCCGCAAAGTGCTCCGGTTTCACATACTGGAGTTGCATCTCCTGTTGTGCCTGCGAAAATCTTAAAAGGTTCCGCAATGATTCAGAAATTTAAAATGAAAGGTACAGGTACTGATGTTAAGGCATCTGATATATCCGGCAACTTTAATTTTTCAAAGGATTTGTTAAAAATCAATAATTTAAAAGCTTCGGTTTATAACGGAATAGTTTGTGGCAATGTTGATTACAATCTGGCATCTACTGCATTAAAAGCAAAAATTAATGGAAAAAATATTGATGCAAATCCTGCTGTTACTGCTTTTACAGGCATAAAAGACCAGATTATGGGCAAAGTTAATTTTGATGCAGATCTCAAACTCAAAGGTGCTGATTATGAACAACAGATGAAAACTCTTAACGGTAAGGTTAATTTTTCTCTGGCTGATGGGCAAATGGGCAGCTTAGGCAGGTTTGAAACATTTTTAAAAGCGGATAATTTGATTTCTCAAACCTTTGTTGCATCAAAAATAGGCAGTCTTGTTTCTACTGTTGCTCCTTATAATACAGGAAAGTTTTCATATCTCAATGGAGATCTTGACATTCATAATGGTACAGCTTTTCTTTCACCGATTAAGATGTCAGGTCCGCATATGTCGCTTTTTATCACAGGTAATTTGAACTTATTATCTATGGTTTCAAATCTTACTCTTTTGGGTAATTTGTCACCGGAAATCATTTCTGCACTAGGTCCTGTTGCGGATCTTTCTGTTGAAAGGTTTGCAGCATATATTCCAAAATTTGGTACGGCTATTGCTTCTGCTATGAATAAATACAATTCTGCTGCAAATAAGGCAGATCTGGACAAAATACCTGCATTGACTCCGGGAAAAGAAAATACAAAGGCATTTAAAGTTGTGTTGAGAGGAAATTTAAATAATCCTCCATCCACAGTGAAACAGTTCAAGTGGCTTAATACACCGGAAAAAATCCAAGAAGAACAAGAATCTCTTCTTGAAGAAATAAAACCCAAATTGCCTGCTAATAAAGAAGAACTTAAACAACAGGTTAAAGAAGATTTGACCAATGCTATACAGCAAACCGAAACAGCTAAGAAAATAAAAGAAAACAAAGCTGTGCAAACCTTTGGTGCGATATATAATTTCTACAAAAATAATGGAAAAAATGAAATACAACAGGAAAAATAATAAACATTCTATAAAATATCTTTTTACAGCCCTTTTGATATTAATAATGGCGCTGCCTGTTTGTGCGGAAGAAAATTTGAAAAAAATTGATTTGGATGATGCAGTAGCTCTATCTTTATCAAATAACTTAGATTTACAGTCTGCACGTATAAATGTTGAGCTTGCTAAAAATGATATAAAAACAGCAAACAGACTACAAAATCCTGATATAAATATTTTTTATAACTATGGCAGTGCTGGACGAAGCGAGCCTCAACAAATTGGTATAAGTGAACTTGTCGAGGTTGCTAAACGTTCACCGCGCAAGAAATTAGCTAAGGCTAATCTGTATAAAAAAGAACTTGATGTAAAACTTGCAGAGTTTACACTTGAAATGGATGTAAGAGAAACATATGTGGATCTGGTTGGTGCAAAATCTGTGCTTGCTTCTCTTAATGAACAAAAAATGTTTTTAAAAGAGCTTCTGGAGGTGGCTAAAAAACGTTTGAAGTCTGGTTCAGGCTCTGAGATTGATGTTATTCAGATAGAAATTGCCCTCAATCAAATGGAAACCAGAATAAATTCTGCTAAAACAGTGCTGAGAAGTGCAAGAAATGATTTTAATAAAGCTTTAAACGTAGGTGAAAACAGCAGTGTAATATATGATACAAAAGAAGATATGCTTCCAGGTGAAACTGTTTTTATTTCTTTAAAAACTCCTGATTATAATTTAAAAATGCCGTCTTTTGAACTAATAGCGCAAAAAGCTTTAGAAAAAAGACTTGATATAAAAGCTGCTGCACAGGATGTAGAAATAGCTAAGAAAAATTTAACTGTTGTTGAAAGACAAAGGATTCCTGATATAGAAGTGTCCGGAGGATATGCTTATCTTGCTAAAAATCATTCTGATACGGGTCGTTATGCTCCAGGTGCTTATGCTGCTGCTAATTTACAAAATATACCGTTGTTATATGCTTACAAACCTGAAATTAAAAATGCAAAACTTCAGATTGAACAAACAAAAATAAACTATGAGTCTGCAAGAAATAAAGCGCTTAAAGATTTAAACAGTGCTTATGATAGATTTTTGACTTCTCAAGTTAATCTTATTTTCTATAAACAAAAATTGATAAAAGACTCTGAAAATCTGATGAAAATATCTAAGAAAAATTATTATGAAGGTAAATCTGATTTAACATCTGTGCTTGTAATGGAACAGGCATACGGAGAGATTATAATCTCTTACTTAAATTCTTTGACAGATTATTATACTGATTGGATTGATTTCTTAAGAGAAGTCAATAGTGAAGAATTTGTTTTGGAAACAGAAAATATTTAAATAATGTCTTTACAAGCAAATTGTAAGAAACTGCCCATTATATTTTCATTCCAGACTTTTACTGTTGGAGGTACTTTTAAAACTGCCGGCGTAAAATTCCATATATATTTAATATTTGATTCGATTAAAAATTCTGCAACTTGTTGCGCGTATTGTCTGGGTACTGTGAGGATTGCTATTTCTACACCAAGTCTTTCAACAAGATTGGGAAGCTTTGAGATATGAAATATTTGCTTGTTGTTGACTTGCATATCAACTTTCTGAGGATCATTGTCAAAAAGAGCAAGAATATTGAGTCCGTAACTGTTGAAGCTGTCATATTTTGCGAGGGCAAGCCCCAAATGTCCTGCACCTACAATAAATGCATCTTTTGTATTTGCGAAGCCGAGCGTTTTTTCAATTGAGTCTTTCAGGTCTTTTACTATATAACCGACTCTGCATTTTCCTGCATTGTTCAATAGTTTGAAATCTTTTCTCACTTGAGAATCGTCAATATCTAACCTTTGTGCAATCTGAGGGCTTGAGATAGATTCGATTCCTTCTTCGATATATTCAACAAGTATACTGTGATATAAAGTAAGTCTGTTTGATACTTTTTCGGGTATATTTTTACTCATAGTCTTAAACCTCTTGAATCTCAAAAAAAATTATACATCAAATAAAGAAAAAAATCACGATTTAAGTCGTTGCAAATTTTAATAAAAATTAAAAACCCTTATTTGAGAACGTTCTTTCTCTTTGGTTTGATGCTTTAATGGTGAATTAAATCACAATATGAATGCTTGATATTTGTATAAAAATACCTTAAAATATTGTTTGGTATTGGTGAATTTCTTCACGATATATAGACTTATAGGAAGATAAAAAATGGAAAAGACAAAAACTATTACAATTAAAGTGTGTATGGGGAGCTCTTGTTTTGCCAGAGGCAATGCGGCAAACCTTGAATTCATTGAAAATTTTGTAAAAGACAATGGTCTCGATGCTAAAATCGAAGTTGTTGGCAGCAGATGTGAAAATAACTGTGCGGTCGGTCCTAATGTGATTATTAACGGAGAAAATTGTGAGTCAGCTTCTCCTGTCAGACTAGAAAGTATTTTAAAAAAATATCTGTAATTAATTCACCTGAGAGGTCTCTTAATGAATAATCAATATCCTATCTACACACTCAAAAATGAGTGCGTGGATTGTTATAAGTGTGTACGTCAATGTCATATGAAAGCTATACGTATTGAAAATGGTCATGCTTCTGTTATTCCTGAGAAGTGTATAGCATGCGGTCATTGTGTTTTGATTTGTCCTGCTGAGGCTAAAAAAATCAGAAATGACATTAATCGTGCGAGAGCAGTGCTTACGGCCAAGAAGCGTGTTTTTGTTTCACTTGCTCCAAGTTGGGCTGGTTTTTTTGAATGTGGTTCCGAAAAATTTATTACAGCATTAAAAAAACTCGGTTTTGAAGGTGTTTCAGAAACGGCTCTGGGGGCACAGGAGGTATCTATTGAAGTAACAAAAATTCTTTCGAAAAGAGAAAAGAAAATACATATTTCAAGTGCCTGTCCTGCTATTGTTGATTATGTTCGTCTTTATATGCCTGAGTATACAAAATTTATTACACCCGTTGCTTCACCTGCATTGACTCATGCTAAGTTGTTGAAAAAACGATACGGTGATGATATTGGTGTCATTTTTGTAGGCCCTTGTATTGCAAAGAAAAATGAAGCAGACAGAAATCCTGAGCTTATTGATGTGTCATTGACTTTCCATGAGCTGGTGGAGTGGTTTAATCAAGAAAATGTTGACTTTAATAATGTTGAAGTGCTTGAAGATGAACGGGAATTAAAATTTGTACCCAAAAAAGCGTATGAAGGTGCATATTATCCTATTGAAGGGGGAATGAACAAAACAATAAGACTTTCTGGATGCGAAAAAGATATTCAACTGGTAAGTGTAAGTTCTATTCCTGCTTTTAAAGAGTCTTTGGAAAATATCAACCCGGATGAGATTGATAGACCTATTTTTGTTGAAGCTCTTGCGTGTGCAGGCGGTTGTGCTAACGGTCCTTGTAAAGATCATAAAAAGCCGGGTATTCTTACAATGTCAGATATTCTAAGAACAGTAAAACTGAGAGATGATATCCCGTCAGAGCCAGAGGTTGTTGTTGCAAAAGAATACAGAGAACGACCTCAAAATACAAGAAAATATACACCGGAAGAAATTTCAGAGGCTATGGCAAGCATTGGTAAACATGGTGCTGAGGATGAATTAAATTGTGGCGGATGTGGCTATGATACATGCCGTCAATTGGCTGAAGCTCTGCTCTCGGGAGATGCGGAGCCTTCTATGTGTGTTTCTTATATGCGTAAACTTGCTATAAGAAAAGCCAGTGCTATGCTTCGCTCTATGCCTTCAGCTATTGTAATGGCTGATGCGGATTTGAGAATTATTGAGACCAATGAGGCTTTTGTCAGAATGTTTGCTCCTGATTTGGTTGAGATTTTTAACGGTCGTCCTGAAGGATTGGCAGGTGGTGCTCTGGATAGAGTTATTCCGTTTGTTGATCTTTTTAAACGTACTTTAAAATCAGGCAAAGATATTCACAAGGAAAGATATCCTGTCGGAAAAAATCTTTACGATATTGCTGTTTTTGAAATAGAAAGAAATAAAATTGTCGGTGCTGTAATTACGGACGTGACCAAAACAGAAATGAAACGTGAGCAAATTGCCAAAAAAGCTCATGAAGTTATTGAGAAAAATATTGCTACGGTTCAAAATATAGCTTGTCTTTTAGGTGAACATATGGTTGATACAGAGCTGCTTCTCAGCCAGATTGCCCAAGGTTATGAAGAAACACATGAAGAAGATGACGAAGCAGGAGAAAAATAATGCCTGAAGAATCATTTTTCGTTGACATAGATTGTTATCAACAAAAAAAAGACGGACAAAACACTTTTGGTGATTATTTTAAATCCAAAAGATTTACGGATGAAGGTCGTGTTCTGGCTGTTTTGTCAGACGGTTTGGGCAGTGGAATTAAAGCGAATATTCTTGCTACGATGACAGCGACAATGATTCTTAAGTTTATAGAAGAAGGCAAGGATATTCTAAAAGCAACCGAAGTAATTATGAACTCTTTACCCGTTTGTCAGGTTCGAAAGATTAGTTATGCAACATTCTCTGCTTTTGAATGTACGGATGAAGGGCAGATAAAGATAGTTGAAGAAGGTAATCCTGACTTTATCCATATAAGAGGAGGAAGAGTTCTTGAACATGAAGCCAAAGTTATTACTTCAAAAAAATTTACCAACAGACATATGCATCTTTATCATTTTCAGTTGGAGCCTGAGGATAGATTGATATTCTGTTCTGACGGAGTTACACAGGCAGGAATGGGTACAGATGAATATAAGCTGGGTTGGAGAAGAGAAAATCTCATCAAGTTTGTTGAATCTGAAATCTCTAGAAATCCTACAATCTCAAGCAGTCATTTATCCTGTGAAATTGTAAAAGAGGCGATTCGAAAAGAACCTGAACATAAAGCCAAAGATGATGTTTCAGCTCTTGTGTTGTATTTTAGGAAACCAAGAAACCTGTTGATTTTTACTGGTCCTCCATATCGTCAGGACAGAGATACAGAGTATGCTAAGCTGTTTGATGATTTTGACGGCAAAAAGGCAATTGTGGGCGGTACTACTGCAAATATAATAGCAAGAGAACTCGGGCGTGAGATAACTACTGAAAAATATAACAAAGGAATGCTGCCTGCTTGTTCTCATATGGATGGAGTTGACCTTATTACAGAAGGGATTTTGACTCTCACCAAGGTTTTAGAATATTTGAATGAAGGTTACGATAGATGGCCTGATGATGCAGCAGGTCGTTTGATTACTTTGCTTTTGGATTCTGATGTTATTAATTTTATGATTGGCTCAAAGCTTAATCAGGCTCATTATGATCCTGATTTGCCTTTGGAATTGGAAATAAGAAAAAATGTTGTAAAACAACTGGAAAAAATTTTATCAGGACGTTATATTAAAAAAGTAAACCTCAAATTTATCTAAGGGAGAATTTATGGAAGAAGCTGGAAAAATATTATTGGAAGTATGTTTTGGCACTACGTGTTTTGTAATGGGCGCATCAAAGCTGCAAGAAATTGAAACACTCATGCCGCCTCAATACAAAAACAGAGTAGAGGTAAAGGCTCATACTTGTTTGGATTTGTGTAAAAATTCAACATATATGAAAGCTCCTTTTGTAAAACTTGACGGTGAGATAATTTCTGAGGCCACAGTAGAAAAAGTATTGAAGGCAATAGAAAGAAAAATCAATGGATAATAGTAATACTACCCACTTAAAAAGAGAAGTTTTGGTCAGGCTAATCAGAGCTTTTATCAATCAGGAAATGGATAATATCAGAGAGCTTCCTTTTCAGATGAGACCAAAAAACGGTGATGCTCCTTACAGATGTTGTATATATAAAGAAAGAGCAATTCTTCGTCAAAGAGCCATTGCTGGTTTGGGATTGAGTGTAGAAGCTGATGATGAAATGACTTCTCTCAACGAATATGCTAAAAAAGCAATGGAAAGAAAAGATCCTGAAGGTGAAATTCTTACTGTTGTAGATGCTGCATGCAAAGGCTGCGTTCCCAGCCGTGTATATGTTACGGAATTATGTCAGGGATGTGTTGCAAGACCTTGTATTTCAACATGTAAATTTGGCGCAATCCAAATAAAAGACGGAAGATCCGTAATAGATGGTGAAAAATGTAAAAATTGCGGTATGTGTATTTCCGTATGTCCATACAGCGCAATAGTAAAGCTTAAAGTGCCCTGTGAAGATGCTTGTCCTGTTGGCGCAATTCATAAAAATGAAATGGGACATGCAGTTATAGATTTTGACAAGTGTATAAGCTGCGGAGCATGTGTAGGGGCTTGTCCTTTCGCTGCTGTACATGAAAAAAGTGAAATAATAGATGTATTGAAAGCAATGAGAGATGGCAAGAAAGTTATAGCTATGCTTGCCCCTGCTGTTGTTGGTCAGCTTCCTGTTTCAATTAACAAAATTGCACAGGCTTTGATAGACAGTGGCTTTTCGGAAGTTTTTGAAGTTGCTCAAGGTGCAGATACAACAGCAAGAACTGAAGCAGAGGACTTTAAAGAAAGAATGGAAAAAGGTAATGAGTTTATGACTACATCTTGTTGTGCTGCGTACAATGAACTTGTTGATAAACATATTCCAGAGATGAAACCTTTCCGTTCTGAAACCAGAACTCCGATGCACTATACAGCTAAATTTGTTAAAGAAAAATACCCGGATTCTGTTACGGTATTTATCGGACCTTGTGTTGCCAAACGCAAAGAAGCTCAAAAAGATGAGTATACTGATCTGGTGATGAACTTTGAAGAAATGGGCGCATTGTTTGTTGCTCGAGAAATTGAGGTTGCAAACTGCTCTGATTATGTATTTTCTAATGAAGCTTCTAAAGAAGGTAGAAACTTTGCTATTACAGGCGGAGTTGCCGAATCCGTGAAAGTAGCATTGAAGGATTTTCCGGAACTTTATCCGACTTGTGTAAACGGCTTGAATCCCAAATCTGTAAGAGATTTGAAAAACTGGGCTAAAAAAGGCCAGTGCCCTGAAGGAAACCTTGTTGAAATTATGGCATGTGAAGGCGGCTGTGTTGCCGGTTCGGCATGTTTGAATAACAAAAGAATTACAACCAAAAAGGTTCATGAATATGCTGATTCTAGCAAGTGTATAAATGATTTGCCTGAAGTTGAATAATTCTAAGAAAATGTAAAAATAAAAACACCTTCTGTTCACAGAAGGTGTTTTTTGTGGCAGTTTAAAAATAATTTATATTTTTTATATTAAAATATTAATGAAAACAATTAATTAGGTGAAATATATGTCAATATCAGCTATTAGCTCAACATCTCCTGATGCAACCATACAGACAAAAAGAGCATGGAAGACACCTCTCAGGGATACAGGTTATGCGGCAGCCGCTCTGGCGGTGGGTAGTGCAGTAGCTGGCAGCTGCAAAAAGTTAAAGTTGCATAAAAATCTTGCATATTTATCCGGACTTTTTACTCTGTGGCATATTGGAATTGTTGAGTATTATAAACACTTGAAAACAAAATAAATCCACACCTCAAAATGCATGAAAAACTTGATTATAATTCATGTTTAATTTATAACATGGGAGTATTTAATACACAGTAAAAAAAGAAGAGGAGCTAAAAATGGCTAAAAAAGTTGCAATTAACGGCTTCGGAAGAATCGGCCGTAACACATTAAGAGCAGCAGTTAAAGAAGGTATCTTCAATGAAATTGATTATGTTGCTATCAACGATCCCGGTTTGAAACCAGAAGACGCAGCTAGACTTTTCAAATATGACTCTGTAATGGGTAAATTTGATGGTGAAGTAGAAGCTTATGATGAAGGTATCATCGTAAACGGCAAAAAAATTAAATTCTTTGCAGAAAAAGATCCTGCAAA
>DBGCOP010000002.1:0-131183 GCA_048360435.1 Candidatus Limenecus sp. | reverse complement strand
CCTACCGGGTTATTTTTATCCCAATAGACATATTGACCTGCGCTGTTTCTTGAGCATATCCACATTCCTCTTTGGCCTTCATCGAGGTTTCGTCTTTTCTTCGTTAGGATAGGGATTGATGCCAACGTAATAAGACACACGATAAGTAATGTTATCAGTGCTTCTGCAAGAGAAAAACCTTGTTTCTCTTTGTCATACATGGACTTTTTCATTTGAGCTCCTTATTTAGTTTTTATTATGCATGGATATTATTTTTAAAAGAGTTATATATTTATCATGCCTGTTTTTATACTTTTTCTATCCGCAAGACACGACACCTATACTCAAATGTATTATATCATATCGTGAATAATATTATCACTACTGTGTTTGATTGACTTATTTATCTATCAAATTGAACTTTACATAATGTAACGAAAACACTATTTTTTAATAATTCTTAAAAAAGCAGTCCGCATATTAATACAGACTGCTTTTAAACTATAAATTTTTATTTTAAACTGACGAAGATTCTGAAGCTGCTTTTTCTCTTGCCTCTTTATTTTTAAGTCTTTTTTCTTCTATGCCTTCAATTCTTCTGTTTCTCTTATATCCGTATCCTGCATAAATGCCTATACCTATTGCAAGCCACAAGGGGAATAAAAGAGCTGTTTTACCCATACTGATGATTGCAACAACCATCAATCCTCCACACAAAAGTATACCAAGCGCAGGGAACAAGGGCGAAAAAGGAACCTTGAAGGGTCTATGTCTTTCAGGGTCTGTTTTTCTAAGGATCAAAACACCTACACATACTATGATAAACGATGTAAACACACTGAAAATACATAACTGTGCAGCCAGATTTAAATCAAGGAATAAACATCCGATTACCATTGCAATTCCCACGACCCATGTAATAACATGAGGTGTCTTATATACAGGGTGTACTTTTTTCAAAATAGTCGGGAAAAAGTTATCTCTTGCCATTGAGAATAATATCCTTGTGGCTGCCAATTGCATAACAAGTAATACAGAAGTTAAACCGGTTAATGCACCAACAGAAATCAAACCTGCAACCCAGCCCTGTCCTGTCATTTGCATTGCATAAGCAATCGGAGCATGGATATTGATTGTATCCCATTTAACCACACCGGTTAAAACCAGCGCTACAAAAATATATACAACAGTACAAAGAACTAATGTTCCTATAATACCAATAGGTATATCTTTTTGCGGATTTTTTGTTTCCTCCGCCGCAGTTGAAATAGCATCAAAACCTGTATAAGCAAAGAAAATTGTAAAAGCACTTACAAGCACGCTGCCTATGCCGTTTGGCATAAACGGAGTCCAGTTATCAGGTTTAACATAAAAAGCACCCACACCTATAAATAAACCTATTACAACAAGTTTAATTATAACCATTATACCTGCCATATTTTTTGATTCGGAGATACCTTTAACAAGAATTGCTGTTACCAGCAGAATCATCAAAATTGCAGGAATATTAACAGAAACAGGTATTAAACCAAACAAATGTGGTATATGATCAGCAGGGTTCATACCCATTTTCAAATATGTAGCCTTTGCAGTAGCATAATCACTTACTAACCACAAAGGAGGATACATTATGTGGTGAGTAATATTCTGCAATACAGCAGGTAAATGAGCCGTATAAGGTTCAAATCCTCTTAAAAATTGTAATAAATAACCAGTCCAGCTGCAAGCAACAGCAATATTACCGATTGTATATTGAAGCATCAAGACCCAACCGACCATCCATGCTGCCAATTCGCCCATTGTAGCGAATGTATATGTATAAACACCGCCTGAAACAGGAATCATTGAAGCAAATTCGGCATAACACAGAGCAGAAAATATACACGCTATTGCCGCAATTACCATTGAAATAATAAGCGCAGGTCCTG
The DNA here is from genome assembly GCA_048360435.1 of Candidatus Limenecus sp. Taxonomy (GTDB): domain Bacteria; phylum Cyanobacteriota; class Vampirovibrionia; order Gastranaerophilales; family Gastranaerophilaceae; genus Limenecus. Next base: position 129,276 of record DBGCOP010000002.1, on the reverse strand, counting down.
CTCCGTGACCATCTGTACCTACAACGGCAGAACCGACCATAGAAAATATTCCGGCACCAATAACTGCACCAATGCCTAAAATTATCAAGTCAACCCAATTTAAGGTTTTTTTCAAACCTGTTTCTTTAGATTGCGCTAACATATCATCGGGATTCTTTGTTTTTAAAAGCTTAGAAACAAAGTTCTCAACCAATCCTACTTCGGTTACGTCTTGTTGGCTCATGTAATTATCCTTATATTAAATTGTTGCTTTTTCTTTCTTGAGTAAAGGGAAACCCAGCTCTTCTCTTTGTTCTACATACAATTTCGCTACCATAGCAGCCATTCTTCTGACTCGATTAATAAAGTTTATTCTCTCATCTTTAGAAATAACCCCTCTTGCATCCAAAAGGTTAAATGTATGCGAACATTTCAGCACATAGTCATAAGCAGGCAGCACCAGCTTATTTTCTACGCAGTTTTCAACTTCTTCCTGATAAATATCAAAAAGTTTAAATAATCTTTCTGCTGAAGAAACTTCAAAATTATATTTTGACTGTTCAATTTCATTTTGCAGATAGATTTCACCATATTTCAATTCTTTGTTCCATTGAACATCATATACAGAATTTACATTCTGGAGATACATAGCAATTCTTTCAAGACCGTATGTCAATTCAAGAGCAACAGGCTTAATTTCCAAACCGCCGACCTGTTGGAAATATGTAAACTGGGTAATTTCCATACCGTCAAGCCAAACTTCCCAGCCTACACCGGCAGCACCAAGCGTAGGAGATTCCCAGTTGTCTTCAACGAATCTTACATCGTGCTGAGACAAGTCTATGCCCATTGCTTCCAAGCTTTTTAGATAAAGCTCTTGTGCATTATCCGGAGACGGTTTTAAAATAACCTGATATTGAAAGTAATGACCCAATCTGTTAGGATTTTCACCATATCTTGCATCTGTCGGACGTCTGCAAGGTTCAACCATAGCCGTATTCCAAGGTTCAGGACCCAATGAACGCAAGAAGGTTGCAGGGTTCATTGTTGAAGCACCTTTTTCTATATCATAAGGCTGCTGAATAATACATCCGTAATCGGACCAAAATTTTGATAAATTTAAAATTAATTCTTGAAAGGTTAAAGCCATTCTCTCTTGATTTCCAGTACCATATCTAATCTAACGCTCAATGTAGATTTTAAGCTCTAATATTATAATATAAGTTTACATATTTTACAAACAATTGTAATGCTTACACTCAAAATTGTTACATGTGTAAAACAAAAACCTCTTGAAAATTATCAAGAGGTTTTTAAAAATTTATTTTACACAAACGCTTTGATTTTTAATCATTTGTACCAAAAGTTCATTAGCTTTTTTGAGCTGTACATCATCTTTAGCTTTAACATTTTCTTCTGTCAGTTCAATTGTAACATCAGGAGCAATTCCTTTTTTATTAATATCTGTTCCGTTTGGTGTCAGATATTTTTGGATTGTAATATTTGCACCTGAGCCGCCCATGAGTTTGTTAACTTCCTGCACAAGTCCTTTACCGAAGCTGTTTTCACCGACCAGCAAAGCTCTTTTGTTATCTTTCATAGCTCCTGAAAAAATTTCACTGGCCGAAGCAGAGCCTTTGTTGATTAAAATAACTATCGGTTTGTCTGTAACATATTTTCTTGTTGCTCTGGTTGTTTCTTTATATCCGTCTCTATCTACTGTGCTGACAATAATTCCTCCATCCAGAAACATATCGGAAATCAATATTGCATTACTCAACAAACCTCCCGGATTAGAACGAAGATCAATAATGAAACCTTTTTTGTTTTTATAAAGCTGTAATGCCTTTTCAAATTCTGTTGTTGCGTTTTTGCTGATAAAAGAGCTTAGTCTGATATATCCGACACAATCATCAAGTTTAGCATTTTCCGGAATTTTTGTTGAAACTGATTTAATTTCAATCTCAGCACGCTGGATTTTATATTCTTTATTCGGCTGGTTTTTACGTTTAATCAAAAGCGTAACATAAGTACCTTCTTCGCCTCGAATTTGATCAGCTGCTTTATCTATTGTTATACCTTTTGTAGATTTACCGTTAATTTCAAGAATTTCATCCTCAGCAAGAAGCCCTGCTTTTTCTCCCGGAGTATCTTCAATAGGTGCAATGATTAACAATTTACCTTCTCTTAAGCCTATTTGTACACCAATTCCTTTAAGAGAACCTTTGATAGAGCTTGTTTCTTCTTCAAATTCTTTAGGATCAAGAAATTTTGTATAAGGATCATTTAAGCTTGCAAGCATAGTTTGAATGGCAACATACGCATCTTCATCTGTTTTTATGACTTTGTCATACTTATTGCGCCATCTTTTCCAGTCCTGTTGATTATTTGTATGATCAACATATTTTGTGTTGATTAATTTCCACACCTGCTCATATAACTGTTGAGGAGATGATGCAAAAACACCCCCCGATGTAGAAAGTGAGCTTGTAACAAATACTGCTATCATCGCAAATGCAGCAATAAAATATTTTTTTAAATTAATCTTCAAAGTTCTACCTCTTTTTCTTTTAAATACATAATAGCATAAAGCTTCAAATATTTAATATCCGAAACTATACTAAACTTTTCCTCTCTAATTTCTTATTTTTTTAGACATTAGGACAAAGAAAAAGTTTCACAAAAGTATAAAGTATTTACTTTTGTAAATATGTTAATTCTTCAAGAGGCATTGTGCAAAGACTCTGACGATATAAATAAATTTTTTGCAATTCATTTTCAAGCTCTTCAAACATTTCACTGTTTTTAATTTTTGAAAATTCAACAGAACACAAAAATTTTATCGTATAGTTATTAGAATTTTTCTCTAAAATTTCCAACATTCCCATAGATTCAAAAATATCTATACACAATTCCACAACTTCATCAGACATTGATAAAAAGTCTGAAACATCACAGAGATTAAATTTTCCGTTTCTGTTATTACTTACATACTTCATCATTCCGGAGATATTTTTTATTATTTCTTCCGCATCATGCTTACGATTGTTATAATTCATAAAATGAAGTGTTTTTGCACCGGTTTTTCTCAAAATCTCATCAAATATATTTCTATCGCTCGGATAGTCAAAAAACATAATTTGTGAGCATTTTGATATTGTTTGACGATTTTTAATTTTTTCAAAAATTATAGGATAGGGCTTTAAAGCTTCACAAATCGTTTTGTCTTGAGAAAAAATTTGTGTAGAAATTTTTGTCGTTAAAAGATAATCACTAATCTGTGCATAAATATTTGTTTTTTTTCTGTGATCATAAAGTTTAAAGTTATTTTTTTTCTCAGCAGTCTCTTCCTTCATTAAAAATTCAGACTTCAAATCCTGCAAATCCAGCTGAATAGTTGTTATGCCGTTAAATACATTAACTTTCGGATAAAAAACAACATCAAAGCTCTTCCCTTCGGGGATATTCAAATCACTGTGATTCCAAAAAACACACTCAAAAGGTTTGCCGTTTTGATTTTCACAAAAAATTTTGAGATGATTACCGTTCACACCCATTGTTTTAAAGCTATTTAATATCAAATTTTTGGTAACAAACAATGGTATTTTATTACCTTCTCCGAATGGTTCAAGTTTTTTTATTTCATCTATTAAATCAAGTGAAATTTCATCGGAATCCAGTTCCATATCAATTTCCACCGAAGGCACAAGCTCTTTGCCGTCTAATTGCAAAGAAATAGAGCTATTCAAAGCTTCTTTAATCTTTTCAAATTTATTTTTTGAAGAATCAAAAACAAGACCCGCAGCCTGCGCATGTCCTCCAAAATATTCAAACAATTCTGAATTTTGTGCGATTACATCACGTATATGAACTTCCGGTATGCTTCTTGATGAACATCTGATAAAACCGGTATTTTCATCTTTTGTCATCAAAAATACGGGTTTATAAAATTTTTCTACCAATTTGGAAGCAACAATTCCGATTATTCCTATATGCCAATCAGCTTTATACAAAATTATTGAATTCGAGGCAGGTTCATTTTGAATCATTTCCAGGGCTTCTTGATATATGTTGTCACACAAATCCTGACGTATTCTATTAAAATTGTTAAGTTCTTCAGAGCATATTTCTATTTCAGAAAGATTCTCCGAGGTCAAAAGTTTGACAGCATTTTCAACAGTATCAAGACGACCTGCTGCATTGATTCTTGGAGCTACACCAAAAGCGATGTTTTCAGAACTTATTCCGTTTTTTAGGTCATATCCGCTTTTTTCAAGCAAAACTCTTAATCCTGCATTTTTTCCGGCTTCTATAAGATTCAGCCCTGCATGTACAAAGCTTCTGTTTTCATACAAGATAGGAACAACATCAGCAATTGTTCCAACAGCAACAAGAGGAAGAAGCTCATTCGCAAAATCGTAATCTTTTGTTTTCTCCAAAAGTGCACACGCAAGTTTAAAAGCAACTCCCACGCCTGCAAGCTGGTTTAACGCCTGAATTGTTTCTATATCCAACTCTTTATCAAGAGAATTAATTGCCTTAGGATTAATTATCGAAAAAGCCTCTGGTAAAATTTCAGGTGCTTCGTGGTGGTCGGTTATTATAACATCCACTTTAAAACCGTTTGCAAAACTCACCTGCTCAACATCACTGACTCCGCAATCTACGGTGATAATCAATTTGGCTTTGTGTTTGGCTATCAATTTAACCAGAGCTTTTGTATTTAATCCATGGTTTTCATTTTCACGGTTTGGAATGTAATATTCCACATTTGCATTCAAATGTATCAGTGTTTTTAAAAGAAGAGAAGTAGATGTCACACCGTCACAATCAAAATCACCGTAAATTATAATTTTTTCCTGTTTATCAATTGCTTCAAAAATTCTCTCCACGGATTTTTGCATATCAGTAAAAACAAAAGGAGAAGAAATTTTCATTTTTTCAGGATTTAAAAATTCATTTATTTTTTTTGGAGAATCCAATCCTCTTTGTAATAAAAGATTTGCCAGAATTTTATTTCCGGCAATATCTCTGATTTCCTTTGGAATTTCTGTATAGTTTTTATTATTTTTTATTTTCCAGAGCTTTTCCATGACAAATTAAAGGTTTTCTTCTTCCTCAGCTTCTTGTTCGTCTTTATCTTCTTTAATTTTATCAACAACCATTTTTGCCATTTCTTTGGCAACTGCTTTTTGAACAACAGCAGGGCTGTTTTCGAGCATATTGATAGCTGTTCTTACAGTTGTATCAAGATCATACCATCTGTTGTTTCCTCTTTCCACAAGACCGTCTTCAACAGCCGAAAGCATATCTTCAACGCCTGTATATGTATTTTCAGAAATGTTATGTTCTATCAAAATTTTTATTAAATTTAATGCTACTTTAATCTGTGTTTCATCATCAGAGTTTTCCAGGGTATGCATTGTTTTGGATAACAAAGGATCTTTGTCATACCATCTGCGATAATTTTCGCTATACTCTTCTTTCATACTTCTCTCCTTTATTTCATGAATTTTTAAAATTTACACCTTTGCCGCTTTTTGGATATGTCCAATCCAGATTTTTGCAAATTATTCTGCAAGCACCGCATTCCAAACATTTCTCATAACTGACAGTCAATTTTTTTTCAGCTTCGTTATAATTATAAACATTAGCCGGACATACTATTGTACAGATTTTATCTATACATTGCAAGCATTTTGATTTGTCAGGGTTCAAATGACATCGAGAATCTGTTTTATATTTAAGTTTATAGAGTTTATCTTCAATATTTTCAGGTATTTTATTATCCATAGTCGTTCCCGTATTATTTCAAAATGCCAAAAATCAGTTTTATTCCTGCAACCCCATCATTAAAAAGTTGTGCCAGGCTTCTTTTTCTGAAAAAGTTTTTTGTAAACTTAAGAAATTTTGTACGTTTTTCTTTTCCGTCTGCTGTTGTAAATATCTTAAAAAATTCATTAACCTGTTTTGGGTAATAACCCAAAAAAGAATTAGTTCTTGTTGACAAAACAGAAACAACATCCTTATAGGTTTTCAAGTCTTTCAAAATAAAGCTGTTGCGTAACTTTTTATCGTATAAATAAAGCCTGTTTGCAGAAAAATCATTATGTTCAATCGCCTCCAAAGCAGTTTCGCCGGCAAACTTTCCGCTAATCATAGCAAAATTTGTGCCTTCAAAATGTACATTGTTTACAAGCATTGCCGCATCACCAACAATCATGGCCCCGTCTGTATACAATTTTGGCAGGCATTTGTATCCACCTTCGGGGATAAGATGAGCCGAATATTCTAAAAGTTCTCCGCCTTCAATAAACTTTGACACAGAAGGGTTTGATTTAAATTTTTCAAGAAGTTCATAAGGTTTAATCTTTTTGCTTTTCAAATCTTCAAGCGAAACACCCATTCCGACTGACACAGAATCTTTGTTTGTATAAATAAATCCAAGCCCGAACATTCCCTCCAAAGGACCGCCTACAAATTCATAAGCAGCACCCTCATTATTTATTAAGCCAAAACGTGTATTAATAACCTCAGCAGGCAGTTTTATGACCTCTTTAACACCAAGAGCAACATGTTTTGGTTTTATTTCATCACGAAGTCTTAATTGTTTTGCCAGCAAAGAATTAACCCCGTCTGCTATTATCACAATGTCTGCAAAATAATCTTCAATATCTGTTGTTATCCCGACAACTTTTCCTTCTTTTACAATGAGCTCTTTGACAAGTGTATCAGGTGCAAAATATACACCCTCTTTCATTGCTTCTTCAACACACCATTTATCCCATTTTGCTCTGATTGTAACAAACGAATTTTCTTTATCTTTATAATTTTTGTATGAAATTGTTGTCGCATCATCTTCAGACATCAAAACATAATTGTGTGAACCGACAAATCTCTCTATGGGAGCTGTTTCCTTAAAATTCGGAAAAATTTCTTCAGCAGCATGTGAATAAACAACTCCGCCATACATATTTTTTGAACCTGAAAAAGAACCTCTTTCAACAAGCACCACTTTTTTTCCGCCTCTTGCAACAGTAATTGCAGCACTGACTCCTGCCGGACCTGATCCGACTACTATCACATCAACTTTATTTTTTTGTATATTTTCTTCGGACATACTGAAATAAAACTCCCCTTATCACACAATTATACTATTAAACTTTGTTTTACCGCAATAAACCTTTTGAGCGAAAAAAGAGTAATAAAAAACCCCGCAAAAAGCGGGGTCTTTTACTTTTGTAAAAAGCCGGTTACTTACAACCTAATGTACCAACTTCTTCCTTGCTGTGTTTGAACTCGATTACCGCTTGAGCAGCTGCAAGTCTTGCTTGAGGAACTCTAAACGGTGAACAAGATACATAGTTCAAGCCGATTCTATGGCAGAACTTAACAGAAGCAGGATCACCGCCATGTTCGCCGCAGATACCGCGTTTGAGATGAGGTTTGACTGTTAATGCTTTGTCCAAAGCAATTTTCATCAGCTGACCTACACCTTCTTGGTCCAAAGTTTGGAATGGGTTAGACGGAAGAATTTTGTTATCTACATATTTTTGTAAGAATTTACCTTCCGCATCGTCTCTTGAATATCCAAAGGTCATTTGTGTAAGGTCATTTGTACCAAATGAGAAGAATTCAGCATATTCAGCAATTTGGTCAGCTGTCAGTGCAGCACGAGGAATTTCAATCATCGTACCAATCATATAATCAACACTGACTCCTTTTTCATCCATAACCTCTTTAGCTACACGCTCTGCAACTGCTTTAGCTTCTTTAAGTTCATTAACGTGACCGACAAGAGGAATCATAACCTCAGGTTTTACATTCAAACCTTCTTTTTTCAAATCACACGCAGCTAAGAAAATTGCTCTGACCTGCATTTCATTAATTTCAGGGAATGTAAGACCCAGACGACATCCTCTTAAGCCCATCATCGGATTTGATTCTGACATTTTTTCAACAAGATGAAGCATCTCTTCGTCTTTTGCATAATCTTGATTCAATGCTTTTTTGGTTGCAACAGTCGCAATCAGTTCTTCTTTAGAAGGCAAGAATTCATGAAGCGGCGGGTCTAAAAGACGGATTGTCATAGGTTTATCGCCAAGAGCCTTGAACATTTCATAAAAGTCTTGATATTGCATTGGAAGCAAATGACTCAAAGCTTCTTTTCTTTGTTCTGTTGTTTCTGCAATAATCATTTTTTGAACCCAAGGCAGTCTTGTCGGATCCATAAACATGTGCTCTGTTCTGCAAAGACCAACACCTTCTGCACCCATTTCCAATGCTTTTGCAACATCCTGCGGAGTATCAGCATTAGCCCTAACACTCAACAGTTTAACATCATTAACCCATTCAAAGAGTTTTTTGAAGTTGTCATCGAGCGTAGGAGGAACAAGATGTACAGAACCTTCAAAAACTTCACCTGTACCGCCGTCAAGCGAAATAATATCGTTTTCGTGGTATACTTTTCCGCTTCCGTCAGTTAATGTACCGTTTTTGAGGTCGATTTTTAAATCTTCACAACCTGCAACACAAGGTTTACCCATGCCTTTAGCAACAACCGCTGCGTGAGATGTCATACCTCCTCTGAGTGTTAATACACCTTGAGAAGCAATCATACCGTGAATATCATCAGGACATGTTTCCAAACGTACGAGAATAACTTTTTCGCCGTTTTTGCCTCTTTCTGCTGCTTCTTCAGTATCAAATACAATTTTACCGACAGCAGCACCAGGAGATGCAGCAAGACCCTGTGCAATCTTGTGAGCATCTTTTTTTGCAGAAGGATCAAAATCAGGTAAAAGAACTTGATAAAGCTGGTTCGGATCAACAAGCTCTATTGCTCTTTCCTTGTCAATAATACCTTCTTCTGCCATTTCTACGGCAATTCTTACAGAGGCTTTTGCAGTTCTTTTACCGTTTCTGGTTTGAAGAATATAGAGTTTACCTCTTTCAATAGTAAATTCCATATCCTGAACATCTTTGTAGCCTTCTTCAAGTTTTTTGGCAATATCAACGTATTGTTTATACTGCTCAGGCATTTCTCTTTCCAAATCAGCAATAGGATGTGGTGTTCTGATACCTGCAACAACGTCTTCACCCTGTGCATTTGTCAAATATTCACCGTAAAATTTGTTTTCACCGGTGGAAGGGTTTCTTGTGAAAGATACACCTGTTGCACAATCGTCACCCATATTACCGAATACCATTGTTTGAACGTTTACGGCTGTACCATAATTGTGGTCAATTTTGTAATGATTTCTGTAAGCAACTGCACGGGGAATATTCCAAGAACGAAATACTGCTTCAATCGCTTCTTCAAGTTGAACATAAGGATCTTGAGGAAAATCTTTACCTGTTTCAGCTTTGATAAGAGCTTTATAAGGTTCAATCAAAGATTTCCAATCATCGGCAGAAAGTTCAACATCAAGTTTGTAACCTTTTTCTTTTTTAATTTTATCAATGTATTCTTCAAACTTCATTCTTTCAATGTCCCACGCAACAGAGCCGAACATTGTTAAGAAACGTCTGTATGAATCATAACAGAATCTCGGGTTATTAGTAAGTTTAATCATACCTTCAACAGTTTGATCGTTCATACCGAGGTTAAGGATGGTTTCCATCATACCGGGCATTGAAAGTCTTGCACCCGAACGTACTGAAACAAGAAGAGGATTTTCGCTATCACCGAATTTTTTCCCTGCTTTTTCTTCTACTTTTTTCAATGCTTCTTTAACTTCATCCATAACACCGGCAGGCATTTTGTTGCCGTGGTTTATATAATCCATACATGTTTCTGTTGTGATTGTTAAACCCGGAGGAACCGGAAGCCCCAAATTAGTCATTTCAGCAAGGTTTGCACCTTTACCGCCAAGAAGATTTCGCATAGATGCATCGCCTTCTTCAAATAACCATACTCGTTTTTCTGTCATAGTTTGTCTCCTTTTAATAAACTGAGTATATCGTGTTTTTTATTTTTTCATGAAACCATTAATTTTACACAGTTCTAGACTAGCATATTTTTAAGGAATACACAAACAATAATTTATATACCTTCATTGTAAAAATTTGAAAAGTCTGTCAAGCTTCCAAATTTATACTTGGCAAAAGAAGCTGTCTCAATTTTACTTTCAATTTTATTTGGTTTACTTACAATGAAGGTTACATTTTCATGCCAATAATCATGATTAGAATCTTCCAATATTCTAGTGTGAGTTTCTAACAATTTTTTATTTTTATCATAAAGTTCTGTGACGAGTGAGAAATCTTTATCTGCAAAATATGTTTTTACTATTTTTTCTGTAACTTTACCATTTACAGACTCTTTTGCTTTAATATATTCTGTTATTGTATTACCATTCTTTGTTGCTTCACTATAAGAATAAGAACCGTTAACATGTCTAGCTTCATGAACATATTTAACAACTTTATTGTTCTTCAAAAATTTTCGATTAAACACAAACTCCTCTTTGGGGTGTATAGAATACAGCCCAATATAATTTGGATAATGAATTTCGTTATACATAACATCATATTCTTTATTTTTTGCTGCAAGTACACCTTTTGTAGATAATACTTGCGCTGTATCTATATCTGGAGTTGCATATGTTATTTTTTCTATACATGTATGCAAATTAGTAACATCGATATTTATCTTTTCTGTTGGTTTTAATTCTCTTGTAAGAAACTTTTTGTTTAAAAACGATTTTGCAACTTTGGGGCTTAAGTTGCGAATAATACTTGTGATAGCCATTGTAAAAATCCTTGTACTGAGAACAATATTATTTCACAAATAAAAAAATATTTACAACAAAGTTTTATATAACCAGCAAGCAGTTGTATGGTCAGGTACAATCTCTTGCAATACAGGTTCATTTTGTGTGCATATTTCCATACAATGTTTGCATCTCAGATGGAACGGGCAACCGGAAATATCATCCATTATAGAAGGAGGCTGACCCTCGATTGTTTCTACCTTTTTAGAGTTTATATCAAGAATAACATTTAACAATGCTTTTGTATAAGGATGTTTCGGGTTGTTCAACAATTCATCTTTTGAGGCATATTCAACAACACGTCCCGAGTACATTACAGCAATTTTGTCAGCATTTTCAGCCACTACTCCAAGGTCATGGGTTATAAGAATTATAGAAATATCAAATTTTTCTTTTATTTCTTTTAAAATCTCCATTATTTGTGCCTGGACAGTAACATCAAGAGCAGTTGTAGGTTCATCCGCAATAATTATTTCGGCATTACATGCCAGAGCCATTGCTATAATAACTCTTTGCTTCATACCGCCGGAAAACTCATGGGGATATGATTTCATTTTTTCTGAAGCATCAGGAATCTTAACTTTTTCTAAAGCTTCAACAGCTCTTTCAAAGGCATTTTTTCCTTTTAATCCCTGATGAAGTTCAATAACTTCAACAAGCTGATTACCTATTGTATAAAGTGGATTTAAAGACGTCATTGGATCTTGAGGAATCAGTGCTATCTTTTTTCCTCTGATTTTCTGCATTTGTTTCTGATTGAAACTAAGAAGGTCTTCACCTTTAAAAAAGATTTTACCGCTTTTTATTACAGCTGTTTCAGGCAAAAGCTGTAATATTGACATTGTTGAAATAGTTTTTCCGCAGCCTGATTCTCCGACAACAGCAAGCATTTCACCTTTTTTTAGTTCAAAATTCACATTATAAATAGCCTGTCTATAACCGTCAGAAAGATTAAAACCCAAATTTAAGTCTTTTACTTCAAGAATATTTGACACTATACGTTTATAGTTCCTTCAAAAACATATTTTGCTTCACCGGTCATGAATACATCAAAATCAGTGTTTTGTGAATTACCCGCCCATTCAATTGTAAGAGCACCGCCGGGAAGGTTAACTTTTACCCTGTTGTCACAAAGTCCGTTCAAAACAGAAGCCACAACACTTGCACAAGCACCGGTTCCGCAAGCAAGAGTAATTCCGCAGCCTCTTTCCCAAACAGCAACATCTATTTCTTCTTTTGATTTTACTTTAACAAATTCAACATTGGTCTTTTCAGGAAAAAGTGCGTCATGCTCAATAAAATCACCATATTTTTTTGCCAATTTATTAATATCTTCATCTTCTTTGGCAAAAATTACGCAATGAGGATTACCCATGCTTACAGCATTCACAACAAACTTTTTCATTCCATCCCAAAGAGGATAATTCAAATTTTTACTACCTTTAAATGGGATTTTTTCTGGTTCAAGTATCGGTTTGCCCATATTGACCCTTACTCTTAAATCCTCCATAACTTCAGGAACGATTTTACCTGCAAGAGTTTCAACAGAGAATTTTCTTTTATTAATGATTTTTTTATCAAAACAGAATCTGGCAAAACATCTCATTCCATTTCCGCACATTTGCGCAGTAGAGCCGTCAGCCTGATAAAAAAGCCAACCCAAGTCAGAATAAGTGGAAGGATTTTCAACAGGAATAAAAATTCCGTCTGCACCTATTCCAAAATGTCTGTCACACAGAAATTTTGCTATATCAGGAAATTTTTTCTCAATTTTTTTATATTCATCAAATTCCATTAAAATGAAATCATTACCTGCACCTTGCATCTTTGTAAATTTTACCTGTGTCATAAATATATCCTGTTTTGTGTACAGGTTGATTATAGCATATTTTGCAATATAAAAAAAACGACCCTTTATTCAAATCAAAGAGCCGTTTTATTTTATTTTTATTTTATTGTTTGTGCTGTCCGGCAGCTTTTAGTCTTGCCATTGCTTTAGCCAGTGCGACCTGAGCACGTGCATTGTCAATTTCAACTTCATGGGAGCCTATTCTTGCTTCAGCTCTTTCTTTGGCTGATTTTGCACGTGTAACATCAATATCACAACCTTTTTCAGCAAGATCCGTAAGAATTATTGCTTCATTATTTTTAAATTGAAAAATTCCGCCCATTGTAGAAATAAACTCAAATTTGCCGTCTTTTTCAACTTTAGTTACACCAATATCCAGTGCACCCATAAAAGGCTGGTGATCAGGCAAAATACCAAATTCACCCTCAATGCTTTTTGAATAAACAGCATCTACATCTTCATTAAAGACTTCTTTTTCATGGGTAATAATTTTTAAGTTTATTTTTTTTGACATATTTTTAAGCCTTCATACTTTCAGCTTTCGCAACAGCTTCTTCAATAGTACCGACCATATAAAAAGCTTGTTCCGGAATATCGTCATGTTTACCTTCAAGAATTTCTTTGAAGCCTTTTATAGAATCTTCCAGTTTAACATATTTACCTGCAATACCAGAGAACTGTTCAGCAACAAAGAATGGTTGAGACAGGAATTTTTGAATTTTTCTGGCTCTGTTAACTGTTTCCTTATCTTCTTCTGACAATTCATCCATACCGAGAATTGCAATAATATCTTGCAAATCTTTATATTTTTGAAGAACCTCAAGAACCTGTCTTGCAACAGAATAATGTTCCTCACCAATAATTACAGGATCAAGTACTCTTGAGCTTGAAGCAAGAGGATCAACAGCAGGATAAATACCGAGAGATGCAATCTGTCTAGAAAGTACTGTTGAAGCATCAAGGTGAGAGAATGTTGTAGCAGGAGCAGGGTCAGTCAAGTCATCAGCAGGTACATAAATTGCCTGAACAGATGTAATTGAACCGTCTTTTGTAGATGTAATACGTTCCTGTAACTCACCGATTTCAGTAGAAAGTGTCGGTTGATAACCAACAGCTGAAGGCATACGTCCAAGAAGTGAAGAAACCTCAGAACCTGCCTGTACAAATCTGAAAATGTTATCAATGAACAACAATACGTCTTGTTTAGAAAAATCACGGAAATATTCCGCAGCAGTCAATGCAGAAAGACCTACTCTCATTCTGGCTCCCGGCGGTTCGTTCATCTGACCGTAAATCAAAGCTACTTTATCAAGTACGCCTGATTCCTTCATTTCATTCCAAAGGTCGTTACCTTCACGGGTTCTTTCACCAACACCACCAAACACAGATACGCCTGAGTGTTCTTGCGCAATATTGTGAATAAGTTCCATAATCAAAACGGTTTTACCTACACCGGCACCGCCAAACAAACCGATTTTTCCACCTTTTTGGTATGGCTGTAAAAGGTCAATGGCTTTGATACCTGTTTCAAAAATTTCAACATTAGTATTTTGATCAACCAATTTTGGTGAAGGTCTGTGGATAGGAAGACGATTTTCTGTATTAACAGGTCCCATTTCATCAACAGGTTCGCCTAATACGTTCAAAATTCTTCCCAGAGTTTCTTTACCCACGGGAATAGAAATAGGAGCTTTTGTATTTATAGCTTTCATACCTCTTTGCAAACCGTCAGTTGAAGACATAGCAACAGAGCGAACTTTGTTTTCACCAAGAAGCTGTTGAACTTCTGCAACGGTTTTGCTTCCGTCTTGTGTATAAATCTCTAAGGCGTCATAAATTTCAGGTAGTTGTCCTGCTTGAAACTCAACGTCGATTACCGGGCCGATAATCTGAGTAATTAAACCCTCATTTTCTGTTAATACAGTCATTCTTTCCCACCTTTACATATAAAATTCATAATTATTATACATTTTTAATCATTTTTATACAAACATAAATTTTTGCAATGATTCAAAAGTAGGAAAAATAAATTCAGATACAAAAATTACTCTTCTATTTGAGCACCATTTTCTTCAACTTGAAGAGTGAGGATTTTTGATTTTACATTCAAATCCAACCATACATTCGAAACTGTTTCTCTTATTTTATCCAAATTATTTCCATGAGAAATAACCAGTATAGAAGGACCTGCACCGCTTATAACGACACCCATAACATTTTCTTCATGTTTAAGAGCATCTTTTATTTCTTTCAAACCGGGAATAAGCTTTTCCCTGTATTGCTGGTGGAGCCTATCGTCAAGAGCTGCTTTCATTAGTTTTTCATCATGTGAATTAACTGCCTGAACAAGCATAGCCGCATGTTTCAAATTAAATATAGCATCCTTCATTGGTACTTCCTGAGGCAAAACAGAACGAGCAATGCTTGTAGAAAGTTCATAATCTGGAATACAAACTGTTATATTCCAGTCTTTTGGCCAATTCATTTTTGAATAAATAACACTGCCGTCTTCTTCAAGAGATGAAACAACAAAACCTCCAACAAGAGCCGGTGTAATATTATCAGGATGATTTTCTATTTCTGTTGCAATTGATAAAAGAGCAGCCTCATCGGCAGGTTTTCCCAAAAGTTCATTTGCAGCAATCAAACCTCCAACAATAACAGAAGCTGAACTGCCAAGACCTCGTGCTATCGGAATCTGTGTCTTTATTGTAATTTTTAACTCACTTGGAGACTGACCTATTGAATTGTACAAAAGTTCAATGGCTTTATAAACAATATTATTCTCGTCAGTAGGAATTGAGATAATATCCTGCTCATTTGTTTCATCTATGATATTTATTTCTATACCTGTTCCAGGCATAATTGTTTCTTCCACAGTAATTGTATTAAATATCGGAAGAGCCAAACCAAAAGAATCAAAACCTGGTCCCAAATTTGCTGTCGTAGCAGGCACTTTTACACTAACTTTCATAATATCCTATCTTTATCTAATTTGTATCGGCATTATCAAACAGAGATAATCATCTTCACTGTCAGGTCTGAATAATGTAGCGGAAAGACTTCCGCCAAGACCAATTTTAACCTTTTCTGATTCCATAATTTTCAAAGAATCCAGAACATATCTGTAATTAAAAGCAATTGTCAATTCTTCATCAGTATATTCGGCTGAAATTGAATCTTCGCCAAGACCTGAATCAGGAGTATCAGCTTTTAAAAACAGTGTGTTTTCACCAAAAATAAATTTAACAATATTTGTTCTTTCATTAACCATTACAGCTACTCTTTCAAGAGCTGAAATCATCTCTTCTCTGTCAACAACGGCATTTTTTTCACAAGATTGGGGTATCAACTGTTTGTAAGGAGGATATTCACCCTCTAAAAGACGTGATGTCATAATCATTGAAGAAGTTTTGAAGATAATTCTTGTTTTCTCGATTAACAAACAGAGTTTTTCATCATTGGAGTCTTTCAAAAGTGAAGCTATTCTCAAAAATTCCTGAAGAGTTTTTGAAGGAATAACACAGCTTATATTTGTATCTTTTTCATTTGTAATTTTTTCAACAATTCTTGTTAATCTGTTTCCATCAGTAGCAGCCATTTCAATATTTTCTTTGGAAATAGAACAGAAAACACCGCTGATAATATTTCTGTTTTCATAATTGGCAGCAGAAAAAGCTGTATATTTTATTGATTTTATAAAAGGATTCAAATCAATTTCAACACATTCTTTGTCTGACAATTCTTCCTCTGAGATAGTTGCAGGAAATTCATCTGCGCTAATGCCGATCAATTCAAATTTAGAATTTCCGCAAATTATATTTACAATATTCGTTTCTTCATTTAATGAAAAAACGACCGGTTTATTGCTTAATTTTGAAACAATTTCGGAAAGTTTTTTTGCGGGAAGTGTAATTTTTCCGGGAGTTTGGACAGAAGCAATTGTTTTTGACACAATATTTATATCTAAATCTGTTGCAGAAAATGTTATAAAATTGTCAGAAGTTGCATTGATTAATATATTTGACAGTACAGGCTGAATGCCTCTGGCTACTGTTGTTTTCTCAACAATTTTTAAATTTGTAAGCAGTGATTCTTTTTCAATTGTAAATTCCATATTTGCCATATTTTAATTTTTTCTCCTGACAGTTTTTTTAACCTTTTTATTTATAATTTAATATATAAATAAATAAAATAAATAATAACAGATAATAAAGACGATAATTTCTGTATAAAACTATTATAAACTAAACAATATAAAGCACAAAACTTGTTCATAACTATGTTAATTTTTTGTAGAAAACTGTTTCATAATTTTCAATAACTTTTTGTTTTTATTTTGAATTGTATAAAACTATCAATTTTTTATATAAGTTTATACATTTATTGAAAAGTTTTGAACAGGTTTTATACAGACAAAGTTTATCATGTTAATACAAAAATTCGGCATGGAACCATGCCGAAAGTCTTATTTTTACAATATTTTAACAATTTTTAAAATCATTAGCTTTTTGTTGATGAATCCACCTTGCCATTTTTTGCTGTTCAAAACTTAGTGCAAAGTTGTATAAACTTTCCAGAAGTTTTCTTCCTGACGAAGATTTTCCGATAAAAAGAAAATTGCCTGCTTTATTTTTTGCTATATATATTTCTTTTTGTAGAATTCTGTCTACGTTTGTTTTTGCAGGTGATTCTATTTTGAGTTTCAGCCATATATACAGAAGAGAAACTGAGGGTTTCTCTTCATTTTGTTTTAAAAAATCTGAAAAATCTTGTAATATCATTTTATTTTATAAAAGCCTGAATTTCTTTGAAATTTGGATGTTGTGATGATTTAAGAAGTTCAAAAATAACCATTTCTGTTGTTAGGATTTTTGCACCTTCTTTTTCCATAAGATTTATTCCTGCTTTGAATTCGTCTGTTTCACGTGAAGCACAGGCATCTTTTACAACAAAAACATTGAAACCTTTTTCAAGAAGTGCAAGTGTTGTTTGATAAACACAGATGTGTGTTTCTATGCCAAAAATAAAAATGTTTTTTGAACCTTCAAGAGCTTCTTTAACACCTTCTGTAAGAAGAGCATTAAAACTTGTTTTTTCAAAATATTTTGCACTGTCAGGTACACTGTATTTTACGGAAGGGATTGTTGAACCCAGTCCTTTGGGATATTGTTCTGTCAAAATTGTTTTTATGTTCAAAACTTTTGCTGTTCTTGCTAGAATTTCTGATTTTTTTGCGCATGTATCTTTTCTTAGCATTCCTACAAGTTTTTCTTGAACATCTATGAATAAAAATGCCGAGTTTTGTGCAATTATATCTATTGTCATAAAAGTCTCCTATTTTGTTCAATTATTAATGTAATTTTGAAAGTGTTTTATAAAAGAATCAAGAAGATATTCTATTTTTTCTTCATTGATTTCTTCTTTATCAACAAAAAGTTTTTCTGCTTTTAATTCACTGTTTTTTATATCATGAATTATTTCTATATTTATTTTTGTATAACCGGGACAGCTCACTGTAAAAGAGCTTTTTCCTTTTTCATTTTCAAGAGTAAATGTGCTTTTTTCTTCATCTACTGTTTGTGTAATTTTTGTTTCAAAAAGTTTTTCTTCTATTCTTTTTTGGGTCTGATAAAAAAGAGGAGAAAGAATTTTTTCCAGTTTTTTTACAAGATTTTCTTTGTGAAGTTTGAAGTTTTTGACGTTTACATCAAGGTTTATTTCTTTTTTCTTTGGTTCTTTTGCATAAATAAAACAGTTACCTTTTAGCAGCGCTTTGGATAGAGCATTGTTTGCCATTTCTTCAGCTTTGTCAAAAGCAATGTCTTTTGTTTCTATGTAGCCGGCTGATATAGAAAAATTTGAGGTTAAAATTTTTTGTATTTTTTCCAAAACTTTTAAAACATTTTCTTTTTCTGTCTGCTTAAACCATAAATATATCTTAAAATCCGTTGCATATCCAAGAATGTCACAGGAACGCACATTTTTTTTGATTGTGTTCATTAAAGAATCGGGAGACAGTTTGCTTCTGACATTTATGTCAGGTGCCAGAACAACAAATGTTCCCCATTCTTTTTTACTTTCTTCTTTTAATATTGTATAAGTGTAATTTTCTGTATAAACGTGGTTCTTTTTATCAAGAATTTTTAATTGAGAAAGGATGTCTTTCTTGTTTTCAGATTCGTATGAATTTTCTCTTTTTTGTAAGCACCATATTGTTCTGATTGTAAATTCCGAATCAGTTGAATTTGTTAAAAGAAAATCAGTTATTCCTTTTTCAAAAGCAGTGCAAAGAACATTTTCGTCAATATAGTCAAAAACAGCTATTATCGAACAGGTTTTTAAATCATGATTTTGTTTGATTTTTCCTGTCAAATTCAAAAGCTCTTCACTGTTTTCTGCACAGTGAAATATTATTAATACAGGTTTTTTTTCTTTAATAAATTCAAAACAATTTTCTTCTTTTATTGCACAAAAATTGTCAATATTTCTCAACAGAAGGATTTTGGATTTTATTTCTTCTGTTTTTTTTTCGTCATTACAAATTAGAATGATGTTATTTTTCAATGGTGTGACCTGTGTTTTGTTTCTTAAAAATATTTTATACCAAAACTGAATAAAATAAATTAAGCATGGAAATTTTTTAGAAAAAACAAAAACCATACTTTAGTTATGTAAATTTCTAACTTTTTGTGAATACGGAAATGTCTGAAAAGACCGTAGTATGTATGTGTAAAGGATAAGCCATCCCCAAGAAATACTAATAACAAGGTTTTTAAAGCCTGTAAATTTTGTTTGCTTTTATCAGCAAAGGAATAGAGGCTTTTAAGAAATTGTAAAGAGTATACACGGAAGTAATTATTGACTCTCAGAAAGGAGCTATCACCATGGCTATTATTGTAAACACAAACATTACTGCGTTAAAAACGCAAAAAAACTTGACAAATGCAACAAATTCTTTGAACTCTGCACTTGAAAGAATGTCAACAGGTTACAAAGTAAACAGAGCAGCAGATGATGCTGCCGGCTTGTATGTAGCAACAGGTCTCGAAACACAAATTAGGGGTTCAAAAGTTGCGAAAGCAAATATAGAAACAGGGAATAACGTATTGTCTACATTAGAAGGTGACCTTGATGTTATCTTAGACAACTTAAACCGTATCAGAGACCTGGCTGCTCAAGCCGCTAACAGTATCTATGATGAAAGTGCTATGAAAGCAATGCAAGACGAAGTTACCGCTCGTTTGGCTGAAATAGACAGAATTGCTGGTGCGTCAAACTTCAACGGCTTGAAACTGTTAGACGGAACAAGTAAACTTGCTAATGAAGGCTTGAGACTTCAGGTTGGTGCCAATGCCGAAGCAGCAAACAACTCTATTACAATAGATAAATCAATGTTTGCAAAAATGGATCAGAATACTCTTGGTGCTAATACAACAGTCGGTGATGCTGGTACAACTGCAATCGACTATTCAAAAGGTCTTGGTGAAAACGTTGAAGCGGCATTTGCAGTAGCTTCAGCAGCAGCAAGATATATTTCTATTGTTGATACTGCAATTGATACTATTTCAACAAACAAGGCAACAATTGGTGCTGTTATGAACAGACTTGATGCAGCTGCTACATCTATCACAACAACAATTGAAAACAACACAGCTGCAAAGTCAACAATCATGGATGCTGATATTGCCGAAGAATCTGCAAACTATACAAAAGCTCAAATTCTTCAACAAACTTCATCTGCTTTGTTGGTACAAGCAAACGCATTGCCTCAGATTGCAATCAGCCTTGTTCAAGGTTAATCAAACTAATAAAATTTTATTCTTTACAATACTTCTTTCTGAGCCCGAAGACACCAAGGTGTTGGAGGGCTCTTAATTTTTTAAACTAAAGAAGAGAACATCCTGCTATGTATCCTGTTGACCAGCAGTTTTGTAAATTAAAACCTCCTGTCAATCCGTCTATATCCAGTACTTCTCCGCAAAAATATAAACCCTCAATCAATTTTGATTCCATTGTTTTTGAATTTACTTCCTTCAGGTCTATCCCTCCTGCGGTAACAATTTCTTCACCACTAACGGTATTAATTGCATTAAAACAAAATTGTGTAACTGTTTTTGAAATTTCTTCTCTTTCTTTTTTTGTCAGCTGTCCTGCTTTTGTTTTTGTATTTATTTTTAATTTTTCAAAAATACAATATGACAAATTTTTAGGTAAAAATTCCGAAAGAACATTAACTGATTCTTTTTGAGGAGCGTTTTTTAATGCTGTTAAAAATTCTTCATCAAATTGTTCAAAACTTTTATTAACTATATTTAATATTATTTTTAGCGGTTTTTGTTGTGAAAAATCAATAAATGCACAATAAGAAGATATTTTGTAAACTAAAGGCCCTGAAATTCCTTTGTGTGTGAATAAAAAATCTCCGTATAATGTTTTTATTTTTTCTTTTTCAAAAAAAACTTCTGCTGATATATTTTTCAAACTTATGCCTGCAATTGATGAAAATTCCTTTTCTTGAGTAACAAGAGAACACAAAGCCGGTTTCATTGGTGTAATATTGTGACCGAGATTTTTTGCAAGTTTTTGACCGTTGCCTCTACCTCCTGTTGATATTACAACTTTGTTAAATTTGTGAGCTTTTTTATTTGTTTTTAGAGAATAACCGTCTGCCGTTTTTTTTATGTCGATAACCTGTTCAAAACATTTTTTTATATTTTTTTGTTCAAACTGCGCTATTTTTTTTATTAGTGCATTTTTTACCTCTTTTGATGAATCAGAAACAGGAAAAATTCTATTGTCACTTTGAGTGTAAGTATCAACCCCTATGTTTTTGAAAAATTCAAGTGTATCAGATGTTGAAAATTTTGAAAAAACAGAATAAAGAAACTTTTCTCCTCTGGGATAGAATTTTGCAAGTTCTTTAAAATCAAATTCACAATAAGCAAGATTGCATCTTCCGCCTCCTGTTGGCAGAAGTGTATTAAGGATTATACCTTTATCAAATAAATATATTTCATTATCGGGGTTTTCTGCTGCTTTTATTGCACACATTACACCGGCAGGGCCTCCGCCTATTATGGCTATTTTAGTTTTGTTCATCAGTTCTTGTTCCATACAAAAAAACTTCTTCAACGTCTTCGAGATCTTCATATAAATCAGAGACAGTTTTGTTTATTATAGGATGAACAAAATCAGGAATTAATTCTAAAAGAGGAATGAGAACAAAAGCTCTTTTGTGCATTTGTTTGTGAGGAATTGTCAAATTTTCGGAATCAATTATTTCTTTATCATAAAAAATTATGTCGATATCAACGCATCTTTCTCCCCAGCGGATTTCTTCGTTACGGTTTCTTCCCAAAATTTTTTCTACTTCATTACATTTTTTTAAAAGTTCTTGCGGGTTGAGTGTAGTTTTTATTTCAATGGCAATATTCAAAAACCAGTTTTGATCTTTGATTCCCCAGGGTTCTGTTTCATATAGTGCAGAAGTTCTTATTATTTTTATATTCTGTGAAAGACCAAGCAAATTCACCGCCTTTTCTATCAAGTCGGCTCTGTCTCCTAAATTTGAACCCAGACATAAATATGCAATAGCCATACAAATATTTTAGCCTATTTTTATACTTTTTATAAACTTTGTTAATTATAATTAAGTATAAAATTTTTCAAGTTTTATTTTTTATGTTAAGATTTTAAACAGCAGAATAATTGAGGAAAACCTAATGATTTCAGTAAATGATTTAAAAACAGGATTAACACTCGAACTCGATAACGGCTTGTGGTCAGTTGTTGAATTTTTACACGTAAAACCGGGCAAAGGCGCTGCTTTTGTTAGAACAAAACTGAAAAACGTTGAAACAGGAAACGTTGTTGAAAAAACTTTCAGAGCAGGTGAAAAAGTTGCTAAAGCAACACTGGACAAACGTGAAATGCAATATCTTTATAAAGAAGGTTCTGATTACATAATGATGGATACAGAATCATATGAACAGCTTGCTGTTACTGATGATCACCTTGGTGATGGTGTAAAATATTTGAAAGAAAATATGAATGTAAACATTCTTCTTCATGACGGTAAAATAATCGGTCTTGATATGCCAAACCACGTTGAATTGGAAGTTGTTGATACACCTCCGGCAGAAAAAGGCAACACTGCTCAAGGCGGTACAAAACCTGCTAAACTTGAGACAGGTGCTGTTGTAAACGTTCCTTTCTTCATTTCTAACGGAGACAGAATCAGAGTAGATACAAGAACAAATGAATACCTCGATAGAGTTTAAATAAAAGGAAAAATTATGAATTTCGATTTAGAATATATTGAAAAACTGGTAAAAATGGTTTCTGACAGCGAGTTAACCGAATTAACTCTTGAAGAATCAGAATCAGCTATTGTTATCAGAAAAGAAAAAGAAGTAGTACAAGCACAAACTTTTGTACCTCAAACCGTACAAGCTTCTGTTGCTGCTGCTCCTGCGGCTGCACCGGCTGCTGTTGAAGAGAAGAAAGAAGAAGCTCCGAAAGGCAAGCCTATTACTTCTCCTATGGTTGGTACATTTTATCTGGCTTCTTCACCCGGAGCAAAACCTTTTGTTGAAGTCGGAGCAACTGTTTCAACAGGTCAAGTCGTTTGTATCATCGAAGCGATGAAACTGATGAATGAAATTGAATCAGAAGTTTCGGGAAAAGTTACACAGATTTGTGTAAAAGACGGTGAAGCTGTTGAATACGGTCAAGTTTTGATGTATGTTGAATAATTTTTGATAAACTAATGTTTACAAAGAGAGGGTTAAACTTTGACCCTCTTTTTTGTTTTTGGTATAAAATTAAACTATCAAAACAGACTTTAGGGATTTAATAATAATATGATAAAAAAAGTTTTAATCGCTAACAGAGGCGAAATTGCCGTCAGAATAATAAGAGCGTGCAGAGAATTGGGTATAAAAACAGTTGCTGTTTATTCACAGGCTGATGCAGATTCACTGCATGTTAGTCTTGCTGATGAAGCATATTGTATCGGACCTGCACAAAGTGCAAAAAGCTATTTGAATATTCCTGCTATTATTTCAGTAGCTTTAACAAGCGGAGCTGATGCAATTCACCCCGGTTATGGTTTTATGTCAGAACGTTCTGATTTTGTAGACATTTGTACTGACCATGGAATCAAATTCATAGGTCCTTCTGCTGAAGCAATGAGAAAAATGGGAGACAAAGCTACTGCGAGAAAAACAATGACAGCTAACGGAGTGCCTGTTACACCGGGTACAGACCTTGTTGAAGATATGGAAGCGGCGAAAGCATTTGCTGAAAAAGCAAAATATCCTGTTATTGTTAAAGCCACAGCAGGCGGCGGCGGCAAGGGCATGAGAATTGCAAATACTCCTGATGAACTTGAAGAAGCAATTACACTTTGTCAGACAGAAGCACAAAATGCTTTTGGTAACGCCGGTGTTTACCTTGAAAAATATATTATTAATCCCCGTCATATTGAAGTTCAAATTATTGCTGACAGCTATGGAAATGTAATCCACCTGGGTGAGCGTGACTGTTCTGTTCAAAGAAGACACCAAAAACTTTTAGAAGAAGCTCCTTCACCTGCCATTGATGAAGAAACAAGAAAAGCTATGGGAGCTGCGGCTGTTACTGCGGCAAAATCAATTAATTATGAGGGTGCAGGCACAATAGAGTTTCTTCTTGACCATGACGGAAGCTGGTATTTCATGGAGATGAACACACGTATTCAAGTTGAACACTGTGTTTCTGAAATGATTTCAAGCGTAGATTTATTGAAGGAACAAATTAGAGTTGCTTCAGGTGAAAAACTTTCTTTCACTCAAGAGGATATTGAACTCAGAGGTCACGCAATAGAATGTCGTATCAACGCAGAAGATGCTGACAAAGACTTTATGCCTTGTCCCGGTGAAATTAAAGGATACATTGCTCCGGGCGGTTTTGGTGTGAGAGTTGATTCTCATTCTTATACAGGTTATAAAATCCCCCCTTATTATGATTCAATGATTGGCAAGTTGATTGTATGGGGAAGAGACAGAGAAGATGCCAGAAAAAGAATGCTTCGCGCTTTGGATGAATATGTAATCACGGGAATTAAGACAACAATTCCTTATCATAAAAAAATTCTTGCAAATGATGTGTTCATTTCGGGTAACTTTAACACAGGGTTTATTCCTGAACACATGACACCTAAAAAAGAAACACAGGAAGAAGAAACAGCAAATGTATAAATTTGCTTAGTCTTGAAAATCAAATAACTTTGATGGCTCAACCTCTAAGGCTTGAGCTATCTTATATATAGTTTTTGCACTAATATTTTTTTTACCCGTTTCAATGTTACTGAGATTATTTTCAAAGCTTGACATCAAAGAAGCTAAATCAGCTTGATTTAACCCTTTTGACATACGCAGAAATTTGATTCTAAGACCTAATTTTTTTAAAAATTCATCAAAACTCATAATATAATTTTAATAGTATTGACGAATAATTAAAATGATATTAAAATATCATATATATAATATTTTAATATAAAGAATCATGTATAACAAAATCCTGGAATATTCTGACAATATGATTATTGAAACACAAAAAGCATCTGTACTTCTCAACTATGTTTTGGAAAGAGAGTCAAATCCGCCTGAAGTTTTTGTTCCTTTAAGTTATATAAAAAAGTCTCTTTGTAATATTGATGAAAAAAATTTGAGTATTCAAAATATAATAACAAATAATCTTTTATAAATTTAACCATTTGTAACCTTTTTGACTATCTGTCCGGTTTATAAGAAAATAAGAGATACATATGTCTAGATACTTGGGATTAGATTAATTTAATGTACATTAAAGAAGTAGAAATTGATAACTTCAAATCTTTTGCAAACAAAATAACCATACCGTTTTTAAAAGGTTTTACCACAATATCGGGTCCGAACGGCTCGGGTAAGAGCAATATTATTGACAGTGTTTTGTTTGCGCTTGGCTTGTCTACTTCAAGAACCCTGAGAGCCGAAAAAATTTCCCAGCTAATCTCCACTCACACAAGAAGAAACGAAGCGATTGTTAAAGTGACTTTTGCGCCCGAAGACAGTGAGGAAAAGGAATTTTCAGTTGCAAGAAAAATCAAAAAATCTTCTCAAGGGTACAACAGCATTTATTATCTGAATGATAAAATTGTTACCCTGACTGATGTTCATACTATTCTTGAAAAATACAACATCACACCGAACAGTTACAACGTTATTATGCAAAATGACGTTATGTCTATTACAAACTGTTCTGATGTTGAAAGAAGAAAAATCATAGATGAAATAGCAGGCGTGGCTGATTTTGACCGTCGTATTGAACAGGCTCAAAATGAGCTTGGCACTGTTGAAGCTCGTGTGCAAAACTCGCTTTTGATTCTTTCCGAAGTTGAAACAAGACTCGAACAGTTAAAAGCTGAAAGAGAAGTTGCACTTAAATATCAAAAGCTGCGTGATGAAAAAACAGATCTGGAAAGCAAAATTACAACTGTTAAATATTTTGAAATAAAAAAAGGTTTGGAGCGTGCTCACGAGAGCATTCTTGATGCTAACAAAAAGAAAAAAGAAGAAGAAGTAAAGATCAAAAAACTTGATGAAGAAATTCTGAAAGTTAAAACAAAACTTGACGAACTTTCTGATCTGGTGAAAGAAAAAGGCGAAGCAGAGCAGATTGAAGTAAAAAAACAAGTTGAAGAAATAAAAGGAAAAGTTGACAGGCAGGAAGCTGCAATTAATTTTGCTGATAAAACAATCCAAAATAACTTAAGAACAGTTGAGAACGCCAAAAACGGAATCGAAAACCTTAATCAAAAAAATGAAAAAGCAAAACTGCAAATTTCAGAAAAAGAAAATGAGATAAAAGAAATTGAAACTCAGCTGGAAGCGGAAAAAGCAAAACTTCTTCAAATGCTTCAAGAAGTTTCAGGACTTAGTGAATCAGCTGACAAATATGTTGCCAGAAGAAATGAACTAAGAAAAGAATTTGAAGCTGCAAAAGATGAAGAAACAAAACTCATTCAAGCTAAAGCACCTATGGAATCAGAGCTTAGCAGTTTGTTAAAATCTGTTGAAGAAGCAAAACAAAAAATTGAAGAGTTTGAAAACTTCAAACAAAATTTTGCAGGAAACAAAGATCGTGTTGAGGTTCAGGTTGAAGAACTCGGCAAAGAGCTGGAAGATTTTAAAATTATTCAACAAAATACGCTGTATGAACTCGATAAAACTAAAAATGAGTTGAACGATGTTCAATACAATGTACAGACAGCTTACAGAAAAATTTCACAGATGGAAGCACAAAAACAGGCTTTTGATGAAATGAATTTCGGTCGTGCTGTTGACACTGTTTTGAATGCAAAAATCAGCGGTGTACACGCTACTTTAGCACAGCTTGGACAGGTTGATAAAGAATATTCAATTGCTCTAGAAGTTGCAATGGGCGGCAGAATGGCAAACATCGTTGTGGATGATGATGAAGTTGCAAAAATTGCTATCGAAGTTTTGAAAAGCGCAAATGCCGGGCGAGCAACATTTCTGCCTATGAACAAAATTAACAAAGCACCGCGTTCTTTGAAGCTTCCAAAAGATAAAGGTGTAGTTGATTTTGCAATAAATCTTATAGATTTTGATGATGAATACATCAATGTTTTCTTCCATGCACTGGGTGAAACACTTGTTGTTGAAGATTATAACAGTGCGAGAAAACTTATCGGACAATACAGAATGGTAACTCTTACCGGTGAATTGTTTGAAAAATCAGGTTCAATTTCAGGCGGTTCACAAAAACGCTCGGGTCTGAAGTTCAGCCAGTCACAGGATGATGAACTTGCAAAATTCAAAGAAAGACTTAAGGGCTTTGAAAAAACTTATGCGGAGCTTGAACGTAAAAAATCTGAACTTGAAGAAAAGCTGGATAAAGTTAGAATTTCATATTCTAATACCATGACTGCTCACAATCAGGCAAAAATGGAGCTTGCTAATTTAATCAAAAATTCTGAAGAAAATGAAAATAATATTAATGAGAAAAAAGTTCTCATTGAACAGGCTGAACCAAGAATTAAAAAAATTGAAGCTGATTTGGACAAAATGGAGCAGCAGCACATTGAACTGGGTGAAAAAACTCTTAAACTCGAAGAAGAAATCAAAGAGATTGAAGAAAAAATGACACCTGAAGAACTGACAAACCTGAAAAAGCTGACTGAGTCAACAGAAAACCAGATTAAACAGCTGGAATCAAAAATTACGGGTTGTAATAATGATATAGAAGGCTTTAATAGAACAATTGCTTTTCAGAGTGATGTTATCGAAACTCACAATAAAGAAATTGACAGACTCCACAAAGACAATGAAATACTTGAGCAGGATAAAGTAAAATATAAAGCTGAAATTGAGGAGTTTAAAAAGCAGATTGAAATTCTTGAAGTAAAGATTAAAGAACTTGGTGAAAAACTTGTTGAAATACAAACAGAAAGAGATTCTGTTAATGAACAATATCTCGAACTTGATAAACAAAAAAATGTTCTCAATCTTAATGTTGAAAAAATTGCAGAACAGATAGAAGCTTTCAAAGCCAGAAGAAGAGAACTTGAACCACAGCTGGAAAATGTAAAAGAAGAACTTAAAGAAAACGGAGTTGAGATTTCAAAACTTCAAGAAATTGAAATTTCCGTTGAAGAAATTACAGGAAAAATTCAAAGACTTCAAAGACGTATGGATGAGCTCGGTGATGTGAACATGCGAGCAATAAAATCATTTGACGAAGTTTCAGAGCGTCAGAATGAATTGAAAACAAAAATAGAAACTCTGTCTAATGAAAAAAATCAAATTATGGACAGAATGCAGGGCTATGAAAACCTCAAAAAAGATACGTTTATGAATACTTATAATAACATAAACGATAACTTCAAAGAAATTTTCCACAGATTGTCAGAGGGCGAAGGAACTCTTGTTCTTGATAATCATGAACAGCCTTTTCAAGGAGGAATGTCAATTGAAGCACAACCTAGAGACAAAGAAAAAACTCGTTTGAATCTAATGTCAGGCGGTGAAAAATCTCTCACAGCTCTAGCTTTTGTTTTTGCGATTCAAAGATACCTTCCGGCTCCGTTTTATGCATTTGACGAAGTTGATGCAAACCTTGACGGAATCAATGTTGAGAAACTTGCTGACATGGTAAAAACTCAGGCAGAAAATACGCAATTTGTAGTAGTTAGTCACCGTAAACCTATGATAGAATCAGCAAATAGGACAATCGGCGTAACTCAAAAAGAAAAAGGTATAACTCGTGTAACGGGTGTTAAATTAAGGGATTAAGTGAAAAATGGAAACAGCCGAATCTAACTTGAATCATGAATTTTATGTAACAGGAACTGTCTCAACTTCTGAAAACAGTTTAGACGAAATGTCTATGATTTCTGCTGTTGAAACACAAAACGAATCAGGTCAGGTGGACGGAATTGAGATTCTTGTCCAAATGGCTAAAAACGGAAAAATTGATCCGTGGAATGTTGATATTGTTGATGTAACAGACAAATATCTCGCT
Source organism: Candidatus Limenecus sp. (assembly GCA_048360435.1). GTDB lineage: Bacteria > Cyanobacteriota > Vampirovibrionia > Gastranaerophilales > Gastranaerophilaceae > Limenecus. The sequence continues at coordinate 100,104 of DBGCOP010000002.1, read as the reverse complement.
CATCTTTTTCAAATGAAGGCACAAAATCTCAGACTCACAGGAAGAACACTTTTGTTTGCAGCTATTTTGCTGAGATTGAAATCAAATGTTCTGGAAGGTATTGATGCCAGCCAGATAGAAGGCATTGAAGAAGAACAATATGACGATTTTGAAATGCAGGATGATGACTGGGATAATGAAGAAATTAACACAAACAATGTTATTTCACTTGATGAGGTTTTGCAAAGAAGAACCAGCGTACGTTTGAATAGAAGCCGCATGGTTAATTTGAAAGATCTGATTAAACAGCTTCAATTTTATGAAGAACTGGATAGAAAACAATCTTTGAAAAATGCGCATGAACGTGCGAAAAGACGTGTTCGTTCTTATGCGAGACTTACTCCCGATGACATTGTGAACCTTGCTCACGATGAATATATTGAAAAGAGTGTGGAAGTATTGCATGAAAACCTTAAAAAGATTTTTGAAACAGAAGAAAAAGTAGAATTGAATACTCTTACACTTTTAGGATTAGATAAAATTTCAGCTTATATTGCACTTTTGTTTTTAACAGCTGAACCTGAAGCCGACATAGATTTGTATCAGGAAGAATTCTACGGCGAACTCTATGCAGTTCCTTACAAAAAATCTGTCGAAACAGAAAAAGAATCAGCTTAGCTATTCAATGGATTTAATAAAGTTATAAACAATTTTTGTAAGGTTTTCGTTGTTTTTAATTTTATTATTTATTTCTTCTATCATTTTTTCATTTGAAACAGGGTTAAAATAATAAAACTCCCAGAGTTCTATATTTAGTACACCGCTCAGTTTTTGAAGCGTATCAAAAGAAGGGGCAAACTTGCCTGTTTCAATATTGCTGAGACTTGGAACTTCTATGTTTATTTTTTCGGCAAGCTCTTCTTGTGTCAAATTTTTTGATTTTCTGAGCTGTTTAATTTTTTTGCCTAATAATTTTTTAATGTCTGACATAACCACCATTCCCCTTTTGAATATTATCAGTTTAAAGAGGATGTTTTTAAAATAACGTTAAGCATTAAATTAATGTTTAATATTTAGTGTTAAAACTTATAAAATGTGGTATATTTAATTTAGGACATTAAGTTATCCTATTTTATTAATGAAAAAGATTATTTTATAGGAGTTAAGATGAATTATTCTAAAACATCTAAAAAAGGATTTTCCCTTGCAGAAGCGTTGATAACACTTTTAATAGTGTGTTTGATAGTTTTGATGACAATGCCAATTTTGACAAAGAAGAAAAGATCATTGAATGAACTTCCACATGGTGAGTGGATTTGTGAATATAATGAAAACGGTCAGCATTCTTCATGGTCACAGGATTCGCCAACACCTGTTGTCCATGATGATTATTGTGAGTTTATACCACCAACAAGAGCACAAAACTTTACGATTAAAGCTGTTGGCGGAGGCGGAGGCGGAGGAGCCGGTTATAGTGCATTAAAGCTGGAATCATTCTATCCCGGAGATAACAGGACAGTTGATTTTCTCGCAAGGAACAAATATGAAATAGTAATGATAGGCGCAGGCGGCGGAGGCGGCGGCGGAAATAACGAAAGAGGCGGAACCCGTGGATATGGCGGAGGAAGCGGTGCTGCTGTAAGTTTTACATTTGAACCGGAATATAATATTTCTTATTCTCTAAGTGTTGGCAAAGGTGGTGCCGGCGGTCCCGGTGATGACGGAAAACATAGTGGTACGAATGGTTCAAACGGTGAGGATACGACTTTTGGCGGAATCATCTTTGCTGCCGGCGGAACAGGTGGAGAAGCTGTACAATATGACAGAGGTCCAAGAGGCTGCACATATAAAAACCCATTTTTGCCTAATAAAGAGATTCGTACAGGTAGAGGCTGTGGCGGAAAATATGCTATGTTAGATCCAACAGGCAACTTTAAAATGTCTAACAAAAAGAGCCAAGATGGTGTGAATGCAAATCAAACCACTACCGGTGTAAAAACTGATTATTTTTCAAAAGTGGTTGGTTCTAATATGCTAAAAGCTACATATTCATATCCATATTCAGATAAGGGTATATCATATAACGAAATTAAAATTAAAACTGATGTTGGCTCCGGAGGTATAGGCGGACAGGACAAAAACGGTGGAGGTACAAGCGGACAGGGAGGTTATGCTGCTGTTAAGAGTGATATACTGGTTGCGGGTAGTGCCGGTGAAACTGCACAACCTGTAATTTTTCCTGTTGCCACTATAAATGGCAAATTGAGAATATACCTTGGTAAAGGCGGTGTTGGCGGTAAAAATCTGTTTACATCAGGAACCCATACGATGCAGGAGCCTGCTGACGGTACATCGACAAGAGTAGGAGAATTGTTTACAGCACAGTATGGAAAAGCCGGCAAAAATATGGAGATTTATCCTTCATCTTCAGACGCAACATTTGTTAAGGGAGAAGATGGAGCAGTTTCAGGATTCCATACTGAAGAAACGCCATCCTACGGCGGTAGAAGTAATGGTATAACATCTGCAACCTCTAATGCAGATGCTGCAACAGCATTTGGTGGAGGCGGCGGCGGAGGCGGTGCCAGAAGGTCTACTGTTATTGGTAACTCTACATACAGTAATGTATATTCGGGTAACGGAGCGGACGGTGCCAACGGCAAGGTTATTATCAAGTGGTAAAAAAGTTCTAAACTCCTTATGGTTTAGATTATGCATGTGACTTTGACCCTTAGAAATAAGGGTCTTTTTTTTATTAAAATAATGATATAATTTGAATGGAGAATATTGATTAACAAGGGAGTTTATCATGAAAATAATGTTTGTTTCAGCAGAGGTTGCACCATTTTCAAAAGTCGGAGGTCTGGCTGATGTTGTGGGAAGCCTCCCGAAGGTGCTTGAAAAAATGGGGCATGAGGTTGCTGTTTTTACTCCTTTGCATGGGTGTATTGATCAAAAAAAATATGGCATTGAAGAAATTCCAAATTCTAAACTTACAATAGATTACAGCTATGGACAATATTATTTCAACCTTAAAATGGCTAAACTGCCCGGAACAAACGTGAATGTATTCTTTCTTGATAACAGTAAATATTTTGCTCCATTCCATGAAGTTTATCCGAGAAACATAGACACAAGATATGAACATGAACGTTTTATTGCGTTTTCTCATGCAGCAATTGAGTATGCAAGACTTTTGAATTTCAAACCTGACATAATTCACTCAAATGACTGGCATACTGCTATGATTCCCGTTTATATGAAGGTTAATTATAAAGATGATCCTTTCTTTAAAGATGCAAAAAACTTCTTCTCTATTCATAACATTGCATATCAGGGGCAATGGTTTGACGATTTACTCTATTTTGCACAACTTGATCATAAAGATGTATGGAACTGCTGGGGTCTGGAACATTTCGGTATGTTGAACTGGATGAAGGGTGCAATAAATTACAGTGATAAAATAATTGTTGTTTCGCCGAATTATGCAAACGAAATCAAAACCTATGAAGGGGGGCATGGTCTGGACTGGACATTGAACCACAATGCTCACAAACTTCTGGGGATTTTAAACGGTGTGGATTACGGAGTATTTAATCCTGAAACTGATAAACTGATTCCAAAAAATTATTCTGTGAAAAACTGGAAGGAAAAAGAGGTTTCCAAAAAAACTGTACTTGAAAAATTCGGTCTGCCTTTTGAAAAAGACAAACCACTCATTGCGGTGGTGTCTAGACTCGTAGAACAAAAGGGCTTTGACTTGTTCGGGCCTGTATGTGAAGAGTTGAAAGGGCTGGATGCACAGTTTATCATTCTAGGTACGGGTGCTCAGCATTATGAAGATATGTTCAGATATTTGAATGATTCGAGTTCAAATATTCGTGCAAAGATTGATTTTTGTGCGGAACTGAGCAATTTGATGTATGCGGGTGCTGATATGTTTTTGATGCCGTCTGCGTTTGAGCCTTGCGGTTTGAGCCAGCTTATTGCTTTAAAATATGGCACGGTGCCGATTGTCAGAGCGACAGGCGGTTTGGACGATACGATAGTTGGATATCCTATGGAAGGTGGGGACGGTTTCAAGTTTTGGAATTACAGCCCTTATTCTATGATGGATTGTATAAGATATGCGCTTGATATTTTCAAGGACAAGAAGGACTGGGAAATGATTGTCAAAAATGCAATGACGGCTGATTTCAGCTGGGATAAAAGTGCGGCAAAATATGTAGAGGCTTATAAAGAAGAGTTGGGAAGGTAGGTTATTTCTTTTCAATTTTTATTTGATAGCCGAGCAGGTCAAGAATCTCTTCGACCTCGTGGTATTTTATGGCATCACGTATTAATTTTTTTGATAAAACATCAGCAGAAATTTTTTTGTTCTTTATTTGTGACAATTCTTCTGCAAGAGATTTCATTGTCTTGTCTTCGTTTGCCAATATTGATTTAATTTTGTTTCTGATGCTCATGAATTCTCCTCTAATTGCTATTATTCTACAATATTGGCGAATTGTTGACATATATGTATAAATAATGTATTATAATCTACGTATATGTATATAAAAAGACAAATAAGTATATTATTGATTCAACTTACTTAACATAAAAGGAGCACCATGAAAAAAGAAATTCCGGAACAATACAAAAATGTAAACGTACGCAAAAAATTACTCCGCCTCTCAGAAGATATTTTCATCTGTGCGAGCTTTATAAATCTTTTTGAAGCAAGCATAAATTATTTTGAAAATCTTGAAAGACGAGACGTTCACTCGATACTGAAAGTATTAAAACAAAAGCTCAAAAAAATGCAATGCGAAATAGGTGATGTCAGAGTCAAACTCTTTGGTATAAATGAATAAAACCTATTGTTCACTCTCTTGGACTTCGTGCTTTTCTTCTGCTAAATCTATAAACGGTGTTTCTTTATGCATTTTTATACGTGAGATTCTTCTTCCGTCAATTTCCAAAATTGTATAAGTGATATTTTTGTCTTCGATAACATCATTAAGTTCAGGTTCTCTGCCCAAAAGTCCGAAAACATATCCGCCGATTGTCTGAAAATCTTCGTTTGGAATATCAAGGTCGAACCTTTCGTTTATGTCTTCGATATCCATTTTGCAAGAAACATTTAAGGTGTTTTCGTCGATTTTGACAAGTTCAGGTGTTTCAACCTTGTCGAATTCATCATAAATTTCTCCGACAATTTCTTCAAGAATATCTTCGATTGTGACGATGCCTGCAATTCCGCCATGTTCATCCACAACAGCTGCAATCTGGTTTTTTGATGAAGTGAAATCACTTAAAAGGTCTGAGATAAATTTGTTTTCGGGAACAATTAACAACTCTCTTGCCAGAACTTCAATAGAAAAGTTTTCGTCAACATGATTATTTTTAATAACCTTCAACACGTCTTTTGCGTTAATCACACCGATGATATTGTCAACATTGTCTCTGTAAACAGGGATTCTTGTGTGTCCTGAATTTATAATTAAATCAGCCAGTTCATTGATATTGTCTTCAACGTTAACCATAAAGATTTCAGGTCTTGGCACCATTATTTCTCGAACAACTGTATTGGCAAACCCAAAGAAGTTAGAAAGCATCTGAGCCTCGTGGCTGTCTATTGTTTCAATTTTTTCGCCTTCTTTAATAAGTTTGTGAAATTTTTCTTCCCAGTTGTCTTCTGCATCATGAGCCTGAAGCTCAATTGTGATATGCGTTACATTTTTAATAACTTTTTTTACTTTACGTTCAAGCATATCAGCTATATCATCAGCATCTTTCATCTGTGTTTCAGGGTCAACTTCAATTGTCATATTGATGATGAGTCCTGAAGAACCCAGGTCGATTGTTTTGAGTTCAACAACATCTGTTATGCCATGAATGGTGGAAGCAACTTCTTTTATTTTCTCTTCCACATCAGGTTCGGCTGATTGTACAGTCAGACTGTTAACATTGTTTTTCAAAAGATAAATAGCGAGTACAAACAGGATTGTACCGATTATGATAGATGCAATCGCATCGGGTATGTATGCCAAATCATGCGGCATAACAAATTTTGCCATTGTTAATGCGACAAAAGCTACCAGTACACCGGTTAAAGCGGCTGTATCTTCATACCATACGAATTTTGTTGTAGGGCTTTTTATCTGTCCTATATATTTTATTGAACGGAAAAATTCTTTTACAGGATTTTTTTCTTCTATGTTAACCTCGTGCAAGACAGCTTTTGAGGCACTGACTACTGCCCAGGCTTCAAACATAATGCTGCAAATCAATGCAATAGCTATTGCATTGTAATGTACAAGCAAATCGTCAACGCTTTGAGCTTTTATGAGCTTTTCAAAACCGTGATAAAGAGCTACAAAAGTACCACCCAGCATTAATATTGATGCAAACATTGCCCAGACGTTAGCTTCCAATCCGTATCCGAACGGGTGAGCGTTGTCAGCAGGTCTTGAACCTCTTTTGATTCCTACGAGAAGGCATATACTGTTGAAAGAATCCACACCGGAGTGGATTGCTTCAGCCAGCATTGCTGAACTTGAGGAAAAGAAGAAACAAATCAGCTTTACGAGGGCTATACCTATATTGGCGATTAAAGCTTTTATTACCGCCATAAATTTTGAGTTGTCTGCTATGTGTTGTTCTATAATGTCTTCCGAAGGTGTTGAGACTACTTTAGTTTTGATTATTTCCAAGTTTTTACTGTCTGAGGACATTATTTTTCCTTATTTATTAAACCAGTATATATCATACCGAGAAACTGTCAGATATGCAATATCCGACAGTTTTTTACTTAGACAAATCTTTTATTTCCAAAGAGTAAGTCCGGTTTCTTCATCTTCTTCACGGCTCATATCTTCGCCAAGAAGTTCTTGAACTGAAACCTCTCCTGCAAAAACAGATGTGCCCTGAACAAGATGACCGCCTATACATTTTCCTTTTCTGTCAGCAGCAATTACATGAACGTGGCAGAATGGTTTTCCGTCTTTTATTGAAATGTTTCCGGTACAAGAAACAATTTCCATTGGTTCGTCATAGGCGTAGGTTGTGAGAACATATTCTTTTGTTTCTTGATTATAAAAACCGAGTTTAAGACTGGAGACAGCACCTATTGCACTGATTGTGCCTGTTTTTATATTTTCTTCACGACAAATTTTATTCAATTCCTCAAGCAAATCAGATTGATAATCAAGTTTTGCCAGGAATAATCTGCCCTGTTCATACTGTTTTAATAACATAACTTTACCTGTTTAAATACTATTGCTTTATATGGTCTATTTTAATTATTCCAAAAATAATATATAATAACCTAAGTTATAACATTTTTTTTAATTTTTGTAACGTTTAAATAAAAAGTTATAAAGTTTTGGCTGGAATTAGTCGAAGAAAAAAGAGTAATATGGTGTATGTATGGAAAATTTTGCTCTACTAAAAGAAGATTCTTTTGAAGAAAGTCTCGGTGAGATTCTTCAGTTGAATCCAAAGAATGAAAAACATACTATTCTGCTCGTGGATGACGAGGTGAATAACCTTCAGCTCCTGAGAAGAACTCTTCGCCATGATTACAATATTATTACTGCATCAAACGGAAAAGAAGCCCTTGAGATTGTTGAGGGAAAAGGCAAAGAAATTGCCCTGATTGTTAGTGATCAGAAAATGCCTGAAATGGAAGGCACGGAGTTTTTGAAACGTGTTGCCGGCGAATATCCTGACATTGTTAAAATTCTTCTGACAGGTCATTTGGATGTGGATGCTATTGTTGATTCCATAAATGACTGTCATTTGTATCAATACATTGTCAAGCCTTTTGACCCTGAAGAACTCAAACTGACAATTGAAACGGGAATTCAAAAATTTGATTTGCTCAACAACAAGACAGTTATATTAAAGGATTTAAGAGAACTTTTCTACAAAACCATAAAACTCATCGCTTCGGCTCTTGATGCAAAAGATCCTTACACACACGGACATTCTCTTCGTGTAACTATGTATTCTTTGATTCTTGCGAAAAAGTTAAATCTTGATGATACTATGCTTGAAGAAATTGAAACAGCAGGTCTTTTGCATGATATTGGTAAAATAGGCATTCCTCAAAGCATTCTTTGCAAGCCCGGAAAACTTACGGATGAAGAATATGAAGTTATGAAGTCACATCCTGCTCAGGCTGAAAAAATGCTTATGGGTATAAAAAAATTGACCGTTATCTCAAACTGGCTGCGTACGCACCATGAAAAATGGGACGGAACAGGATATCCGAATGGCTTGAAAGGTGAAGAGATTCCTATTTCGGGTCGTATCATTGCTCTGGCTGATACTTATGATGCAATGACTTCTACACGTTCATACAGACAGGCACTTTCTCATGAAACAGCAATCGAAGAGATAAAAAGATGCGCAGGAACCCAGTTCGACCCTGTGCTTGCAGAAATTTTTGTCGGCTGTTCCGACGAATTGAAAGCTGCAAAAGAAGATCCTGAAACATATTATCCGAAATACAGCTATCTTCAAAAAATCATTTACGAAAATAAATAACTATTTTGTCAGATAAAAACAAATTAAACACAACACGGTAAAAAGTGCTATAAACTTTTGTGTGGTGTTCATTGCTGTCATAAACTCTTTTTCGTCTTTGATTTCTTTATCAATATAGTTTTGAAGCTGACCTATTGTTTTTAGTGCATATAATGCAGAAATAAAAATGATTGCATATTTTAAAGGAAAAATATGTGCATGTATGCCCAGAAACAGGTTTGCGTATATCAAGAAAATTATGAAAATATAAAGATAATATGCGTTATGTTTGCTTCCTGAAATGGTACAAAGAGTTTTTTTCCCTTCGGCTTTGTCAGAATTAAAGTCCAGAAAGAAATCCGTATACAAAAGTGTTATCGTCACAAGTGCGAACGACAATGAAAGCCAGAGGAGTTTTAGTGAAAAAGTGCCTGTCATTACGTAATAAACACCTGTAAAAAGGAGCGGTGAAAAGATGGTTCCGATTATAATTTCACTCAAAGCGAAATAGCCTGATTTCGGATATAAAAGACAAAGAACTCCTGTGATTGCCATAATGACAAGAACCGGAAGACGATAGATTTCAATGAAATAAAAACCTATCAAAAGAGCTATTGCAAAAAGTATGATTACGGCTTTCACTGCCAGAATCAAAGATAATTTGTTGTCTAAAAAATATTGGCATTTGCCTTTTTTTAAATTAATAGTTTGTTCTGTTTTTTTATTTTTCAAATAGTTTTTGTAATCAATTATGTCATCAAACAGGTTCGCTCCCAGATGTGCGCAGATTATTCCCAAAAGTGCCAGAAATCCGTAGAAGACTTTGCCGTTGTTTAAATATCCTAAAGTAAAAGGTATCAGCCACGCCATTACTGACATGGGAAGAGAATATGCTCGTGTACAATTTAGCCAAAATAATAATTTTTCCATAATTATAAGGATAACATAAAAATTCAGCTTAATATTTGTTCATATTTAATATTAAAAATAGCAAAAATTTTTATCTCAAGATTTCATGCATGTGTAAACTCCTCTATAAACTCCGTAATACTAATTCTATCCATCTCGGCTTAGATTTTACAAGAAATTGTAGAATGAATAGCCGATTTTTTTTAATTTGGAAAAAAGAACGGCTCAAAAAAGAAGGGTTCATTCACAGGAGATATCAGGTCATTTTGAAAACGACTTATGCTGTATTTTGATTTATATACTTTATTGAGGTAGTTGCTTTGAATTCCCATAGATTTCAAGCCTATCGGGCTTTGAGGAATCACAAACATATCTTTTATTTTTTTTAAAAAACTTTTTATAAATGTCACGGCATACCCCACAAAAAAATTTTAATGTATAATCTAATTAATGAAAAACAGACTAAAGTCAAATAAAGCCGATTTCGGCAAGTGAAAGGATAAACACATTATGGCAGGAAAAGTTACAAAAGAAATGGGACTAATTGAGATAGTTCAAAATTACCCGGAAGCATTAGAAGTATTTGCCAAATATGGTCTTGGATGTATTGGATGTGCAGCTGCAAGATTCGAAAACCTTGAAGCAGGTGCAAAAGTTCACGGCGTTGACCCTGATGTTATGGTAGAAGAAATTAATGCTTTGATTGAAGCTAATAATTAGTCTGAGTGTAAATATTAGGTAAAAAAATACTCCTTAGAAAATTAAGGAGTATTTTTTTATTAAATTTTAAACAGATTTACTTTTTTATTTCAATCGGCACGGTTGCCAGCTTTGTATAGCGATAGATTATGTTTTCTCCTGATTTGTTTTCAGGTTTTTTTTCATTTTTAATAAAATCATCTGCGTCACGGCCAATTAAAAATCTCATAAATTCTGGACTATACATTAAAGAACACCTTCACTTTCCTACATTTATATAAACACAATTACGCATGCTTTTTTGCATAAAAATGTTTAATTTTTACATTTGTTCAGAAAAATTTTTCTTCCAAAACTACAAATGTCGTAATATTATTGAATTTCAGTGTGGTGTATAAGCTTAATAAAAAAGTCACGATTGTAACAATTAATCGTGACTTTTTTGCAAAGTGTTAAGTCTCAGTAATATTATTTTACAACAATATTAACCAGTCTGCCCGGAACTACAATGGTTTTGACAATTGTTTTTCCTTCAACAGCCTGTTTAACTTTTTCGCTTTCATTAGCTGCTTTTTCAAGCTCTTCTTTTGTTGATTCCGAATCAACTTCGATTTTATCTTTAACTTTGCCGTTTACCTGAACAACGAGTGTTATTGCGGAAGTTTTGGCGAGTTTGTCTTCATATTTCGGCCATTCAGATTCGTGAATTGAACCTTTGCCGCCTATCTGATGATAAATTTCTTCTGTCAAATGGACTGTTGTAGGTGCCATAAGTTTTAACAATGTAACAAGCGCAAAGCTCAAGACATTTTTGTCTTCGTCATTAAATTGAGTCTTTTTGCCGGCGTAGTCATATATTGCATTAACAAACTCACGATATTTTGAAATAACCGTATTGAACTGGAATTCGTTGGATATATCCTGAGTAATGCCCTTAATTGCAATGTGAGTTGTACGCACAAGGTCATTGTTTTCTTTTGAAAGTGTAGAAACATCTTCAGGCAGTTTATAATCAAGAATCAAATTGTCCTGATTTGATGAGTATAATCTCCAAACTCTGTTGAGGAATTTGTAACAGCCTTCGACACCTGCGTCAGACCAGTCAAAGTCTCTTGCCGGCGGTGAATCAGAAAGAATGAACAATCTTGCTGTGTCAGCTCCGTAGTTTTCAAAGATTTCATCAGGGTCAACAGTGTTGCCTTTTGACTTAGACATTTTTGAACCGTCTTTCAACACCATACCTTGAGTTAAAAGATTTTTGAACGGCTCGTCAAAATCAACAAGACCCAAGTCTTTCAATGCTTTTGTGAAAAATCTTGAATATAACAGGTGTAAAATAGCGTGCTCAATACCGCCTACATACTGGTCAACAGGCAGCCATTTGTTAACAAGTTCTTTGCTGAATGGTGCATCTGCATTTTTTGCGTCAGCATAACGCATGTAATACCAGCTTGAACAAATGAATGTATCCATTGTATCTGTTTCACGGGTAGCTTTTCCGCCGCAGCAAGGACATGTTGTTTCAAGGAAAGTTTTTGATGTAAGAATTGGTGATTTTCCTTTTACTTTGAAATCAACATCTTCGGGTAGTTTGACAGGGAGCTGGTCTTCCGGTACAGGCTGAGGGCCGCATTTTTCACAATAAACAATAGGAATCGGTGCACCCCAGTATCTTTGTCTTGAAATTAACCAGTCACGAAGTCTGTATTGAGTTTTGAATTCACCGAAACCGCCATCCACAGCTTTTTGTGTAATAGCTTTTTTGGCTTCTTCGTTTTTCATTCCGTCAAACTCATTAGAGTTGATAAGCACACCGGGTTCTGTATAAGCTGCATCTTTGCAGTCAGAAGGATTTTCAGGATTTTGAATAACAACCTTCATTGGAAGATTATATTTTTTAGCAAAATCAAAATCCCTTTCATCGTGAGTAGGTACAGCCATAACAGCGCCTGTGCCGTACTCAACAAGTGCATAATCTGCTGTCCACAGAGGGAATTCTTCGCCGGTAAACGGATTTATACAGTGAGTGCCCAGAGGAACACCTGTTTTTACACGTTCTGTTGAAAGTCTTTCGATTTCTGTCATTTTACGAGCGTTGGCTCTGTAAGCTTCAACAGCCTCTTTATTTTCAGGTGTTGTTAATTTTTCAATATCTTTGTATTCAGGTGCAACAACAAGATATGTAATACCGTGTACTGTATCGGGTCTTGTTGTATAAACAGGAACTTCCATTCCTTCGATTTCTTTAACTTTAAATCTGAAAATGGCACCTTCTGATTTTCCTATCCAGTTTTTTTGCATGATTTTTACGCTGTCAGGCCAGCCTTCAAGCTTATCAATATCCTGCAAAAGCTGTTCTGCGTAATCGGTAATTTTTAAGAACCATTGTGAAAGATATTTTTTCTCAACAACGCTGTCACATCTCCAGCACTTGCCGTCAATTACCTGTTCATTGGCAAGAACTGTTGCACAGTGGTCGCACCAGTTTACGGCAGCTTCTTTTTTATAAGCGAGACCTTTTTTATACAATTGTAAAAACAGCCATTGAGTCCATTTGTAATAATCGGGTTTGCAGGTTGCAACTTCTCTGTCCCAGTCATACATAAGGCCGAGTTTTTTCAGTTGCATTTTCATATAAGAAATATTTTCATCAGTCCATTTTTCAGGGCTTTCACCGTGCTGGATTGCTGCGTTTTCAGCAGGCAGACCGAAGCTGTCCCAGCCAATCGGGTGAAGGACGTTGAAGCCGTGCATTTTTTTGAAACGTGCAATTACGTCAGTGATTGTATAGTTTCTGACGTGTCCCATATGCAGTTTGCCTGACGGGTAAGGAAACATAGACAGAGCATAATATTTAGGTTTGTCTGAATCGTCGTAAGTTTTGCCGAATTTGTTTTCTTCCCAGTCTTTTTGCCAGTGTTTTTCAATTTCCTGAGGAAAATATTGTTCTTTTATCACAGTTATCCACCTATAATTAAAATGTACATTTGTAGTTCAATTATAGTCAAAAAACGATTCTGTGCAAAATCCTTATAAGAAGCGTTAACTATTTCTTTTTGAATTCAATTTCATACCCGATAAGTTCTAGTATTTCTTCCACTTCATCAAATTTCATTGAACCTCTATTTATCTTTTGTGATAAACCGTTAGCCAAAACTTTGCAATTCCTTTTTTCTGCAAGCATTTGTGCTATATCTTTTAGTTTGATTTCTTCTTCAGCTAATAATGATTTTAATTTTCTTTTTATTGTCATAGATTCATCCTTTTATTACTTATTTTATATTTTTATGATTAAGTTGACATATTTTGACTTTTCTTGTATTGTTAATCATGTTTTTGTGATTTTAATCACAAATAAGCCTAAAATTATGAAATAATACTTAATAAAAAGGAGATTATTGTGAACAAAGAAGAAATTCATAGAGCGATAGTTCAAAGAATAGACTCAAATTTAAAAAATACAAACGAAGCTACCAACAGCATAATAGAATGCCTTATAGAAATAAGAACTTGTATTGATGAAATTTTATTTTTGAAAAATTTTATTCATGACAAATTTAATGACTGATTATTTTGGCGTGAAAGTTGTACAATTGTTGAAATAAATATTTTTTGCTTTTTGATGTTAAAATAACAACAGGTAAAAATTATGGGCAGAAAAATAATCTCAAACAACAAAAAAGCTTTTCACGACTATACAATAGTCGAAAAGTTTGATGCAGGCATGGTTCTGACAGGAACCGAAATTAAGTCTATAAGAAAAGGAGCAGTTAATCTCAAAGACGGCTTTGCAAAAATTGAAGACAACGAAGTCTGGCTCTATAACGTGCATATTAGTCCTTATGAACAAGGAAACCGCTTCAACCCCGACCCTGACAGAAAAAGAAAACTGCTCTTGAACAAAAGTGAAATTTTGAAAATGGCAGGCAAAGTTAAAAAAGAAAAATACACAATTGTGCCCCTGAATCTCTTTCTTGAAAACGGCTGGGCAAAATGTGAAATTGCTCTGGCAAAAGGTAAACAACTTTATGACAAACGTGAAGATATTGCCAAAAAGACCATGGACAGAGACATAGCCAGAAATTTCAAAATCAGATAAAAAATAAAAAGGGCATCCTATTGTTTCCCTAGTAACGCCCGTAAATAAATAATGGTAAGATTAAACTTTTTTGTTATTGTTTAGATGTAATCCAATAACGATTGGTTTGATATGATTGTGTATGCTTGCATTGATGCTTGCAAAGCATAATTCTGCTGTACGAGGTCCGAAATTGCTTTTGTCATATCTACTTCGGAAATTTCAGCTTTTTGTGATGTAAGAGTCAATTCCGTATTGCTCAAAAGTTCTCCTGTCATTGTGAGTTTTGAAACAGTTGTGCTGTGAACCGATTGAATTTCCGAAATATGTTTGATTGCCCCTTGAATTTCATCCAGCTGTGCACTTACAGCTTCATTGTCCATGGGGTCTGCTTTCAGGATTGTTTCCAAATCACCGAGCACTTTGAAAAGACCTGAGCTGTTTGCCGGGTCATTCGGATCATAGGTGCCGAAGATTGTATCACCTGAGCTGTTGAGTTCGATTTTTACGCCGTCTGCAATTTCAAGAGTTCTTTCATAACCTGCGGTATTGTTTGCAGGTGTGCCATGATAAGTTATAGTCCCGTCGTCTGCAAGCTCAAACGGTTTTGTTGTTACGTTTGTGCCTGCAAAAATATATTTTCCGTCATATTGTGTGTTTGCCAAATCCACAATGTTTTCTTTCAGCTGTTGAATTTCAAGCAGGCATGCGTTGAATCCGTCCTCACCTGTCGGTGTGTTTGATGCTTGAATGGCAAGGTCGTTGATTCTTTGCATTTTTTCAACTATTGTCGAAAAGATTTCATCCTGTGCAGTGATTTGTGTTTTTGCTGATTCAACGTTTTTGGCATATGCTCCGATTTCAGAAAGCTGTTTGTTCAACCTGATGAGAGTTGCTGCATCAATAGGGTTTTCAGAGATATTTGTAATATTCTGATTGTTATTGATTTTATTATAAAGCTCATATAGTTTGCTCTGTTGTGATGTTATATTATTGAGCATATTTTGCGTTGTATAACTGGTTACTCTCATCATTTTTATTTACCTCAAATTTTATTTGCCTAATTGTGTAATTAATTGCATTAATTCGTTGGCTGCATTAAATACGCGGGCAGAAGCCTCATATGATCTCTGGTATCTGATAAGGTCTGCCAGTTCTTCATTCAAATCAACTCCGTACATTGCATCTCGTTGAGATTCAGCCTGTTGCATTACTGAATTTTGGGCATTTGCAGCACTGTTGAGTGAATCGATTTCAGAACCTATTTTTGAAATCATGCTCGACAAGAAATCTGTGAGTGACATGCCTTCTCCCGGCGGGTCAGTCAGGCTGAGTGCAGGCAATTTGCCTTTTGCAAGGTTGTTAAACTGATCCATGTTGCCTGTGTTTCCGACTGCTTTGTCGTCAAAATCTGCGGCATTGGGATCCATACGAGCTGTGGCAACGAGTGTCGGGTCATCAATAACAGCCTGATTGATTGTTATATTACCGGCGGTAAAGTTTCCTGAGCCGTCTTTTGTTACAAACAAAGGTGTTGTTGATTCTACGAGAGTGCCGTCAGGACCTATATACATAGGTGTTCCGTTTGCATCGGCCTGTGTTTGAATTCGGTTCATTTCTTCGGCAAAAGCACTTGCGATTTTATCCAAATCATCCAGAACTGTTTTATAGCCGAAAGATTCTCCGCTTCCTGCTTGTAATATGCCTGTGAGCTGACAATCTCCGAGTGAATCTGTTATGTCTTCTTTTTTGATGTTTCCTTCTTTATCAACAAGCTGGATTTTTACGGGATGATCTGCATCATCACCTTGCACAGCTTGGATGGTGAGTTTTTTGTCTCCGCCTTTTACTACTGTTTGTCCGTCAATTATTACATTAACTGTACCATTTTCATTTGTTGTAGTAGTTAGTGGTATTATGGCTGAAATTTCATCAAGAAGAGCATCTCTTTTATCTTTCAAATCATTTGCTGCACTGCCTGAGTTTGCATTTCCTGAAATTTGACCGTTTAATTCAGCAAGTTGTGCCAGTTTGTCATCAAGACTGTCTACATTTGTTTTTATTAATGAAGAATTAAAACTGTCAGGATCTCCAAATGTTCCTACGGATTGTTCTATGTATCCGTTGAGAGTTTTGGACATGTTGTTTAACATATCCGCAACATCCTGTGCTGCATTTATGAATGCAATTTTGTATGCATTATTTGTCGGGTCTCCGCTAAGTGCCTGAGATGCGGCAAAAAAGTCGGAGAGCTTTTTTTCAAGTCCGTTTGAGCTCAATTCATCATTCAACAGGTTTTCGATATTGCTTGTCATTCCGCCAATCTGGTTGTAGTATCCGTTTGCGGAATTTTGTCCTCTGTAATAATTATCCAGCCATTGTGCTCTTTTATTTGTTATGCCTGTAATTTCCGCACCGTGTCCGATTTTTAGTCTTCCGCTTGATGAACACCAGTTGAAACAATCATAAGCATTGAGTGTCGAAAATTCGACCTGTTGTCTTGTATAATTTTTGGTATTCATGTTTGAAATATTGTTGCTCACAACGTTCAACGCAATCTGGTTGTTGTTGATTGATTGTTGTGCAATATTCATTATTCCATTTAATGTTGATCCCATTATATTTCCTTTACAGTTTTATGCTTCTTCAATGATTGAGGACATTTCGAGCTGGTTTTTTGTAATATTCTGACCTTTTTGATTATATTCTTTTGTAATAGGCTGAAGACCCCTGATTATAATTTCAAGAGTTCTGTTTGTTACATGCATTCCGTGTTTGAGCAATTCGAGATTTGTTTTTTCCAGTTCAAAAATGCGGTGTGCCAGTTTGTTCACTGTTTCTTTTTTTTCTTCGAATTTTTTAGCAGCGATTGCATCTGTTTCTTTCAAATTATTGATTATATCTGTCATTGAAAAGGTAGGAATGTTCATTGTTTTTGACAGATTTTTTCTTGCTTCAGCGCATGAGCTTATGTTTTTATATTCGTCTGTAATTTTTTCATCAATTGCAAACAAATCAGTACCTTTTCCGTGGATAAGGATTTCTTTTTTGTCAGTGTAGAGCTTTTCTATATTTTTATAACCCTTGATTTCTGTATCAATGATATTTTCTAATTTTTCTATATTTTCTGTAATCATACAGGTCTCCTTTTCAGTTTAGGCCATATATTCCACGATGACGCTTCTGCCGTAGCTCAGACCGTATTTTATGTCATCATCCGAGAGGTTTTCTTCACCGGCAAGTTTTGCGTATTCTTTTATTTCATCAAGATTTTGTGATTTTAAAATGCTGTTATCGTTAATATCTATGCCGTCTGAGACTTCAGGCATATTTTGTGCTTCGGGTGTTATTGGTCTTGTTGCATTTTTGAACGCATTTGAAGCATTCAGTAATTGTATTGCACTTACGTTTGAACTTAACGGACTTACCATTGTAATTTATATCTCCTTATCGACTTTGTTTTTTATCCCCTGTGATGCCTGAGCATTCCCTGTTTGTGCTGATGTAATGTTATTTTCTTTCGGCAGTGATTTTTCCATTTGCTGGTAGATTTGTTTTGCAAAACCTACTGTGGAGGTCGGACTTTTTGCGATTTGACGTCCGACTTCGCCATAGATGAAAGATTTAAATTTGTCCAGATATTTGTTGTCTTCGCCGAACAGACCGCCTTTGTCACCTATGCTCACTGTTTTGTCCATTGTGTTGAGCATTTTTGTCACGAAGATAGCCTCGAATTCTGTCGAAACTTTTTTCAGCTGTTCTCTTTGAGATTTGATTGTTTTTATGCTGTCTAAAGTCTGGACGTCTCCATTTATTACTTCAGGTGTTAAGTTGTTGTATGTTTGGATTGAAGACATTTGTTTTCCTTAAATTACCTGTATTTCTGCTTGTAAGCTGCCTGCTTCTCTCAGAGCCTGCATTATTGAAATAAGATCAATCGGGGCGACTCCGATTGCATTCAGTGCGCGGACCAGGTCGTTCAGCGTACTGTTTGCCGGCATTGTCACGAGGCTTCCGCTGCCTTTATTTACTGATACAGAGCTGTTTGCAAAAGCTGTTGTTGTTCCGCCTGCAAAAGGTTCAGGCTGTGAAACCTGATTTGTTGTTTGGACAGTTACTGTTATGTTGCCGTGGGCAACGGCTGCCGGAAGAAGTTTTACTTCGCTTCCTATTACAACGGTGCCTGTTCTTTCGTTGACAACTACTCTTGCTTTATCTTTTGTTGCATCAACTGTCATATTTTCGAGTATTGAGAGAAATGCAATTCTGTCATCATTAAATTTTGCAGGTATAGCTACTCGAATGCTTGAGCCATCAACAGCTTTTGCCGGTGTTACATTGCGGTTGATTGTGTTGGCTACTCTTGTTGCCATTGTATAATCTGACTTGTCAAGAAGAAGTGTCAGTGTGTTTTCATCACCGATAGAAGTGTTTATATCTCTTTCAACAAGACCGCCTCCGGGGATTCTTCCTGTTGTTGTGATTGCAGTTCTTGTGCTTGAGCCGTTGGAATCTTTTGAAATGCCTCCGACAGAAACAGGCCCCTGACCGATTGCAACGATTTCTCCGTTTGGAGCTCTCAATTGTGTTTGAACCAGCACACCGCCTTCAAGACTCTTTGCATCGGCGAGTGTTGAAACTGTGAGGTCAATCTGGTCTCCGTTTTTTGCAAACGGCGGAACCGTTGCTGTAACTAAAACGGCAGCAGCTGAACCTTTTTGGATATAGTTTGATTGTTCAATTACTGTACCAAGGTTTTGTAACAGCATCTGGTTTGTAATTTGGGTTGAACGGGAGTTGTCTCCTGTTCCGGGCAAACCGACAACCACACCATAACCGACCAGCTGGTTATTTCTGACACCTTTTACGTGAGCAATATCTTTGATTCTTACGATTGTTGCCATTGCCTGTGAGGTGAGCATTCCTGTTATCATCAGTGTTACTAGTATTAAGTTAAAAATTCTTTTCATTTCTTTTTCCTTTGATTTCTCATTCATTAGAACAAGTATCTGATTGCTCTGTTTATGATACCTTCGTTGCCTGCTCTTGAAACTGAGCCTTTTCCTGCAAGAGCAAACTGGAAGTTTGCAACGTTTCTTGAATTAACCTGACCGCTCTGATTAATGAATCTCGGGTCAACTACTCCGCTCACGAGCAAGTCAACTCTTTCTGTTCCATTTACGAGAGTTTTTTTGCCCTGAACCATAAGGTTTCCGTTCGGTAAAAGCTGTACAACTTGTACGGTTACAGAATCATTTACACCCAGTGTACGTTGATTGGATGTTGTACTGTCAACGGTGTTGCTTCCGCCAAAGTTATTAATTTGTCCATTTAAAGGAGTTCCCGGAAGTATTTTATTAATCAAATTTGTAAAGTTGTCGACAGTATTTGAACTTCTGTCAGCTGTGTAGTTTAAAGAATCATTGAAAGAAATTGTTTCATTCAATATGATAGTAACCACATCTCCGACAGAACGGGCTCTTACACCGCCAAACAGTGATTTTGGTTCTGCATAAAAAGATTGTGATGTACCCAAAACGTATAATGATTCTGCGCATACTGTTTGTGCTGTCTGCATTATGGTTAAAAGAGCTAGCACTGCCAAAATGCTTTTATATATATTCTTTTTTCTTGTTTTAATCTTAGCCATTATGTTTTTATCTCTCCCCGTATAAAATTTTATATTTGTACAAGCACCTGATTTATTCCTGTTACTTCGCCTGTATAGATTTTGTTAAATCTTTTGTTTTTTACCTGAATAGTGTCGCCTATATTTCCCTGCATAAGAGCTATACCTTCGACTGCTATATTCAGATTGCTTCCTGTTTTAAAATTTACTGTTACCATTGCATTTTTTACTATGTCAGGTTTTGATTTTGTATATCTTTTTGTGATTAAATCCCCCGGATAAAATACTTTTGAAGCTACTATTTCTTTTGTAATATCATTCAGGTCTAAAGTGTTATCCAAATTGCCTATAACATTTACTTTTTTTAGTTCGACAGCTTGAAGAGGTATAATCTTGTCCCTTTGTATTACTTCTTTTGCAACGGCTGCATATTTATATGCTTTTGTTTCAATCGGAACATAATATGTTCTGACATAGTTTCCATTAACATTGATGTTTACTTTTTTATATTCTTTTGCTGTCAGACTGTTAGTATTTGAAAAAATCTTTACACTTACTTTTCCGTCCGGAAGATTGAAAGAGCTGACCGGCAGATGTCCTACGGTAATTTCTGATTCATCTACGTTAAATTTTTCCAAATCTTTTTTTGCTTGTTTAGCGACAATTGATTTGAACTGATCAGCAGTAAGAATCTGAGCAAATGTTTGATTTGCCGCACCTGCAAGTAGGAGAATTATTAATGCTGTGTTAAAAAGTTTTTTCATTGTTTAGCTTACTATCTGGTTTGTTGTTCTTAAGATATCCGATGCTGATGTGATGATTTTTGAATTTGATTCAAAAGCTCTTTCTGCTTTTATAAGGTTAATCATTTCGTCAACAATTTGTACGTTTGAACCTTCTAGGAAAGATTGTTGAATTGAGCCGAAACCGTCTTGATCAGGTGTACCCGGAATCGGTGTTCCTGAAGCGGGAGTTTCAACATAAAGGTTGTGACCAATAGACAAAAGACCTGAAGGGTTTTGGAATTTAACCAGCTGGATTTGGCCTACGATTGTTTGAGTGTTGTCATTCCCTATTTTTACAGAAACGTTTCCATCAGGAGTTATGTTTACTTCTGTTGTGTTTTGAGGAACGGTGATTTGAGGCTGCAAAAGATAGCCGTCAGTTGTACAAAGCTGACCTACTGCATCAGGTTTGAAAGAGCCGTCTCTTGTATAAGCAAGTGTTCCGTCGGGTCTTACAATTTGGAAAAAGCCTTGACCCTCAATTGCCATATCATAGTTGTTGCCTGTGCTTTGCATTACACCGGTTGAAAAAACTTTTGTTGTTGCAGCAGTTTTAACACCGAGACCTATTTCAATACCAACAGGTTGGTATGTACCCTGTGTAATCATAGCACCCGGGGTTCTGATTGCTGTTGAAAGTAAATCCTGAAATTCTACTCTGGATTTTTTGAACCCTGTTGTATTTACGTTTGCGATATTGTTAGCTACAACATCCAAATTGTTTTGTTGTGCTATCATACCTGTTGCTGCTGTTGTTAATGCTTTTAGCATTTTATTTTCTCCTCCGGGTCTTTAATTTTTTATGCGTTTAGTCTGCCAAGTTGAATTGCTGTTGACAACTGTGATGATTTTTCTTTAACGAAGCTGCTGAGAGTTTCATAGTTTCTGGATACCTTGATTGTATTAATCATTTCATTAATTACATTTGCGTTTGAAAGCTCGATTGCACCCTGTTGAATTGAAAATTTTTGTGCTCTGAGTTCCGGGTTTGTTGTAATATCTTTGGGTACATATTGAGAGGTTCCTGCTGCTCTCATATCTTCTTTGTTTGCAAAGTCCCAAACACCTATTGTCTGTAATGCCTGAGAGTTTTCTTTTCTGTTTGCAATGATTGTTCCTTCTTCATTTACACTCAGATCATCAGGTGAGTTGATATTAAGCTCAGTCAGGTTCAAACGAATAGGTCTGTTCTCTCTGTCTAATACCTGATTACCCTGCATATCAGTAAGCATGTTTTGAGAGTTTATGCAGAAAGCACCGTTTCTTGTGTAAGTTATTGTTCCATCAGGTGCTCTTAGTTTGAAAAATCCATCACCTTCAATGCCCAAATCCAAAGGGCCTCCGGTTCTGGAAAGAGTCCCTTGAGAAAATTCATGGACAAGTTTGTGAGTTTCAGAGCCCATGCTTATTTCTCCAACAAGTCTTCCGTCTTGAATTTTTGGATTATTTCTTTCTGTTGGTTCTTCTACCAGAGCATTGTATACATTTCTGAAAGAAAGTCCCTCTTTTTTATATCCGTTTGTGTTTACGTTAGCAAGGTTGTTGGCTGTTGAGTCTTGAAAATCTATGAGGCTCATCATGCCTTTTGCTGCTATATCTATACCTCTGGAAATCATGATTGACCTCCCCTGTTATATTGCTGATACATACTCATAATATTTTTTACATAGTTTTGGGTTTCTTTGTAGGGAGGAATTCCATTGTATTTTGCTACTGCATTAGGACCTGCATTGTATGCGGCAAGTGCCAGAGATTTGTCTCCGCCGAATCTGTCAAGCAGACCTTTGAGATATTTTGTTCCTCCGGCAATATTTTGTTCCGGGTCATATGCATCTTTTACACCTAAAGAATTTGCTGTTGCAGGCATGAGCTGCATAAGTCCCATAGCTCCGCAGCTTGATGTCACTTTAGGTTGGAAACCTGATTCCTGTTTAATTACGGCTTTTACAAATGCGCTGTCCAATCCGTTTTTTGCTGAATATTGTTCGATTAGTGCATCAATGTCGGCATTTGTATTGTTTATATTATTTGAGGAAGCAAGTTCGCTTGAGAAAATTTTGTTTGCAAAAGGTGTAGTGTTTGTTTTTTCAGGTGACATGTTTGCATCAAGAATTTTTTGAAAATCCTGATTGGGTCTGGCAGAATCAATGCCAAAGTTTGCTAAACTATTGAATGTGCTTTCAATAGCCTGCATACGTCTTAGAGTAATATCTAATCCACTGAGTTCCACTATTCTTTTTTCCTACCCAAGTTTTCTTACCATTTGAGGCTAAATAAATTTATTATGCCTCATGTATAAATTACTCTATATGAAGTATTTTCTCATCAACCCTATGGTTGAATTTTTTTGCATGTATATTAACCACATGGTCAATATGAAATTTGGCACAAAAAAACAGCTCCTTTTTTAAAGAAGCTGCTTTTAAAATTTTAGGTTAATGTTACCGATTATACACCGGCTGTTTTCTTTTGTGGAGCTGCTCCGGGAATAGCTTGCCAGTTAGCTGCCATAATTTTTTTGAATGATTTCAAAGCTGTATCTTCAAGTTCACCCAGTTCGTCAGCAGCCATGATAAGTTCTCTCAACGGCATCAATGCTCTTTGGTCTCTGAGTACGCCCAAAGCAGCAGCAGCACCGGCTCTGACTAAATCATTTTCTTTTTTGTTCTGCATAACTTCGATTAATGCAGGAACAGCTTTTTTATCACTCAATTTTCCTAAAGAAGTAACAGCGTAAATTCTAACATTTACCCATTCATCGTTCAGCATAGTGATAATTTTATCAACTGCTTTAGGGTTGCCGATTTCGCCTAATGCTCTTGTTGCATCGCATCTTACGTTAACTTTTTCATGGTCTAAAGATTCCATCAAAGCATCAGTAGCAACATCACCGATTTCAATTAAAGCATCGGTAGCAGTGATACAAACTTGTGGGTTTTCGTCGTTGAGAGCTTCTACTAAAGGTTCAACAACTTCTTTGCCGCCCAAACGTCCTAATGCACGGGCTGCACGAACTCTAACATCAACGTTTCTGTCTTCTCTCAAAGATTCAATAAGAGGGATAGTTGCAGCAACATCACCCAATTCGCCCAATGCTCTGGCAGCATATAAACGAACAGAACCGTTTTTGTCGTTTTTCAAAACATCAATAAGCGGTTCAACAGCCTGGGAATCACCGATTTCACCAAGAATACGAGCCGCATTGTATCTGACTTTCTCAGAATTGCTTGTACGCAAATCGTTCAGCAATTCATCAAACGATTTTTTTGCTTGTTTTTTTCTTGAGTTCACACTAATTGTCATGTCTTGTCTTTCCTCCGACATTCATTCAACACTTTTCCTACATACTTATTAAAAAAATGTTTTGATGAATAATTGACTTTTTTAAACTTTTTGTAAACAATATCTTTACATATCTTTATAAAGGGTAAAGAGAACACTTATTCTTCTCTGTTTTTCTATTATAACATTTTTTTTGACTCTGTGAATACTTCTAAAGTTTAATTACACCGAAATGTGTAAATTGTTTTTTAAAAAATAAGGTTGTTATATTAAAATTAACATGAATTTTTGTTACAAAATATTAATAAAATTGTAATTAAAAATATTTATAGTAATACAAAAGTTCTATTCAGATAAAAGATTGCTACCAGCCTTTTTTGCCTTCAAGCCAATCAAGAATTTTTATAAACAGCATACCCAAAAATGCACCGAGAAAGAAACCGTCTATGAGTCTTATGAAGTCATTTGTCACAAAAAGATTGAAATACTCTGCGGCAATTTCACCAAAGGCAAGAGTTCCGATGATGATAAAAACAATTTTATCCATTTTAAACTTATGAAGATAAGCATATAAAATTACTGCTGCACTGATATATGCTCCTATGCAGCGTGCACAGATTCCAATCGGGTGATGTAAAATAGTGAAGATATTAGTTCCGTGCATTTTACATAGTTTATGTAAAAAGTCATACAATACATTTGCAGCAGGAGCAAAGTTTGAATGTGCAAGCACGGGTGCAAGAAAGGCACACACAATCACTGTGACACAGAATAAGCATGCCATGCCGACAAGTGCATTTTTGAAACTCCACTTTAATATATTACTCATAACAATATTTTACCAAAAATATTTTATTTTATAACTTCAATACAACTATATTCATTTAAATATGGCAAATGTTCTTCTGTTATTAACTCTCCCGGAAGAAGAATTGAAATTCCCGGAGGGCATTCTGCTATAACTTCGGCGGAAATTCTTCCGACAGCTTTCTCTTTTGGAATAGTTTCTTTTTCGCTGTAATATGCCTCACGAGGATTCATAACAATTTGGGGTGTAAGCATCGGCATGTGTTTTCTTTTTTCTATATAATAAATGTCCGAATAATTCGACTTTGCTATTTTTTCAATAGAATTGACGAGATATTGAATTTCCTGTTTTGTGTTGCCTATGTTAATTAACATCAAAACACCGACATCACTTGCTGATTCGACTTCTATGTCAAAATCGATTTCCAAAATACTTTCAAGACGTTTACCGGAAAGCCCGTCTATGCTGATAAAAATTTTTGTTATATCCTGATTGAAATTTTCGGTTGCTTCAAGAACGTTCACACCGTCCATTTTGTGAAGTTTGTTTCTTACAAATTTTGCATACTGAATTGCACGGCTGAGCTGTCTTTTGCCTCTTTTTGATTCGAGGTTGGCTCGTGCGGCGTCAAGGCTTGCCATAAGCAACATTGAAGGGCTTGTTGTCTGCAAAAGCTGCAATGTTCTTTCAATTTCATCGGGGTCGAATTTTGAACCTTTTGTGATGTGCAGCATAGAGCTTTGTGACATGCTTCCGCCGGTTTTGTGAAGAGAGTGAACAACAGCATCTGCGCCCAGATGTATTGAAGAAACAGGCAAATTTTTGTTGAAATTCCACAAACATCCGTGAGCTTCATCCACAATCAAAGGCACGTCATATTTTTTACAGATTTGTGCAATTGCTTTGATGTCTGAAACAACTCCTTCGTAGGTAGGGTTTGTTATCCATACCATAGAAACATCATCGTTTTCTTTTAGAGCTTTTTCTATTTCTTTTGGTTCTATTTCTCCCCACAAAGACCATTCATTGAGCTTTTCCGGAAGAATCCAAACAGGCTCTGCGCCCGAGATAATCATTCCTGTAAGGATTGAACGGTGGCAGTTTCTGTTTACTATTACTTTTTT
Source organism: Candidatus Limenecus sp. (assembly GCA_048360435.1). Taxonomy (GTDB): domain Bacteria; phylum Cyanobacteriota; class Vampirovibrionia; order Gastranaerophilales; family Gastranaerophilaceae; genus Limenecus. The sequence goes on along the minus strand of DBGCOP010000002.1, from coordinate 74,297 downwards.
GCCCTTTTTAGACTGACACATTGCCAGAGTTAAGTTTCCTATTGTAGAGCCGCCTACGAGGAAGAATGTTCTTTGAGCATCAAAGGCTTTTGCGGCAAGCTCTTGTGCTTCTTTAATAGGGCCGGTTGCAGGGTGGAGAGTTCCTAAATTGTCAAATTCATCTGTTGTATCCAAAAGCAAAGCACGGTTTCCGACGAGTTTTTTGAAAGGTTGAAAAGAGGCGCGTCCGCCTGTGTGCCCGGGGATGTGAAATTGCATCATAGGGCTTTTGTAAAAATTTTCAAGCGCTTCAACGAGCGGTGCTTTTACATCGCTTCTTAAATCGTCAGAAATTCTGCGGAATTTACGTGTTTTTGTCTTTGCTTTTAACATTTAGCATAAAGTCTCCATTAAAAAATTTATACGTAATTAATAATTTACTACAAAAATAATTTTTATAGTACCTATATTTATATTATTATGGAATAATAATTTTACATGTATTAAAAAACAGGTAAAAAATAAATTTGCTAAAATATCTTAACATTAATAACAAAAAGGAATATAAATTATGCTCATCATTATGAATCCCTCTGCCACAGACGAACAAATTCAAAACGTTGTAAGTTTCATTAAAAGAAAAAACTTTGATGCTCACGTTTCAAAAGGAGAGGTTCAAACCGTAATAGGTGCAGTAGGAGGGAAAATTGTTGACCCCCGTGATATTGAACTTTTGGAAGGTGTAAAGGAAGTTATAAGAATTTCTTCCAGCTATAAACTTGCAGGCAGAATGTTTAAACCCGAAGATACTATTGTTGAAGTCAACGGAGTAAAATTCGGCGGTGACAATATAGGCCTTATCGCAGGGCCCTGTACGGTTGAGAGCTATGAACAGATGGATGAAACAGCCAAAAAACTCAGTGAAATGGGTATAAAAATCCTCAGAGGCGGTGCTTTTAAACCGAGAACTTCACCCTATGCTTTTCAGGGAATGGGCGAGGAAGGCTTAAAAATTATAAGAGATGTAGCAGATAAATACGGAATGGCTGTAACTTCGGAAGTAATGGAGATTTCACAGATTCCGATGTGCTTAAAATATGTTGATATTTTGCAGGTTGGTGCAAGAAATATGCAAAACTTTAATCTGCTTCGTGAACTGGGTTATATTAACAAACCGGTTATGGTTAAAAGAGGTATGGCCAACACAATCGAAGAGCTTCTTATGGCTGCTGAATATGTTATGTCAGGCGGAAACAGAGAAGTTATTCTTTGTGAAAGAGGCATAAGAACTTTTGAAAGAATAACAAGAAACACTTTGGATTTGAGTGCAATTCCGGTTGTGAAAAAATTGAGCCACCTTCCGATTATTATTGACCCGAGCCATGGAACAGGTCTTCGTGATAAAGTTGCTCCGATGTCCAGAGCGGCTGTTGCCGCAGGGTGCGACGGCTTGATTGTTGAAGTTCACTATGCACCTGAAACAGCTCTTTGTGATGGTGCTCAGTCATTGTACCCCGAACAGTTCAAAGCGTTAAAAGACGATATTGAAAAAATTGCGCCGATAGTAGGCAAACACATAAGCGAACCTGTTGAAAAATAACATGCTTGTGTGAGTTTATCTTACGCAGATATTTTTTTCACGAAGCTCCTGTTTCAATTTTGGAACAGGAAGCGTGCCAAAGTGGAAAATTGATGCTGCGAGTGCTGCATCTGCATGTGCTTTTTCAAAAACATCAACGAAGTGCTGGGAGTCTGCACCTGCTCCGCCCGAGGCAATGACGGGAATCGAGGTGTTTTCAACAACAAGCTTTGTCATTTCGAGGTCAAAACCGGCTTGTGTTCCGTCAGCGTCCATTGAGGTGAGAAGGATTTCACCGGCACCGAGGGACTGAACCTGTTTTACCCAGTCGAGAAGCTTTATGCCTGTGTTTTTTTGTCCTGCGTTTATGAATACATAAAAATCGTCATCGGCTCTTCTTCCGTCAACTGCGACTACAATACACTGCGAGCCGAAGTATGAGGAGGAATCTTTTATCAATTGAGGATTTTTTACTGCTTGCGAGTTTATGGCGACTTTGTCCGCACCGGCAAGCAGAATAGAGCGCATGTCTTCGATTGTTTTTATTCCTCCGCCTACGGTGAAGGGAATGAAGACCTGTTTTGCAACCTGTTCAACCATATTCAGAGTGGTTTTTCTGCCTTCATTTGTGGCGGTGATATCTAAGAAGACAAGCTCGTCTGCGCCTTCTGTGCTGTATTTTTTTGCCAGCGAGACAGGGTCTCCTGCATATTTAAGGTTTTCAAAATTTACGCCTTTTACGGTTTCGCCGTTTTTTACATCAAGGCAGGGTATTATTCTTTTTGCCAGCATTTATTTCTCTTCTTTGTATTTTGTGATTATTAATTTGTCATCGACAACTTTGATGTCGACTTCATCTTTTACAGGATTGACATTGAGCAGTTCAAGAATAGTTTTTGAAAAAATTAAACCCCAGCTGTTGCCTATTTGTGTAAATTTTTTCCTCATATATTTTCCTTTTGAATCAATAATAACATTGTTACAAATATTGTTGATTTTTGGTATTAACTATGTTATAACAACGTTGTAACAAAAAGGAGATTATTATGGACGAACAAGAAATTCACAGAGCCATGGTGCAGAAAATAGACACAAATCTGAACAATATCAGAGAATCTACATTCGGGATAATAGAATGTCTGATAGATATAAGAACCTGTGTTGATGAAATTTTGTTCTTGAAAAATTTTATTAATTATAATTTCAAAGACTAGAACTGTTTCAAAAATCTTGCATCATTGTTGAAGAACAGTCTGATGTCATCGATGCCCCATTTGAGCATAGCGAGTCTTTCAACACCCATGCCAAATGCAAAACCTGAATATATCTCAGGGTCGATTCCCACGCCTCTTAACACATTCGGGTCAACCATACCTGAGCCCAGAATTTCAAGCCATCCTGTGCCTGAACATACACGGCAGCCTTTGCCTTCGCACATCATACATTGAACATCAATTTCAGCGGACGGTTCTGTGAAGGGGAAGAAGCTGTTTCTGAATCTTGTCGGTCTTGCCGAGCCGAAATAAAGTCTCAAAAATTCGTTCATAACTCCTTTAAGGTCGGCAAAAGTGATGTCTTTATCCACGAGCAGACCTTCTATCTGGTGGAAAAGGTTGTTTTTTCTTGCGCTCACAGATTCACATCTGTATACACGTCCCGGTGAGATTACTCTGATGGGCGGTTTGCTTGAGAGCATTTCATGAATTTGTGCGCCTGATGTCTGGCTTCTTAACACAACGTTTTGCGCAACTTTTGTGTAGAAGGTATCTTGCATATCTCTTGCAGGGTGGTCTTTTGGGATGTTCAGCATATCAAAGTTGAAATATTCGGTTTCAACCTCGGGTGAATTTTCGTTATGCACAAGTGAAAAGCCCATTCCCTGAAAAATTTCGACAATTTCATCCACGGTTTGTGTCAGAGGGTGAACTTTTCCGTGCGGTGTGAAAGAGCCCGGAAGGGTTATGTCGATTCTTTCTTTTTCGAGTTTTTCATTCAATTCTTTTTGATAGAAAAATTGGAATTTTTCATTTAATTTTTCTTCTATATCTTTTGTAATCTGGTTTGACATAGAGCCGACGATTCTTTTGTCGTCATTTGAAAGGTCTTTCAGATTCTTTTTGATTTCATTCAACCGGCTTTTTCTGCTCAAAAATGTATTTTTTACTTCTTCAATATCCGAAGTGGATTGAATTTTTTCTATTGCTTCAAGTGCTGAAGCGTGAATTTTTTCTAAAGTTTCTTTCATTTTCACCCTCAAAATTTTTATATTCGTAAGATAATTATATAATAAAATAAATTTATTAAGAGGATTAATATGAAAATTTCGATTTTAGGTTCAACGGGTTCAATAGGCAGACAGGCAATCGAAGTGATAGAAAAAATGCCTGATTACTTTGAAGTTGTGTCTCTTTGCGGAGGGGACAACATAGAGGTCTTGACAGAACAAATCAAGAAAGTTAATCCGAAAAACGTTTGTGTAAAATCAGAGGAAAATGCTCTGAAATTACAGAAAGAGTTTCCTAAAATAAATGTTTTGTTTGGTGAAAAAGGACTTGTGGAAATTGCATCAGACAGAACAAACGAAAGAATTCTTGTTTCGGTTTCGGGCAAGACAGGCTTAAAGCCGACTCTTGCGGCAATTGAAAATAATATTGATGTTGCTCTGGCAAATAAAGAAACACTTGTTATGGCAGGTGATATTGTTATGGCGCGTGCAAAAGAAAAAGGTGTAAAAATTCTTCCTGTGGATTCTGAACACGGTGCAATTCATCAGTGTTTAAAAAACAGAGACGAGGTTGAAAAGCTCATCATCACAGCATCAGGCGGACCGTTCAGAACAAAGACAATAAATGATATAAAAAATGCTACTGTTGAAGAAACGCTTCATCATCCGAGATGGAATATGGGCAAAAAAATCACAATTGACTCGGCAACTTTGATGAATAAGGGGCTTGAAGTTATTGAGGCACATCATTTGTTTGATATGCCTTATGATAAAATTCAGGTGGTTGTTCATCCGCAAAGTATTGTACACAGTGCTGTCGAATATGTGGACGGAAGTGTAATTGCCCAGCTTGGTTTTCCTTCCATGCATATTCCTATTCAATATACGCTTACTTATCCATACAGGTTTGAAGGGATTGAGACGAGAAGTTTTGATTTTGTAAAAGCAGGTCATTTGGATTTTGATGAGCCTGATTTGGAGAAATTTCCGTGTTTGAAGCTGGCTTTTGATGCGGGAAAACAGGGCGGAACTCTTCCTGTTGTGATGAATGCTGCCAACGAAGAAGCTGTGTTTGCGTTTTTAGACAAAAAGATCTCGCTTTGGGAGATATATGAAATTGTTGAAAAGATGATGAGCTCTCACAACAATATTTCTGATCCTTCTTTGGATGAGATATTTGAAACAGACAGGATTACAAGACTTTCTGTACAAAATTTAACAAAAATTTAGTTTGTAAAAATTGCTACATATTTTGAGATTTTTTTTGGAATTTCATGCTAAATTATACATAACTTGAAACCCCATTGGTAAGTATGATAATAAAATACAGTTTTTAAAAGAACATGTTAGGAGTGGTCTTACATAAAAGAGCAGGGGCAAAACAGGGATTAGACAGTTAAACATTATAGTCAAGGAGATTTATTGATATGCCGGATTATTTGACCAAAGAAGAGATTAGACAGTGGAGAAGTTCTTTGGAAAGAATTACGTTAGAGGAATATGCCAAAAGACTCGGTAAAGTTATAGCTGAAGAAAAAGAAACAAATGATATGGTTGATATGGTTTACAAACATTCATCAGAAGTCAGATATGTTTCTTCTGAAGATGCTATTCCGGCACAAAACAGCTTTAAAGCTGAGAGAATCAGCACACTTGCTCAACAATCTTTTGAGAGAGAAAAAGAACTTTCTGCGAAAAGAGATTTAAGAGAACTTGCAAAAGCTGCCAGAGCGGCTAAAAAAGAAACAATAAAACCTGATGTTAAAGAAATTAAAAAACAGGAAGCTGTTTTAAAAGAAGTTAAAAAAGAAATTAAGCTTAAAAAAGAAGCTAAAGCTCCGAAACAAGAGGCTCCTGCTTCTGTAAGAGAAGAGGTTCAGATCACCTTCAAAAAGAATCTCACTCCTCGTGAGCAAGCTGTATTTGAACATTTTCTGAACAACAAAAACAGCATTGTATATGCAAAAGAACTGGCTCAGGTTCTTGATTTGCCAAGAGATTATGTATACAAATACATCAAAAACTTAAGAGCTAAAATGAATGAAAATGCCATTCAAAATGCTGACAACGGTGGATTTATTCTCGAATTAAAATAACAAATTTAAACAAAAAAAAAAGACCTCCTGAAAAGGAGGTTCTTTTTTATTTGTCAAAAGATATAGTATCTTGTTGCGGCATTCTTTCAAGATGATTTTCTTTGATTGGTGCTGCCATTCTTTCTGAAATATTTTTTCTGAATTTGTTGCAAACAGTTTCTTTCATTTCAGAAGCGTAAGATTTCCTAAACACGTTTTTTCCAAACATATTACCCATAGCGTACCTCTTTCTAAAGTCCTTCTCCTGTTTTTCAGAAAAAGTTCTTTTCAGGTTAGTAAATTAATAAACACGTAAATATTTTGATGACCTATTTAATATAATATACCTTTTTTTACATTTTGCCAATACATTTGTAGTAGCAAATTGAAAATTGTTACATTTACACTTCTAAAAATTAACTTGAAATTAATAAAAATATGGACATTGGGACATGTTGATACTAATATACAATTATATAAATTTAAGGAGAATTTTTATGAAATTAATGGAAGGCAAAAAAGGTATTATTTTCGGTGTTTCTAACGCTAGAGGTATTGCATACGCTATTGCTAAACAGATTCATGAAGCAGGTGCTGAAATTGCATTCACATACGCAAATGAAGCTATGGAATCAAGAGTACGTCCTCTGGCTGAAGAAATGAATTCAAAAATGATAGTTGAATGTGATGTGACTAACGAGGAACAGGTTAAAGAAGTTTTTGCCGAATACGAAAAAACTTACGGAAAACTGGACTTTGTTATCCATGCCGTAGCTTTTGCCAATAAAGAAGATTTGATGGGTGATTTTATTGACACATCCAAAGAAGGTTGGGATTTGGCTCTCGGTGTCAGTGCTTATTCACTCGTTTCTCTTGCAAGAAATGCAAAACCGTTGATGAATGAAGGCGGTGCTATTCTTGCTTTGACTTATCTCGGTTCTGAAAAAGTTGTTGCTAACTACAATGTCATGGGTGTAGCTAAAGCAGCTCTAGAATCATCAGCAAGATATCTTGCCGACAACCTCGGAAAAATCGGTGTAAGAGTTAACTGCCTTTCAGCAGGTGCTGTTAAAACTCTTGCTGCCAAGGGTATTTCAGGATTCGACAGAATGCTCAAAGCTGCTATTTTGAAAGCACCTTTGAAGAGAAATGTTTCACTAGAAGATGTAGGCAAAACAGGTCTTTACCTGGTTTCGGATTTGTCTTCAGGTGTTACAGGTGAAATTGTTCACGTAGATTGCGGATGTCACTCTGTTTATGCATCAATAGATGAAATGGAAGCTACATACGCTTATCAAAAGGAACAGCATTAATGTATTTTCAAGGGCAGCCTTCAAGGTTTGCCCTTTTAAATTTTTATAGATATTAAACTTAGTCGAAACAATAAGGAAGCAGAAAAATGATTAACTTTAAGAAAAACAAAACAAAAATCGTTGCTACGCTGGGGCCTGCAAGTTGTGAAGAAAATACCATTGAAGAGCTTGTTCTCGCAGGTGCTACAATGTTCAGAATTAACACTTCACACAATACAGCTGAAGCGCATGCAGAAACTATCAAAAAAATCAGAAATGTTGAAAAAAGACTCAAAACTTTTATTCCTGTTCTGGTAGACCTTCAAGGTCCTAAAATCAGAGTGGGCAATTTGATTGAGCCTATTCCTATTGAACCCGGTAAAGAACTCGTTTTGGAATACGGTCTTGAACAAACAGATCCGAACATTGTTCCTGTTGATTACAAAGGTGTTGCTGATGACGTACACGAAGGTGAATACATACTTCTTGATGACGGAAAAATCAGAATTCAAGTTATTGGTAAAGAAGGTTCAAAAGTTCGTGTTAAAGTTATAGACGGTGAATTGCTGAAACCCAGAAAAGGCATTAACATCCCGGGCGGTACAAAAAGTCTTTCAGCTATTACTGAAAGAGACGTAGATTTTATCAAATTTGCGGTAGACAATGATGCTGACTATCTTGCACTTTCTTTTGTAAGAGATAAAGATGATATTCTTTTGGCTAAAAAATATTTGAGCCACTTTGGTGCTGATATTCCTATCGTTGCAAAAATTGAAAAACCGGAAGCAGTTAAAAACATTGAATCTATTCTTGATGTTGTAGACGCGGTTATGGTTGCACGTGGTGACCTCGGTATTGAGCTTGCTCCTGAAAAAGTTCCTATGGTTCAGAAACAAATTGTTGATGCTGCGTATGCTCATAGAAAAACTTGTATCGTAGCTACTCAGATGCTTGAATCAATGATTGAAAACCCAATTCCGACCAGAGCCGAAGCTTCTGATGTTGCGAATGCTATTCTTGACGGTGCTGATGCAGTTATGTTGTCAGGTGAAACAGCAGCGGGTAAACATCCGGTTGAAGCTGTTAAAATGATGGCTATGATTGCTCACGATGTTGAACAAAGCAATTTTGTAAGCTACAACCTCGATTTGCCGATGAATCCTGACTATGAGCCTACTCCTCAAGCAGTTGCAGCAGCTGCTGTAAAAATGGCTAACGATTTGGGTGCAAAAGCTATTCTTGCTTTTACTCATACAGGATATACAGTTAAATTACTTTCAAAATTGAGACCTTCAGTTCCTGTTTTGGCTATCTCTGACAGTGAAAAAGTTTGCAGAAAATTGAATCTGTTCTGGGATATGCACCCTTACAAGAAAGATTGGGACGTTGTTCTTAACGATGAGCTGTTGAAAAAAATTGATAAATTATTGTTAGAAAAAACAGAATACAAAAAAGATGACAGAGTTATCATTATTGGTTCTATTCCTAAACTTATTACGGGCAGAACAAACTTTGTACGTGTCCACAGAATGTGTGCATTCTAATTTGTATTCGAAAAAAATTCAAAAGGAGCTGTATTACAGCTCCTTTTATTATGAGAAAAAATTTTGTCCGTGGAGTTTACTTTCTTCCTGAGGGTCTTTCATTGTGCCTATTTGAAAACTGTTTTTACCGTATTTTTTTTCAAAATTGTCCCAGAGTGCTGCCAGTTTTTTGGCTTTTTGTGTTTTTTTGTCTTCAAAAAGAAACAGTTGTGATGCGGCTTTTTCAGAAAGTTTTTCAGCAAATATTCCTGAAGAACGATAGATTATGTCAGGGTTATAGATTTTTTCAAAAAGCTTGTTAACGTACTGATTTATCAAAAATTCACTGTCAGAAGGTTCGGGCAGTACCATTTTTTCTGTAATGACGTGAAAATCTTTTGTTCTCAGCATTACAAAAACTATTTCGCTTTGGAGTCCGAGTTTTCTTAATTTTGTACAAACTTGATGTGAGTGATAATGAAGAGAATCTTTTATGTATGCTTTGTCATTTGTAAAATGGCTGAATGCACTGGTTTTTTGAATAGATTTTGGCGGTTCGATTTTGTTTATAACGGGATATGCACTAATTCCGCTCAACTCCATTTTGAGTTCAAGTCCTCTTTTTCCCCAGATTTTTTTCAGCCAGAAATCATTCTGTTTAACAATATCATTGCATTTGTGGATTCCATATTTATGAAAAAGTGCCGAGGTGTTTTTTCCTATGCCCCAGACGTCTTCTATATATGTTTTTTTTAGTATTTCGTCCAACTCCCGTTTTTTTATACGTTTTACACCGTTTGAACCCTTTTCTTTTTTTGCTTTTTCACAGGCAAGTTTTGCAAGAGTTTTTGTTGGAGCAAGACCTATCGAAACAGGCACTCCTATGTCTTCCATAATTTCTTTTCGAATTTTTAAAAGCAATTCTTCATAAGATTGTCTGTAAAGCTTTTTTAGCCCTGTTAAATCCAGAAATGCCTCATCTATTGAATATTGCTCTACGTCCGGAGTAAAGCTCATGAGTTTTTGCATTATACGATTCGAGATATCATGGTAAAGTCCAAAGTTTCTTGATATATAAATTACATTTTTGAATTCGCTTTTTGCTTTAAAAAGAGGATATCCCATAGGAATTCCCATTTCTTTGGCTTCTTTTGAGCGTGCAATTACACAGCCGTCGTTGTTGCTCAAAACACACACAGGTCTGTCTTTTAACATGGGATTCATGAGTTGTTCACATGATACAAAAAAATTGTTGCAATCTACAAGAGCTATTTCTGCCATAATTTGTGACCTTTGTTAGAATAAATACGGAGATAAAGAAAAAGCGGGACGTACCTGTAATCGATCTGCAAATGTTTAAACTTAGATGAGTTGTCCCGCTGTTATTTTTTAGGAAGGATATTTCATAACTGTCTTACAATCCCTGTTGCAACACCGAAAATAGTCAGAACTTCTTTCGGTTCAATAATCGGATATTCGGGATTTTCCGGTTGGAGCCAAATTTTTCCGTCTTTTTGGCGATATGTTTTCAATGTATAGCCGTTGTCTATAAAAGCCAGAACAATATCTCCGTTTTTTGCATATGGAGTTTTTTTCACAATAACTTTGTCGCCGTCAAAAATACCTGCGTTGACCATAGAGTCGCCTGATACATTGAATACAAAAGTGGACGGATTGTCTAAATCAAAATTTTCATCAAGAGAAATTCTTTTTTCAATCGAGTCCTCAGCTACTGTGGCGAAGCCTGCTCTTACGGAAGAGGTAAAAAGGATTGCTCCAAAACAGTCCGGATTTATAAAAAACTTGCCGTTCTTTTCTTTGATGAGATTCTGTTCTTTGAGTTTGTTAAAATACTGCCATACAGAATTTTTGTGTTTGAAACCGAAGTCTGCTGCGATTTTTTCAAAACTCGGAAGCGGTTCTTTCCCGTATGCTTTTTTGAGGTTGTCAAAAAAGGTTTTTTGTTTATTACTGAGGTTTTGATTTAACATAATTGTATTATAGACAAACGTCTATAAAAAGTCAAGTTTTTTTATGAAAATGTTTTTACATGAATGTAAGTGTTTTATTTTAGAAGTTGGCAAGGAAAGCAGGTAAATTTATGGTAATGGGTTTTGGTCCAATGAGTATGGCTCCGGAGTTTTATGATTTTTGTACTTCAAAAAATACAATGGAGGATAAGAAAGCTAAATTACAGGCAAGAATGAAAAATAAATTTGCTCATAATATAGCTTCGACAGCTGTTCTGGCAAGTGGTGCCATAGGTGTGTATCAGATTGCCAAGCACCCTGACTCTAAGTTTGTTAAAAAAACCGGAGAGTATTTAACAAAAGGTTTTAATTTTGTTACAGGTAATTATCCTGAAGCCAACGCTGCAATAAAAAACACGGTTGCAAGTGCAAAAAACATGGCAGAAAAACATTTTCCAAAAGGTGTTAAAATTTCGCAAAAATCTTCATCCAAACTTTTTGCCTGGATGAAAAAAGGGATGAAAGCGATTGCATCAAAGTTCAAATTGAGTGATAAAGGCATGTTCGGCAAAATTAAAAAATATGCAGCTGAAATGGCTGAAAAATTTTCTAAAGTACCGGCTTCTTATAAAGCTGCCGGAGCAATTTCTTTTCTTACAGGGCTGGCATTTATGGGTATTTCCAATCACAAAAGCTATAAAAACGGCAAAATTGATCAATATTACGAAACAAAAGCACAAATTTGTCAAAATGTATAATATCTGAAAATTATTGCAAATATAAAAATAACCAGAAAGAACAAAAGATAGAAAAGTGTAATCCAAATGGGTTTGAACTTTTTGAAATATAGTTTTGTATTGTACAAACTTAAAAACAAAAGCGGATAAACGGGAAGCAAATATCTTCCTTTAAAACCGGAAATCATTCCTGTCGGCTCAAGAGCAAAATTTAGATAGTTTGCTGTGAAGATTAAAAATAAGCTGAAAACAAAGATAAAAAGAAAAAGAGATTTTTTCCTGATATCAATATTGTATTCTTCTTTTTCGCCTTCAATTGACACTAGACCAATTAATATGAGATAGAAATATATTATAAGCGATGGAACATTTGTATCTGAAAAACCAAAATCAGAAATTGAGTTTTTCAGATATATTGTTCCGTAAAACAAAATGGTTTTAGTTAACAGTGCCAAAAAGCTTAATGGATTATGAAATAAGTTTGTGAGCATTTCAATATGGCTGTTTGTTGAATAATACGAAAATGTATTTTCAAAGATTTTAAGATTGAAATACAAAAAACAGGATATTGTTAAAAAAGAAATAACTAACAGGCTGAAAAAATATAACATACGTTGTTTTTGAGAATCGAATTTTTCTTTTGGAATTATTAAAAACAACAAGATTAAAGGTGTATAAACAAATTTGCTTATGCTTATTAATATGGCGCAAATAGAGAGTTTCAGAAATTGTCTTTTGGATATTTTTTCCACCTCCGAAGAAAATGCCAGCTTCAAGCAATATGCAAGAAATAAAAAACTAAGCCCTATTATCATATAATCAGTATTTATTGCTCCTGCAAGATATAATGCCGACGGCATCAGAGCAAGAACTAGAAACATACTTTTCTTTACAGGTGTAATTTTAATTGCATAATATATCAATCCTGTGTATAAAAACAAAGAACAAAGTCTCATTAGATACATCATATACAAAGGGTTTGTGTTACAAATCTTTAACAAAAACATCACACATACTGAAAGGAAATAAGAAAAAATTGTGTAAGACGGAATGGGATGTATAATGATTGTTTTCAAATGTTTATCCAGCTGTATGTTAGAAGAATTTATAATTTCTTTTACGCTGGTTTTTGTGCCTTCGTTATACATTTTGTTTTCATCAAAGTACGGATTCATTCTTTTACTTTGTACAACAAGCTGGACAATACTTATCGGTATAACTTGCGCCGTAAAGGTTTTTGGTTTGTCAAAATAAAAGGTTCCATCTGTGTAAGAGGTGATTCTTTTGAAATTTAACGTGCCGTCAGAGAAGGCATATATTTTAAAGAAATGTTCAGGCTCATCAAAATTCTGAAAAGGAGGATTTACAAAAGCCAGAATAATGCCCCAGAACAAGCAGAAGACTAAAAAGATTTTTTCAGGTTTTTGGATTAAATTTTTGAAAAAATTTATCATAGAGTGTACCATCAGCCTTGAAAATAGGGCAGATTTTCATTTTTATCAAGAGTTTTTGCATCTTTTTTGAAAATTTTTGATTTGTAAATTCCTGATTTTGCAAGTGCATAAAGCAGGCTCACTTTCAAAACGCCAAAACCATATTTGCAGCTTCTCATAAAGTTTATGGAAGAAGCATCAGGGAAGTATTTTGTCGGACAGCTGATTTGTCCGATTGTATAACCTTTATAAAAAATCAAAGCAAGCATTTCATTGTCAAAAATAAAATCGTCATCACAATCTTTTAAAGGGAGTGTTTCAAGTACCTGTTTTGAGAAGGCTCTGAATCCGGTGTGGTATTCTGTTAATCTTTCACCTGAAAGTGTATTTTGAAACCAGGTTAAAAATCTGTTGGCAAAGAATTTGTATTTTGGCATTCCTCCTTCAAGAGCACCTTTTCCGATAAAGCGTGAAGCAATGCAGGCATCATATTCATCAAAAGCAATCATTGTTGCCATGGCTGGTACTAATTTGGGCGTATATTGATAATCAGGATGTACCATAATAACTATGTCAGCATCTGTTTTTAAAGCCGCTGTATAACATGTTTTTTGGTTTCCGCCGTATCCTTTATTTTTGTCATGGACAATGGTTGTAATTCCGAGTTTTTTTGCGACTTCTTTTGTTTGGTCAGAAGAGTTGTCGTCTACAAGAATGATTTCATCAACAATATCTCTGTAAAGTTCGTTGTAAGTTTGTTCGAGAGTTTTTTCCGCATTGTATGCAGGCATGATTACGACTACTTTTTTATTGTTTATCATTCTTCATTCTTTCCTCGTACTATTTCAATTCATAGTATAATCAAAATAGTGGGAGAACACAATTTGTATGGAAAAGTTTATAAAATTTGCGGATAAATATAATTTGAAAGAACTCGGTATAATTCTTGTTTTTTCAATTTTATTCTTTATTATTTTTTACGGTAAACAAGATGCATATCTTGTTGATGTAGGCAGAGAAGCTTATATACCGTGGCAGATGCTTAATGGCAAGGTATTATATAAAGATATTTTTAATGTTTACGGACCTTTGGGTTATCAGATTAATGCACTTGCTTATATTATTTTGGGTATAAAGCTGAGCACACTTTATTTAATGGGTTTTTTGAATTCATTGATTATATGTTTTGCTTCATTTTTTATAGTCAGAATCTTCAGCACTAAAAAAACAGCTCTTTGTGTTACGGCTATGACAATGGCAGTATGTATTTATATAAGAACTTTTTTTAATTTTATATTTGCGTATTCATATTCTGCTGTTTACGCACTTTCCGGATTTTTGCTTTCTCTTTTATCAATGTTGTTGTATATGAGAGACAAAAAAAATGCATATCTTTGGCTTTCTTTTTTGTTTGGCGGATTTTCTTTTGCAAACAAAATTGAAAACCTGCCGTATTTTATACTTTTGTTTTTGAGCCTTACTTTTGTAATTGAGAATCGGAAAGATTGGAGAAAATATGTACAGGCTTTTTGCTTTTTTATGATATTTCCGATTGTTTCTTTCGGTATTCTTATATTACAGGGTGCAAATACAGTTGATTTTTTAAATGCATTTGATTTAATTAACAGGCTTGTTCATGCGCCTGTTGTGGAATATTTTTATAATGCATACGGACTTTATTTAAATCCTCTTTATATAAAGCTTTCGTTTTATTATTCTTTTAGACTGTTTCTTTTTGTTGTACCGTTCGGATTAGTTTTTTACTTTCTCAATTATTTGAACAAGAGATTTTTTTCAAACAGATTTTTAAAAATATTTTTGAATGTTGTGATATTTTTCACAATGATTGTTGCGGTAACAAAAGCTTTTCAAAGATTTTTACCTGTGAGTGAAAGGTTGTTTTGCTGGTTAGGGCTTTATGCCGTAATTGTTTTAGCGGTGTTTTCTATTGTATTTATGTACAAGTTTATAAAAAATAAATTTTCTTTTTCTTCTGTTGATTTATATGACAAGATGTATTTTTTCTTACTGATAGCTGCAATATCTGTTTCAATAAAAGGAATATCAGGAATTACGACCGAGTGTTACGGAACTTTTTCTCTGGCTGCTTTATTTTTACCATTTGTGATTTTCTTTGTCAGATATTTGAAATTTACAGACGGGCAAGTTCTTGAAAAAACTGTTGTGAATCTGTGTTTTGTTATTGTTATTTCCTATCTTACAGCAAATATTATGCGAATTGGCGAAAAGCCGCTCTATCCTGTTTCAACAGAAAGAGGCACGATTTTTGTAAGTGAGCTTTTCAAATCTCAAAACGAGTTTATACATTATATTAAACAAACAACACAGAAAGATTCTGTAATAGTTTCTGTACCTGAGGGTGCAATAATTAACTTTTTGAGTGACAGAAAATCAAATGATATGTATTATTATTTGATTCCGGCTAATGTTCAGGTTTTTGGTGAAGAAAAGATATTGTTTGACTTTAAGAAAAATCCGCCTGATTATTTTATTATGAATAATGTACCTTATTCACCATTTAATGTTGGAGACTTTTGTGATTATGCAAAAAATGTCTGTACTTTTGTGAAGGATAATTACAAGCCGGTTGCTGCTGTGGATGAAGGTGTGAGATTTGTTTTGTACAAAAAAAATAAGTGAGTTTGTTATGAAAAAACTGATTGCTGCTTTAATATTTACAGTTTCAATTTTGTCTGTTACTGCTGAGGAGGTCTACAAAATTCCTTTATGGGAAGATTATTGCCCAAAAAAATTTGTTGATGCAAAGGTAGTTACTGTTGAAGAATATCAACAGATGCAAAGATTTAAATTTGTTCCGCCATTGCCAAAACAGGTGAAGAATTATAACAAGGCTGTGGAATATTGGAATGAACGAAAAATGAAGTTTGATAAATTTGTTCAGGTTTGCTCAAATTTCCCTGAGGATAAAAAACAGGCATGTTATGAAAGAATTGATGAACGTGAGACAAAGCTGAATGATGCTCTTGAGGAATTAAGAAAGAAACAGCTTAAAGACACAGGCGATACTACGACCCCTGCTTCGATTTATATGGATAGTACGAATCCATTAAGGAATATGATGATGAGAGGGTATTAGTTTAATTTTGTAATATATAGCCTTTTAGAAACTATTGTGATATAGTTTACTTTGGAGGGTATATGAGAGAGTCTGTTATAAAAAAATGTCCGATTGAAACAGTGTTGAGTCTTATAGGATGCAAGTGGAAAATCCTTATTATGAGAGATTTACTCGAAGGAACAAAGAGATTTGGGGAGATAAAAAAATCGACAGGGTGTTCTCAAAAAGTTCTGACAGCAAATCTTCGTGAAATGGAGGAAGATGAACTTATCATAAGAAAAGTGTATGCGCAAGTTCCTCCAAAAGTTGAATACAGCCTGACAGACATTGGTTTAAGTATGGCTCCTATACTTGATTCTATGGCAGGCTGGGGAATGGATTTTAAAAAGTATTGTGAATTAAGAAAAAAGAAGAATCTGACAAAGTCTAATATTTAATTGTTCTGATTATAGTTTGTACAGCATCAACAGCCTGTTGTTTGTTTCTGTATTCTATATATTCTTGATGTTCTTTTTCACGTTGTTCAACTTTAAGATTCCAGGCTTTGTTTTTGTTTAGTTCACTTTCTCTTATTTGTGAATAGCAGGATTTTAAGTCTGCGCCTTTATAGCTGCTGCATTGAGAGATCGTGTTTTCAAATTGAACACGGCGATTATACCAATAGTCAGAATTTGTATTCCATTTGGAAGCTTTTGCAGAAAGGTAATTCGGAGGGCAAAATTCACTCCATTGTGGTGCCATTACTACTTCAGCCATTACATTTGTTGATAACATTAACATTACAAAAGGTATAACTAAAAATCTTTTCAAAACTTCCTCTTTCTTTTTTTTTAATAGTATAACAAAGAAATAAGAAATAAGTTAATATAAAATTAATGAAAACTTAAAAAGACTCCCTAAGGAGTCTTTTTAATGGTGGGCAGGGGTGGATTCGAACCACCGTAGTCGTTAGACGGCAGATTTACAGTCTGCTCCCTTTAGCCACTCGGGCACCTACCCTTATTTAATTTTCAAAAATTTGCCTTTGACGGGATTTGAACCCGTGGCCTCTCCCTTACCAAGGGAGTGCGCTACCCCTGCGCCACAAAGGCTTTTTGGTTTTATGGTTTTGTGTTAAACCACTTGCCAGGCCCCCCTTTTAGGAGAAAATGCCGAAGATAGGAATCGAACCTACAACCTACGGTTTACAAAACCGTTGCTCTACCATTGAGCCACTTCGGCATAGGATTATAATATTAAGGACATGTTAAAGTGTCAAGTGGTTAATCGGAATTTTTTAGTACATCGAAAATATCTGATACAACAGGTGTCCAATCCCAGTGTTGTTTTTGTTTAAAAATACTAATGCTGTCATACCAGGGAGTAGTTTTTTCGTCTTTAAACCATCGCCATTCACTTCCATATGGCAATAGTAAATATGTCTTGATTCCAAGAGCACCTGACAGATGTGCAATTGATGAATCTATGGTAATTAAAGTGTCAAGATTTTTTAATGCACCTGCTGTGTCGGAGAAATTTTTGAAAGTTGCTCCAAGGTCTTTGAGATTTGGGAAAGCCTGAATTTGATTGTCTTTGTCATCTTTTTCAAAGCTGAAAAATTCAGAATCATTCAAATCGAAGAGTTTTGATAGTTCTTTAAGTTTGATTGAACGGTTTGGAAAGACTTTGGGGTTGCCCTGCCAGAAGAGTCCGATTTTTTTCTTGTTTGTTTGAAAATATTCCTTTTTATATTTTTGTTCAATTTCTATATCTGATTTTAAATAACCGCATGCAAATGGAATATGTTCGAAATCGATTCCCATAAGAAAATGGAGTTCCATTATGCTTGCACTGAAGTCATAATCTTTTTCGTCAGCTTCCACGATTTTTACGAAAGGAAAATTTTGTGCAAAAAGGCTTCTCAAAGAAGGCGGCACAAGAAGTTTTATTTCTTTGAAAAAGTCTTTTAAAAAAGGCAAATAACGGCTAAACATGATATGATCACCATAACCTGCGTAATAAAACACAAGAATAGTTGACTCAGGGTGTTTATCACCGTTCCATGGGTTTTTATATTTTGCTCTAATCTCAGGTTTCATATATTTATAATATTTGAAGCCGTTTTTCAAATCTTTTTTGGAAAGATAAGACATACCAAGGCTTATCATTGTTTCGTTATTGGAAGGTTTGAGTTTTAGTGCATTGCTCAAACATTTTATTGATTCATCAAAATTTCTTTCTGTCCTGTATAAGACTCCCAGATTATGCAAAGCTTCAAAGTTTTTTCTTACTTTTAAAGATTGCTGATATAATGTTTTTGCCTGTTTGTAGTCATGGAGCTGTTCATAGAGCAGTCCCAGATTGTTTAAACCGACCTCATCATCCGGTTCAATTTCAAGGCTTTTTTTGTAAAAATCAATTGCATATTCAATTTGTCCTGATTGTTTCGCCATTTTGGCAAAATTTCTGATAAAATCAACATTGTTCTTTTCAAAGTCTATTGCTTTTGAAAAACATTCCATTGAATTTGGGTAATCTTTTTTGTTGTAATAAACAAGACCAAGATTCTGATAAAATTCAGCACAAGGAAAACCGGCAACGGCATCAGTAAATAGCTGTTGTGCTTTTTCCAGTTCTTTTTTCTGAAGGTAAATTAACCCTAAAAGATTTGAGACATCAGGTTGTTTTGGATTTTCAGCCAGAAAATCAAGATAAATCTTTTCTGCTTCATCTAGTTTTCCTTCGTTATGGAGACTGAATGCTTTTTGAATATTTGCCATGCTTGCCTGAAGACTCTATTGCTGCCTTTGTTCTTCGTGATAAATTCCGCCTCCGCAGATGGTTTCAATCACTTTAAGAAGAAATTCTCTGGGTGCATCCATGTGATTTATGTAAAATTCTCTATTACCCAGATGATTAATTTTTATAATACAATTTTGGCTTCTTTCTGCCGGTATGAAAAGAGATGCTACTTCTTGTTCAAGAACTGTTTGAAGCTGATTTTCATCTTTAACGTTTTTAGTTATTTCGTTAAAGTCTCCTTTCATAGCTATAATTCTGCCTGAAATCATCGGTGCTTCAACACCTCTGTAAAGAGCTTGAGGCTGATTGTTCCAGCGTGTGGTAAAACTAATTGTATGCCAGAGTATATGTAAAATAAGCACTGACTTTGTAGAATCTTCTTCATAATAGATGTTGTCAGTGGCTACTCCTCTGGCACCGAAAGATTGTTTGAGATATTCAACAGTTGCCTGCATATTGTCAGTAATTTTGACAAAAGTCTCCTTAGCGTTCATGGTAGAACGCTGATATTCAAGAAACTGCTTGTACATATGAGTAGAAACAAGATTGATTCTCTCTTGTATCACAGAGGATTTTCTAATCGATGTTTCCAGATTGTCAAAACTGTTAAAATTATTTTCCAATATATCTCTCTTCTCTCAATATATATTGTATAAAAAAATTTACTTTACTTGTATAGTTTTTCTGCTTTTTTTTACAATACAATACACTTATACTATTTGTTTTGACCGTTTGTCAACATTGAATTTTTTCTCTTTATTCAATCTCTTCTTGCTTTTTACCTGTTATTTAGCTAATATTTTACTAAATAGGATAGAAGGGTAAAATTATGGCTAATGTAGCTAATTGTAAAAAATGCGGTGCATTATTTTTACAAACATCAAAAAGAGATATTTGTGATAAATGTTTTGAAGAACAAAATAAAATGGTTAGCGAAATCAATACTTATGTAATGATGAGTCCAATGGAAACAATACCATTGGAAACTTTATTAAAGCGCTTTGATATGTCAATTGATGAATTTGAAGCATTGTTCAATGCAGGAAAATTTGTCAGAATCGGACAAAAGGTCACTATAAAATGTACAAAATGCGGAGCCATTGTTCCGATCGCCAACAAAACAAATATGCTATGTGCGTCTTGTGCCAGAAAATTACAAAATGAGATATAAAAAAAATGACCTTTTTAAGGTCATTTCTTTATGAAAAATGAAAATTATAGTAGTAGGTTATGATCAAATGTTTTCGAACCTTATCCTGGGGACTTTGGCTTCAGGACACAAAGTTGTCGGAGTTTTCAGGCATGATCGTGTTGTATATCACCCGTTTTTGCTGTTTTTGAAAGATACTTTTTTCCCTTCAAAAGATTATTCTTTTATAAAGAGTTTGAATTTGAATGAAGTAAAAGCTCGTAGTGTAAACTCAAAAACTTTTAAAAAAGAACTGCTTAAGCTCGAGCCTGATTTGATAATTGTAGGTTCTTGGAGTGAGAAATTTAAAAAACAAATTATTGATCTTCCAAAAATCGGGACAATAAACTGCCACCCTTCTATACTTCCCAGATACAGAGGCCCGAATCCTTATATCAGGGTGATTATGAACGGGGAAAAAGAAACAGGAATAACTTTTCACTTGATGGATGAAAAGCTTGATAATGGTCCGATTTTGATGCAGAAAAAACTTGAGATTATTCAAGGTGTGAATGGAGATACGGGAGAATCATTAAAAAGCAAATGTTGTAATCTTGCAAAACCTTCTGTATGTGAACTTTTGCAGTCAATGGACAATGAAATTATTATTCCTATGCCACAGAATGTAAAAGAGGCTACTTATTATCCTCAAATCAACGAAAAAGATATTCTTCTGGATTTTCGAAAAACCTCTGATGAGCTTGACAGACAACTCAGAGCGTTGTTTCCGTTTCAGCCTGCTTATATTGCCCATGGAAAAACGTTTTTGAAAGTAAAGTCGCATAAAATTTTTGAAAACAAAACAAACTATACAACGGCAGGTATGATTGTCAGAAAAGAAAAAAATAATATACTTGTCGTAACAGGTGACAACAAATTGATTGCTCTCAAGGGATTGCAAGTTTTTGGCAAAACCGGTTTTCTTTTAACACCTTTGTATATGAAGATGTTTGTGAAAACCGGAGATATTTGCAGATAAATTTATTTTATTTTGTTTAAACAGCTTTGAGGTGCAACTATTGTGAAAACATAAGGTGCATCGAAATATTTGTTAGCTACCCTTATGATGTCACTTGGTGTAACCGATTCTATCAGTTTTGGAAATTCTTTTATGTAGTCAAAGCCTCTGCCTGAAAGTTCAAACCAACCAAGAGTTGATGCTTTTTCCATATTGGTTTCTTGAGAAAGAATAAAGTTGCCCAGAATTTTGTCTTTTGCTTCTTTCAATTCCTGTTCTGAAACAAATTCTCTTTTTAGAATATTAACCTGTTTGAGAAGTTCATTTTTAGAATGGAGTGCTGTTTGAGGATTGGTGCCTATGTATATGGCAAATATACCTTCGTTTACATTTTCAAGGAAAGTTGAGCCTACCTGATAAGCCAGTCCCTGTTCTCCTCTAAGCTGGTTGAAAAGTCTTGAACTCATACCTGTACCGAGAAGTGAGTTAATTACTTCAATCGTGGCAACATCTTTTTGGGCATTGACACCGTCAGTCAGCCAGCCTATTACAATCCAGGCTGTTTCTGTGTCTTTTGCTTTTTTTATTATTTTTGTTGATTCAAGAGGTCGGAATGTTTTTTTGTATTTAGTATAATCAAATTTTTGAATATTCTGTGATTTATCCATGCAGAAAATGTTTGAAATTTTTTCAATTATTTCTTTGTCATTGACATTACCGTTAATTGAAATTACAAGATTTTCAGGATAAAAAACATTGTTGTAGAATTTTTCTACATCGTTTTGGGTTATTGTCGGGATTGTTTTTTCAAGTGTAATCCCTGTAATTCCGTAAGGTGAACTTTGCCAGATTGCATTTTTGAATTCTTCAAAAACCACACCTGTCGGATTGTCTCTGTTTTTTTGTATTGCCTGTATTTTTTCTGCTTTTATTTTTTGGATTTCCTGTGGATCTAAAGAGGCATTGTTCACTATTTCATTTAACAAATCAAAAGTCAAAGGTAAATCTTTGATTGTGGATTTTACAGAAATCGTAAACATATCTGCACCATTTGCAGGTGCGATTTTTATACCGTTTTGTTCCATTGTTTGTGACAGATCAAGTGCGGAATATTTTTTTGTTCCTTTCATCATAGCTGATGCGGTGACAGAAGCCGTACCGGGTTTTTGTTCAATGAAATTTCCGCCTTTTGAAAAGATTTGCATTGCAAAAATATCATTCAATGTGTTGTGATTTATTATCAAATTGATATTGTTATCAAGTTTGTATTGAGAAATTGTTTTGTCCTGTTTAATGAGAACAGGTTCTTTTCTTTGGAGATTGCTGATTTTTTTGATATTTTCAGCTGGAGTATTTTCGGGCAGCATTATTGAAATTACTGCTCTGTTTGGATTTAGATACTTTTTGGCTACACGTTGTAAGTCTGATTTTGTTACCTTTTTTATATTATTTATGTAATCCGTGTAGTATTTGGAATCACCATATACAAGAGTTGTATATCCAAGTTCGTTTGCTATATTTGAGGTTGATTCTCTTGAATAAAAAGTATCTCTTTCGATAATATTTTTTGCGGTAGTTATTTCCTGTTCGTCAATGATACCGTTTCTTAGTTTTTCAATTTCTAAAAATATGGCTTTTTTAAGTTTTTCTTGATTTTCGGGTATGAAGTTTGCTCTAACAAAGAAGATGCTGTCATCTTTCATTGATGCATGACCTGCTGAAACACTGTAAGCCAGTTGTTTTTGTTCTTTTACGGATTGATAGAGCTTTGAGGATCTGCCGTCACCGAGAATTGTTGAAAGGACATCAAGAGCATACCCGTCGGCTCTTTCTTCTTCTCTGACACCTCTGAAACCAATCATCATATAACCTGTTTTTACTTTTCCTTTATCAACAATTTCGATTTGTTTGTCGATAAATTTGTCACTTTTGTATACAGGTTTATGGCATTTTGAAGTTTCATGTCTGTTGAAATTCTGTTTGACAGCTTCCAGAGCTGTTTGTGTGTTAACGTCTCCTACCACAACTGTAATCATGTTTGAGGGATTATACCAGTTGTTGTAAAAGTTCATGATTTCATCTCTGGTAATGTTTTCAATTACATCTTTTCTTCCTATTACCTTTCTTTTATAAGGATGAGTTGTATAAAATGGTTTGAGCATATTTTCATACAACTTTGTTTCCGGTTCGTCATTTGTTTTTGAAATTTCTTCCAGAACAACTTTTCTTTCTTTCTCCAGTTCTTTTCTGGGGATTAAAGGATTCATCAGCATGTCGGCATGTAATTCCATAGCAGTTTGAAATTCACTTGAAGGAATAGTTATATAATAATGTGTGAAATCTTTGCTTGTTGCAGCGTTTGTTACAGCACCTTTAGACTCTAAAATTTTGTCGAAGTCACCTGTTGGGTGCTTTGTTGTACCTTTAAAAAACAAGTGTTCCAGAAAATGAGCAACCCCGTTGTTTTCATCACATTCATTTATGGAGCCGGTTTTTATCCATGTATCAATTGTCACAATCGGATTGTCATGGACTTCTTTTATTATTACGGTTTGACCGTTTTCCAGTTTGAAAGTAGAAAAATCTTGTGCAAAGGTGATTTGTCCAATACACATTACGAACATCAAAATCCATATTGCTGTTTTTTTCATATAAGTCTTACTCTTTCTGTTTTTATATTACCTGTAATATTGATAACAAATTATACTACATAATGAAGAGAGCAGACATAGTAGTAATGTAGGTATTTTTTAATTAGTCTTCTATCCAATGGTTTTGATAAAAAATTTATTTAAAATGCGTATATGTTTAATTCATTTTCAAATTCACAGCCTGAACAAAATTTCGGGCAAAATTATAACGAAAGCTACACCGGAAACGATTGTACAATAGACGGATTTTGCAGCATAGATCCGATAGTTTATTCTTTGTTAGAAGTTCTTTTATACGAGCTGAAGCAGATTACTTATTATTATGTAAAAATGCAGGAGCTTGGTTATGAGAACAAAAAGCTTAAAGATAAAATTATAAACTACCTTTCTTTGATTCTGGTCGGCTATGAATTCAGCAGAGAAGATTTTGAATCTATTTTGAAAGAAATTCATTCTGACAAAGAATCTATAAAAGAGTCTTTTTTGGCAGTATGTGAGAAAAAGAATATAGACTGTCAAATTTTGAAATCCAATATAAAGTTTGAAGAATTTAATCTTTCATCAATTGTTAACCAGGGTGAAAAACAGGCTATATTGAGAAACAAGGTCTTAAAAGCCGATACAAAAAATCTTTATGAAATAATCCTCAACCTTATAAAAAGTGCCTGTATCCGACTTATCGAAATGAAATGTTATACAGATGACTATGTACCTGAAGAGGATGCTGTTTTGAAGTTATTTAACAGTTTGAACTTCAGCACTATAAGTGAGGAAAAGCTTATTAAAAAAATCAATGACTTTGCAAAAATAAATTTCAGCATACACAAGAAATTGCATATTTTAAAAGAGGAATATTACGGAAAAATTTCTTTGAATGAGGTCGAAGTCGGTGTTGAAGCAGGGCATTCTATTCTTGTTTCGGGACAGAATCTGAAAGACTTTGAACTTATGCTAGAAGCGACAAAAGATAAAGGTATAAACGTATATACGCATAACGGACTTATTGTTGCACATGCATATCCTAAGTTTGAGAAATATCCTCACTTAAAAGGGCATTTTCAAATGTCTTTAGACAGTGTTCAATTTGATTTTGCTTCTTTTAAGGGGCCGGTTCTTGTTATAAGAAATTTTCAATATCTTTTAGACAGATTATACAGAGGCAGGCTTTTTACAACAAATATAATTGCCGGAAAAGGTATGACGAAAATCGAAAATAAAAATTTTCAACCTTTAATAGATGCGGCTTTGGAGTCCAGCGGTTTTGAACACTCTCATAAAATTGCCGAGGTAAAAGTCGGATATGATGAGAAATCTGTAATGGAAAAAGTTGACAAAATTATTGAAAAAATAAAAAATAAAGACATCAAGCATCTGTTGATAGTAGGATTGTTAAACCATTCTCCCGTGCATTCCGAATATTTTGAAAAACTTGAAAAAAATCTTTATGATGACTATTATGTTATTTCCGCAACACTACCGTCCGTAAAAGAAAATGTTCTTTTTTTGGACTCGTTTTTCAATTCTTCTTTAATATACAAGATTCTTGCTCATATAAAAGAGCGGGTTGATCTTGAAAAATTTCCGATAAGTTTGTTTATTACAACCTGTAATCTTCATACACTTTCACATCTGTTTAACCTCAGACAACTCGGTGTGAAGAATATTTATCTTCCCAAATGTACGTCAAACGTTATTACGCCCGGCATGTTAAAATTTTTAAAAGAAAAATTCGGCTTTAGACAGGTTAGCGATGACCCTGCAAAAGATTTGAAAAATTTATAGTTTTGCGAGGAATTCTTCTTTTTTGATTTTCCTTCCGCAGCACTTGTCTTCATCGCAATATCCGAGTCTTTCACATTTTGGAACCAGATAAGCGGCGAGCCATGGCTCTTCTTTCAAGATTTCTTCACACATCATTTTTACCATTGTTCTGATTTCATATTGTGCTCTTGTACAAAGTCTGATGTTGGCTATGTGAATGAGTTCTCTGAGGTTTAAAGATGCGACAATAGAGCTGGCTGCTGCATTAGGCAGGATAAATCTTGCATCTTCTGCCGGGATTCCTGCTTCTGTCATTTCAGTATAAAACTCAGCAACTTTGTTCATAAACTCGTTATATTTTCCACAAAGTTCAGAGTTTTTTTCAATTGTGGGAGGCACAATGTAGTCAAACTGTCCTTTTTCTTTAACATATCTTTGTGATTTTTGAGAAAAAGACATGTGTCTGTGTCTCACGAGCTGGTGTGTGCAGGCTCTTGAGACATTTGAAATTGCAAAAGAGACCTGAATGTGTTCAATTGTTGAATAATGTCCTGAGGAGATTACTCTTTCAATGAGTTTGAGCATTTTTTCTTCATCTGCTGCATTATCATAAATATTTATCGGTGAATCGGCACTGTAACATGTACGACAGGCTGTATATATTGTTTTAAGCATGTTTTCCGGTTTTGATATTAGTTTTACGACCGGTTTATTGTTTTCCATAATTCTCCCTTTTTAAGATTTTTCTAATATAATATCATTTGCAAAATTTTTTGTAAAAAGATTAACCTTTATTAAATTTCAAGCTATATCATGCTTGACTAAAGGTTTTGAGATGTTATGCTAAAGAAACGATAAAATAATTTTATTGAGTTTACGCCACCAACTTAAACTTATTAAAATTAGAAAAAGGAACAAAAAATGGCAATAAATTTAACACAAGAAAAAAAACAAGAAATCATCAAAAAATTCGGTAAAGATGCTAAAGATTCAGGTGCAGCTGAAGTACAAATCGCACTTTTGACTGAAAAAATTACTGAATTGACTGAACACCTCAAAATCAACAAAAAAGACTTCCAAGGCAGAAGAGGTCTTTTGATGATGGTAGGTCAAAGAAAAAGACTTCTTGCTTATGTTAAAAAACAAGACCTTCAAAAATACAGAGATCTTATCAAAGAACTCGGTATCAGAGGTTAGTTTAAACAATTTAAAAGTTTTAAAAGACTCTTTTATTTACAAAAGAGTCTTTTTTTACATAAATTAATGCTCTTAAAATTGTTGGATATAGTATAATTATTCTCATGGGACGGAATTATCATAATTACAAGAGTGAAAAAGAGAAGTTCAAAGAGTTTGACAAAAAACTGATTTTTTGGCAAATTTCGTGCATAATTTTTAGTTTTATTCTCATTTCTTATTTGTTTTTGATTATGGTTGTGGATATAAAGAACTATCGCGGTCAGGCTAAAAGACAAAGAAGTGCAAAAAGCTTTGTTATGAGAGGAGCGATTCTGGATAGAAACGGAATCAAACTTGCTTCTGACAAAACATCGTTTGATGTTTATGCGCATAAAGAATATTTTGATCATACACCTAATGAACTTGCTGCGATTCTGGCACCGATTCTGGGTTTAAATAAAAATAAACTTGCAAAAGAACTTGCAAAAGATGAAAAGATTATTGTCTTGAAAAAAGATGTTTCAAGAACAACCGCACAAACTATAAGAAAATTGGGGCTTCGTGAAATAAGCCTCGGGAAAAAAAATGAGCGTGTATACCCGCAAGGTACAATGGCCGCCCATATTCTCGGATATTATAATCCGGATGCTGATGTGGCTGCGGGAATCGAGCTTACCGCCAAAGATAAATTAGAAGAAGTCGAACAGGATGTAAACTTCGAAAAAACACCTGATGGGGACATTATTTATGAAGTTAATACTGATCCTGCTGCGACAACTTCACCATTGAGAGGCAAATCTATCACTTTGACAATAGATTCTGCCATACAGCATGTTTGTGAAGTTGAACTTAACAAGGTTGTTAAAGAAAAAGGCGCAGTAAGAGGTACTGTAATAGTTATGAACCCGAAAAACGGTGAGATTCTGGGTTATGCTATTTATCCTTCTTACAATCCAAACAATTATAAAAAAGCTACTCTTACCCAGCTGACGAACTGGACATTGAGTGATGTATTTGAACCCGGATCTACATTTAAAGTTTTGACAATTGCTTCTGCTATTGAGAACGGAAGATTGCAGGAGAATTCAAAAATTCTTGATACAGGTAAGCTGGATATTGATAAATGGACAATCAAGAATTACGATTACAATGTAAAACCGTTCCCCGGAAACATTGACTTGTATTATCTATTTGAACATTCAAGCAACGTAGCCAGTGCAAAAGCTGCATTGATGATGACAAAACAGGAGCATTACAATGTTTTGAAAAAGTTCGGCATAGGTGAAAAAACAGGAATAGATCTGCCGGGAGAATCAAGAGGATTGATTCCGGATTATAAAGACTGGCATAAATCCACACATGCTTCTGTCGGATACGGATATAGCATTTCTGTTACGGCAATCCAAATGGTTTCAGCTATTTCTGCGATTGCAAACAACGGTGTGAGGGTTACTCCGCATGTTATCAAATATACACCGGAAGAAGAAGTTGAAAAGATAAAACATATACAAACAATAAAACCCGAAACCGCGCATTCTGTTTCAAGGCTTCTCGCAGGCAGTATCGGTCGTTCTAAATCACCTGTTAATCTTGACGATTATAACGTAGCTGCAAAAACAGGTACTGCGAGAAAATCAATCTCAGGAGCCAAAGGGTATACAAACAAATTAGTTACATCTATTGTCGGATTTTTCCCTGCCAACAATCCTCAGGTTCTTATTTATGTAGTTATTGACTCTCCGTCTAAAGGGGCTTTGTGGGGAAGTACTGTTGCAGCACCTGTGTTCAGAGAGGTAGCTTTGCAGACAGCTCGTATTTTGAATATTCCGCCTGACAAAAAGACTTTCAAAAAATAGTGTAAAAGGACATACAGCTATGAAACTTGATGAATTAATTAAAAATATTAAAACTAAAAAAATTATAAACAATGAAAAACTTTCTGAAACAGAGATTACCGGTATTTCATATAATTCAAAAACAATCAAAAAGGGCGAAATTTTTGTTTGTCTCGTTGGTGAGCATACTGACGGGCATGAATATGCGAAAATGGCTTGTGAAAATGGTGCATCTGCATTGTTTTCGGAAAGAGAACTCGAGGGTATTTCAGTGCCTCAAATTATTGTCGAATCAACCCGTCACCAGATTGCGGATTTGGCTGCAAATTTTTATGATTTTCCGTCTAAAAAACTTAATTTAATAGGTGTTACAGGTACAAACGGAAAAACTACCGTGACTCACCTGATACAAAAAATTGTTGAAGATGCTGCTTCTGGTAAAGAGTGTGCATTAATCGGTACTCTCGGGTATAAGCTTTCTGCTGCTGATTCTTATCATGATGCAAAACACACTACTCCTCAAGCTCCGGAACTTCAAAAAACACTTGAGATGATTTGTGAAAGAAAGATTGATTATGTTGCCATGGAGGTCAGCTCTCATGCGCTTGAGCAGAACAGAGTAGGCGGTTGTGATTTTGATGGAGCTGTTTTTACGAACCTTACACAGGATCATTTGGATTATCACATTACGATGAACAACTATTTTGAAGCAAAAGCTATTCTTTTCAGAGGTTTGAAACCCGGAGGATTTGCTGTCATAAACAATGATGATGAATACGCTGAAAGATTTAAGTCAGTTGTAGCACAAGGAGTAAAAATCTATACATACGGAATAAATAAGGAAGCTGATATTGCAGCAACTGACATAGATTTTTCAATCCATGGTGCGAAATTTACATGTAAAATTTTCTCTCAAGAAAAGAAAGTAAATCTTCAAATGAATGGAATGTTCAGTGTTTATAATGCACTGGCTGCTTTAACAGCAGGTTTGGCAATGGGATTTGATGCTGATGCGTGTATAAAAGCTCTTGAAGAAACAAAAAGTGTGGACGGTCGATTTGAAATAGTTGCCAAAAAACCTCTTGTTGTAGTTGATTATGCACATACTCCGGATGGGCTTGAAAATGTATTAAAAGCGGCAAGAGAGCTGACACCGAAAACAAGCAGACTCATTTGTCTGTTTGGCTGTGGCGGTGACAGAGATGCAACAAAACGCCCGAAAATGGGTAAGATTGCTGATGAGAATGCGGATATTGTTGTTGTAACTTCAGATAATCCCAGAAGTGAAGACCCCCAATTGATAATCTCTGATATTCTTGCAGGAATAAAATCAGTAAATACTCAAAAAGTGTATGTTGAACCTGACAGAGGTGTGGCTATTTCTATGCTGAAAAATATTGCAGCTGAAGATGACGTTGTAATAATTGCCGGAAAAGGACATGAAGATTATCAAATATTGAAGGATAAAACAATACATTTTGATGACAGAGAAGAGGCAAGAAAAACTTTTTGTTAAATCATGTAAAAAAGCCTGTTAATTTTACTATGCCGCTGACAAAAAAAATCTGTTTTGAGTTTTGTCTTTGTATAGTTCCAAGCAAAGAAAGGTTTGCATATGAATTTAGTGAATACTGTCCCAATGCCGGGTACCGGCACAGCTGCTCCTCTTGTACAGCCTAAAGATACTGAAAAACCTGCTATTCAATCAACAGCAGTAATTGAAGAACCCAAAGATACCGTAGAAATTTCAAAACCCAGTACTGATGACATAAAAGTGGATTTCAAGGGTGAAAAAGCTGTTGAACCTCCAAAAATCAGCAGAATGAGATTGATGTTTAGTAGACTTACAGATGAACAAATCAAAGCAGTAAATGAATCTAAAATGCTGCCTGAAAATGCTAAATTTCAATTTGGCGGAAAAGTTATCTGCAATAACTGGTTCGGTTTTTCAGCAGGTACAAGAAAACTTTTGCCGGGTTATGAACTGAAAAAGAATATTTTCGGATTTACAATAGTGGTTCCTGAGGGTACAAAGGGTTTGTTTATAAAGAAGACACCTGAAGAAAAGGCAGCAAAACTTGCTGAAAAGGCTGAAAAAGCGGCAGTAAAGGCTGAAGTTAAAGCTGAAGTTGAAAAAGCTGAAAAATAAGAACTGCTAAAACAATTAGATGAGTTTAACTACATCATCCAAATTTATTTTTAAACAATCCAAACTTTCACACGTAGTTTGTCGTTTATCCCAAAGGCATGGACGACAAGCTACATTGTTTTTTATGGCTATAAATTTTTCATTATTGGGAATTAATTTTTTTTCATCAGTAGGTCCGAATAGTGCAAGAGTTTTTGTACCGACACCCACTCCAATATGCATTGGTGCTGAATCCGAACAAATCAAGACTTCTGCTCTTTTAGTGAGTTTTGCAAGATCCATGATGTTTTTTGTTGTTCCGTAAAGGTTTTCAAAATTCGGTACATCACCTATGATTTGTGTAATTTTTTCAATACATTCTTTGTCGTCCGGACCTCCAATAAGGTAGACTTTTTTACCTGTATTCAAAACTTTTTTGATTAATTCTGCCCAGGTTTCTGGTGTCCAGGTTTTTATCATGTTTTTGACAACGCTCATTTTGCTTACGCCCGGATGAATTAATACAGAGTTTTGTTCTTTTTCTATTTCGCCTGCATCTATTTGGGGATAATCCGTTTTTATGTCTGTGACAGGTGTAACAAGCTCATGATACATAAAAGAAGCATATTGATTCTTTTTCAGTTTTACAGCTTTTGTTAAAAGTATTTTGCTTAAATTCAAAGGACCTTTTCCGCTTTCATATCCGTAACGATAAGAAATTCCTGTCATAAAAAGTAAAAGAGGAATAAGTTGATTTGCTCCTGATGAAAAGACCATATCATACTTACCGAAACGTGCTTTAAAAACAAATTTCAAAAGTTCCAGATATTTATTTTTCCCCTTAATGTCAACACACATAACCTCGTCAATGAGGTTCGAAAGGTCTTTAACCGATTTGCTTCTGGGCTCTAAAGCCAGAGTAATTTTGGCTTGAGGGAATTCTTTT
Organism: Candidatus Limenecus sp.; assembly: GCA_048360435.1. GTDB lineage: Bacteria > Cyanobacteriota > Vampirovibrionia > Gastranaerophilales > Gastranaerophilaceae > Limenecus. The sequence continues at coordinate 42,957 of DBGCOP010000002.1, read as the reverse complement.
TTCAAGCTTGAAATTGCAGGCAGAAAAAGGATTTCATCTCCAATGCCGCCAAAATTTACCATTAAAATTTTTTTTGGAGTTTTCATAGCAGTCTAAAATGGTTTTGTCTGGCTCAATTTATTTCTGAGTTCTCTGAATCTGGCAATGTCTTCCTGTGCTTTGGAAGATTCTTTAAACACTACCTGTGAAGACGGATGAACCATCAAAACGTAGTCCATGTGAATTTCAAGGAAATTATATCTTCTCGGCGGTTGGTTTGAGTTTCGAGGATAAATTTCTACGTTTGTGACAGCGAGGAATCTTCTTTCCTTATCATTTAAAAGGTCAGTAAGTTCACGATTTGTATTTGTATACTTTGAAACGTGCACTGTACCTTTGATGTCGTGGTCCACTGTCAATATGCATACTTCTATTGGAATTGTATCGTTATGTTTTGCCATTTGTTCACCTTCAAACTATATATGAGATTATATTATATTTTTCTTTTTATATCAACGATGATTTAATTTATGTTGTTTTGTTGTTTAAACAGCTCAAAAGTATTCTGCATTAATGTGCATATAGTCATTGGTCCTACGCCTCCGGGAACAGGAGTAATAAATGAAGCTTTTTCTTCTACACTCCAAAAATCTACATCACCGCAAAGTTTTCCGTCTTCGTTTCTGTTCATTCCGACATCTATAATCACGGCACCTTGTTTTATCATTTCTTTTTTTATTATATTTGCTTTTCCTACTGCTGAAATGATTATGTCTGCTTCTTTAGTTATTTGAGCCAAATTTTCTGTCTTGCTGTGGCAGACAGTGACTGTGGCATTTTCGTTCAAGAGCATTAGTGCAACTGGTCTTCCGACTATGTTTGAACGTCCTATAACAACAACATTTTTGCCTTCGGGATTAATGTCATAGTATTCCATAAGTCTGAGAATGCCTTTCGGGGTGCAAGGGTAAACATAAGGTTTGTTGTTTATTGCAATTTTTCCGGCATTATACGGATGAAAACAGTCTACGTCTTTTTGAGGATTAATTCTTTCTATGACTGTGTTTGTATCAATGTGTTTTGGCAAAGGCAGCTGAACAAGAATTGCATTGACCCGTGGGTTTTTATTCAATTCGTCTATCTTTTCAAGAAGTTCATTTTCAGAGATATTTTCAGGTAATTCAATGACAATAGATTCAATTCCGAGTTCAATTGCTTTTTTCTTTTTCATGTTGACGTAAATTTTGCTGGCAGGGTCTTCTCCAACTATTATTACTGCAAGGCAGGGCTTTTTCTCAAGAAAAAGAATTTCGTCTGATAAATTTTCTAATATTTTTTTTGCTACTAATTTTCCGTCTATGATTTTAGCCATAATTTTTCCTTTAGTTCATTACCTGAGGCAGGTTTAGTCTGAAATATAGTGATTTAATTGCATCTTCTATCACTTTTGAATTTTTATCAATTGAATGTTCGATCAGTTCTTTGTCTTTTGGTATTATGCCAAGAACCTCAAGACTGTATTTACTCAGGTAATCTTGAATTTTATTGTATTGTTCATTTTCAACATTGTTTAAAATGAGTGCCATTTGTCCGCCTGCGGCATATTTTGCTGAGAATTCTTCGATACGCTGCGCCAGAAAGATAGATTCTTCTGTTGCATTAGCTATAATCAGTGTGACATCCATAGGTATGTCCACAAGCTGGTGAAGATATTTCAAGTCAAATTCACAATCAAAAACAACAATGTCATAACGACTGATTAATTTTCCGACAGCATAACTTATCTGTCCTGTTATCGGACAACGACAATCTTTTGAAGGAACAAGCCATGAAACTATTAAATCAACATTTTCCTCTACTTCAACAACGATGTCTTCTAAAGCCCATTCAATATATTCCTGTTTTGTCATTTTTGATGGGATTCCTGTTTTGTATTCGTGTTTTCCGCTTCTTATACCATAGATAGTGTTTCTGACATCCATTCCATAGCTGTGGGCAAGCTCTGTTGAAAGGTCATTATCGAATAACAGAATTGATTTTTCGGGGTACGTTTGTTTCAAAACTTTTATAAAATTTTTTGTAATTGTTGTTTTTCCACTGCCGCTTTTTCCGGTGATTGCAATTGATAATGTCATTAATTTACCCCGTATTTTTGTTTTAAATCTTTTGATAAATCATTTACAAGTGTCATAGCTTTTTGTGCAAGTTCCATAGAAAGTCCGCCTGCTCCGCAGGAAGGTGTGAAAAAGCTTTGTTTTATAACCAAATTTTTGTCTATTCCTTTTTGGCTTAAATCATCAATTGCTTCTTCAAATTTTTCCTCGAGTTCTTTTAGAGATATTTTTTCGAGTGCTTCTTTGTCCAGTGTCGGCACAATTCCCCATGCTATGTATCCGTTATTTTTAAGAAACTCATTTATGCTTTTTGAATATGGTGCGAGACTTTTTGTGTAGGTATAAGCATCAAAGTTTATTATATTTATGCCTGAATCGATTAAAATAGACCAGTCTGATTTTCCACAGCAATGGACTGCACTTAGCCCTGAAAAATTTTTTATTATTTCTGAAATTTCTGAAAGCGCTTCAATTATGTCATTTTTTTGTACGGTAATAAAAGCTGATGTGCCATATTGAGACATTACAGGCTCGTCCATAAACATTATGGGAGTGGTGTTTGGCGAATATTTTTTTATTTGTTCAATCTGCCATATAGCTTTTAGTGTAAGTCCTTTAACAAGTACTTCTCTGTATGTTTCGTCATAAAAAGCACAAACGCCTTCACTGTCACAAAGGCTTGTCCCCCAAGTAAAAGGTCCGATAATGTGGCATTTTGCAAATTCATATTTTTTTTCTTTCAACTTTTCAAGAAAAATCGGGATTGCACTGGTAAATGGGGCTGTGATTGCATATTTTTCAAGGTTTGTGAAATCTTTTTCGTTTACTATTGCTTCATAGTCCATGAAAAATTTTTCCAGCTCTTCAAAAAATTCTTCGGATTGTGCATCATAAATATATTTTTCATGTTCTTTGTCATATTTTATACCGGGGATTCCCTGAATATATTGGACAGTCATGTCTTCGTGTCTGTTTACACCTGCAAGCTGCGGCCAGAATGGAATTTCTTTGAATTTGTCAAAGATTAAATCCAGTGCATCTTTTGCATTTTTGTACGGCAGACTGCCGACAGCCGTAGCTTTAAGTGTCAAACTTTTCAAACTCAATACCCCGTAACATTGTGTCTTTAATAATTTTACAAGAAATATTTTCACTGTGCAAAATATTAAAAAAATAGGTCAGAAACCTGACCTGCTACTACATATAGTAATAAAAAGCATAAATGTTTGTATTAGTGAATATAATACAATCGGTTATCGCGTTCGCGAAAGCGATAAATTTATTATAGCTTTAATATTGACATTATGCAAGAAATGTCAAATAAGAAACTAATTTGTATTGCAACAGGTGAAGTGCTGCGCTCTTTAAGAAATGGACAGAGCCAATTTATGTTTAGTTCTGAAAATGATATTTCTGTTTCAATTATAAATACAATTGAACGGGGAATAAAAGATCCTCAAATAACAACTATTTTTAAACTTGCTGAGGCATCAGGAATAAAACCTTCTGAATTTGTAAAGATGATTGAAGAAAAGCTGCCCGCTGGTTTTTCTTTAATTGATAAATAATTTTAATAAAAAAAGAGGTCAGAAGCCTGACCTCTTTTTCTGTTTTTGTAAAAAACTACTTACCGCAGCAGCTGCACTCAGCACCGCATCCGAAGTATTCTTTAACTTCGTCAACTCTTACTTTGATACGTCCGTCAACTGCAATGCCTTCACCTGTTTTTTCAGAGATGAGCAGCGGGTTGATGTCGAGTTCATCAATGAATTTGAAGTCATTAACCATTTGAGACAATCTCAAGAGAGTTTCTTGAATTTGTGCCATATCAGCCGGTTTTGTACCTCTTGCACCTTTCAAGAGTTCGTATGCTTTTACTGATTTAATCATTTCATCAGCATCAACATCTGTCAAAGGAGCGATTCTGAAAGTTACGTCTTTCATTGTTTCGATGAATACACCGCCTAAACCGAACATCATCATAGGACCGTATTGCGGGTCTGTTGCAATACCGCAAACCATTTCACGGTTGCCTTTAACCATTTCTTGAATGATTACACCTTCAAGACCGTCAATGAGTCCTTTTTCTGTTAACTTGGCGATTAAATCCTGATATTCTTCTCTCAGTTGTTCTTCTGATTGAATGTTTACTCTTACACCGCCAACGTCAGTTTTGTGAGAAGTTGTTTTTGAAGTCATCTTCATAACAACAGGGTATCCGATTGAGTTACCGAGGTTAACAACTTCTTCTTCGTTAGTTGCAAGACCGTATTTGCAAGCTCTGATGCCGTAAGCATCGAGGACATCGATTGATTCCAATGTAGTTAATTGAGCACGTCCGTCAGCAACTGCTGCTTTGATGATTTTTTCAGCTTTAGCTTTGTCTACATCGTAAACAGGCATTTTGCCTTCAGGTCTTTCCATCCATTTTCTTTGTTGGTTAAGTCTGTTAAATCCGTCAGCAGCTTCTTCAGCATACATAAAGAACGGCATGTTAACATCCATATTAGAAAGTTTTGTGAAGAATTCGCTCTTAGTCATGAAGATACCGATGATTGGTTTTTCAGGATATTTAGCTTTAATTTCCATCAATGCTTGAGCTACGTCGATGTCTTTTAAGCCTAAGAACGGCAAGTAAATAACACCAATCATATCAACATTTTCATCAGCAATAACAGTTTCAAGTGTTTGTTTGTAGTGTTCGATAGGTGCTGAAGCAATCATATCAACAGGGTTTTTAACACTTGCTGCTGCCGGCAAGAAGCTTCTCAATTTTTCTTTTGTAGCATCAGAAAGTTTAGCCATTTGCATACCGTATTCGCAAACAGCATCTGTTGCCATGATTCCGGGACCGCCTGAGTTTGTGATAATAGCTACTCTGTCGCCTTTCGGGATCGGAGAAGTCGCAAAAACTTTAGCTGTTGCAAAGAGATTTTTCAAAGAGTATTCTCTGATAACACCTGATTGCATCAATAATGCGTTAGCAGCTTTGTCTGCACCTGCTAAAGAACCTGTGTGAGAAGATGCTGCTGAAGCACCTGCTGCTGAACGGCCTGCTTTTAAAGCAAGGATAGGTTTTTTCTTGGTTATTCTTGTAGCCAATTTTCTGAAATTAGCAGGGTTTTGAATTGATTCCATGTATAACAAAATTTGTTGTACGTCGTCTTCGTTTTCCCAGTATTCAATAGCTGTTTCAGCGTTTACATCAGCCTGGTTGCCGATAGAAATGAATTGAGCAAAACCTAAGTTAAGGTCTTTTAATATGTTCAAAATACCGCCGCCTAAAGCACCTGATTGAGAAACAAAACCGATGTTTCCTCTTTCAGGAAGCGATTCGGCAAAACATCCGTCCATTCTGATGTCAGGAGCAGTATTAACAACACCTAAGCAGTTTGGACCAACGCATCTCATACCGTATTCTTTTAATTTAGCAACGAGTTGTTTTTCAGCTTCTGCACCTTCTTCGCCAGCTTCTTTAAATCCTGCTGAGATGATACAAATACCTTTGATTCCTTTTTCATGGCAATCGTCTATTGCTTGCAATACAAATTTTTGAGCAATAACTATAATAGCTAAGTCAACATTTCCCGGGATTTCTTTTACGTTTGTATAAGCTTTGAAACCTTCGATTTCGCCGCCTTTAGGGTTAACAGGATAAATATCGCCTGTGAATTTGTATTCTTTTAATCTTTTCATGATGTCAGAACCGATTGTGTGGTCCTTTGTTGATGCACCGATTACAGCAATTGCTTTCGGACGCATAATTTTGTCTAGTTGTTCTTTTAGCATTTTTTTACCTTTCTTTTTGGTTATGTGGTAATAAAGTTATTTTTCAATATCCGTTGTCGAGCCAGGGTCTCTCTCTAAATTTTGCCCCGAGTTCTTCAATTTGTCTTTTGCAGCTGTCCAAGTCTACTTTATAGTCTTTGTAGCCGGTGACTATCGTGGCTGTGGTTTCTATATTTTCTTTTACACATTCTTTGATAAAGTCTTTCATTCCCTGATAGGCATTTTCTATTTTTGGAAGAGAAATTTTGTCATAGACATCTTTATTTTCTCCGTTAAAGCTGATAGAAACACTATCGATTATGCCTTTTAATTCAGGTACTATGTTTCTTTTGTAAATTAAATTTCCCTGACCGTTTGTGTTAATTCTGGTTTTGAGGTGCGGATATTTTTCTTTGATATATTGAGCGACCTGTTTCAGTTCTTCAAGCTTAAGTATAGGCTCTCCGTAACCGCAAAAAACTATTTCTTTATAATTTTGCGGCTTTATATTATCAAGCTGTTTTTTGACTTCACATACATCAAGTTTTTCGCTGTCAAGAAAGAGATTTGCACCTACCACATCATCTTTTATATCTCTGATACAAAAAACACAGTTGTTTGTGCAAAGGTTTGTAAGATTTATATAAAGTTTGCCCTCTAATTCGTATACGTAATTGTTCATATTCTTATTTTCTCACAATTACAAACGCACAATCAAGCATTTATTAAAAAAAGACCTGTTTTCTTTTAACACAGATAGTTAACAGGTCTGGATGATTTATACAATTGTATAAGAAGGGTACTTGTTTGCCGGTGTGGCAACAAGTTTTTAATATGCCATGTCAGTCAGTTCATGGCATTGTTAGGTTCTTTCATTTTGTATTCTATCACAACTGACAGTTGTGGACAACTGCCAGTTTCAAGGACAAAATGTTGATATGTCAAAGCGGTTCTTTCATAAATTTGGCAACAGAGTTAGAGAATTACGTATCAGAGACGGTCTCTCTCAAGAAGCCCTCGGTTTAGAAGCAGGAATTTCAGGTTCTTTTGTGGGTATGATTGAACGTGCCGAAAAAGATATTTCTCTTTCAAAGGTTTATAAAATAGCCAAAGCTCTTAATGTTGATATAAAAGAACTTTTTTAAATTAGTGAAGAATCTCCTGATTTTTTGACATAAAGACCAAAACCGAGTGTTTTATATCTGCTTAATTCGTTTTTAAGGTTGTAAACTTCTTTGTTCAATTCGTTCATTTTATAGCGTAAGGTTTCATTTTCTGTTTTGCATCTGACGAGTTCAACTACGACTTCATCCATTCCATCGAGTTTTTCATCAAGTTTTTCACTCAATTTTTCATCAAGAAGTTTTGACATTCTGTCGGTCAAGTTATCTTCCATTGATGCAATTGATGTACAAATTCTGTCTACGGCTGCTGTTGAAGAAGTTTTTGCAACAGGAACATTTATAACCGGATTGTTATTCATGGGGTTGATTGATTTTAAGGGCACAGAAACATGGGCTCTTTTTTCTTCTTTTGATTGAGCTTGAAGGCTTTTTACTCTTCTTAAGAGTTCTACGTCATCTTTGGAGAAATATGTTCTTCCGTATTGATCTTTTTTAGGCATCATAGAGACCTGAGCACAAAGTTTGGCAATGCCTTTATTGTCTATTTTGAGTAAATTTCTAACTGTTTCGACGGAGAAATTTTGAATTTTCTTTTGTCCCTGCTGGGAATTTAATAATGAAGCCAAGGTTAACCCTTCCTCTTGAATTTATGAAATATATATTGATTATAAGTATTATATTTCAAAGCGTTTTTATTTAAAATACGAATGTCAAATATCTTTACATTGTAAACGGATTTTTGGGTTTTAATTTTAAAGTTTCATTTTTTATTACAAGTCCGCATTTTGAACACGCAAGAGTTTCATTAGTGCTGTCAATTGGAAAAAATGTATGTTCGCATTTTTCTTCGTCCTCTGTTTCTCTCTGAAATGATGAGGATTTTGGGGATTTTTTTTCTTTTAGAAGTTTTGCTATTAGTTCAAGGATATACATAATCTAATTATAATAATAAAAAACCCTTAAAGCTACTTACTTTAAGGGCAATGCTATGAATGTTGGAGAAGTTTTGATATCTAACCTTTTCTTAAACTGATTAGCCTACCATTTTTGCGGCTATTTCATACTTCGATGCTTCACTCAGCGAGGAATTTTCACCGAATTCTTCATTAATTGCAAGCAAACCTTCTGCAACCTGATCTTCAAAGCTTGTTACAAATCCTGCGATTCTTGCAGCTTGTTCAGGTGTTACATATTTGCCTACATCATAAGTTTTCGGTGTTGAAACTTTTGGATTTACGACAACAGCCTGTTGTGCCATATAATTCAAGACATCATTAGGGTTGACCTGTGCGCCTTGAGCTGGGGTTTTAGGAGCTTCCGGTTTGTTTTCTTCCGGTTTTGCTTCACCGCCTTTTGGCTGGTTGCTGTAAGGATTTACTGAACCTGTGTTGATACCAATTCTGTTAATTTCGTTTGTCATCTTATCTTCTCCTGTTTAAATTCATTTTTTCCACACCATAGATATCGGCTTATGTTTTAATGAACTTTAGAGTTGAGTCAGAAATTTTTATGATTTATTTACATATCGTTACATTTTGTTAGTGGTAAAATTATAATCAGGATAAATAAGAATGGAGAAAGTAATGGACGAAGTTAGAGTAAGAATTGCCCCTTCCCCGAGCGGTAATTTACATATAGGTACAGCAAGAACAGCGTTGTTTAACTATTTATTTGCTAAAAAAAATAACGGAAAATATGTATTGAGAATAGAAGACACTGATTTGGATCGTTCTTCTCAAGCATATATTGATAATATTTATGACAGTTTAAAAGCTTTAGGCTTAAATTGGGATGAGGGTCCGGATGTGGGCGGTCCTTATGGGCCTTACCAACAGTCAGACAGATTCGACATCTATCCGAAATATGCACAAAAGCTGATTGATGCAGGATATGCTTATGAATGTTTTTGTACACAAGAAGAGCTGGATGCCGAAAAAGAAGAATCAATAAAAAATAAAAGACCTCACAAATATTCAGGCAAATGTCAGCATTTGACAGAAGAGGAAAAAGAAAAACTGAGAGCCGAAGGCAGAAAACCTTCTATCAGATTTCATGTTCCTGAAGGTGAAACACACTATGATGATATGGTTAAAGGTCATCTGCATTTTGATAATTCTTTAATCGGTGATTTTGTAATCATGAAATCAAACGGCACTCCGACTTATAACTTTGCTGTTGTAATCGATGACATGGAGATGAAAATTTCACATATTATCAGAGGTGAAGATCATATCTCAAATACGGCAAAACAAATCATGATATATGAAGCCCTCGGAGCTGAGATTCCGAAATTCGGACACCTTGGAATGATACTTGCTCCTGACAGAAGCAAATTGTCAAAAAGACACGGTGCAACTGCTGTTTCAGAGTTTGTTGAAAAAGGTTATTTGACAGAAGCTCTTGTAAACTTTGTGGCTCTTCTTGGCTGGTCTCCTTCTGACGGTCATGAAATTAAGACTCTTGATGAAATTGCAGCTGATTTTCGAATCGGTGAAGTTTCTTCATCAAACTCAATTTTTGAATATGACAAATTGAACTGGATGAATGGTCAATATATCAAGAAGATGGATCTGGCTAAGCTGACAGAACTTGTGAAGCCATATCTTTCATGCTATGACTTGAGCGAATACACGGAAGATCAGCTTCAAAAAATAGTTGAAGTGACAAGAGAACCTATCACTATTCTTTCTGAGTTGACTAATGATACCAAATATTTCTTCGGAGATGATGTTGAAATTGAACCGGAAGTTCAGGAAAAAGTTCTTAACGGCGAAGTTGCAAAGAAAGTTCTTCCTTACATCATTGAAAATGAGCTAGACAAATGGGATTTTGGAAATGAAGAAGTTCTCCATGAACAGCTTGCAGATTTGAGAACATATTTCAAAGAACAGGGTGTCAAGCCAAAAGAAACTATGTGGGCACTGAGAGCTGCTGTTACCGGAAGAACTCATGGTGCTGATATGGTAGCAACTTTGATTCTGCTTGGTAAGGACAAAGTTGTTAGAAGAATTAAAGCAGCAGTTTAAGAATGCAAATATATTTACGAAACAATAACAGCGAAAACTTAATTTTATTCTTTTGCGGATGGGGAATGGACGAAAATCCATTCTCTATGCTTAAGAGTGATTCTGATATTTTGTTTGTGTATGATTATACACAGCCTGATTTTGAATATGATTTTTCAAAATATAAAAAAGTTACACTTCTTGCTTTTTCATATGGCGTTTATGCTTCTGCAATAGCAAAGCTTCCTGAAATTTCTTACAGTGTCGCAATCAACGGAACACTTGTTCCTGTTGATTCTTCGTACGGGGTTCCGCCTAAGCAGTTTGCGCTGTCAGAAAAAATGGATTCGAATACTGTTGTGAAATTCAGGCAGCGGTTGTTTGCAGGTGAAAAGGCAGGCGAGCATTTTGAAATTTTTGAAAATCATCTTCCTCAACGTTCGGCAAGCAGCTGTACGGAAGAGCTTCTCGGTATGAAAAATTATTTTTCAAAATATCCTATTTTAGAGAGGACTTTTGATAAAGTTTATATTGGCATGTTCGATAGAGTAGTTCCGTCAAAAAATCAAATAAATTTTTGGCAAAAACAAAATCAGTCTAATATAATAGAACTGGAGACGGGGCATTTCCCTTTTTACAATTTTGATTCTTTTGAAGAAATATTATGATTAACAAAAACCTTGTAAAATTCAGATTCAAAAAAAGCATTGATACTTATAACAGTTCTGCTGTTATCCAAAAGGAGATGGCACACAATTTGATTGACAAAATACTGTCAAACTGCGGAAATGATTTTTCAAAAGTATTTGAATTTGGTGCCGGGACAGGCTTTTTGTCAAAGAATATTTTGAGTGAAATAAATTTTGAACAGTACTGTGCAAATGACATAATAGAAGAATCTGAATATTGCATAAAAAATATTATTAATCAGGCGAAATTTCTTCCCGGTGATATTGAAAAAATCAGCCTGAACGAAAAATTTGACCTTGTATTATCAAATGCGGTTATGCAGTGGATTTTTGATATAGACGAATTGCTTTTGAAAATCAGGTCAAGTTTGAATGATGACGGGTATTTTGCATTTACAACTTTTGGTGAGCAGAATTATATAGAAATTAAAGAGACAACGGGTGTTTCGCTGAGCTATCTTAAAGGTGAAACTCTAAAAGAAAAATGCGAGCGAAGCTTTGAAGTTATATCTTTTGATGAAACTGTTCAAACACTTTGTTTTGATTCGCCGTTGGATGTTTTGAAACATATAAAATATTCCGGAACAAACGGCATAAAAACACTGAATTGGACAGTGAGCAAACTTAAAGATTTTGATGATTTTTATCGAAAATCCTTTAGTGCGGGACACAAAGTCATGCTTACATACAACCCGATTTATGTAATTTTGAAAGCCAAATAATAGATTAAAACAAAAAATTGTGATAAAATTTCTTTAAACCAATACAAAAACGGAGAATGAATTATGGCAAGAATAGTTAGACCTTCATGGGCAATAAGATGTGTACAATCAAGCTGTCGTGAACTTTTCGAGGTGGCAATACTCGAAAACGGCAAACAGCAGGAAGTTGTATGCCCAAAATGCGGAGAACATTATTTGTATCCCGTATTGCCTGAAGATGAAACTTCTGAACAGTAAGAAAAATGTTTTATCCCAGACCTGATACAAAAAAAAGATATTATCAATTCAGTGAATATCTAAAAAACAAATTCGGGAAAAAAGTTTATAAAATCACCCTTGACGCAGGATTCAGCTGTCCGAACAGAGATGGTACAATTTCCTCGGGAGGGTGTATTTTCTGTGATAACGGCGGAAGTTTTTCTCAGGCACATTCAAGACAGCTGACTGTTCCGCAACAGGTCTTTCAAGGAGTTGAAAGTCTTTCTTCAAGATTCAAAGCACAAAAATTTATGTCATATTTTCAGGCTTATTCAAATACATACAAACATGCAGAGGAGTTAAAGGTTATTTATGACAGTGCATTGTGTCACCCTGATGTTGTAGGTTTGTCCATTGGCACAAGGCCTGATTGTGTGGATGAACAAAAACTGGATTTAATTGCTTCTTATACAGACAAATATGAGACATGGATTGAATACGGACTTCAATCAATACATGACAGAACTTTGAAATTTATTAACCGTGGGCATGATTTTGAGACTTTTTTAAAGGCTTTTCGTTTGACAAAAGACAGAGGCATAAATGTTTGTGTGCATGTTATTCTGGGTCTGCCGTATGAAACAAAAGAAGATATGCTTGAGACGATAAAAATGCTTGCTCAGCTTGGAGTTGACGGTGTAAAGTTTCATTGTTTATGTATTTTTCCTGATACAAGGCTTTATGATATATACAAACAGGGAAAAATAACTCTTCTTGAAGAGGACGAATATATAGACATAGCATGTGACTGCCTTGAATATCTTCCTGAAAAAGCTACGATACACCGTCTTGGCGGAAATGGGCTTCAATCTTTGAAAGTTGCTCCGAAATGGCTGAATAAAAAGTTTGAAATCCTAAATAGAATAGATGATGAACTTGAGAAAAGAAATTCTTATCAGGGATGTAAATATAAAGAATAATTTTTTAATCTTTACATCGATATAAAGATTAGATAAAGAAATTGAGAATCTGTAAAAATTTGCTTTATAATGTGTACAACAATTAGAAAACACATGGAGAAAAAAGATGCACGCAGATTCTATTAAATATTTTTTGACACAATTGGAAACAGCAGATAACAAAAGTAAAAACGAAATTGAAAATATGCTTGTAAATATCGGTTCGGCTGCTGTTCCTGTTCTGGTTGAACAGCTTCAATCAGTAAAAGGTGCTGTCAGAGGTGTTGTTGCTATGTCATTAATCAGAATCGGCGAACCTTCTGTTGATTGTCTTAAAAAAGTTGCTCAAAACAACAAAGACTTTGAATGGGTTGCAAAATATTTGATTTCTGAAATCAAAGGCGAAATTGCTGCATAATAAAATTTATATATAATAACAAAAAACTGTCCTTTATTTAATTATTAAAAAGGGCAGTTTTTTAGTTTTATATCAAATAGCAAAAAATATTTTGTTTATGTTTTAACCTGATAAGACAACCTAACATTCAGGCAGGAGACGATTGAAATATACAAAGTATTGAGGAATGTAATATATATGATAAGATTCCTTGACTTTCAATTTATCAGCCAATTAATATATATTATGAAGGAATTAGTGAGGTCCCATGAAAAGTTCAACATTATACAGATCTAATTTATCAAAAGAAAAAATGGTTCTGTTAGAAGAATTGAGAGCGAAATCAGGCAATAAACCGCATGATGGTTCGGCTCCTGATGTTTATATCAGACCTGCCAAAGAAAAAGAACTCGATGTTCTTTGGCAAAACTTCAAAGTAAACCAGAGAGAAGAAAAATCTCCAGGTGTTTATTTGACAACCGGTTTCATTGCCGGTGCTCTGGCTATGTTTTTGATGACAGCACTCTTGAGTTTCAGCTCTAATGCTATCAATGAAAGAAACAACCCTGATTCACCGAAACTTGTGAAAAGAGTTAAACCTGCAAAAGCCAAATTGTCTATTATCCCTGCTGACCAGGCAGTAGAAGAAACAAAGACAGTTGCTCCTGAAACTTATACAGTAAAATCGGGTGATACTTTAGAAGGTATTATTATTAGATTTTATGGTAAGTATGATACTTCTAAAATTTCTAAAATAATGCAAGCAAACGGAATGACAAATCCGAATCAGTTATCAATCGGTCAGTCTTTGATAATTCCGTTGGAATAACAAATTAAATCAAAAATAAAAACCGCTTCAATCTTAGAAGCGGTTTTTTTATTATACAAAATTTCTTCTTTTCCAGGCAATCATTCTCATACCTTCAGCCGTAGGTTGGGCTGTTGTGTAGATATTAAAATCGTGAAGAGGTTTTACGTATCTTTGCAGAAAATCTTTATTTTTTATTTTTTCAACACACGTATTCCAACCGAACTCATCTTTTATGATGTCGGCAAAAAATTTTTCATCCTCGTTTAGAGACATATCTCTCAGATTTTTAATAATACGCATATTATCATTTTATACTTTTGTATGAGAAAATACTTCAAAAGTTATAAAACTTATATAAAATTGATACAAACCTTAACAAGATATGTTAAATATCAGTAATAATCATATTAAAATTATTAATTTTATTTTTTGTTTTGTTTTCCATGATTTATGAAAGTTAACTTTAGATTTATATTATCAAAAATAACCGCTGGTATTGCAAAGGAAGCAGAAGTTGCATCAAAAACAACTAAAAAAACTTCCGACACAGAACCTGTCAATTTGAACAAATCTGTTTCAGCAGTGATAGGAAAATCGTTGGTACAGATAACAAATCCGCAGCTTTTGGAAAAAATTCAACGGCTTTTTAAATATTGTGAAACTGAGGCAAGAAGGTTTCAAATTGACGGCAAAAATATTAAGATGTGTGTTTTTAAAAATTCACAACAGGGTTCAAACTATGGTTTTTGGGGTAAAATTCCAAAGACCACAGAGCTTTATTATTTCAAATTTACAGATAATGATCATATGCTTTCTGAAAAACTTGCATCCGATTTGTATAAACTTGCGGGAGAGAAATCTGCTGATTTAAAAATTGTGAGTGAATACGAAAAATCTTTTTTCAGAGGTTCTTCTCTTAAAAGAGATGCTCTTGCAAGCAGGTATGTGCCGTTTGACGGACCGATAGATTATGAGGATGCAAAGGCTTTCAGAAGAGGTTTTGGTGCAGATTGCTGGCTGGCGAACTGGGATGCGGCTGCACATGGAAACACTGTAAAATCAGGTAATTCAATTATTAGGCTGGATGTCGGCGGTTCATTATGTTATAGAGCACAAGGCGGCAGAAAAGGTTCTGTTTTTGGTGAAGATGTAAAAGAATTGATATCTTTTTTTGAACGTAAGTCTCATTCCGAGCCTTTTTTGAGAGATATGAAACGAGAAGAACTTGTGGAATCTTTGATGAGAGTTGTAAGAATTCCTGATTCTTCTGTTATAAAACTTGTAGAAGAAGCAGAAGGGCTCAGCAATCCTGAATTTTTAAAGGATATTTTAATTGCCAGAAAAAATTATCTCAAGAAATTTGCTGCAAAATGCAGAACAATCCCGCAGGCAAGGGGTGAAAAAATAGCGGATTACATAAAAAGAATTGAAAAAGAAGTTCCAAAAACCAAATACAAACTGCCGTTTGAAAAGATAGAAATGTCTTATGAAGTAAAAGGGATTGAGCATACATCACTGGCTGAGCATTTAACTGTTGCTCAAAAGAAACTTTATGAAGCTTCTTTTGAGGCATATAATTCTTCAAAATTGCAAAAAATCAAACATAACGCAAATGACATGCTTACAACGGATAGTATGCTACATTCTACTTATTATGATGCATTACCGAAGATTTTAAAAGGTGGTATAACGACAGGTGATTTGCGCTTGAGATGTTATTCTGGTACGGGATATCCTACGCAAACTCCTTTGTGTGCTGATTTTTGGGATGTGACTGAGCGCATGTCAATAAAAGACTATTTTTCAAGACCTTTGAAAAAATTTGCCAGAGGAGAATTGCGATTCCTTCCGGCAATAAATAGCGAAGAAGGTAGAGATGTGGTGCTTGTTGTGAACAAAAAAGCTGTTAATAAAACTATTATGAAAAATTCGTTTTTGGTAGATGGCGGTGAGACTATTCTGCGCAAAGACTGCAACATTGCAGGACACCAGTATCCTACACACAGGGCTGTTCCTTATGGCGTGCCTGCAAATTGTATAGACAGAATAATATTAAAACAAGAATTTTTGGATGAAGCATTTGTGCAAAAACTTAAAAATCAGATTAAAGAACAAGGTCTTGATATAAAATTGTATGATCTCGAAGGAAACCTCCTGTAATCAATATTTTTTATTTATAAGAGAGTTATGAGCTGAAATCTCAAAGTAATCATCTAGTGGTGTTAATTCAATTTCATCTTTATATCGTCTTTTCAAAGCTCTTGATATCAGGTAGTCGGCAAATTGTGGGTTTTTAGGTAAAAAGGAACCATGAAGATATGTCCCAAAAACATTTTTGTATCTTGCTCCTTCAGATTTGTCATGTCCGTTGTTTCCATTGCCTGTGGAAATTTCTGCAATCGGTTCAGCATTTTCCCCGAGATAAGTTAGTCCGCTGTGATTTTCAAAACCTACAAGTGATTGAGGAGTAACAAAACTGCATTTTGCAGTTACATTGCCTATGAATCTTGTATTTCCTGCAACTGTATGAATATCAAGCAGGCTTATTCCCTCAAGCCGTTCAGCATTATGCGGTTGATAAAAGTGACCTAAAAGCTGGTAACCGCCGCAGATTGCCAGAAAAACAGCATTTTCGTCTCTTGCATCCTGGAGGGTCATTTTGTGTTTTTGCAGTTCTTTTGAGACTTCTATTTGCTGCTGGTCTTGTCCGCCGCCTAAGAAATAAAAATCATATTTTTTTATGTCAATGGCATCTCCTATGTCGATAGAGTCTATTTCTACGTTTATGTTCCGCCATTCGCATCTTTTTTTTATGGTCAGAACATTTCCCCAGTCTCCGTATATATTCAGAAGTTTAGGGTAAAGGTGTGCAATATTTATTTTCAGATTTTCACTAGTTTCCATTTCTTCATTATGCCAAAAAATTTTAATTTAAACAAACTTATGTGGTTTAAGAATTATGTACTTTTTGTGGGATACCGGTTATTATGCTATTCTTGAACTTACGAGGGGATAGGAAATGAGAATGAAAAAAATTTTTGATGTTTTGGTATTAACATTCATATTTATTATTTTTGTCAATAATGAAGAAGCTAAGGCTTATATAAATCCGGGGTCGGGAAGTTATATTTTTCAAGCTGTTGCAGGTGGAATATTGAGTATTTTATATTTTTTCAAGAAAATTTTTCTTTCAATACTAAATATATTTAACCCCAAAAAAAATTCTGCGGAGAAAAGTTCTTCTGATGAATAATACTTCTTATAAAGACCCTTCCGGCTTTGTTTTTTCTTATTCTGATAATGTTTACAGGCAGATTAATCAATGTGCCAAAAGGGATTATGACACATTGATGAATTCCGGTTTGTATAAGAGTCTTGTCAGTAAAAATATGTTAATCGAACATGAAGAAACAGTGCTGGATATTTGGAAGGACGAGAAGTTTTATAAATTCATCAAACCTTTTCAGATAAAATACATAACGTATCCTTATGAGTGGTGTTTTTCTCAATTGAAAGATGCTGCTTTGTTGACTTTAGAGATAGTTAAAGAATCTTTGAAATATGGAATGATTCTCAAGGATGCTTCAGCATATAATATTCAGTTTGTTAACGGAAGACCCGTTTTTATAGATACTTTGTCTTTTGAATGTTACAAAGAAGGTACTCCGTGGGATGCATACAGACAGTTTTGCAAACATTTTTTGGCTCCTTTAGCGTTGATGTCTTATACGGATATAAGATTGAACAGGATGCTGATTAATTACATTGACGGAATTTCTCTTGATATTGCAGCTAAACTTTTGCCTGTGAGAGCAAAGTTGAATTTTGGACTTTTAACTCATATTTATATGCATGCAAATTGTCAAAAACATCATGAAAAAGATTCCGCAGCTTTTAAAAAACCTTCGAATATCAGTAAAAATTCGCTTTTGGCTATATTGGAAAATTTGAAAGATACTGTTTTGGGTTTGAAGTTTCCAAAGATAGAAACAGAATGGGGTGAATATTATAAAAATACAAATTATACAGAAAAATCTTTTTTGGAGAAAAAATCTATAATTTCGCACTTTATTAATAAAGTGGAGCCTAACTCGCTTTGCGACTTAGGCTCCAACAGAGGTGATTTCTCAAGAATTGCTTCTGACAGGAATATTGAAACACTTGCTTTTGACATAGATGATATTGCTGTTGAAGAAAACTATTTGCGAATGAAGGAACAAAAAGAGCTGTTCATTTTGCCTCTTCTTCAGGATTTAACAAATCCAAGTCCTGCCATAGGTTTTTCAAATAGAGAAAGGGCTTCATTTCTTTCAAGGTTTAAATGTAACATGGTCATGGCTCTTGCTTTGATTCATCATTTGTCTATTTCAAATAATCTTCCGTTTGAAAATACTGCACGTTTTTTCTGTGAACTTTCAGAATATTTGATTATAGAATTTGTACCAAAAGAGGATTCAAAGGTTCAGATTCTGTTAAGCACAAGAGAAGATATTTTTGATGATTATGACATTAATTCTTTTGAACAAATTTACGGAAAATATTATGACATTATAGAGAAACGTGAAATTCCTGATTCAACAAGAGTTTTATATTTAATGAGGAGAAAATCCCATGCATGATTTTTCTGAAATTTTAAAAAAATCGAATTTTCAAAAAAGACTTGAGAAACTTGTCAAAAAATATAAAAACAAAAAAGTTGTTTTTTATGGTGCAGGACAGTTCTTTTCTTTTGTTAAAGAGAATTATGATTTGTCCGGTTTCAACATTCTTGCGGTTTCTGATAAGAAGTTTATCAATTCGACAGAGCCTGTTTTTGATGAAGGATTGGGATATAATGTGATTTCTCCTTTAAATATATATGAGTTGAAGCCTGATATAGTTTTAATTTCAGCTTATGTAGATTTTTATGTGGAAAAGTATTTTTGTGAAGAGTTATTTGGGAAAACCGGTCACAAATTTAAATATAAACCATTATATGAAAAATCATGGGGTGAAAAAATTCAAGATGCCTGGAATATATTTTAGTTTAGGGAATTTAGCAGATGTATAATATTTATCCTTTACTTCTTTTTGCCATACCCTTGGGATTGATACACAGCCAGAATTATGTAGATATTTCGTTGAAATCACTTCTTGTATATATGAGTATTTTAAGTGTTTCAGGCATTTGTGCAATTTTTATTTTGAATTTTTTCACAGCGGACATAGCTTTGGCAGCTTTATTAGTTTCCGTTTTGTTTTTTCTGATATTTTATGCGAATTATATTTTTATCGGGATATTTAGTCAATATAAAGCCAGTTTAAAAAGTACAAAGCTTAGGTTTTTGTTTTTTTATTTTGTTTTTGCTGTTTTGCTTACGAGTGGCTTATTTTATTTTTTGAGAAATATTGATTTGACATTTTTAAGTAAAATTATGTTCTGGCTTTCTTTGTTTGTGTGTATTTGTATTTTTGCTGATACACAAAATAGGCTTCATCTTTTTCGACAGACGTACGAAAAAAATGAAGCCGGCGGTGATATATTATCCCAAAGTAATTTGCCATGTATATTCCATATTGTTCTTGATACTCATACAGGGTTTTGTTCAAAAGATTTTTGTGATTCGTTTTTCAAAAATGAATTGGAAAAGAGGGGTTTTGTTAATTTTAAAAAACCAAGAAGCAACTATAACAGAACACATGTCTCAATGCCTTCGATTATGAATTTGGATTATATACAAAAGGTCTTGAAAAAAGATTTGAATAATTGTACAGCAAAAGACACGATGTATACTTATTCTGACAATGTAGTTTTTCATACATTTAAAAAACTCGGTTATAAAATCAATTTTATTTCGAATGTTGTAAATAATTTGACAGTTGCTCCTTTTTTGCAAAAAGAAGAGGTATGTTTATTAAACAGGCATGTTGAGTCAATATTTATTCCTTTTTATTTTTCTTCAATATTTGCTATTTTTTTTAAGAGAAATAAATATGTTTCGCATGTACATTTTTTGACAAAAGCATTTAAAATCTTTGAAAAAATTTGTACTGTTAAACAACCTGAGAAAACATACAGTTTTGTTCATTTCCTTGCGCCTCATTTTCCATATTTTTGTGATGAAAATGGTGATAAAAATAAAAGCGAAGACTTTGAAAATTTTGAGAAATATGAAGGTTATCAGAGATTCGTTAATAAAAAAATACTCGATTTTGTTGATTTAATCTTCTCAACACAAAGTAAAAATACTTTGATAATAATCCATGGGGATCATGGGCTTCATTTTTCTGAAAATGCATTTGATACTTTATTGAGTGTTTATTTTCCAGATAGGACAACAAAAATTGATTTTGAATCTTTTTCTCTGGTGAATCTTTTCAGATTTTTATTCAACAAATATTTGAAAACGAATTATGAGCTTCTTGATGAGAGATTTTTTATAACAGACAGCAATAATGCACCATTGAAAGAGGTAGAACAATGATTTATATTTTATATCCTATATTGTTATGCTGTTTGCCTGTACATTGTATTTATGCGCAAAACATAAGTGAATTTTCGTTAAAAGGTTATTTGAAAACTCTTTTCACAGTGCTTTTAATTACACTGATTTTTACGGGTATATTGAATTCATTCACAAACAATATTAATCTTTCTTGCTTTATATTCAGTATTTTGTTTTTTATTTTTTTATATGGAAATTATGTCTTTATTTTAATATTCTCTGAATATAAAAGGGGACTAAAACGTTATCAATACGGCTTTTTTGCTTTTTACATAATGGGCGCATTATTCATTGTGGGCATGATTTTTGCTTTATTTAAAAATATTAATTTGTCTGGAATTTCAAAAGTTTTGTTTTATATTTCTTTATTTTTAAATGTTTTTCTTCTGGCAGATATTTTGCAAAAACTTTCATATACTAATGTAAAAGTTGAGCTTGAAAAAAGCAGATTTGATAAAGAAAAAATAAAAACATTACCTGATATTTATCATATAATTTTGGATTCTCATGCAGGTTTCTTTCATAAAAAATATTCTGATGAAAATTTTAAAAATGCCCTTTTAAAGCGCGGTTTTTGTGTGTATGAAAATTTTCAAAGTAATTATAATACCACAAGCATTTCACTGCCTTCTATGCTTAATATGGAGTATATTGCAAATCTTGTTAAACCTGAAAATGGCAGATATCTTCCTGATATGACATATCCTTATTATGCGAATAATCGAGTTTTTTCGATATTTAAAAGTTTGGGCTACAAATTTAATATTTTTATTGATGCTTATTTCTATTCAATGCTTTTCAAACATAATGTTAATATGCATATATCAGGCAGGGTTAATTCTTTGTTGAGAGTCTTATGTTTTTCATCTTTAGCCGGTATTTTTTATAAAAAATCACAAAATTTAGATGATACTCTTCATCATCAGATAAAAAACTTTCAAGCTTCAGGAATCAATCGAGACGAGAATCCGAGTTTCAGCTATATGCATATTCTCGCTCCTCACTGGTCCTATTTGTGTGATGAAAATGGAATATTAATACCCAAAAAGCAGCAGCGAAATTTGCAGCATTTTTTGTCTTATACAAAATATGTTGATAAGCAGGTAATAAAACTAATTGATAGTATTTTGAAAAATAAAAAGAAAAATTCATTGATAATACTTCATAGTGACCATGGGCCTTTAGATACACATATACTAATGGCAATGTATTTGCCTGAAGGAGATAAAGATGATTTCATCAGCACTAATTCTACTCTTGTGAATTTATACAGATGTATATTCAACAAATATTTCAATACAGGCTATGAGCTTTGTGAAGACAAAATTTATAAAATAGATAATTATTTCAAACTTAGAGAGGTTGACTTTGATGCTCCATCAGCGTAATATTGGGCTATAAGCTTGATATTTGGGTGAGTGGCGCAGTGGTAGCGCAGTTGACTCTTAATCAATTGGTCGTGGGTTCGAATCCCACCTCACCCAATTTTTGTGTCTTTTTTGTTAGATAGGTGTATGTAAATTTTTTTTACATTATGGCAAAAAAAAAACTTTTGACTTGTTCTTCCCTATATATTACTAGTCCAGGAATGAAAAATGCAGATATCTAAAATTCATTTGTTTAATGCGCCATCGGTTAATTTTAACCATGCTCAATCTTCTCAGAATACAAATAAAGTTCAAGGCGGACAAACTAACACTCTTTCGTCACCTTTTCATAAATTGCCGTTGAATTACAAGTATAATACCAATGTTTCTTTTGGAGAGTTTTTTGATCCTAACAGAACTGTACCTCATATAGATTATGAAGAATACAGAGCAATGAAAGACCATACAAAAAGAAGATTCCGTAAAAGATATGATAACTTTTTCCATGATGTTTCTGTTAATAAAGATGAGTTAGTTGATAAGAAATTTCAATATATGCCGTTAAGCTCAGAACGCACAATGGACGAATTTTTGAAAACATCAAAAATATATGCAAAATACAAAGATCAACCGATTGTTTGTTTGGGCAGAAGTCCTAAGTGGTTTTTGAATGCTGCATTATGGATGAAAGATGGCATTGATGATTATAATTTTGTTGCATTTTCAAAGAATTGGTATAGACCTGATTCAATAGAGGGTGCTCATAGAATTGATTCAATGGCACCAACGGAAAAAGAAGAGGCAGCATACAGAAAATACTTGAAAAGAAAAAAAGCCGATCCGCAGACAATAGTTAATGAATTTGAAAAAACAGGCAAAAAAACCGTTATCACTGACTATATTTGTTCAGGAAAGGGAATTTGTTCATTTTTAGAAATTATGTCTAATTATGCAGATGATTTGGGTATTTTAGAAAAATTTTCAAAATCTATTCAGATTGTTGGTATAGGTTCTATTGATTATATGGAAGAACTTAATCCTTATGCAGAGAGTATTTCTGTTCCAAAAGCTTTACTCCCGTCTAAATTACAGCCATATAGTAAAAATATAAAACAAGAATTTTATAATATGGATTATTTAATGTTTAATGAAATGTTGATAAATCAGAATACAAACGAATGCCGTTCTACATATTATCCGCATGATGCTTGGACATTATATAAACCTGATCAATTCAAAACAGGATTGGTTACGGATATGAAAAAAGTAAAATCGAAACTCAAGGAACTTAAAGATTCCGGACAAAAGTCTATGTCTTCATTCTCTCCTGCAATGTATGATTATAGAAATCTTTTGAACTTTAGAATTCTCGATGCTTTAGATAGTAGAGGTATGCTTAAAGAGAAACATAAATCTAAAGTTTAGTTTTTTGATTAGAGATATTTGTGAGAAAATAAACTCAACTTAGGTTGTTCTATATAATCATATTTTTCGGGGTTTTCCTCAAACGTTTTTAGCCCGTTAATTTTTAAGAAATCTTTGTAGTTTTCATAAAGTTTTGGATATTCCTTGTTTAAAGTATTCATATCGGTCATCTCGTAATATTGTTCGAGGTTTGTTCTGTCGTCTAACTGAGTGAATTGCGGAATTTTTAAGAAAGAGCACATTTCTGTTGCCCTGGAATCATGATTGCAGCATAGTGCCGGAACTCCTGCATTTAATGCTAAAATTGCACCATGAAGTCTGTATCCGAATGCAAAATCGAATTGCGATGCGAAATTTTTC
Organism: Candidatus Limenecus sp.; assembly: GCA_048360435.1. Taxonomy (GTDB): domain Bacteria; phylum Cyanobacteriota; class Vampirovibrionia; order Gastranaerophilales; family Gastranaerophilaceae; genus Limenecus. Next base: position 19,554 of record DBGCOP010000002.1, on the reverse strand, counting down.
CAGCTTTCAATATCAATAAATATAGTGAATTTGTCCTCTTTTATTTTTGCTTCGTCTTTGAAAAATAGTGGAGCTGTATAATCTTCAAGAGCCAGTTTTGCGATGATGTCTTTTTCTTGAAAGTCTTGCAGTACAGTATAAAAACTGTTGAAATTTCTGGTTAGATTTTTGCTGGTTTGTAAGAAATTAAATTCATTTGAGAAGGGTTTTTTCTCGATTATCCTGTTTTTGCCGTTCTCAAAGAATGACGGACAGCCGATTACTCTTGTGTTATGAACACCGAGCTTTGAGAGAACTTCTTGTGTAAATTCTCCTCTTATGCCTATCATTTCACAGTGATTAGAAAGTTTTTGCAGGAAAACTATCAGTTCTGGATTTATTTTTTTGTAAAATTCTTTGTCAAAACCTGTAAAGCAATTGGAACCCAAGCCTGCAATAATAACATTTTTATTTAGCTTTTTTATAAAATTAATTATTTTTTCATACGGAAGTTTTTGACCGTAAGATTCAGAAATTCTAATTTGATCTTGTAAAATAAGAAAAACATGAGTACATTCATTGTTAATTATATCAATGTCTTTATCCTGATTTGAAAAATCATAAGTATAAATGTTTTGAATATGATTAATGTCGATTAGTCCGCCGGTGAGTGTTTTTATTATTGCATAGGTAATATAAGAATTGCCTGTATTGCCGGCAATAGGAGTAAGAATATCTTCGACACTGTGATATTCAAATTCTTTTAGCCATATATTGCTGTTTATAAAAAAAGGTTTTATTTTTGTCATAACTATATAAATTTGTATAAAAAAAGACCCTGATTTTTCAGGGTCCTTTTGAGTTTGAGTTTAGGCAGTAGCACCTGATTTCTCAATGATTTCTTTTTCAACGTTAGAAGGAACTTGTTCGTATTTAGCAAATTCCATAGAGAATGTACCGCGGCCTTGAGTTTTTGAACGGATATCTGTTGCATAACCGAACATTTCAGCGAGCGGAACCATTGCTCTGATTTTTTGGATTCCTGTACCTTCGATAATTTCCATACCTTCGATACGTCCTCTTCTTGATGCAATGTCACCTACGATATCACCTGTGTTTTCTTCAGGAACTTCGATTTCAACTTTCATCATAGGTTCAAGGATACAAGGCTTAGCTTTTTTACAACCTTCTTTAATTGCCATTGAACCTGCAATTTTGAATGCCATTTCTGAAGAGTCAACTTCGTGGTAAGAACCATCGTAGAGTGTAACTTTAACGTCAATCATCGGGAATCCTGCTAAGATACCGCCTTCGAGGGCTTCTTCCATACCTTTTCTTGCTGGCTCGATGTATTCTTTCGGAACAGCACCACCGACGATTTTGTTTTCGAATACGAATCCTGCGTTTTCTTCAGCAGGTTCGATTTGAATTTTAACGTGACCGTATTGACCTTTACCGCCTGATTGACGGATGAATTTAGAGTCTTGATCAGCATTGCCTCTGATAGTTTCACGGTAAGCAACCTGTGGTTTACCTACGTTTGCATCAACTTTGAATTCTCTTAAAAGTCTGTCAACAATGATGTCTAAGTGAAGTTCACCCATACCTGAGATGATTGTTTGACCTGTTTCTGTGTCAGATTTAACCCTAAATGATGGATCTTCTTCAGCAAGTTTTTGAAGGGCAATACCCATTTTATCCTGGTCAGCTTTTGTTTTAGGTTCAATAGCTACCGAGATTACAGGTTCGGGGAATGTCATTCTTTCAAGGATGATAGGTGCTTTTTCATCACAAAGTGTGTCACCTGTTGTTGTATCTTTCAAGCCAACAGCTGCGCAGATGTCACCGGCATAAACTTCTTGAATTTCGTTTCTTTGGTCGGCATACATTTGAACAAGTCTTGAGATACGTTCTTTTTTGCCGTTAGTAGCATTAAGAACATAAGAACCTGCTGTCAATTTACCTGAATATACACGCAAGAATGTCAAACGACCTACATAAGGGTCTGTCATAACTTTGAAAGCAAGAGCTGCAAACGGTTCTGATTCTGATGAATGTCTTTCAACTTTTGTTCCGTCTTCAAGTTCACCTTCGATAGCTTTAACATCAACAGGTGAAGGAAGGTAGTTAACAACGTTGTCTAACAGAAGTTGTACACCTTTGTTTTTGAATGCTGTACCACAGCACATAGGAACAATTTTGTTTTCACATGTAGCTTTTCTCAAGACTCTTTTAAGTTCTTCCATTGTAGGTTCTTCACCTTCAAGGAATTTCATCATCAAGTCATCATCAAATTCAGAAATAGCTTCTACTAAAGCTGCGTGATATTCATTAGCTTTGTCTACCATGTCAGCAGGAATATCTTCAACTTTAATATCAGTACCAAGGTCATTAGTATAAATATGAGCTTTCATATCGATAAGGTCGATGATACCTTTGAACTGATCTTCTGCACCGATAGGCAATTGGATAGGATGAGCATTAGCATTCAATCTGTTTCTCAATTGATCAAGAACACGATAGAAGTTTGCACCTGTTCTGTCCATTTTGTTTACAAATACCATTCTTGGAACTTCGTATCTGTTAGCCTGTCTCCATACTGTTTCAGACTGAGATTGAACACCGCCTACTGCACAGAATACAGACACAACACCGTCTAATACACGCAATGAACGTTCTACTTCGATTGTGAAGTCAACGTGACCGGGGGTGTCAATGATATTCAACTGGTGCCCATTCCACATAGCAGTAACAGCTGCTGACTGGATAGTGATACCACGTTCTCTTTCCTGATCCATAAAGTCGGTTACTGCTGCACCATCATGAACCTCACCTAATTTGTGAGTTTTACCTGTATAAAACAAGATACGTTCTGTTGTAGTTGTTTTACCGGCATCGATGTGGGCTGCAATCCCGAAGTTTCTTACCTTTTCTAAGGGGACTTGTCTTGCCATTTCGTTTTTCCTTTTTTATTTTATCTAATACTACAAATTAACAGCATTAAGCTATCTTAAGAAAATTTTTGCATAAAAATGAAATTTTTTAAAGAATAAATTAAAAACGCTTCATATTTAATAATACAAAGCGTTTTTATACCGATTATCAAAAATTGTTGTTTATTTGTTATTTCTGTAAAAAGCAGCACCGATTCCATTCATAACAAGACCTATGCCAAGGAATGCCAGTCCCCAGATACCTGCTCTTTGAACAGCTTGTTTTAATGGTGTATGTACAAGATTTGTTTTTGGGAATGCTTTTTTAATTAAGTTGGCTGCACCGTCAAATATTAAGCTTACTATTGCACCTGTTACAATTTCACTTGCCGCCCAGGTTGCGACTCTTTTTGCTTTGCTGGGTCTTTTGTAGTTCCGGTCTTCTTTGTGATATCCGTTATCGCCAAAGCTTGTTGCCTGGTTGCTGCGTAACGGGGCTGCATTTATAGAATTTGCCGGTTTTAATGGTTGAATCATTTTATTACTCCTTACCTGACAGTATTATAAACCCTGTGAAGCTGTTTTTTTGCTATTTATTTGCAAAAAGTTTAACATAAGTTTATTATTGTGTAAAAACAGAGGTGCGTATGGATGAAAAATATTTAATTCTTGAACAATACAGAATTTATAACGAGATGAAAGAACGTTTTATTGACCGTTCATTTATGATTAACAGATTTTTTATGATTTTTTCGGCAATCTTCATGTTTGCTTTGATTTTTGTAAAAATGATTTTGCCTGCACAATATTTTCTTCTGCTTGCTTTAGAGGTCTTTGGAATTGCTTCTTGTATAATGTGGATTTCAAATCAGGATGCGTATGCTTCTATTATAAAAATCAAATATAATTCGGTAATTGAAAAACTGGAAGAAGATTTGCCAAAAGCACCAAACAAAGATGAGTATAAAGAACTGACAGACAGACGTTCCAACAAAAGAGTTATACTTGTTAAAGATATACAAAAATGGTTTGCAATTCTGTTGATGTTTGTGTTTTTGGGTAACGGGCTGATTGATATAGCAAATTCAATTTTTTCTCAGCTTTTTAATGCCTGATAGGAATCACTTTCAGGCTAATTAAAAAAAACTATATGACAGGGCATAATGTTTCTATGAATGACATAGAACTTTTTACAATACCGACATGTCCTTTCTGCCGTAAAGCAAAAGAACTGCTCGAAGATAACTATCTAGACTATTTTGAATATGATATTTCTCATGATGAAGAAAAAATCCGTGAAAAATTGGGTAAACGTTTCAAGATTGACGGCAGAGTGACCGTGCCTCAAATTGTTATTAACGGAAAACATATTGGCGGATATTCTGAATTGAAAGACATCATCCAAAAAGGTAAATTGAATGATTATATCAAAAACTAGCCTTTAAATTTCATACATTGAAGCGTAATAAAATTCATTTCTTCTTTTTTTATAGTTGTGAAAGTTACTGCTGTTAAAAATTTGAAGGTATTGTTTATTCTAATCGGTGTGGAATAAACCAGCTCTGCTTTTGTTTTGATTTCTTTTCCTTCAAGAAACAAATCAACTTCCAAAGATGTGTAAGCACTCATTTGTCTGTCAGCAATGAAGGCAAGACCTTTTGCACAAATGTTTTTTGTTGTTGAGATTATTTTTTCAACTTCAGTACCTTCAAGCATAACTTTTATTGAAAAATCTGTTTCTATATCAGCTCTTAAATATTCTCTTCTTTGTGAATGTTTTATGTTTGAGGGGAATGAAAGCATATAAAAAGTGGTTTCATTCAGATAATTGCTTGACAGGATTCTGCTTGTTGCATTGTAAACACCGTCTTGTGCATATATATTAATTTCGATTTCCTTTTCCGGAAGTGTTGTTTGTTTGTCAAAAAATACTGTCAATTTATCATTTTCAACATAATAAATTGTACAAAAATAACTGTTGTTATCAACAATAATTTCAAGCTTGTTTGAAGGTTTCAAAAAACTGTATTTATCCAAATTATGCTCCGCAATTTTTTACAATTACTATTATAACACCATGATTCCACAATTTAATCAGAAATATTACTTATTTATTGCATTTTTATTAAAATAAAAGTTATAATTTTATATAAAATACAATACAGGTGTGGAAGTATGACAAGACAGCCGTTTTTTTATGACATAACTTTGAGAGATGGGAACCAGTCGCTCAAAAAACCGTGGAACTTGAATGAAAAAGAATTTATCTTTAACAAACTTGTTGACTTCAATGTTCAAGCTGTTGAAGCAGGATTCCCCGCTGCTTCAGAGATGGATTTTGAGGCTTGCCGCAGGCTTGCTGAAATTGCACCTGAAAATATTGTAATTAGCGGACTTGCCAGAGCAGTTGAAAAAGATATAAAAACTGCCGTAGAGTGTATAAAGGTCTGTTCTTTGCCGAGACTTCATACGTTCATTGCAATGAGTCCGTTTAACATGAAATATGTTTTAAATAAAAAGCCCGAAGAGGTTAGAAAAACGGCTGTTGAGGCAGTTTCATTTGCTTTTGGCGAAATGAAAAAAGCAAACAAAAACGGCCAAGTTCAATTCTCTGTTGAGCATTTTGGCGATTGTATGGAGAATCTTGATTATGTAATTGATACATTAAAGGAAGTTGTTAAAGCAGGTGCAACTGTAATAAATCTTCCTAACACCGTTGAAAGAACAAGGGTGAAAACCTTTGTAGATATGGTAGAGAAGGTGTATGAAGAGCTGCCGAAAGATATTATGATTGCTGTGCATTGTCACAATGATCTGGGTATGGCTACGGCTGCTACGGTTGAAAGCTATTTTGCAGGTGCAACACAGCTTGAATGTTGTTTAAACGGTCTCGGGGAACGAGCAGGTAATACAAATATGTATGAGGTGGCTGTTGCTCTTCATAACAGCGGTGTTGAGGTTCCGTTGAATCTGGGCGAGATTTATGAAATGGCGCTTGTTGTGGCAGAGATGTCAAAAGTTCCTGTTGCTGAAAAAGCACCTTTGATTGGCCCGGAGGCACTTGCACACAGAAGCGGAATTCATCAAGACGGTGCGGTAAAAACAAAGGATATGGAAAAAGGTGCTTACAGACCGATTCATCCTACTTTGATAGGCAGAAAAGATGACGAAAAAATCGGATTTACGAGCCAATCAGGAAAAACAGCGGTGTTTGAAATTATTTCCGATGCAGGTTATCCGATTACCATGCAGGAGGCTGTTCGCATTACTCCTATTGTTAAAGAAGCGGCTGAAAAAGTCGGCGAGCTTCCTACAAGAAATATTATTGATATTTATTTCAAAGAAGTTTTCAATGTTCAGGGAGATTTCAAACTTGTTGGTTTTGAAAAACTTTCTGAAAAAGTGTTCAATCTGAAATTTTTCCACAAAACAGAGTTTTTTGATATGAATGCGCAAGGCAACGGACCTTTGGATGCTTGTTTGTCTGCACTCAAACAGGCAGGTTTTCCGCAAAAACTTGTGGATTATGAACAATACGCTCTTGACGGTGAAATATTTGGTTCGGGTGCGGTTGCTATGACAGTTATACATTTTGAAAATTTGGACGGCAGAACGATCCTTGCCAGAGGCAAAGATGAAAACACACTGAAAGCTAACGTTAAAGCTATATTTAACGGTTTAAATCTGATGAATAAATAATTATTCAAAAAAATTTTTGAGTTCTTCGATTTTGTCTTTTGAGTCGGATTCAAAATAAATTCGCAAAAGCGGTTCAGTTCCGCTCGGTCGGATAAGCACCCAGGTTTTTTTGTCATCGAGATAATATTTAACACCGTCTTTAGTATCTTTTTCTCTTATCGCAAAATTTCCGATGTTTTCAAGCTCGCAGTATTTTTTCATTAATATTTCAAGTTGTTGTTGGTCTTGAAGTTTTATATCAATTCTTTCGTTGATAAAAGAACAGCCTGATTTTTGTTTGAGTTCCTCTTGAAGCTCCCACAGAGGTTTATCTTCGTAAGCCAGCATTTCAAGAACGAGAAGATCGGCAATGATTCCGTCTTTTTCGGGAATGTGGCCTTTTATGCTCAAACCGCCTGATTCTTCACCGCCTATTATAGTGTCATATTCGCGCATTGCTGCACCGACCCATTTGAAGCCTACGGGTGTTTCTACAACGTCAATTTCATACTGATGTGCAATCAAATCAAGCATTTGGCTTGCACCAACGGTTTTTACGAGTTTACCTTCATAGCCTTTGTTTTTGATAAGGTGTCCGAGAAGGAGTGCAATAATTTCGTTTGGGGTTACAAATTCTGCTTTTTCGTTAATTACACCGAATCTGTCTCCGTCGCCGTCATTGCTTAAGCCAATTGCGCTTGTACGATGAGAGATTATGTCTATGAGTTCTTGAAGATATTTTGCTTTGGGTTCAGGCATGCCTCCGCCGAAATTCGGGTCGTGCTGCATATGTAAAGATTCAAAACTTATTCCGTTTCTTGAAAGCAGTTCGTTAAAATATCCTATGCTTGCACTGTAAAGACCGTCATAGACGATTTCTCCGTCATCGTCTTCACGTGTAAAGTATTCTCTGATTTTTTCAAAATTTATTATTGACTCAATGTGTTTGAAATATTCTTCTTTGAAGCATTTTTTTTCGATGTTAAAAGTTTTTGACGGGTTGAAACTTATTGAGTCGATGTTTTTTATGTTTTCAACAATCGCGTTTGTTATTTCAGTTGTGGCAGGTCCTGCATAGTCGGGAATGAATTTTATTCCGAGGTATTGTGGAGGATTGTGAGAGGCCGTGAACATCAAAGCATCAGCGTTATAAAATTTTGCGTTGTATGCCAGAACCGGTGTCGGCACAATTTCTGAAGATAAAGTTACTTTGAAACCTGCATTTTTTAGAATTTCTGCTGAAAATTCCGCAAATTTGTCAGCCATGTTTCTCGGGTCATATCCTATGAGTATGGGTTTGTTTATTCCGTCTTTTTCGAGGATATATTGGGCAATTGCTTTTGTTACTGTTTCTACATTTTCAAATGTAAAATCCTTGTTTGTTATTGCTCTCCAGCCGTCAGTGCCGAATTTTATATTTGTCCTCGTATTTGTCATTTAAAACACCTTTTTGTACAATAATCTAATAAATGATATTTTACCAGAGAAACGGTGTACAGCAAAATGATTGAGATAAGTAAAGATATTAAAGAGCTTGTTTTCTTAGGACCTGAGGGTACTTATTGTGAGATAGCAAAGAATCAGTTTTTGAGATTGATTCCAGCCGGCAATATTCAACAGCTTCCTTTTTCTACGGTGAAAAGCATCATTGAATATGTCCAAAACAACGAATTTAGCGCAGGTGTTGTGCCTATTGAAAACTCAATTGAAGGTGTTGTCAGAGAGACAATGGATAATCTTTTGAATGTTAAAGATGGAAATTTAAGAATTACTGCTGAGACTGTTATTCCTGTGAATCACTGTCTTTTGTCCCGTTCACGTGATATTAAAAAGATAAAAAAAATTATTTCTCATCCACAGGCTCTTGCTCAGTGTCAAAACTTTATAGCTAAACATTTTGGGTCTGATATTGAACAAATTGAAAAAGCATCAACAAGCAAAGCAGCAAAAGAGCTTTGTGAACTTGATGAAACTTATGCGGCAATAGCAAATCAAAGAACAGCGGAATTGTTTAAGTTGAACATTCTTGCGAAAAATATTAACGATGAAAAAGATAACAAAACCAGATTTATTATGTTGTCACGTTGTAATACAACTCCGAGTGACAATGACAAGACAAGCATTGCCTTTGCAACAAAGAATCAGCCGGGTGCACTCGTGAAGGTTTTGAATGTTTTTGACAGTTTAAACATAAATTTGCTTTATATTGATTCTCGTCCGTCAAAGAAAAATTTGGGCGAATATGTTTTCTTTACCGATTTTGAAGGACATATTGAAGATGAATCGGTGAGAAAAGTTCTTGATTTAATCAAGCTTAATACTAATTACATTAAGGTTTTGGGTTCTTACAGAAGATTTTAAGACTGATAGCAAAAAATATTATGTTTGTTTTTTTCTCACATTATGAATTTCTTTTTTAACAAGCTTGGAAAAACCGTAAAAGAAGCCAAAGATTTCTCTGTTATAAAATGGGCAGAGATTCCTCCTCGTGAAGGGCAGATAACAAGGAAGATAATTGAGAATTTTAATTTTAAAAATCAAATTCTGGGTGATATGTTTGTTCAATCGAAAAGGGATAGTGCTTGTTATGAAGCTTTTAGGACAACAATAACAGACCGTTTTGGCAAACCTGTCGGGGATGAGATTTATTCAATCAGTGGAAAAAACGGAGATATGATAGGTCTTAATATTGAAGTGAAAAAGGAATACAGACAAAAAAAAGGCTTCCGTTTTGGTGAGGTGCTGAGGCTCGCTTCAATAATGGAGATGATTGAAAATAAAGCTTCTCACATAAAAATTGTTTCAAAAGACACGGCTATTTATTTCCATTCAAAGTACAAATTTGTGCCTGATTTTCGTGAGTTTGGCAAAAGAGATAAAATTTTACAAAATATTTTGAAGGAAAATTCTCCTGAATTTTCAGCATTGAAAGAAGAAGCTGAAAAGATAATGGAAGAGGTTAGAGTGAACAAAGAAAATGCAGCTGTTATGCGTGAATTGACCGGAAAAACAAACGTATTGCTCAAAAAATATATACAACAGGCACTGAAATCAGAAAATCCTCAAAAAGAACATCCTTTGAGCGAGTGTATAGACATGATTTTGACCAGAGAGAATGTATTTTCTAACAAAGATTTTTTTAATTCATTGTTCAAAAAACACGGAATAAATTATTCGATATAAAAAACTGCCTTAATATATTCATTAAGGCAGTTTTGAAAGTTTTTGTCTGTAATTTATACAGTACCTGAATTCCAGCTGTGAAGATAAGCTTCTTGTTCCGGAGTCAGTGTATCGATTGTAATTCCCATTGAGTCGAGTTTGATTTTTGCTATTTCAACATCAACTTCGTGAGGGAGTGTGTACATTTTGTTTTCAAGCTTGCTTTGATTTTTTACAATGTATTCAATACCAAGAGCCTGATTAGCAAAGCTCATGTCCATAACTGAAGCGGGGTGTCCTTCTGCTGCCACAAGGTTAACCAGTCTGCCTTCAGCCAGAACGTAGATTGATTTTCCGTTTTTCAATTTATATTCTTCTAATGAAGGTCTGATTTGTCTGATTTCTGTTGTTTCTTTTTTCAAGCCGTTTACGTTAACTTCTACGTCAAAATGACCTGCGTTGCAGACAAATGAGCCGTCTTTCATTGTGAGCATATGGTGAACGTCAACGACATTTTTGTCACCTGTAATAGAAAGGAAGATGTCACCGACTTTTGCAGCTTCTGCAATAGGCATAACGCTGTAACCTTCCATAGCAGCTTCAAGGGCTTTGAGCGGATCAACTTCGGTAACAATTACATTCGCACCGAGTCCTTTTGCTCTCATTGCAGCACCCTTGCCGCACCATCCGTATCCGCAGACAACAAATGTTTTTCCGGCAAGAAGAATGTTGGTTGCTCTGATAATGCCGTCAATTGCACTTTGACCTGTGCCGTATCTGTTGTCGTAGAGGTGTTTTGTAAGGCTGTTGTTAACGCCTACTGTCGGGAATTTCAAGCTTCCGTCCGCTTCCATAGCTTGAAGTCTGATAATTCCTGTTGTTGTTTCTTCTGTTGTTCCTATGATGTCGGGGATTAAGTCCTGTCTTTTTGAGTGGATTGTTGCTACTAAATCACAGCCGTCATCGATTACGATGTTTGGTTTGTGGTCAAGTACTTCCTGTACGTGTTTTGCGTAAGTTTCGGGAGTTTCTCCTGCGTAACCGAATACAGGAATTCCCCAGTATTTTACGAGTGCAGCTGCAACGTCATCTTGTGTTGAAAGTGGATTTGAGGCTGCAAGAACCGCGTCAGCTCCGCCTTCTTTCATAGCTATACAAAGAGCAGCTGTTTCTTTTGTTACGTGTACACAGGCTGTGAGTCTCAATCCTTTAAAGGGTTGTTCTTTTCTGAATCTTGCTTTGATTCTTTCAAGAACGGGCATATCTTTCATTGCCCATTCGATGTTGTTTTTGCCCTGTTCTGCAAGTGCCATATCTTTTACATCATACTTTAATTCGGTTAAAGTCATTTTATCTCCCTTGTAGTTTTTATAAATTGGTTAATAACAAAATTGTATCACGGATATTTTTGAGAGAACGGATTAGGCATCGAATAAATTTTTTCTTATTTCACCTATTTTGTATTTTTGCGTTTGCAGTATTAGTTTGAGTGCATAAGCCAGAGAAATTATATCCAGCTTGCTGATATTGCTGCCAAATTCAAGAGAGATTGCGAGTATGCGTGAAAGACCGGCTGCAATCCCCAGTTGATTAGAAAAATCTTCCAGTTCTGTTTTGGCTTGATTGAGTTTATCTTTTGTCATGGAGGCTCCTTTATTTATTTTTTTGATTTTTTATCAGTGGTATTGATAGACATATTATCAGTATAGCTGATAATGAGAAAATGAACAAGATAATTATTAATAAAGTTGCAAAAAACATTAAATTTTATAGAAAAGAAAAGCAATTAACTCAAGAAGCACTTGCTTTTGAGGCTAAAGTATCTCTTTCTACAATCGGAATGATTGAAACGTCAAAAACAGATATTACACTTTCAAAAATATACAATATTGCAAAAGCTTTGGGTGTTGAACCTTATGAATTACTTAAATAAATATTTGCCGTAAACTTGTATTTTACTGTACAATAGCAATGATAATTGATAAAAACAGACTAAAAGGATAGATTATGAAACTTACGGTATTGGGTGCAGGATGTTGGGGTCTGACTCTGGCATGGCTTTTGACAGATAATTTTGATGAAGTTTGTGTATGGGGTCGTCATGTAGACATAACTGACGAATTACGGAATTACAAGCGTGTTTCAAAGCCTCTTCAAATTCAATTGAAAGACAAAGTTGAAGTCACTTCCGATCTTGAAAAAGCCGTAAAAGATGCAGACATAATCCTTCTTGTGGTAGCGACTTCAGGTATAAGAGAAGTTTGTCATAACCTTTCAAAAATAGGACTCAAGGACAATCAGATTCTTGTTAACACCTCAAAAGGACTCGAGCTGCCTTCTTTGATGAGGATGAGCGAAGTTATGAAAGAGGAGCTTCCTGAGGCAAACATTGCAATTCTTTCGGGGCCTACACTTGCTAAAGAAGTTCTCATGGGTTGCCCGACAGCTGCTTCGGTTGCGTGCGAAGGCAAGCCTGAAGTTTCAAAGTTTTTACAGGAAAAACTTACGGTTCCTTCAAAATTCAGGCTTTATACAAATGATGACGTAATAGGTCTGGAGCTTGGCGGAAGTTTGAAAAACGTTATTGCCATTGCTTCGGGGTTTGCTGATGCAATGAAGCTCGGTGACAATTGCCGAGGTGCTTTGCTCACACGCGGTATGGCTGAAATTACCAGAGTCAGTGTGGCTCTTGGTGCAAAACCTGCTACGCTCTATGGGCTTTCAGGCATGGGTGATTTGATTGCAACATGTTCAAGCCCCATGTCCAGAAATTTTACCGTAGGTTCTATGCTCGGACATGGCAAAAAAATTGATGATATCTTAAAAGAACTCGGTTCGGTTGCTGAAGGTGTAAAAACTTCTAAAGCGGTTTGCGAGCTTGCAAAAAAACTGGGTATCGAAGTCCCTATTTCGACTGCAATCTACGAGGCGGTTTATACGGATATCACCCCGAAAGAACTTTTGGACAAGCTTATGAACAGAAAACTTAAAGGTGAATAGCGGCTAGTCTGTCTTTCTGCCTTCATCTTTGATATTAGCTTGAATTTCAGCTTTTTCATTGAACTCATTTATGAAATGAGAATATCTTTCCATTCTCAATTTCAGCCATGACAACATAGTTTCTGAACCATACACCTCAATTGTTCTCGTTCTGGCGAACTGTTTGTAAGTTCTGTTGTAAGATTCGTCGATGTATGTTTTGCACTTGCAGTTTAACTCTTCAATTAAGTCATAAAGAGTTTTTAGCCATGCAGGCTGAACTTGTGCTTCATTCACAGAGTATTCGAGAATCATTTTTCTTCCTTGACTTTCTTCTTAGCTACACTATCTTATAACATACCCATTCCAGAGGTATTATTATCGTGTTGGCAACAAAACTTGTCGTACATGGTTTTTATCGGACAGTGTGCATAAAACTTTATGGCAAATGTGACATTTGTAACATTAGTTTACAAAAACCCGGGTATATGGTTTTAAGGGGGAATGTTCTATTAAAGTTTCATCGATATTATTTTTATAAAAATCTGTTACAAAAATATCAAAAAAGTCTATGTTGAAGAACATTGTACTTTTTCCTGTATAAATAAGATTTTTGTCTTTAAGAATTGAGTTGTACGGATATTTGAGTTCGATAAAATTGTTTAAAAAATCAAGTTTTGAATTTATATATTGACTGATAAACCAGTCGGGTCTTCCATTTTCATAAAGAAAAAGGGCTGTTTTCAAGATGTCATTAATAACTTTAATTAACTTTTCTTTTGAATTTATAACTTTTCCGATTTTTGTTTTAGTGTACATGAGGTTTCTTTAATTCTATGATTTGATATTTAATAACCAGGTTATAAAATATTTATATCATACTGCACATTAAATGTACACTTGTGTGTTGTATTAAAAAATAAGTTACGCATTAGCGCGTAACTTAAAAGTTTTATATTTAAAACAAATTTAACAAATGTTGCTTTTTTCCAGACTGAATAAATCTGTGATCGTTACATCCAACGCTTTAACCAATAAATCAAGTGTTTCTGCTTTACAAAAACATTGACCATTTTCGATTCTGCCAATGGTTCTGAAATTCAAGTTTGTTAATTCAGCAAGCTTTTCTTGTGTCATGCCTTTGGCTTGTCTTAAACGTTTAAGGTTGTATGCTAAAACTGTTTTGGCTTTCTTCATGCCAATACCATAGCTTATATTTTCTTACTCGAGTACGGCGCAACATGTGCAGTTGGTATATTAAAACATTTGTATAATATATCTTTCCAAAGTTTTAGTATTTTTGATGTGGAATGATGAAATGACATACTTTTTTCTTTGCTTTATAATACTAAGAAGGAATGCGGATGAAGGGTGACACAGTGGAAGCAGTGAAAGAAAAATCAATCAAAGATACAGTTAAAGCAACAGGTTTAAAACATATAGCAATAATTATGGATGGCAACAGACGCTGGGCAAAAGAAAAATTTCTTCCTTCGGCTGTGGGACACCAGAAAGGTGTTGATTCTCTAAGAACAACGATGCGTTTGTTTGATGAATTCGGCATAAAATATCTCACTGTTTATGCTTTTTCAACAGAAAATTGGAACCGAAAAAAGGAAGAAGTCGAATTTCTTATGGGGCTTCTGGCAAAAACTCTTCTGAATGAACTTGATGATATGCACAAAGAAAATGTGAAAATCCGCTTTCTTGGTGATTTATCTAAATTGAGCGATAGTCTTGTCAAAATTGTCAAAAATGCACAAGAAAAGACAAAAGATAATACAGGCGTGAATTTGAACATTGCTTTCAATTATGGTTCAAGAGATGAGATTACTAATGCTGTTAAGGCAATTGTTAGAGAAGGGCTCTCTTGTGAAAATATCACTGAAGAAACAATTTCTGACAGGCTTTATACAAAAGACCTTCCGGATCCTGACCTTTTAATCAGGACAGGCGGAGAAAAACGAATCAGCAATTATCTTTTGTGGCAGATTGCTTATTCAGAAGTTTATGTAACTGATACATATTGGCCTGAGTTTGGCAGAGAAGAACTTACGAAAGCTATTCTGGATTTTGAACACAGAAATAGAAGGTTTGGAAAATAGTTTATTTTTATTTTTTTTCAAAATATTTTTTAATTTTGTTTTTTAACATTTTGATATCAAAGTGTTTTTCCGGTGGAGCAATTGCACAGCCCGGATCTATCAGGTAAACTTTTCTGTCTTTGGTTCTTCCAAACTGTTCTTTTTTGATTTCGGATTCTTCAAAAAAACTTGTAAAATTAACGAGATAATCTCTCATTTTATACCCTTTGTCTTTGATTTCTTTTACGAGAGCTTTAAGTTCTTCCTGTGTGAGGTCATCTTGTGTAACTTTTTCTTCAATATAATAATGAGTGCGTCCTATTCTTTCGTGTTTTTCATGCGGCAGATCAAAAAAGTCGGGTTTTCTTCCGTCAGGGAAGTGATTTCCGTTTGTCAGTTTCAAAACCTTGCCTTCGGTAGTTTCAAAAACTATGGCAAATGCACCCAATCCGATAAGTTTGTTTACTTTTATATTTTTTAAAAAATTACTGCTGCCAAGGTCTGCTGCCATTTCATTGAGTTCATCAGCTAAATGCAAAGAATACAAAAGTGCTTCGGAGATTTCTTCATTTTTAGTGTAAGCCAAGGTCAAAAGTGCTTTTGGAGGACTTAAAGGTGTTTTAAAAGTTACTGATTCGAGTCTGTGACGTGGGTTTGTTTTAACTGATACGATATTTGAGTCTGCTATACAGATGTCATCATTATGGTAGTCTGTTTTGTTTTTTTTATAACTTTTTCCCTGAAAAGAAAGCTTTTGTGCTTGATTTATATTAAAATTATTTATGACAGAAATTTTCATAATTATTACAAAACACGGAAAAATAAAATTTGCGCAAACTTTTGCAGGGAGAAAAAATGATTAAAATAGCACTGGGTACATCGAATCCTCATAAACTTGAAGAAATAAATGATATGATAAAGCAGCTTCATCCCGATAGTTTTGAATTTGTGCTGGTTGAAGGCGATTTTGACCCTGTGGAAAATGGTGCTACTTTTGCTGAAAACTCATATATAAAAGCAGCAGAAGCTGCAAAAATAATGGGGATTCCTGCATTGGCAGATGATACAGGGCTTTGTGTTGATGCTTTGGACGGTCGTCCCGGACTTTATTCTGCGCGTTATGCGCCTGATCAAAAATCAAAAATTTCTAAGCTTCTCGGTGAGCTTAAAGGTGTTCCGAAAGAAAAACGCAGTGCACATTTTGTTTGCACGATGACACTTGTTGCCCCCGACGGTCAGAAATTGCATACTCAGGTTGGAAAGATAGAAGGTTTTATTGATGAGAAACCTTCCGGAGTGCATGGATTCGGCTATGATCCGTTGTTTTTTATCCCTGAACTAAATAAAACAATGGCAGAACTGACTCTTGAAGAAAAAAATACACTTTCTCATCGCGCAAGAGCCTTGATACCTATGATTGAGTGGATGAAAGAGAATATATAAAAAAAACTCAGGCTGTGTCGACCTGAGTTACTGCATCTATTCAAATTATTAATTTGTAACGGGGGAAAAGTGTTATAATGTTTTGGCTAATAACATCATTATATTTTATATAAGATGTTATCTGTTGAATCATAGCTGAAGCTGTCGATTGTTTCTTTAAGTTCTTTAGCTCTTCTTGTAGTTTCAGTAGAGAAAAGAATATCTTTCAAAAGATACAATGGATTTTTAGCTTGTTTCTTTTCGTCAGCTGATTCAATGAACTGGTCAACAATAGCTTGATGAGCGACACTTGCGTTTTGTTTGAACACAGGTCTTGTTGCATATTGTTTGTGATTATTATTAACTGTATTTATATTTGAATAGTTAAATGTATTTATTCCATTTACTTTCATTATTTTGTCCTTTGTGTTTGTGAATTGAATTAAGTGTTTTATCTACACTATTTAGTACATTTTCATTATGTATCATAAAGTATTCTTTGTCAACCCCTCTTGAAAAAATCTTAATATCTTCTCGAAACCCTTGCGAATGGCGAGTTTTAGAAAAAGTGCACTTTGTACACTTAATCACTTTTTTAGAGCTGTTTTTCATATTCTTTATCAAAATAAGAAGAATTATTTGCATATAACCCGACCGGCTAATTGTAACAAAACCCATTTTGAAGTTATATATAATTAAATCTTTTTCATACTTCCAACTATTCTTAATTCCAGACAGCTAGGGCTTTTTGACAAAATGGCCCTATTTTTTTATCTAAAATTTGATACTTTTTTATAGCTCGAAAAAGTGTAAAAATGACAATTATATTTCAGACCGATTTTTGCAATTGCAACTGCCGGAACAATTTCCGCCGCATTGATCAGGTTTTAAGAGCATATCAAAGCTGAAAACAATATCTTTTAATATACTGTCAGCCACAAAAGGCACAAGCTTTTGGGCGGTATTATCCATTTCTTTGTTTAATTCTTCAGTTGTTGTCAAAATATCAATAAAAATGGGATATTGAGCAATAATTTTTCCGTAGAAATTTTCTTCTGTTATGTAATGAAGCGTAATTCCTGTTACTTTTGCTCCGTATTCAACTGCTTTTTCAATAGGTTTTTCGCCTTGAAACGCCGGAAGCAATGATTTGTGTATATTTATAAATGTAGTGCAGTCCAGAATTTCTTTTTTCAAATGCCCTTTATAGCCGTCCAAAATACATAAATCACATTCACATGCTTCTATTAGAGAAGATGATTCAATGATTTCTGTATCTTTATCTTTAAAATATTCTCTCAGTGCCTCTATTATGCTGCTTTTTTCATCTGAGAGGACACAAATCCTTTTTATCATTTTATTCTCTGTTGATTATGGCTGATGTAATTTTTTCATATTTCCCTGTTGCTTTTAAGATGAAATCACACATTTCTCTAACTGCACCTTTTCCGCCATTTTTTGAGCAGATAAATTCTGCACATGTTAGAACTTCTTCTACGGCATCTGCCGGCGCACAGGGTAGTCCTACTTTTTTTAACACGCAAATATCGGGAAGGTCATCGCCCATGTATGCAATTTCTTCGTATTTCAAGTTATATTCAGCCATAAGCTCTTTTAGTGCAGCAATTTTATTTTTGCAGCCTTCAAAGAGTTTTGTCATACAAAGATTTTTGAATCTGTGTCGCACAGTACCGTTGTCTCTTGCGGTAATAATGGCTGTAACAAAGCCCGTTTTGTTCAGCATAACAATTCCCTGACCGTCTTTTGCGTTAAAGGTTTTGTATTCTGCGCCGTTTTCATCAAAGGTCAAAGAGCCGTCGGTCATTACTCCGTCAACATCGAATACAGCGGCTTTTATTTTAGAAGCTTTATATTTTAAATCGAGATTTGTCATCAGGCAACTCCTGCTTTTAGCAAGTCATGGATATGAATCAGTCCGACCGGTCTGGCGTCATCGTCGCAAACAGCAAGAGATGTAATTGAATGTTTTTCCATAATATGTAAGGCTTTTGCTGCAAGGTCATTTTTCAATATAACTTTCGGATTTTGTGTCATGACTTCTTTTGCTGTGAGGTTAGAGGTGTTTTCATATTTTAGAAGTGTTCTTCTTATGTCACCGTCTGTTAATATACCTGTCATAGTTCCATTATCGTTAATAATAATTGCACATCCGAGTTTTTTTGCTGATATAAGCTGAATTGTGTCGTGGAAATTGTTGTTTTCATTGACAACAGGGATTCTGTCACCGGTAATCATTAAATCTGAAACGTGATAGAGTACTCCTCTGCCAAGAGCACCTGAAGGATGGAACATGAGAAAATCTTCTTCTGTGAAACCTCTTTTTTTCAACAAACATATTGCTACTGCATCACCCATTGCAAGAGTTGCTGTTGTACTTGCTGTCGGGGCTTTCCCAAGAGGGCAGGCTTCTTTTTCGACCGATACATCAAGCACTACATTGGATTTTTTGCCCAGAGTGGATTCTTTTTTGCCTGTCATTGCAATCATTTTTACTCCGAATCTTTCAATCAAGGGTAACAGATTCATCAATTCGGCTGTTTCACCGCTGTTTGAAATAGCTATTACTACATCATCACGGGTAATTATGCCCGAGTCACCGTGTGTGCTTTCAGCAGGGTGAAGAAAGTATGAGGGTGTTCCTGTGGAGGAGAGTGTTGCAGCAATTTTTCTTCCTACATGTCCGGATTTTCCCATTCCTGTAACGATTACACGACCTTTACAAGCATATAAAATATCAATTGCTTTTTCGAAATCTTCATCTATTCTGTCTTTTAACTTGAGAATAGAATCTGCTTCTATCTGAAGCACTTCTTTTGCGAGGTCGCAAATAGAATTTATTTTGTTTAAAGTTTGCAGCATAATTACCTTACCCGTTTGATTACATATAAATTATACGACAAATACCTGTTTTTAGGCAAAATAAAAAGCCTTTGACGATTTTATCAAAGGCGTTGATTCGGTTAGTAATTTTGGTAGTTAGGTTATAGAGTTTATGGAGTTATAAATAAGTTTTCTAATTTATGTTTCACACTTCCGATTTTATAAGATTGCTCAAGCTTAAAAATTTCCCATTTTGTATTTTTTTATTACATTTCTTAATAAAGGTGAATGTTGTTAAAAAATGTAAAGACAGATTTTAAGAAAAAGCTTTACAACGTAAACGCAGTCATAATAACCTTTCTGATAGTATAGTATATATGAAGCTGAAGTAGTAAAAAGAAATAAATAAAAGACTCCGCAGGTAGGTATTATAAAAAAAGATACCTAAAAAAAATAAGGAGTCATGATGTATAAAA
>DBGCOP010000001.1:0-1063 GCA_048360435.1 Candidatus Limenecus sp. | reverse complement strand
AGTGGTTTGGCTATATGAGTGTTCAGTATGTGAGAATGATTTGCACACTTCTCGTTATCTTTTTCGTAAGTAAAATATCAAAAGATATGAAATACGTTACTCAAAATTTGGTTAAAAATTCTATGTTGATTGCTATTTTTGTTTTGGGTATAGTAGTTGCATCGTATTTTGTTAGTGTTATAGGATATTCAAGGAAAAAATAAAAAGTAGAGGCTCAAATAAAAGTAAGTGTCGAGTGGGTGCATTTCCCTGTCTACGGAAATAAAACACGCGACAAAATCTGAGAAAATGAGCCAGTAAAAAAATTTTCCACTCTTTTGTCGAAGTGCAAAAGCGAATGCCTAATCGACATTGAACAATTCCATATAACTGCTATTAAAACGCCAGACGCACAGCCGCAGAGCCGATAATACACAGTTCTTGAACTGTGGTTATCGGCTTTTGTATTTTCCTAATCATAGTGATTATCAGCATACAGGCTTTTCTCTTCAAACTTCTTTTGAAAATATATTTTAAGCAACATGATTCCCACATTGATAAACCCAAATGTCAAAATCAAATTCACTGGCAGATATTCTCTAATTACATCTCCAAGTACTGCTATCCCCGAAAGACTTCCGATTAAAAACATCTGTGAAATTTTATCCCACATTTTTTTGTATTTCTTTATTATTTCCATAATTATCGCCATTATAATTACCACTATGAGAAGGACAGCTACGATTGCCAGAATTCTGATAACCCATGCTTCTCCACATGTATATGCTATTTTCTGGTTAAATCCGTTATCATAGGTTGGATGTGCCAACCATTCACAAAATTGAAAATACCACATGAATGGAGTCCTGAAAAAATCTATGAAATCATTTTGAAAAGCACCGTTCTGTATAATTACAAACAGGATTACCGTAATGTATCCCATTCCCCAAAAATATTCCGTATCCCTCATTTTTTCGGTTCTGGCTTTTACTTCTTTTTTCGCTTTACGGATTTCCAGCTCTGCCCGTTTCTTTTCGTTACGGGCCTTTGTTTCTGCCTGTTCCATCTTTTTCTCTGCTTCTTT